>NZ_JBIVOI010000018.1:7939-128876 GCF_044754045.1 Neobacillus sp. NPDC093182
CAACGGGCCCAACAGGACCGACAGGCCCAACAGGAGCAACGGGTCCAACAGGACCGACGGGCCCAACAGGACCGACAGGCCCAACAGGAGCAACGGGTCCAACAGGACCAACAGGAGCAACGGGTCCAACAGGACCGACGGGACCAACAGGACCAACGGGGCCAACAGGACCAACAGGACCGACGGGCCCAACAGGAGCAACGGGCCCAACAGGACCAACAGGGCCAACAGGCCCAACAGGACCAACGGGTCCAACAGGACCAACAGGGCCAACAGGCCCAACAGGACCAACAGGAGCTACCGGGCCAACAGGACCAACAGGAGCTACCGGGCCAACAGGCCCAACAGGACCAACAGGCCCAACGGGGCCAACAGGACCGACGGGCCCAACAGGACCGACAGGCCCAACAGGCCCAACAGGAGCAACGGGCCCAACAGGCCCAACAGGCCCAACAGGAGCAACGGGTCCAACAGGACCGACGGGACCTACCGGGCCAACAGGACCAACCGGAGTAACTGGAGCAACAGGAGCAGGTTCACAAGTATTTTTTACAGAGGTTGCAGGTCCAGTTATTCTCGCAACAGATGGTACAGAAACGTCAATTGGTATATTAAATGTACCAACAACTACTGGCCAAAGCATAAAAGTAGACTATGCGATATCGATTGACGTTGTAACAATGGCTAACTCAAATTTCACTTTTCAAATAAGACTTTATCGAAACGGTGTCTTGATGGATACGCGATCAGTTCAAAGAAATATTACTGTAGCAACAACTTCAAGATTTCCAGTTGCATCGACTAATGTTAATATTGCTGCTATAACTGGAACGACACAATATGAAATTAGAATTGCTTTTACAACAGCAAACAATGTAACTTCAGCTAGTGCCGTAAATTTAGATTTAAACGCAATACGTTTTCCTTAATAACCTTAACCTTTTTTCAAAATAGGATGTTCCATTTTCGAAGAATAGATATCCACCGCCTATTTTTGATCGGAATAGAACAACCTAAGTTTACTCTTATTATTCGGGTTTGAAGAGAGGGGCCAATAGGGCCGACGGGACCAACAGGCCAACAAGTTAAATAACACTAGTGGTTCCAATTTTAGGTTATGGTAAATAAAGTTTGCGAATTTCAAAGAAATAGAGAGATCTTTGTTTGACTTATTAGTTTAACCGAGATCAACATAAAATACTATGTAAGCTTCTCTTTAAAACTTCTTAATTAATCATCCCTTTAAATTGTTAATACAATTTTTTGTTTTTACTAAGTTCTCAGACTATATACAAACATGTCCAATTAAATGCTAATTCTTTTTGAAAGCCTGTTTTAAAATCCAGTCTTTTTGACTGGATTTCTTTCTACATATAAGCTTTAAGGTATACTTTTTCCAAAGAATCGTGTTCTTAACTAACAAGTCATCTAGATGAGAAACTTCAATAAAGACGAGAGAATCATATAATTTCAACCACTTGCTTTTATGGTGGAAAGGAGTTTGGTCTATGGAAACGAGTATAATCATTCTAACCCACAATCAATTGGATCTAACAAAACGCTGCCTAAAAAGCATACGACAATATACACCAGAAAAATATGAGCTGATCGTCGTAGATAATGCATCTACAGATGGAACGGTTGAGTATTTAAAAGACCAACCGGATGTGAAAGCGATTTTTAATAAGGAGAATCTTGGTTTTCCGAAAGGATGCAACCATGGGGTAGAAGCCTCGCTTGGTGACAACATTCTCTTTTTGAATAACGATACGGTCGTAACGGAAAATTGGTTAGGGAATATGCTTCGGGTACTCTACAGCGCTGAAAAAGTAGGGATGGTGGGGCCGATTAGCAATTATTGCGGATATCCGCAGCAAATTAACGTCCCCTATCAGGATGTTAGCGAACTAGATGATTTCGCCAAGGAATATTGTCTGAAGAACAAAGGACTTTCGATGCCTTATCCTCGTTTGACAGGATTTTGTTTATTAGTGAAAAAACGTGTGCTGGACAAAATTGGGTTATTCGACGAACGGTTTGGTTTAGGGAATTTTGAAGATGATGATTTATGTCTCCGTGCCAGAATGCAAGGTTTTGAGCTTATGATTGCTATGGATTCCTATGTACATCATGAAGGTCATGCCACGTTTAACCAGAATACTGAGCTAAACTTGGATCAATTACTGAATAAAAATCGGGAGAAAGCTCGAGAAAAGTGGGGAAAAGACATTTACTCGCTACTCTTTCAACAAGAACATCCTATTACAATTAGCTTATGTATGATTGTTAAAAATGAAGAAGATACAATTGCCTGTTGCCTGGACTCTGTAAAGGATATCGTTGATGAAATCATAATTGTTGACACGGGATCTACCGATCGTACGAAAGAAATTGTCAGAACTTATACAGACTTTATTTTTGACTTTGAATGGATTGATGATTTTTCAGCAGCGCGTAATTTTTCGTTCAGTAAAGCGACCAAAGACTATATTCTTTGGTTAGATGCCGATGATGTAATTTTAGAAGAAGATCAGAACAAGCTTCTAAATTTAAAAAGTACCCTTAATCCGTCTGTGGATTCGATAACGATGCTATACCATTTGGGCTTAGATGAGTCGGATAACCCCGTTCTAAGCTATAGGCGCAATAGGCTTGTAAAAAGGATCAAAAACTTTCAGTGGCACGGGGCGGTTCATGAGTACCTTGAGGTCGGCGGTTATATTATAAACAGCGATGTTATTGTTACACATAAAGGCATTCATCATGATTCAACACGAAATTTACGAATTTACGAGGACCGCTTGGCCAAAGGCGAAAAGTTTACTCCGCGAGATTTATATTATTATGCGAACGAACTTCTGGATCATGAACAATACGAAAAGGCTATTGAATACTACTTGAAATTTTTGAATTCCAACAAGGGATGGGTAGAAGATAATATTTCTGCCTGTGGGAAATTAGCGGATATATATTATCAACTGGGGGACGATGCCAAAGAAAGAGAATATGCATTTAAGTCGTTTGAATATGGTGTTCCTCGAGCAGAATTTTGCTGTAGGATTGGCTATCAATTTATAGGGAAGAATGATTACCATTCAGCCATCTTTTGGTACAAAATAGCCACTGAATTAGAAAAACCGAAAGATAACTGGGGATTTTTTAACGAAGCTTGCTGGACATGGCTGCCACAGATCCAGCTTAGTATTTGTTACTTCCATTTAAACGAATATGAGAAAGCATATTTTCACAATGAAATAGCTCGAAGCTATAGTCCTAATGATGAAAACGTATTGCATAACAAACAGTTTTTCGAGAATTTATTAAAAAAAAAACATGAAGATATACCCATTAATATTGAAAATGAAAAGAATGGTAAGAAAATGTGTTTTATTTCGTGTATAACAGACCCGGTAAAATATCGGGAATCATTATCTTATATCCGGTCTTTAACTGTTCCAGAAGGATATGAAATCGAATTTAGGTCGCTGGAAAATGCTGAAGGTATCGCTTCAGGATATCAGCAGATGATGAACGCCAGCGATGCGAAATATAAAGTATATCTTCATCAAGATGTTTTTATCATTAACAAAAATTTTCTGGTTGACATCCTCTCAATGTTTTCAAAATATCCTTTACTAGGAATGATCGGTGTAGTCGGTGCAAAAACCATTCCTAAAAGCTGTATATGGAGGGACAGCGTAGAAAAGTATGGAAAAGTATACGAGAGTAAAACGGGTCAAATGGAGCTTCTATCTTTATGTGATATAAAATCAGATTACGAGAGTGTTCTTACGATTGACGGACTAATCATGGTTACACAATATGATCTTCCGTGGAGAGAAGATATTTTAAAAGGATGGCATTTTTACGATCTTTCCCAATCCCTTGAATATCTTAAAGCAGGGTATGAGGTCGGAGTCCCTAAACAAGTAAGGCCATGGTGCCTTCATGACTGTGGAGTTAGAAACATGCATTATGGATATGAAGAATCTAGAAAAAGATTCTATAACCAATACAGCAAATGGTTAAACACTGAATTAGAGAGTAAATGGATTTTTCATACACCTGAATTTGAATTTGAAAAAAATCATCAGTATATTGCTCAGGAATCTGCTTGGGTTGGTCATCGACGTTTTGCCTATGATTTGGTAAGGTTTATGAAGCCTACAACTATTGTAGAATTAGGAACTCATTGGGGAGTTTCCTATTTTAGTTTTCTTCAAGCTGTAAAAGATGAAGGAATGAACACGATGTGTTATGCGGTAGATACGTGGGAAGGAGACCCGCATGCGGGCTTTTACGACAATTCGGTATACCAAATCGTTTCCGAAATTACTGATCAATATTATCCCGCGAATTCTTCCTTAACCCGATGTAAGTTTGATGAAGCACTGAGTAGGTTTGATGATGATTCGATCGACTTACTTCATATTGATGGCTATCACACCTATGAGGCTGTTTCTCATGATTTTAAAACTTGGCTGCCAAAATTAGCCGAACGAGGTGTAATCCTGTTCCATGATATTGCTGTTCAGCGTGATGACTTTGGGGTCCATCTATTTTGGGAACAACTGAAAAATCAATATCCATTTATTGAATTCAAGCATTCATACGGTTTAGGGGTATTGTTTCCAAAAGGATATCACCAAGACTTTCTCCACGTATTTTCAATAAAAAATGTTCTGCAAGATACTTATAAACACTCTTTTTAGGATCAGAGTATCAAACTATTACATGACTGTCTTAATGCCTCTATATTTAATGAATTTGTGTATTTTCTTAGGTACTTGTAGAAGGAGGATTAATATGGAGCCGTACCCAAATGATTACTATCTTTATCAACATGAAGGAGCCGAAGGATCGGCGAAAGAAATTGTTCCTTATATTTTAGAGTTGATCAAGCCGAATTCTGTCGTAGATGTAGGTTGTGGAAGTGGGAGCTGGTTGTCCATTTTCCATAAATACGGGGTAAAAGACATTCTAGGCATAGATGCAGAAGTAGATAAAAATATATTGAAAATACCTAAAGAAAAATTTATGGCATGTGACCTTAAAAGCCCTATTGATGTAAATAGACAATTTGATCTGGTCGTATCCCTAGAAGTTGCCGAACATCTACCGATTGAATCTGGAAGAAATTTTATTGATTTTCTAACAAGGCTGGGGCCAGTTATTCTATTTTCTGCTGCAATACCTTACCAGGGAGGATATGGTCATTTAAATGAACAGTGGCCTGAATTTTGGGCAAGGTACTTTCTAAAAAACGGATATGAAGTGATCGATTGTATTAGGAAAAAAATATGGAATAAAAATAATGTTGAGTGGTGGTATGCTCAAAATCTATTACTATTTGTAAAAAAAGAGTATATCGAAACTCTCCCTGAACTTAAAAAAGAGTATACAAACACCCATATTTCCCAGCTATCCCTCGTTCATCCAAGACAATATTTAGCACTCCATAAAACCAGAAACCAAAACAATGAATAACATATTAATTAGTTTCTGCCAACACTTCTATTCCTTATTTTCAAATGGGATATGATCTACCTGATTTAGCCTCTATGAGGAGTAATTGTGTTAGGAGGAAACTGCATTGATATATTTCGCCATATTGGCTCATGAAAACGAAAATGTACTGAAAGCACAAATTGAAAACTTTCGTCACTATAACCCGGAATGTCGTGTTGTGGTTTATAATGGCGGAACGAATAGGTATTTCGGTAAAAGCTTAAATGTAGAAATATGTCCGTTTAGCCGTCCTCTAGTTTATGGTAACCTTGTCCCCTTTCTGCTCGATGTCATGAAATGGCTGGAAGAAACGAACGTGGAATACGACTATTTAGTAAACTTTGATCATGATGTATTATTTATTAAACATGGCTTTAAATCATTCCTTGACAAGATGCTAAACGGATATGATTGTATGGGCCCACATTTTTTAATCCAGAATACGCCTTATGACTATCCTGATTTTGGTCCAGGATTATCAATGTGGCGGGAATGGCATAAATGGCAGCCGTTTTTCATGACAGATTATTTTGCGCGTTTTTTTAATCCGGGGCAAATTTACAGGAAAGAAATTGTGAAGCAAATGATTACTGGAATCAACATGTTGGAACTAGAGAAATTATGGACATCTTCTAATGTTTTCGCATTGGAGGAGATGTTCTTTCCCACTTTAGCTATGATTCGTGGAGCCAAAATTCGGGATTATCCATGGGACTTTAAGGAAAGTCTAGAATTTGTTCGTCATCTTGGAAACATAACAGAAGAACAAATAAGGAAAGCAAAAGAAACACCTTTTTATTATTGGATTCATCCTATTAAAGGGAAAAAACTTAACGAAATAAGTCAGTGGCTTTTAGATATCGACTCCATATAGGTGTTCTACAGGTTACGTTTCTACATTAATGGAGACGCTTATTCCTCATTCAAAATAATGGCTATGATTTAATTCCTGGTTTCTAGTAGGAATATTCTCTGTTTGTCACAAATGGAAGAAGAGGAGGTTTGTATAAACCTCCTCAATTACTTATTTAACCCCATTAATGAAACAAGAAAATCTGGTCACAACTTGGTCACAAGATAGATGTTTTTATATTTAATTAGATAAAATTAAATGATATTTGATTTGTTAAAAAGTGCATTAAAAATCAAGACTTTACGGCATTATATAAAACTGAATGGAATCAAAAAAGATATCTTCCCTCTAACTTCAAAACTGCTTGAGACCTGCGTGCCAGTTATGGGGGTTCCGTTCCCATGTAGTCGTCAAGGAGAAATGTTTAATATTTAATATATATTTAATATAATAGTAAGAAGGGATATCAAGTTTAACAGCATAATAGTTAAAAAACTTTTTTGTCCCAAGTGATTTGGTCGGTGTCACTTGGTGGCACACTGGTGGCAAAACCAATCATATTGCCACCAATTACATCTGTTTAAATCAAATATATGAAAAATAAAAACCTATTAAATCAACATTTTTAAACTAAATCTGTTATAATCCGATTCACTTTACAACCTTGACAGGGTTGAGGTCGGGGGTTCGAACCCCTCACAGGTCATCATAGAAAAATCCTAACATCTAAAATGATGTTAGGATTTTTCTGTTTCAAGGGTCAGTCTCCATAGGGGCTGACCCTTTGTACGTCTCTAGCCCTATTTGAAAATCAAGCTCAGGCTCAATTATGTGAACCCAATAAAAAAGGTAAGATGATAACAAGAAAACAAAAGGAGGAAAACAAAATGAAAAAATTTGGTTTAGTTTTAGCGGGTGGAATGGCAGCCATCATCTTACTTTCTACACTTGGTCCGATGGTGGGGTTAATAATAAGTCTCGCGATTTTATATTTCATCTACAAACAATTCTTAAAAGCAGAATCAACAGGATGGAAAATTGCACTTGGCATTCTCGGGGTTATTTTCCTAATGGCTTCTATCTCTAATGCACCTGCCATTATCGGACTTGTAGCCGCTTACGTTCTATATCTTGTCTATAAGAAATGGAATTCCAGCAAACACAGTGTTATCAAAGAAGAATCAGATCCATTTGTAAATTTTGAAAAGCAATGGAATGAACTTAAAAATTAATAATCAAAGGAGAGTAATTAAAATGACAAATCTTTTTACAAGAATTAAAGATACTGTTATCGCAGACTTAAACGAGGCACTAGAGCAAAAAGAGAAACAAAATCCGATTGTGTTACTGAATCAATACCTTCGTCAGTGCGAACAGGAAACCGAAAAAGCTGCAAAGTTTTTGGAGCGTCAAACTGTACTAAAGGATGAATTTACAAAAGAGTTGTACAATGCCGAGCAGTTAGCTGAAAAAAGGAAATATCAAGCTGAAATAGCGTCAAAAGCCGGAGAAACGGAGCTTTATCAATTTGCTTTAGAAGAGCAGGAATTATATGTTAATCGTGCAGATAGAATAAGAGCTTCGCTCGAGCATGTAAAAGGACAGCTGGAAGAACTAGAAAGAAAGCATGGAGAAATGAAAAATAAATTAAAAGATATGCAGCTTCGCAGAATGGAGCTGATGGGACGTGAAAACGTAACAAGAGCAAACCATCGAATGGATCAAGTATTAGAATCTAACACAGATAAATCATTCTCACGTTTTCAAGAAATCGAGAATTATATCAATCGTCTCGAGAATCAAGTGAATCGTTCCTATAATCAAACCACAATTGACACCCGTATTGAACAGTTAGAAAAAGAAATGAATCTATCAAATTAGATTAGCGATAATGCAAAACGCATGGATAAAAGGATCCATGCGTTTTGCATCTAAAGGCTTTGTTTATTAATCCAATTTATGTAGTTATCCATCACAGTATCAATAAACTGGACGGTTGGCTCATGAACCAGTTTTCCAGATTCGTCGAGCTTTTCATGAACGGCGCCAATGAATACTTCATTTCCCGGTAGTGTTAGTGCAGAAATGCCAGGAGAATTTAAAATCTGTCGTAAGTGCATTTGGGCACGAGCTGTTCCTAATACACCAGGAGAACAGCCGACAATCATCACAGGTTTATTCACCATGACTTTATCGACACGGGAAAACCAATCAATTGCATTTTTTAAAAAGGCAGGAATAGAGTGGTTGTACTCAGGTGTGACAAAAAGAACACCGTCACTTTCGGCGACCTTTCTCTTAATCTCCGTTACTACTACCGGCGGTGTTAGCTCATCATCTTGATTATACATTGGAAGTTTTTCGATTGGTAAAATCTCGATCTCTGCTTTCGTTTGATATCGATTTTGAATAAATAAGGCTAATTTTTTGTTAAATGATTCCTTCCGATTACTACCCACAAGTGCAACGATTTTCACGAATATCTCTCCTTTCATGTCAGAATTAATCGTATCACTTTGCTGAGGATATTTCATTTTTTTAGTACTGAAGGATCTTAGGGGTGGAATAAATTACATTCCTCTTTTTCATTAACTGTTATTTGAATATTCAATTATATTAATTTATAATGGGTTAAAACTAATATTCTTTAGATAATAATAGTTTAAAAGGAGACGAGCCGAGTATGGAAAAGGTAAGCGTAGAAACTAAGGGTTATTTTGGTGAGTTTGGAGGAAGCTTTGTCCCTGATGAGCTTCAATTAGTACTTAATGAGATGGAAGCACAGTTCTTAAAGTATAAAGATGACCCAGATTTTATAGAGGAGTTAAACTATTACCTTAAAGAATATGTCGGACGGGAAAACCCGCTGACATATGCAGAAAATTTAACGAAACAGATGGGTGGAGCAAAAATCTATCTAAAACGAGAAGATTTAAACCATACAGGTGCCCACAAAATAAATAATGCAATCGGTCAAATATTATTAGCGAAACGAATGGGTGCGAAACGAATTATTGCTGAAACAGGTGCAGGTCAGCATGGTGTTGCAACCGCTGCTGCATGTGCAATGTTTGGTATGGAATGTATCATTTACATGGGAAAGCTCGATACCGAGCGTCAGGCATTAAATGTCTTTAGGATGGAACTTTTAGGTGCAAAGGTGATCCCTGTCGAGAAAGGGCAGGGACGATTAAAGGACGCGGTCGATGAAGCCTTAGCAGACCTAGTTCAAAACTATCAAAATACCTTTTATTTATTAGGATCAGCAGTAGGTCCTCATCCATACCCGTCCATGGTTAAATACTTCCAAGCCATTATCAGTGAAGAATCAAAGCGCCAAATTATAGAAAAAGAAGGCAGGCTTCCAACCGCAGTTATTGCCTGTGCTGGCGGCGGAAGTAATGCAATTGGTGCGTTTGCACACTATATCGATGAAAAATATGTACGTTTAATTGGTGTGGAGCCAGAAGAAGCGCCGACCTTAACAAAAGGCACTCCAGCCATCATCCACGGCTTTAAATGTTTGACGCTTTTAGATGAAAATGGCAATCCTCAACCTACCTTTTCGATTGCCGCAGGATTGGATTATCCAGGTGTTGGACCAGAGCATAGCCACTTGAAAACAAGTGGAAGAGCTGAATACGTTACCGTATCTGGGCAAGAAGCATTAGAAGCATTTCTGCTGATAAGTAAAACGGAGGGGATCATTCCTGCATTAGAGAGCTCTCACGCCGTTGCCTATGCTATAAAATTAGCAAAAGAACTATCCAAAGATGATGTCCTGGTCGTAAATCTATCTGGTCGTGGTGACAAAGATGTAGAGCAGGTATTTAATATGTTAAAAAAGGAATAATAGTGACTAGACGTGTCGGATAACGATGCGTCTTTTTGTTATGTAAGCGAACATTGGCAGAATGACCTTGTAAATCGAAAGAAAAAATGAGAATCTTGATTCGAGGATAAATGTTATTAAAATACTCCCAACAGGAGTGGAGCAGATGATTAAGAAAAAAATTCGTCATATTCAACGCTATCGTGATATTGTATACACTTTTACCAAGTATGGATTTGGTTTTGTTATGAAAGAATTAGGACTCCTAGATCTGTTAGCCGTACCTAAGAAAGTATTTGTCGAAGGTAATAAAACACTTAATACCAGAACAACAGGTGAAAGAATTAGAATGTTTCTTGAGGAACTCGGTCCAACTTTTGTGAAAATCGGCCAAATTGCCAGCACGAGACCGGATATCATTCCTGCTGAGATCCTTCACGAGCTGGTCAAGCTTCAGGACCGTGTTTCTCTTTTTTCATATGATGAAGTAAAAAGAATACTGGAAGAAGAATTGGCCGATTCTCTCGAAAATTCATTTGCAGAGTTTAGCGAAATCCCTTTAGCTGCTGCCTCCATAGGACAAGTTCATTCTGCTGTTTTGCTTACTGGAGAACGTGTAGCTGTTAAGATTCAGCGCCCTAATATTATGAGTGTCATTGAAACGGATTTAGAAATTCTGCAGGATCTCACAAGATTAGCAGAAAGTAGAATTGATTGGGTTGAAAGATACCAAATTCGGACGATTGTAGAAGAATTATCAAGATCACTTCGTGAAGAATTAGATTACGAAAATGAAGGCAGAAACGCCGAAAAGATTGCTAAACAATTCCATAATGATCCAAAAGTTCACATACCAAAGGTATATTGGGAATATACGACCAAAAAAATATTGACGATGGAATTTATCGATGGAGTTAAATTAAATGAAATTGAAAAGCTGAACCTAGAAGGATATGATACAAAGCTTTTAGGTGAAAAGGTAGTCAATGCCATTTTTCATCAAATTCTTATCGATGGTTTATTCCATGGCGATCCCCATCCAGGTAATATCGTTGCACTGCCGGATCAGGTTATTGCCTTTATGGATTTTGGTATGGTGGGGCGGATTACTCCTGAAATGAGGGCGCATATTGCTTCCTTTGTTATTGCATTAATGCGAAAAAACACTACAGAAGTAGTGAAGGCGATAACAAGTATGGGACTTGTACCTCATGATGTGGATGTAAAACAATTACATGCCGATGTAGATAAGCTTCGTGAAAAGTACCTAGATGTTCCTTTTAGTCAAATGAGTGTTGGAACTGCTGTGAATGAACTTTTTTCTGTGGCCTACCGCCATAAGATTTTGATCCCAACCGATTTAACGATATTAGGAAAAACGCTGCTCACATTGGAGGGTACAGTCGAAAAGCTAAACCATGAAATTAGTATTTTAGCGGTCGCAGAACCATTTGGAAGACAACTGCTCATGGATCGCTTTAAACCGAAAAATGTGGCTGAGTTTGCATGGTCAAACTTTACGGAATACGGAGATATCCTTCAAGAATTCCCGAAAACGATTAAAGATTTTACATCGGTTATGAAAAAAGGGAAAATGCAGATTGAAATAACAACACCGGAAATAGAACCAGTCCTTAAAAAACTTAATAAGATAAGCAACAGACTTTCCTTTAGCATTGTGCTGCTATCCTTTAGCATTATTTTGGCAGGAATTATCATTGGTGCTTCATTATCCGGACAAACATCTATCCTGCTGCAAAGACTGCCAGTTATGGAGATCGGCTTTGCTATTGCCACGGCAATGTTCCTCTTACTTTTATATTCTATTTTTAAATCAGGAAGATTTTGAAATAGACTGACGCTGTTCACCAAATAATAATAATGAAAAGATTGTCTCTGCCTGACCTATTGGTCGGGCATGTTTCATGTTATTGGGAATATAATGAGCTATATCCTCCCATTAAATAAACAAAAGGGGCAGAACATGTATAAGGAGAGAGTTAAATATTTTGGATTAAACAAAAGAAGAGACTATATATCTATGCCAAAAAGATTGCTATTCATATTTTGTGGTGCTTTGCTAACAGCTATAGCGTTACAGCTATTATTGATGAAGAATAATGTAATTGACGGCGGGATCGTTGGAGTCAGCATCATTCTCTCTCATATGACTAGCATTGAAGTTGGTTTCTTTCTTTTATTATTAAATACTCCTTTTTTCTTTATAGGCTATTCTTATCTTGGAGAAAGATTTGTGCTATTAAGTCTATTTGCGATATTGATGCTATCATTCTTTACCCATCTTCTTGAACCATATCCTTCAATAACACAAAATCCCTTGATCGTAATTTTTTTTGGAGGAGGTTTATTAGGTTTAGGTATAGGGACTGTTATTCGCTTTGGAGGATCTTTAGATGGTACTGAAGTCTTAGCGATTTTATTTAGCGGACGGTCCTCCTTCTCAATTGGCCAAATTGTGATGTTCTTTAATTTCTTTATTTTCAGCACCTCCATTTTTATATTTGGCTTAAAGGAGGCGTTGGTTTCTTTAGCAACTTTCTTCATAGCCTATAAAACTATTGATTATTCAATAAAATAATTAACAGATGTTTTTTAGAATCCATATAGGCGGGGTTCTTTTTTGTTTTGGCGTTTTTTTGATTCTTAACATTTTTGTGAATACTAATAAATATCTATATTTTAATAAAATGAAATATATTAAGATTCTAATAGGATATAAATGGATAGGGGGATTTGGATGGATACTAGAGATTTATTTAGTTTACAAAGGAAAACAGCCATCGTAACCGGCGGGGAAAGAGGACTTGGTGAACAAATTGCAGAGGCCTATGCGGATGCAGGTGCAAATGTAGTAGTATGCTCAAGAAAAGTGCAAGCGTTCAATAATATAAAAAATGCCCATTCAAATTGATTGGGCATTCAGGATTCATTTATTGGTTAGATAGGAACTCAAGAACTGTTTTATTAACTAAATCATTTGCTTCTGTTATATAAATATGACCTGCACCCTTGATCGTTAAGAATTCTGCATTTGGAACTTTTTCAGCAAGTGTTACACCATTTTCATAAGGTACTAATCTATCTTCATCTCCATGAATAACTAATACAGGTGCTTTTATTTGATGTATTTCATTGTACGTATCATGTGATAAGCATGCTTGAAGCTGCAGCATATAGGCGTATGGGAGGACTGGAATTTCAATGCGTCTCTGAATGTCTTCTGCAATCAAGTCACGACGATTTTCGATAAAAGATTGACTATACAGGATTGGAGCAGTTGCCCAGGCCATTTCCTCGGGTGTTGCAGTAGAAGATGCTCTAGACAACATTAACATCGATACTTCAGCACTAGGCTGCACATGTTTTTCCCCGCCTGATGTTGTACACCCTAGGATGAGAGACCTTATCCGCTCTGGATATTTTAATGCAAGTCTTTGGGCAATCATTCCACCCATAGAAATGCCATAGATATGTGCACTTTCTACTCCTGTTGCATCTAATACTGCTTTAGCATCGTCAGCCATTAGTTCGATCGAATAGGGGGAATTGGGTTTCCCGCTTAGACCAACACCACGATTATCAAAAACTATGACTTTATATTGTTTACTTAGGGCAGGGATTGTCCGAAACCAAGACTTAGAAGATAGTGATAACCCCATGATTAATAACAGGGGTTCCCCCTCTCCATGAATTTCATAATATAAATCAATTCCATTAGCCGTAGTTATAGGCATCTTTAACAACTCCTTTTTTACTAGATATTGTCATTTATATGAAACCTGATTTTACTAAAGAACAAATGAATACAGAAAAAGCTGTATTATTGAGCGCTTCTATAACAAAATGATGTAATTTGTCGAACGATGAAGGTTTACAAATGAACCATTTATCTTAATAATTTGAATTATAGTAATATTCATGTTAGATTAAGGCAAATACTAATCGGTTAGATTAAGAGGGCTTTTATGGAATCGAGACAACCAGACCCTGTGAGTTTTTACAAAAACTTGGAAAAAGAGTGGAACAAACAAATCCATTTATCTGCCAATTGCCTAACCTTTACACATTCTTTTGGAAAAGCAGTCGAAAATCACTTAGACCATGTAGTGATTCAACAAAAGGTAATGAACAACTGGTTAACTGTATTTGATATACCTAAGAAAGATGATATAGCCCAACTCGCCGAAAGAAAAGTAGATTGTGAGGAAAAGCTGGACAATCTTGAAGAAGCTCTGTATTTGCTAAATATTGGCTTAAAAAGCAATCATTCACAGTTAAAAAAACTTAATACATCTTTGCGTGGAATGCTTTGTTTTATTGAGTATGAAGTGAAGGATTTAAAGGCAGTCAAAATAAAGTCGTTAAAGAATGAGCTCGAAGAATTGAAGAGATTATTCGACGACTAACCAAATGGAGGAGAAAACAATGGGTAATAGTAATGAATCAACAGTCGAAAAACAAGAAATGAAGGAAAATCAGCTCTCAAGTTTTGAATTAATATGGAGAGCTGCTTATGAGGAAGTAGACGAATGGGCAGGGCGTTTAAACCATCGGGATGAAATATTCTTAAATGCTACTAAGAAATTTGTTGAGAGTATTAAAAGAAATCAGGAAAATAGCCAAGCCATTACAGATCAATTTAAAAGCGAGCTTCTTGAATGGGAGAAATATGCTCGTGAAGAATTACTCATGACCACGACTACGATACAACAATTTTTCCCTCTAAAGTCTTATGAAGAGATCAACCACGTAGTGGATGACATTCAAAATAAAACGACATCTTTATTAACCACACCAATCCGTGCTCTGACTACTGGACAAGCACTTGACAAGTACCTAGACAGTGTTGAACAATATCTTTCTTTTAGAAAGGGAAGCAGAGAGAAGTATATTGAAGGTGTAAAGAGTACAACGAATATTTTATATGAAAATCAAAAAATATTCGTGAACCTGTTTGAAAAACAAGTAAAGTCTGCACTTTTACCATTTCAACAATATATGAAGAATGCTTCGGAGTCAAAATCATAACTATTTTGAGGTGAACCAGATGTCGACTAAAAGTCAGAATGACCCATATGATTCATTTAAAAAGTATAGTGAAATTTGGGAAAAACAAATAAATGATTTTCTTTTTCTTTTGTCCAATAACAATGAATTTGTCAAAATGTCTGGTGCAGGGACTGGTGCACACTCCCGTTACCTTGAAGTTTTTAAAAAGAACCAAGAGGCACTTGCAGGTGTGCTCAATATTCCAACTAAAAATGACTTGGCGAATGTGGCTTCTTTAACCA
The DNA here is from genome assembly GCF_044754045.1 of Neobacillus sp. NPDC093182. Lineage (NCBI taxonomy): Bacteria > Bacillati > Bacillota > Bacilli > Caryophanales > Bacillaceae > Neobacillus > Neobacillus sp. NPDC093182. The sequence continues at coordinate 23,445 of NZ_JBIVOI010000018.1, forward strand.
TTCAAACAGAGGGGAAAATTGAATCCCTTGAAGAACAAATCTGGGATTTACAGGATTCGGTGAAATCACAAAGTAAGGAAATCGAAAGTGTTGTAGAGGTATCCAAGGAAATTATTAAACTAACGAAACAACTAAAAACAGAGTTAGTTAAAACGAAAAAGGAACTTGCAGATTCAAAGAATTTACAAAATGAACTGCAAGAGATTAAGTTTGAGCTGAATAGATTAAATAATTTTAAAGAGGATATAGAGATACTTAAAAGTCAGATTAAAAATGACCAGCCTATAGAACCGGTCTTAACAGGTGCTGGGTCCACAAAATAACGAGTAAAGGGGGGGGGGAGAAGTGGCAGTTGATATACCTTTTAAGGATTTATTTCCACCGTTAGAAATAGATCCTGAAAAAGAAATGAAACGCTGGAAGCATCTTTTTCAAGTGCTAAATGAGCCAGAACCGAAAATTGGCCATACTCCTAGGACAGAGGTTTGGAGAAAAAATAAATCGGTATTATGGCATTACCCAGCAAAACAAAAAAAATATGGAATTCCATTATTTTTCGTCTATTCCTTATTTAATAAACCATATATTCTTGATATTGCTCCGAAGGCAAGTGTAATTGAGAGGCTTACAAACCGTGGGTATGATGTGTATTTATTAGATTGGGGTACTCCTGGATATGAAGATAAAAACATCGGTCTGGATACATACATCGAAAAGTATTTAAGAACCGCAGTCCAGCGCGCAATTCGCCATTCTGGAGCGGAAGAGATAACAGTTGTGGGTTATTGCTTAGGCGGGACTATTGCATCTATCTATGCTTCCATTACAGAAGAACCGATTAAAAACTTGATTGTTGCAACTGTGCCTATAGATTTTACTGAATTTGCCGGGCCAGATAAATGGATAGAGGGTTTTAGGAACGGTGATATAAATGTCGACCGCCTAATTGATGTTTATGGAAATGTTCCGTCAGCCTATGTGGAAGCAATGTTTCGTGCAGTATCGGCTCCGATTTATTTTAGTCACTATACGACGCTGTTAAATCGAGCCCATGATGCAAGATATGTGGATAAATGGCGCCGAATGAATAAATGGACAACTGATCAGGTCCCATTTGCAGGCGAGGCATTTAGACAATTAGCGAATGATCTTTTTAAAGGGAACAAGCTTGTTAAAGGCGAATTGATGATTGGCAATAAACATGTAGATTTAAAAAATATTAAATCGAATTTGTTTGTTATTTCCTCATCAAACGATAATTTAGTGCCAGAACCACAAAGCCTGCCAATTATGGATTTGGTTTCTAGTGAGGACAAAACCTACAAGCTCGTTGATGCAGGTCATGTTTCTTTAGCATTAACCGGATTGTTCGCTGAGGTTGTGGATGAATGGGCTTCCACTCGTTCAAATCCACTCTAATTTGTTGTAATAAAGAAGAGTACAAGATTATATAATGGTTAAGGGAAGGAAGGGAAGAGGTTCCTTCCCTTAACATGCTTTTTTATGTTTGTTTAAAAAGTTTCGCAGTACCTCGTTAAATGCTTCTTTAGCCTCGAGCTTAGCTATATGACCTGTATTTCTAAAAATGACAAATTCCGAATGTCTAATCTGTTTATGCATGAGAAATTGTATCCAAGGAGGGGTTACCGAGTCGTACTGACCGCCAATAATTAAAGTTGGAACTTTTATCTTTGGGAGCAGGCATACATTATTAACCTCAAGGCATGCTTTCGCCGATAAAAGATAATAGTCACGATTAGGGTGATAGAATTTATAGAAATTCTCAAAGTTTTCCTCAGTCCAGGAATAAAGGCAGACGCGCGCAGCAATATTTTTTTGCTCCTCAAGGGAAAATGATTCGGATCTTAACTTGCGAAGTTTTAAAAAGAGCTGTCCGAATTGTTTTGGTGCATAATGAAAAGTACTTACGAGCGTAAGGGACCGGCACATTTCTGGTGCTTGACGATAGATTTCTTGTGCAACCATTCCGCCCATTGATAATCCACAAATGTGGGCACTTTCAATCCCAAGACCTTTTAACAAATTGATAATATCCAAGGCAAAGTTTTTGATTGAAATTTTCTCATCTGTAATATACTCTCCATGTCCACGTAAATCTGGAATAATCAGGTCATACTGTTGTGCAAATTCAAACTGATTGGACCAGCCTTCCTTGATTTCTCCAAGACCATGAATAAAAACCAGAGGCTCTCCAGCACCCATCCGTAAATAGGGGATTCCGAAAAAATTTTTAAAAAATTTTTTAGATAACAGCTTACCCAAATAAACTACCTCCTATGGTTGATAATAGTATTCTTTTTAGCCATAATTCGGATAGTGTAAACAGGTATAATGATGCAATTAACATATTATATATACATTTTTTATTTATTATTACTAATAGGTGTAAATTACATATATATGGACGAAAAAGAACAATCGTTTTAACGATTGTCCTCTACTGATTTTTATCCATCAATCCCGCTGTCATCAGTGCCTCTGCCCTTGTCATCATCGACGTCGTCATCATTGTCATCATCATCGTATCGATCATCTCTGCTGTCATCATCAAACTTTACTCTTGTGACTTTTCCTGTTTCAGCATCTACTCGAACGTCAGCTTCACCTTGATCTGACTGAATCTCAAATTTATATTCTAGTCTGCCATGTTCCATTTCCTGTTCAACCTCGGTAACCGTTCCGTTTACCTCACTCACAGCTATTTTTGCTGCTTCTTCAACGGATAAAGCAGAAGTGTTCGATTGAGAAGCCGTTGAGTTGCTACTGTCATCATCACTTTCTATCTTATAAAATGTTTGACCGTGCTCTGTTTCTAGCTCCATTTCCTGACCTGCTTTTATTTCAGGCAAGCTTTGTGTGTCTAGATTGATTACGGACCATTTGTCATCTAGATGAATGGAATCCTCTGGACGCGTATCATTCTTTGAAGCACCAACCGCAATAGCTCCACCCAAAACGAGTAACGATGACACTACACCTATTAAAACCTTATTTTTCATTATTATTTCCTCCTTTTTTTTACTACCTTTCTACAATTTCAGTATATCCACCGAAAATGAGAGTAAAAGGATAGAAACATTAGAAATTCATGAGAAAAGCTTGTTTATGGAAATATTTTAACTAATCATCATCGTCTTTTTGATCGCTTCTATGGTCATCCCAAGATACTGACGTTACGTCTCCTGTGATGGCATGAATCTGCACAGTTGCTTCACGGTCATCATTTGTTTCGATTTTAACAAGATAAAAGGTTTGGTCTCCCTCTGTATCCAGCCAAATATCATCCACCTCACCCTGAACCTGAGAAACGGCTATATTAACAGCCTCATTTTCTGTTAACCGCTTAGGAGGTTGATTGACTGCAGATGACGTAGTGGAGAGAATAGCACCTGAAGCGGCGTCGACAATAATGGTTGTTTGTTTGTCGGCTTCATTCACAACTGCTTTATAAGAGGGTTGTTGATTCATATCTACTTTCTCAAAAGATACAATCTCTCCATTTACTGCATTGAGTACAATTTGTTTTAGTTCCTCTTCCGGCAGTTCTGATTTAGGAGGAGGATCAGGTGTTGGTGCTGTTGAATCAGTACTTTCATCAAAGGATATTATTTTTCCACTTTTTGCATCTAGCTTGATGACGTATAGTTTATTCTGTTTTTGAAGTTCTATTTGGTATTGCTGATTGGCTAGTTTTAATAATGTCACCTCTCCTTGATAACGATCTTGAACAAGTTTCTGAGCTTCCTGTTCCGTTAACATGTCAGCAGAGGGAGAAAGTTTTCCAAATTGCTGCCAGCTTACAAAAACAATAACCATAATGATTGAGCACATGGATACCCAAAACCAAGATAATTTTTTCACTTTTCTTTCACCACCTTAGTACCATTTATTTTCTTACATGAAAATGAGAAAGTGATGAGAAAATGCTATCATTTTTCAATTTTTTTACTCAGAATTGTGACGGTAGTTCCTGCACCAAGTACACTATCTAGATGTATTGTAACACCGATTGCATCGGCAATTTCCTTTGCAAGTGACAACCCAAGGCCAGAACCGCCCTGTTTTCTGGTTCTTGCTTTATCCACCCGATAGAACCTGTCAAAAACTTTTGGGAGGTCGCTTTCATGAATACCAATTCCATAATCAATTATCTTAATGTAAACTTCATCGTGATCATGGCCTAATGCTACCGAAATGGTTTCATCGCTATATTTCCTCGCATTGTCTAAAAAAATAAACAGCACCTGTTTGAGCTTTTTTTCATCGGTTTCAATGAAGAGGGGAGTATCATTTTCCTGGATAAATTCAATATCACGATTATATGCATTTTTAAATGCTTTCACTGTTTGCGTTATTAACTGGCTAATGTTTAACTTGTTAAGCTCAATATTCCATTGTTCATGGTGTCTTGCTAACATTAACAGCTGTTCTGTCATTTCCTTCATACGGATTGCCTCGGAGTGGATGGCTTCGATTGATTCAGAGAATAGCTTCGGTTCCTTTAAACCTCTTCTTTTTAATAGACTTGCGTAACTTTCTATTATCGTTAAAGGGGTTTTAAGTTCATGCGACGCATTGGACACAAATTGTTTCTGTTTTTCAAAGTTGACTTCTAATAAATCAATCATATGGTTAAAGGTTTGGCCCATTTGAAAGAGTTCGTCCTTCGAGCTGCCCTCAAGCTTAAGGCGCTTAAAAGCTCCGCTTTGCCTTATATCTGTCATCGTTCTTATCATAGAGGTTACGGGCTTTGTAATCAGGTTGCTTAGAATCCGGCTAGAAATTAATACAGGAATCAACGCAAGTAGAGTTACCATGATTAACACAAGGCGAAGGGTGGATAAATTATTCGTTGCAGTTTCCATACTCTTAGTTATCTGCAGATTGGCAATGCTTCCGTCTTGCAAAATGATCGGCATAGATTCAAAGCTAAATAGCCGGTCCTGGTATTCTATTTTTTTACTAACTTCATTACTATAAAATACTGATTTCCTCTTACTTAAGTTATGTGCGCCAGGGCTGGTATACGGAGAGGAATCATTTTGGTCCTTCGTAACAATTTGAATCATCCCGTTTATAGGCACGTAAGACCGTAAAAGAGTATCTTCAGAGATCGTTCCTAATGATTTTCCAATATTCTCAGATATATTTTTCATCTCATCATGCGCAGTATTAAGTTCGCTGTTGAGGATTAATTTGCTGAATGAATAATAAACAGTAATATTTATGATGAGGAGCAATAACGCAAATAAAAAAGCAGTATAAAGGTTAATTTTATTTCTCAGTTTCATTTGGAATCCTTCATCACATAACCAACGCCGCGAACCGTATGAATTAACGAGGGCAGATGTGGGAGGTCAATTTTTTTTCTAACATAACGAATATAAACGTCAACAACATTTGTATCTCCGAAAAAGTCATACCCCCATACAGCCTCTAAAATTTGGTCCCTGCTCAACACCTGTCGTTTATTCACCAATAGATAGACTAGTAAGTCATATTCTCTTGGCGTCAAATCAATGGACTCCCCGTCACCTCGAATAACTTCTCTAGATTTTTGATTTATCGATAAATCAGCAAATCGCAGCAGGTCATCGTTTTCATTCAGAGGTTGTTCTTCTTCAGTGCGTTTGATTCTTAAGGCAGCACGTATTCTTGCTAACAGCTCTTCTATTTGAAAGGGCTTTGTTATATAATCATTGGCACCCAAGTCAAGTCCGGATACTTTGTCTTCAACAGAGCTTTTTGCTGTTAATAGGATGACCGGGGTATGAAGATCATTCTTTCTAATTCTCCGAAGAAGTTCAATCCCGCTTAATCCTGGCAGCATGACATCCAATAATATTAAATCCCAACTGCCAGTCCGATAGGCTTCAAGTGCTTCAATCCCGTCGATTACTTTCGTTACTTTGTATCCCTCATATTCCAGTTCAAGCTCCAATACTCTTGCAATCTTTTCTTCATCCTCAACTACCAGAATACTCCCTTTTTTTGTTGACATTTGTATTCTCCTCATTTCCTATTTCTACATTCTATTCTGCACCATAAATACAAAAACCTTTCGAACATATGGTCATCCTTATTAAAATTCTTGTTAAAGCTAATTGTTGATTTTGTACCCTGTTGATTGGGGGAAATCAACAGGCATATTTTCACAGCTATTAAAAAGAGATTATCAAAAAAATATTAAATTTTAATGAACGATTCCCCATCTTAAATCGTTATAAAGGAGGATGAAGGATTTTTGGGGGGGGGAGAAAATTGACAAATATTATTGAGGTTGAAAAAGTCAGCAAGCAGTATAATCAGCGTAAAATATTAAAGGATGTTTCTTTTACAATAAGGGAAGGAAGTATCAATGGACTGCTTGGACCAAACGGAGCAGGGAAAACCACGATTATTCGTTTATTAAATGGAGTAATAGAAGCCAATACTGGAATGATGAAGGTAATGAATTTTGATCCAAAGTTACAAGGCGATGAAATTAGGAAAAGGGTTGGAATTGTTACAGAAAGTGCAAATCTTTATCATGATATGACGGCCTGGGATAATCTTGTCTTCTTTTCAAAAATATATGGTCATTCTGATACAAAGCGAATTATACATTTACTAGAGCAGTTCGATATGCTCGAATTTAAGGACCAATTAGTTGGGAGCTTTTCTACAGGAATGAAGAAAAGAATCGCACTGGCAAAAGCTTTGCTGCATAAGCCAAACCTTTTATTTCTAGATGAACCAACGAATGGGCTGGACCCTGAAGGAATCAATGAGGTGATTAATTATTTACGTAAAGTGAATCAAGAAGAGGGGGTAACAATCTTAATTTGCTCTCATGTTTTACATCAGCTCGAATCCATCTGTGATTCCTATTTGTTTTTAATAGATGGCAGAATTGTAGAAAACGGAACGATGACCGAATTAGAGGACAAATACTTAAAAGAAATTAAGTTATTAGTAGAAACAGGTCTTAAGCCTCTTAATAGCCAAACTTACAAGGGGTACAGGTACAGTAGAAGAGGGGCAAATCAATTGGAATTTTTGCTGGCCGTAAAAGATCAGATTACTCCTTTATTAGCAGACATTCTTAGTGAATCATGGGTTCATAATTGTGAGATAACCAACAGAAGTCTCGAGGCGATTTATTTTACTATTAGGGGGGGAAGAGGGATTGAATAAACAGACGATTTTAACCATTGCACGAAAAGATATGAAAGCTGTTTTTTCATCCAAAAAGGTTTGGGTACCGATGATCATCTTGGCATTAATCCTGTGTATTGTCGTTCCATCTGGTATGGCCTACTTCGGAATTCACTTTGATTTAGTGGGGACCTCTTCGAAAGATATTGAAAAACCGATTGAGGCATTTATTGAAAATTTTCCTAATGAGGAAATGAGAAATACTCTTATCGCCTTGCCGACTCTTGGATACAAATTTGTTTATTTTTTCTTAACCTTTATGATGATTCCCTTTTTCTTGATGGTAGCCATAATTAACTCAATGGTTACTTCATCAAATAGTTTTGTAGGGGAGAAGGAAAGAAATACGTTAGAAACATTATTGTTTGCCCCTATTTCGATTAAAGACTTGTTTCTTGGTAAAGTGTTAGCATCCTTAATTCCAACCTTAGGTATTTCGTTTGCTGGCTTTATCGTTAGTTCTATTATTGTTAATATAATCACCTATCCACATTTTAAAGTAATCTTATATTTTAACTCTACCTGGATGATCTTGATGTTTTGGGTAATCCCAATATTAGTCCTATTTAATATTATCTTAAATGTCTTAATCTCAGCCAAGGTCAAATCATTCCAAGAAGCCCAGCAATTCGGTGGAATACTCGTGCTGCCAATCGTTGGAATCATCATTAGCCAAGCTAGTGGAATGTTCTTCTTAAGCCCAGCAGCTTTATTCCTAATAGGAGCTGTTTTACTGATAGGCAACCTATTCCTAATAAAACTAGTCACTAAATTCAACAACCGGAACACACTATTCCAAAGCCAAATTCACTAACACCAAAGACAGTGTCCACCTGGGGTGGACACTGTCTTTTTGTGGTGCCTGTCACCGAGTTAATGAAAACGATAGCCTGATCCCCATACGGTTTCTATGTATTCAGGGTTGGAGGGGTCGTGTTCAATTTTTTCTCTTATTTTGCGGATGTGGACGGTGACGGTTGAGACGTCTCCATTGCTGTCGTAGCCCCATATTCTTTCGAATAGATGGTCTTTGCTGAAGACTTGGTCGGGGTTTAACGCTAAAAAGGTGAGAACATCAAATTCTTTTGTGGTTAAGGTAATTTCTTTGTTATTTACAAAGACACGCCTTGATGATCGATCAATGAATAAACCACGGATGTATATTCCTTGTGATTCAGTAGTTTGTTTCATTGATAATCTCTCATATCTGGAAAGATGTGCTTTCACTCTCGCAACCATTTCATTCGGACTGAACGGCTTAACTAAATAATCATCGGCACCTAGTCCAAGACCTCTAATCTTATCGATTTCTTCTTTTTTTGCCGTCACCATAATGATGGGAATATCCTTGATACTTCTTATTTTTTTACAGATTTCAAAACCGTCAATGTTTGGCAGCATGATATCAAGCAGTATTAAATCATAATCCTGTGTTATTGCCTTCTGAAGACCAATATCTCCTGTATGGACCATTTCTGTATGAAAGCCGTTGATTTCTAAATAATCCTGTTCTAACTCCGCGATGCTTTTTTCATCTTCTATGATTAATATTTTTTTCATGATAGTGTCTCCCCGGGGCAGGTATCGTGCGGTAAACAAATGGTAATTTTTGTTCCTACATTTAAAGTACTCTCCAATTTTATCACACCGTTATGTTCTTCAATAATCATTTTGGCGATGGAAAGTCCTAATCCGCTGCCGCCGGTTAATTTATTTCTGGATTGCTCGGCCCGATAAAACTGATTAAAGATAAAGGGAATGGACTCTTCTGGAATACCTGGTCCATTATCTGCAATCGAAATCTCTACGTTTTCGTCAGTAGACTGCATGGATATGATTAATTCCTTTTTAGCCTTATCCATGTACTTCAAGCTATTGTTAATAATATTTGCTAGAACTCGTTTAAACTTTTCTCGATCCGCTAAAACATGATAATGACCTTGAGGGGCAAATTGGAAATGCAAATCTACATTCTGTTTTCTAAGATCGAAGCTCAATTCCTCGAAATAATCCGTTAAATAATCTTTTATATCTATTCGTTCAAATTCAAAGGGGATTTTGCCTAAATCCAGCTTCGAGAATAAGAATAATTCATCAATTAAATGATCCATATCCACAGCCTTTGTATAGATGGTTTGGATATATCGAGCTCTCTTTTCAGGTGTGTCTGCTACGCCATCACGGATACCTTCAATATAGCCTTTAATCGAGGTAATCGGTGTTTTTAAATCATGAGAAATATGGGCAATTAATTCCTTGCGGTTATCCTCATATTGTTTTTGAATCTCGTGTGACTCCTTTAATTGGATCCTCATTTCTTCAAATGCTTGTGTTAATTGGCCAATCTCATCATTTCTCACAGCTGTAATCGAATGCTCGAGGTCTCCAGTTTTTATAAAATGAGCGGCCTTTTTTAATTGATTAATTGGTTTGATAATACTTTTTGATACAAAATAGGTTAATAGCCCATTAGTAACAATTAAAATTAATAAACATAAACCGAATAAAATAGGGAAAAAGGTTCGAACAAACTGGTTCCATGGGCTTGCGTCTCTCATTAAAAATAATGAAACTTCACTGCCATCTTGTAAGTAGAAATCATGCTGCTTCATGGCAAAAGTCTGCTTACCAATTTCTTCTAAGCTGCGAAAGCTTCTTTCTGTTCCAAATTCCGGCAGTTCCTCTGTACGGACTGTTTCAAGATCTTCTGTCATGTAGAATATTTCGTCGTTTTTACGGATCAATAATCCGGAGTCGATTTTACTAAGCTCATTGTTCAGCGACTCCAAATACTCCTTACTCATCAATTCAACAGAACTTACAGCAGACTTTTCTTTTAGTTCGAGGAAAAATAATGTATCCTCTTGTTTTGTTTTGTGGTAATTGTGGCTTTCAGGTAAGAAATTAGCCATTTCACGGATATCGCCGAGAAAAACAATCATTAAAAGAAAAGAGGTAATGATAAACAACATAATTGGTACTGTGATCATCGCTATATATGAAAGTATAAGCCGAAGTTTAATAGACATTGAAAAACACCCTTCAGTTAGGCTTCTTTTCTATTAAACATATAATAGCCTATTGAAAAAAACAATGCGAAAGAAGAGCACAAATAGGTGACAGTTTGTATCATCCACCGAAACGACACATCACTAAGCCACTGCATATACCAATCCAAATAGGCAGATGGCAGTAAATATAAGGAATTAGGCAGAACATATGGAATAAACATCATGATTACGTATAGGACAATCATGCCAGAAATAGCGAGTACACTAGAATGAACGAAGAGTGCCAACATAACAGCAAAAGCGGTTAGAACGATAATTGGAAACCAGGACACGATAAAGGCGCCTAAACTGGAAGGAATAGCAGCCATGTCGAAGTTTTTATCAAAAACAGAGCTGCTAATGATGACAGCCAGCCATTCCAATAAAAGAATAAATAAGATAAAAACACTAATTGCGATTACTTTGGATAAGAAAAGCTCCATTCGACTGATTGGTCTTACTTGAAATAAGGTTCCACGTTCACCTTCACCTGTAAATAAATCTGTGGCTGCGATAAAGATAAATAAAGGTAATAAAATGGTTACGAATAAATCTAATAAGGTAAAATTAATATTTTCAGTTGGTAAATCCATCCAATCTGTCAAAAATAAATTATTCAATAGCAGCTTAGTCAGCATAGGAATAAGGACAGCAGCGAGCAGAAAAAGCTTGGTAACCTTTTTTGTCAGCAGCTTTTGCATTTCATTGAAAGTATTTGCTTGGATTGTGTTCATCTTCCTGCCACCTCAACCTTCCTGACATAAACGTCCTCTAATGGCTCGGAACCGGCTTCATATAATGAAGCTGTTCCGTCGATGAGAAAACAAAAACGATTACATAATTTTTCTAGTTCTGATATATGGTGACTGGAAATCACAAAAGTTACACCGGAATCACTGGATATCTCCTGGATTGTTTTTCTTAACAAAAGCAAACCATCAATATCTAAGCCGTTCGTTGGTTCATCCAAAACGATCAAGCGCGGTTTGGAAATAAGTGCGGAGGCAATCCCAAAACGCTGCTTCATGCCCATAGAAAAGGAGGATATTTTCTCGTCTTTATAAGGAGTTAAACCAGTCTGACGCAATACCATTTCAATATCCGCATCTGTAATTCCAGAATACAAACGAGAAATCATTTTTAGATTTTTATAGGGTGACATTTTTTCATAAGCAACAGCAGGTCCAATTAAGGCACCCACAGGACCTATGGCTTCCTTGTAATTACTTTGAAGGTCAACGCCAAATAACTCAACTTTTCCTCTATCTGGAGAAGCTAGACCGGTCAGGCATTTTAATAAGGTTGTTTTACCGGCACCATTCGGACCGAGGATCCCTACTATTTCCCCTTGGTTTATGGTTAAATCAATATTCTCTATTCCTCTGCCATTTGAGTATTGCTTAGTCATTTCAGTAATAACCACTGCTTTTTTCAAAATTGTCACCCTCTATACATTACTAATATTGGATTACTATCTGCCGTGCTTGAATTCAACTACTTTATCAGCAGGTATCTCAACAGGGGTTACTGTAGTCTGATTGTAGTCAGTTGCATTTAAGTTAATATTAAGAACTAATTCATGGCTGGTACCTTGTTTATCTTTTCCAGTTACGATTACTTTGACAGTCTGTTGCTCAATGTAATTTTCCTTATTCACTTGTGCAGTAAGTTTGACTTGCTTAACGGTAATTTCGTGATCCAATTCAGGGAGCTTTGCCTTAATGTGAAAGTCTGAGCTTTCAGTTTCGTTATTGTCTTGAATCATGACAGCATGTTTAATCATTAACGTACTCAAAGCATTTGCAGAAAGAGGAATTTCTTTTCCAGTTAAATCTAGCTGAATCACGTGATCGCCGTCTTTCTTTTCTGTGACTGTAATTTGCTGTTGCAGATTCTTTGTCATGACATCGATGAGATTCTCTACATCATCCTTTAATTCAGCTGTATTGCTGTGATGTGGATTATTGGAGGTATCCATTTTGTAGATGGTGTCAAGTCCATCCTTCATCACATACCAATTCCCGTCCTGCTTGTACAAGTTCATATTGCTAACTTCTGATTCATTGGCTAAACGAGTAGAGACGAAGTTTAATTGATTGACTGAATCAGATTTAAAAATCGACTGGGATGTTAATATAGACTTTTTGTTGTCCTCAATGTTAAGGTTAAAATCCAACGTCGCGCTATCAGCAGTATGAGTTTTCTTTAAGGCTTCCTTGTAAAGGTCGTAACCAGATGTATTTGCTGAAATCGAATAAACACTGCCCAACATAAGCGTTCCACTTATCCCGATAACCGCCAAAAGCTTCTTATTCATATACATTTCCTCCAATCATTATTTTGTTACAAGTTCAGTGTAATCGGGAGTTATAAAAGCAATCTAAATAAACTATTAAATTTTTCTTAAATGTCAGGAAAAAATTTCTTTTGATAATAACGAATAAAATATTTGAATTTTTAGATAATTAACAGTATAATTAAAAAAAGCTCAAGGAGTTGATTTCCATGGAAAAGAGATTATTAAATTCACCACAACAAACTGATGAGAACAACGATTCTGTAATTGCTGAGATGTTTTTAAACCACGCCTTGATTGAATTTAGAAGAAAAGTGCTCCGTAAGGAAATCGACCTCTCGCTACAAGAAAGAAATAAAGAAGCCTTCCTCAAGTTATCCGAGGAATTAAAGAAAATTTCATAGCAAAAGTTTCCTAACAGACTTAATTCATATTGGAAGCCCTTTTCATATTAGAAAGGGCTTCTTTTGTTTTGGATATTCATGTATGATGAAAAAGCTGATACTAAAAAGAAAAATGAATGGTTTGAAGGGAAATAGGTGAGCAGCAATGATTTTCATGGTCGATAATTATGATTCTTTTACCTTTAACTTAGTTCAATACCTAGGGGAGCTGGGGGAGGACTTAGTAGTACAGCGGAACGACCAAACAACAATAGATGATATTAGAACGTTGGACCCCGAGTTTTTAATGATTTCCCCAGGTCCAGGTAATCCTAGTGAGGCTGGAATAAGCCTAGAGGTTATAAAGACATTTTCTGGTGTTATTCCCATTTTAGGAGTTTGTCTTGGGCACCAATCTATTGCTCAAGCATACAAAGGTGATGTTGTTTCTGCTGCGCAATTAATGCATGGAAAAACATCTGATATATACCATGATGGAAAATCGATATTTAAAGGACTGCCGAACCCATTTCCGGCAACGAGGTATCACTCATTGATAGTCAAAAGGGACACGCTTCCAACCTGTTTTGAGATATCTGCGTGGACGGAGAATGGAGAAATTATGGGAATACGTCATAAAGAACTTCCACTCGAAGGTGTTCAGTTTCACCCAGAATCGATTTTAACCTCATGTGGAAAAGAAATACTAAAAAACTTTGTTCATTACTATAGAAAAGTTGAAGCCATTTAAGTACAAAAGGCATATCTAAAAAAAACAGGTGCCATTTTCGTATGGCACCGAGATTATTTCTTTTTTTCCCCTTTTTTATTGTTCATTAAATAAAATGTTAACGGCTGATCTGAACCGGTCATTAGATTATAAACATAGGTAGAAGTAATTTTATATCCTTCGTCAATTTTTTCTGCAAGATAGTTAGTCCGTTCAAAAAGGATGGAGCGAATATGATTTAACTGCCGAAAGATTTTCTCTGTCAATGCTTCTTGTTGGTCTAACCGAGTTAATACCCCTGTTTGAAACTCTTCTTGTTTACTGATTTTTTCGGATAGTTGTTTTTGCAGTTCCTCTTGTGTTTTCAACAAATGGATAATTAATTCTTCATATTCAGTATGCTTTTGATTACTAGTGCTAATTTCATTTAATTGATTTGATATTTTATCCAAATTACTTGCTTGTACGACCTCTTGGTTTAGATACTGGTGTTTAATCTCATTGATGGCGTTTAGTAGTGAAACATTTGCTTGCTGCTGCTCGTCTATAACTTCTGAAAGAAAATCTCTCCTCACCAGCTTTTGGTTTGGTTCAGATATCTTCTTCTTATTCTTATAAACTTTAGGATGTTTGCCATTATTAATATATAATCCCATTTATTACACCCCTTATATCATGAATGTATTATTTTATGCTTGAATTGTTAAAAATGGGTAAATTTTATAAAAAAAACAGGAAAAATGTGTTTCTATGAGGAATTTAATTTAGTAAATTATAATATAAGACCATAAAGGGAATCCCGTTGCCAGGGTAAGTCTTAAGTCTTAGTTTAAAATCATGCTCGAGATTGTGTGAGCCTGAAGATAGACACGTTAAAATAAAATAAAAGTTCGAATTCATTAAGGGATATAAGGAGAGAAATCCCTTCCTATAGAAAAATGAAGGGGGAATATAGGATGAGGAAGATTTACGTACTTCTTACTGATACTGGGACGGTTTTAACGAAAATTATTAAACTATATACAAAGAAGCCTCATAATCATGCTTCCATCGCATTAGATGACCAATTATGGGATGTCTATAGTTTTGGAAGAAAAAGACCTCGCAATCCTTTCCTTGCTGGTTTTGTCAGAGAAAATATCCGTGGCGGCATATTTCGCAATGCTGATTGTGCTATTTATTGTTGTACGATATCTGAAAAACAGTATGATACAATTTGTCAAAAAATTAAAGAAATTGAAAAAAATAAGGGAGATTATCGCTATAATCTTTTAGGTCTATTCGCTGTCATGTTTAATTTGGAGCTGGATCGAAAAAATGCATTTTTTTGTTCCCATTTCGTTGCCGCACTTCTTGAGGAATCAGGAGTGAAAATCAATAAACAAAAGCCGCTTTCACTTGTTACTCCTGATGACATAAAAGAATCTAATTCTTTAGAATTAGTCTATGAAGGGAAATTATCATCCTATTTTGAAGAGGCAAATGAACATGTGATAAACGAATTATCTCATCAAAAATATTATCACGATTTCAGTACGGATAGAATAGAAGTTATCTAGTTAAAATTAGAGAAGACGTGTCTTTATAAAGACACGTCTTCTCTAATTTGTTTATTCTTATTTTTAAATAATTCAATTAAGCTATTAAAAAAGCGCATGGACGTTTGGAATACTGGACTTTGGATAAATGTATAGAGGAAGGTGGCAATAAATACAGGTCCTCCTAAGATAAAACCAATGATTAAGACAAAACTTTCCACTAGGATACGTGCTTGACTTACTGATAATTTCGTTTTATTTGAAATGAATAGCATAAAACCATCTCGTGGCCCAGCACCTAGACCGGCCGCAACATACATCCCCCCGCCAATGCCGGAAATGACAATAGCAAAGGTTAATATAAGATAATCGACCCATGAATTTGTCGGTTCGGGTAAAAAATCTAACCATAGGAAAAAGTCCATAATCGGTCCAATTAAAAGGGCATTTAGGAAAGTTCCAATTTTAATATACTTTCTTGCTGTAAAGAAAGAGATGATAACCAGTAATAACCCGCAGATTACTCCCCAAGTCCCAATAGTAAGTCCAAAATGTTGATATAAAGCCACATTTAAAACTTCCCAGGGATGTAAGCCAACATGTTTAACTTTTACGGCTATTGCATTTCCTAAGCCAAAGAAGGTCAATCCCAATAAAAATATTACATACTGAATCACTTTCACCTGCACGTTACCTCCAAATTATAAACTGTCAATTATCCTACATCTTAAAAGAAGTCGATTGGATAATCAATCCTTTTTAGAATATTGGAGTAGAAAGAATTTTATAAATAGATTAAATTTGTTAAAATGAATCAATAAAATGGGTTAAGTACATAATTGAGGGGATAAATCTATGAATCTTGTTGCTTCTAAAAAAGTTAAAAAATTAACAGCAAGTATATTTCAAGAGGTAGCTGATCTAAAACGGCAAGCACTAAACAGGGGGCTTGATGTTATTGATTTAAGTGTGGGAAGCCCTGATTTACCGCCTCCTGCATTCGTAATGGAAGAACTTGTGAAATATGCCAGTGACACAGCAAATTACGGATACACTTTAAAGGGAATACCAGAATTTCATGAGGCTGTTTCTTACTTTTATCAGCAGCGTTACGCTGTAGACATTGATCCAGGAAAAGAAGTGCTTCAATTAATGGGGTCACAGGATGGCCTTGCGCATTTAGCAACAGCGATTATTAACCCAGGGGATTATGTATTAGTGCCGGACCCAGGTTATCCTATTTACGAAGCGAGTGTTACCATTGCGGGCGGTGTCCTGTATCCTATGCCATTATTAGCAGAAAATAACTTTTTACCTATTCTAGATGATATTCCGCTTCATATCTTGGAAAATACAAAAATGATGATCCTTAGTTATCCTGGTAATCCTGTAACAGCGCTGGCTGATAGGTGCTTTTTTGAAAAGGTAATTGATTTTGCGAAACGTCACAATATTTTAGTCGTTCATGATTTCGCTTACTCAGAATTAATTTATGACAACCATCCGCAAATAAGTTTCATGTCGGTTCCAGGTGCTAAGGAGGTTGGGATTGAATTTAATTCTTTATCAAAGACCTTTAATTTAGCAGGCTGCCGGATTGGATACGCTGTCGGCAATGAGCAGGCAGTAAATATCCTGGGAACCTTTAAATCACAAATTGATTATGGGGTATTTTATCCTATTCAAAAAGCAGCTGTTGCTGCACTTACATCGGATTACACATTACTAAAAGAGCAGGTGAAAGAGTACGAGTTTCGCAGAGATACCCTTATGGCTGGTCTAGAAAAAAGCGGCTGGCAGCTGGCTAAGTCACCCGCAACGATGTTTCTTTGGGCCAAAATCCCAGACGGATGGAAATCAAGACAATTCGCCTTTGAATTAATCAATCGCGCTGGCGTAGCGGTGATCCCCGGTGACGCATTCGGGCAACAAGGCGAAGGCTACGTTCGAATTGCATTAGTACAGCCCCCAGAGAGACTCTCAGAAGCAGCAGCAAGGATACATGAATTCCTAGTCCAATTGGCACGCTAAAACATTAGCAATTTCATTCTTCTATAAAGACACTATAAATCATATAAATTATAAAAAGACCTTCAGCATTGAAGGTCTTTTCATTTGGGTGTGTTAAAGGAAATTGTTGATTTTGTAACCCTGTTGATTTGTGCGGAAGGCGCGAGACTCCTGCGGGAGGACGGGGCAGGGGAGACCCCGCAGTCGCTTAAGCGACGAGGAGGCTCCCCGGACCGCCCGCGGAAAGCGAAGCGCCTGGAGCACAAATCAACAGGCCATATTACACAGCCATACATTCAAAATGAAAGAGGGATACCAAATGCCTAGCGAAAAACAACAAATAGAATTAGAAATCCCGATAAATGTGATTTGGGACTTCATCAGGGATGCAAATAATTGGGCACCACTTGTACCTGGTTATATAGCGCATGAGCAAATTAATGACAATATAATAACATGGGAGTTTAAAAGTGACCTTGGCATAATGAAAAAAAAGGTAAGTTTAGTTATTGATATTAAAGAGTGGAACGAACCAACCAGGGTAAGCTTTGAATTAAGGCGAGCCAATGAAAAATATATTGGTGAAGGTTATTTTGAAGCACATGCAGTTAATCAGAAAAAGACATTGTTAACCGGATTTCTCGAAATAAATGCTAGTGGGGCATTAGGTTCATTGGCAAATTCACTCTTTAAAAATGCGATTCCAAAATCAACAGAAGAAGTGGCAGCAGCCATCTCAACTAAACTGGAAGAATTTAACCAAAAGTAGATAAAATCTGCAATCCGATAAAAAATTCGGGTTGTTTTTTTTTAAATAATTAAAAAATTTTTTAACATGAGAGCAAAGTTATGTTATATTAATAAATAAAAAATTTAGTAAATTTACTAGTACAGGGAGGGTGAAAGCATGAGTACAGAATTAAAGGTGAATGACAGCAGTCTTCCACTTCGCCGCGATGTAAAATTACTAGGTCAAATCCTTGGTGAGATCCTAGTCAGCCATGGCGGGACTGAACTATTCGATAAAGTGGAAAAAATTCGTCTGATGTGTAAAACACTTAGAACTCATTTTGATAACGAAATTTATTCCGAATTAAAGGAAGAAATTGCAAATCTCAACAGCCCAATGAGAAAGCAGGTTATTAGGGCATTTTCAATGTATTTCCATTTGATAAATATCGCCGAACAAAATCACCGTATTCGCAGGAGAAGACAATATCAACTAGAAGATGATTCAATCGTTCAGCCAGATTCTATCGAAAGTGCAATTCTCTCTTTAAAGGAGAACAATCTTAATGAAGATATGATTCAAGAGGTATTAAACAAGTTATCTCTTGAGCTAGTCATTACCGCACATCCAACAGAGGCAGCGAAGCGTTCAATCCTAGAAATACAACAACGTATTGCTGTAATCTTGAAGAAGCTCGACTATCCTTTATTAACAAAAAGAGAGCGAAGAAAGCTCGAAGAGAGTCTGTTTAATGAAGTGACGATTCTATGGCAGACAGATGAGCTTCGCCATAATAAGCCGAGTGTGTTGGACGAGGTACGGAACGGGCTGTATTATTTTGATCAGACTTTATTTGAAGTCCTTCCAGAAATTCATCGTGAAGTAGAAATTTGCTTAGAAAAGAACTATTCCGCTGCAAAATGGGATGTTCCTAATTTCCTTAGGTTCGGATCATGGATAGGCGGAGACCGTGATGGAAACCCGAACGTAACTCCGGAGGTTACGTGGGAGACGTTACATAAGCAGCGGAAGCTTGTCTTAAAGAAATACAAAAATGTCTTAGTAGATCTTATGAAACGTTATAGTCATTCCACAACCCGGGTAGAGGTCAGTCAAGAATTAGTCCAATCCTTAGAGGCAGAAGAGGACAAGTTTCTGACAGATGATAAGAAATGGCCAGTTAAAGGGGAAGTATACCGCCGTAAATTTGCTATTATTATCGAACGATTGAAACAAGTGGGTAAATCAGATTTAGGTTATCATTCTTCTGAAGAATTATTAGAAGATTTATATGTAGTGAAAAGAAGTTTAAAAAACCATCATCCAGCAGCCCATGAGTTAAAAACCATCCAAAAGTTAATCCGTCAAGTCCAACTCTTTGGTTTCCATTTAGCAACACTTGATATTCGTAATCATAGTGGTGAACACGAGGCAGCTATTACAGAGATTTTACGAAAAGTCCAAATTACGGATAATTATGCTCAGCTTTCAGAGGATGAAAAAGTAAAAATATTAGAAAATATCTTAATGGACCCGCGCCCGCTACTATTATTAAACGAAGATTATACACCGGAAACACAGCAAATGATTCAGGTATTTCAGATGATTAGAAATGCCCATAAAGTATTTGGAAAACGGTCCATTTCTGTTTATCTTGTAAGTATGACAAAGTCAGCAAGTGACTTACTTGAAGTACTGGTTATGGCGAAAGAGGCTGGAATTTATAGACTCCATGCAGATGGAACGGTTGAAAGCCAATTAAATGTTGCCCCGTTGCTAGAAACGATTGATGATTTAACAGCTGGTCCTAAAATTATGGAAACATTGTTCCAAATGCCTGTATATCGCAATCACTTAAAAGTAATGAATGACCAGCAGGAAATTATGCTTGGGTATTCGGACGGCAGTAAAGACGGCGGTACGTTAACAGCAAATTGGAAGCTATATAAAGCACAGCTTGAAATTCACGAGATGGCAAGCAAGTATCACATTGGATTAAAGTTTTTCCATGGACGCGGCGGTTCTCTAGGACGCGGAGGCGGTCCATTAAACAAAAGTCTACTTTCGCAACCAGCAGAAACGATTGGAGATGGAGTGAAAATAACTGAGCAGGGTGAAGTCCTTTCTTCACGCTATTTGCTTGAAGACATCGCTTATCGAAGCTTAGAACAGGCAACTTCTACACTTATGCTGGCAACAGCCCGTGTATCAAAAGAGGCAGAGCCTGGAGATTTGAGGGATGAAATATGGGAATCAGTCATTGAAGAGATTTCCAGCGTTGCCCTTAAGAAATATCAATCACTTGTTTTTGGAGATTCAGACTTTTTAACCTATTTTAATGAAGCAACCCCATTGAGAGAACTTGGTGACTTAAACATCGGTTCAAGACCAATGAGCAGAAAAAATCGCGGCCGATTTGAGGATTTAAGAGCTATTCCATGGGTTTTTGCTTGGACACAAAGCAGGCAGCTCCTTCCAGCTTGGTATGCAGCAGGAACTGGATTAGAAAGTTATGCTCAAAAAAGTGAACAAAATTTACAACAATTACAGCAAATGTATGAAAATTGGCCATTTTTCCGATCCACCATTGATAATCTTCAAATGGCATTGATGAAAGCAGATATCACAACTGCAAAAGAATATTTATCACTAGTTGAAGATCAGAAAATTGCTGAGCGAATTTTCTCGAATATCCTTGAAGAATATGAAAGAACGAAAGCAATTCTACTCAAAATTACTGGGGATAATGAATTACTGGATCATACCCCAAACATTAAAGACTCAGTCTATCGTCGAAATCCTTATGTGGATCCACTAAACTTTTTACAGGTAGAATTAATTAAGGAATTAAGAAACCAAGACGAACCATCAGAAGAATTATTAACTGAGGTACTACTAACTATTAGTGGAATCTCAGCTGGTTTACGTAATACTGGCTGATTTGAAAAAACGCTCCTCTCCCTTATAGGTGAGGAGCGTTTTTTCATTCTATGGTGTGAAACTAGTTTTGAACATTCTGTGAAATTTTAAAAAATGAATGAATATTCATTCGTTTTTTAGCGCAATTCGACAAATCCTGCATTATTCAACATGATATATTTTAGCCAGAAAAGATTAAAGGAATAGATAGTTCAAATGAGAAAATATGCGTGCTTGAAAAGATTTATTTGGAGGGATAGTTATGGCAGTCGAAGAAAAAGTTGTGCAAGATAAACAAAATGTAGTGGCAATGATCGATATTTTGGCTAAAAATGCGGCTAAGGCGTTAGCTGAATTTCGCTGCTACAATCAGGAAATGGTGGACGAAATTGTTAAGCAAATGGCCTATATAGCACTGGGACATCATAAAGACTTGGCAAAGCTTGCAGTAGAAGAAACGAGAAGAGGAGTTTATGAAGACAAAGTTTTCAAAAATATGTTTGCGACCGAGTTTATCTACAACAACATACGCGATCTAAAAACGGTGGGAGTTATTAGTGAAAACGTGCATGAAGGCATGGTTGAGATGGCCGAGCCAGTTGGAGTCATAGCTGGGGTTATACCTATTACGAATCCAACATCCACTGTCATTTTTAAGTCATTAATTTCTCTCAAAACAAGAAATCCAATTATCTTTGCCTTTCCTAAATATGCTCAAAGGTGCTGTGTCGAAACGGCAAAACTACTTAGGGAAGCAGCCGTAAAAGCTGGGGCACCTGAGAATTGTATACAATGGATTGATATTCCCTCACATGAAGCATTTCAACTATTAATGAAGCATCCGAAGGTTGCGCTTATTCTAGCTACTGGCGGACCAAATTTAGTAAAAGCCGCTTATAGCTCAGGTAAACCAGCACTAGGTGTTGGGGCCGGCAATGTTCCTTGTTATATTGAAAAGACTGCAAATATTAAACATGCCGTAAACGACATCATTCTATCTAAAACATTCGACAACGGAATGATTTGTGCTTCTGAACAGACACTTATCATCGATCATGAGGTCTATGAGGAAGTAAAGAGAGAAATGATCGAAAATCATTGTTATTTCTTAAATAATGAAGAAAAACAATTGATTGAAAAGGCCGTGATAGACGAAAAAAGTGCTTCCTTAAATCCAATGATTGTCGGATTGCCTGCCCATATGATTGCAAAGATGGCAGGTGTTAATGTCCCTGTAAATACGAAAATATTAATTGCTGAATTAAAAGGAGTTGGACCGAAATTCCCGCTATCCTGTGAAAAATTGAGCCCTATATTAGCCTGTTATAAAGTAAATAGTTTTGCAGCAGGGCTGATGATTGCCGAAGAAACTCTTGAGTACGGGGGACTTGGACACTCTGCTGCCATTCATTCTGCTGACCAAAATGTGATTGATACCTTTTCCCTTCGGATGAAAGCTGGCAGAATTATGGTTAATACACCATCGACTCATGGTGCGATTGGTGATATCTATAACACATCTTTACCGTCCTTAACGATTGGGTGCGGAACATATGGAGGGAACTCTGTGTCTCAAAATGTAGGAGCAGCAAATTTAATTAACATTAAGAAGGTTGCAAAAAGGAGAAACATGACACAATGGTTTAAAGTTCCATCACAAGTATTTTTTGAAAGGAACTCGGTCCAGGTGCTTTCAGCTATTCCTGGGATCTCAAAAGTGTTTATTGTAACAAGTGAAAGTCAAATGAAAAATCGCTCCATTGACAAAGTGCTTTATCAATTAGAAAAACATCCTAGTAATATTCAATATGAAGTTTTATATAATATTGAACCTGAGCCAGATATTGAAAGTGTCAAGCGGGGTGCAGAAAGGATGCAGAAATTCCAGCCTGATTCTCTAATTGCACTTGGTGGCGGCTCCGTAATGGATGCAGCAAAAGCAATGTGGCTTTTCTATGAACATCCAGAAGCAGATTTTAATAGCTTAAAGCAAAAATTCTTTGATCCTAGCAAAAGAGTGGTTAAATTCCCTGCTCTCCGTGGCAAAGCAATCTTTATCGCCATTCCAACCACATCAGGAACAGGATCTGAAGTACTTCCTTTTCAGTGATCTCTGATAAAAAGTCAAATATTAAATATCCGCTGGCTGACTTTCAATTAACTCCAGATTTGGCGATTGTCGATCCTCAGTTTGTCATGACGGTACCTAAGCATGTAACAGCAGATACTGGAATGGATGTTTTAACACATGCTATAGAAGCTTATGTTTCAGTATTAGCCAATGATTTTACCGATGGATTAGCATTGAAAGCAATCCAATTAGTATTTGAATATTTACCAAGGGCTTACCGAGACGGTAATGATGAACTTGCCAGGGAAAAAATGCACAATGCCTCAACGATTGCAGGGATGGCTTTTGCTAATTCATTTTTAGGAATTAATCATAGCCTGGCACATGCACTAGGTGCTGAATTCAATATTGCTCATGGCCGTGCCAATGCCATTTTATTACCTCACGTCATTCGTTATAATGCAACAAAGCCGAATAAATTCATGACATACCCTAAATATGAACACTTTATTGCTGATCAGCGCTATGCAGAGATTACAAGAATGCTGGGACTGGCTGCAGACACAACTGAAGCTGGTGTTGAGAGTTTAATACAAGCAATTACGGGCTTAATGAAGGAATTGGAATTGCCAATGAGCATTGAAGAAACAGGGATAAGTCAGAATGAATTCGAAAGAAAAATAAATATCCTTGCGGAACATGCCTTTGACGATCAAGATACGATTGCAAATCCAAAGCAGCCGCTTGTAACAGAGCTGGCGAATATCTATCGACAGGCGTTTAAAGGTTAGGTGAGCAGCAGATTCGAAAATTGTGTGAACAAGAATGATAATTTCGACAAAAACCCTCAATTTTCTTAATGTATCTTACCTCTATCAAGAATTAGACACTGTGAATATTAGTAATAATTAGGAAAATGCGGAATATTGTCGATTTGGCAACGTTTACAATAAATTTTTTTAAACCAATAATTTAAGTGGATGAAAACTTGATAGGAAAAGGGGAGGAGATTGTATGGTTTATTCGCAAAAGCCATGGTTAAAGTTTTATGATCCAAGAATTAGTAAGGATGTTTCAGTAGACTACGATTCTTTATACGATCTTTTGAAGCTGGCTATATGGTAGTTTTCGAAGCATTCTATCAAAAGGTAAAAGAAGTTCAACCAAGAACTTCATTGAAAAAAATCATCGTCGTAGGATTTGGGGGAAGCAGAATTAATCTTGCAGATGGTGATATATATTTTGATGATTTTCTTACTCATGATAACGTAATCCCTGAAATCCCAATTAACATCGAAGAAGATGTGGCTATTTTACAATATGCCGGTGGAACCACAGGTGTTTCCAAAGGCGTCATGCTCACCCATCAGAACCTGCTGGCGAATATTATTCAAGTTTGTGATTTTACTTATAATGCAGTTGATGAGAAACCAGAAAATTTTAAGATAATCAGCGTCCTCCCTATGTTTCATGTCTATGGATTATCATGCAATGCACTTTCAGCCATCCGAATAGGGTGTAATCAATTAATTCTTCCTCGTTTCGATGTGAATGAATTACTTGAGTTGATCAATCGGGAAAAGCCATTCCAGCTGACTGCAGTTCCTACCATGATATTCGCTTTAAACAGTCACCCGCTATTAGAAGATAGCTCAATTAAAGATATTTACTACCTTAGCAGCGGTGGGGCTCCACTGCCAGTGGAACAGGTGGAAACTTTTGAAAAACGCGTAGGTATTAGACTTGCAGATGGATACGGACTTTCAGAAACAGCCCCGTCTGCAATTTCCACACCGCCATTTCTTCCGCGTAAACTCGATAGTGTGGGCATTCCTATACCAGGGACAGAAGCAAGAATTGTAAAGGAGATAGAAGATGGATATATAAATGTTCCGGTTGGTGAAGCAGGTGAATTAATTCTTCGCGGGCCTCAGGTTATGAAGGGCTACTGGAAGCGTCCTAGTGAAACACAAATGGTCATAAGAGATGGATGGCTCTTTACGGGCGATATCGCCAAAATGGATGAGGATGGTTACTTCTACATCTTAGACCGGAAAAAAGATATGATTATTGCAAGCGGATACAATGTTTACCCTCGCGAAATTGAGGAAATTATCTATCAGCATGAAGCTGTTGAAGAGGCTATCGTCGTGGGAATGCCAGATTCCTATAGAGGTGAAACAGTAAAAGCTTTTGTAAAATTAAAAGTTGGTGCTGCTGTTACACCTGAACAATTAATAGACTATTCAAGGCAATTCCTAGCTCCATATAAAGTCCCGAAAGAGATAGAGATTCTAACCGAACTTCCTAAATCATCTGTCGGGAAGTTACTAAGGAGAATGCTGCGACAAGAAGAAAATCAAAAGATTCATTCATAAGAATTCCACTTCTATAAAACTTCCTAGAACACATCGAGAATCCTCATAAGAAAACTTACAATAAAAAATAAATTACCAGATTACAAGTTTTTAAGACCTATAAGGCAAGAATAATTAAAAAAAGGAATGAGTAAAATGGCTGAGAAAAATGAAGAATCACCAAAAACAACGAAAAGAAGGCGTAATACAGTGGAAAATACCACGGATGAAAATGAGATTAAAGAAGTGGAAATACCTAATACTAAAGAATCAATGGAACCAGAACAGTTTTCAAGCTTGGACAGTCTTTGGAAGCATGCTTTTAGTGAGTTAGACCAATGGGCAAAGCACGCAGATTTTCGTGATGATGTGTTTTTAAAAGAAGCCAGGTGTTTTACTGAAGGTATTAAACGAAATCAAGAGAATATTAAATCTGTCAGAGAACAGTTCAATAAAGAATTTGCAAATTGGGAGAGAACTGCAAGAGAGGAATTTTTAATGTCCACCACAGTCCTTCAGCATATCTTTCCAAAAAGATCGTATGAAGACATTAATCAGCAAATAGACCAAATTCAAAATAGAACGGCTTCCATTTTAAGTGCACCATTACAAAAGATTTTAAGTTATCCAATGACGGATCAATATTTTGACATGATTGAACAATATATTGCTGTTCGGAAGAATGCAAGGAAGCAATATATTAAAACATTAAAACAAGCAGCAAGCCTAATCTATGAGAGTCAAAAAGGGTTTGTTGGTCTTCTAACCGGTCAATTTAAATCATTCATGTTTCCTTTAAATAAGTATATGGAAAAAACCGAGGAAGTCACAAAATCATAACTTTGAGGATGATGAAGAATGTCAAAAGGAAAAATGTATGATCCATACCAGGGCTTTAAACAAATTAATGAGATGTGGGCTGGTATAATGAATATTCCAACCAAAAAGGATATCGCGAATGTTGCTAATCTATCGATTCAAGCAGAGAGAAAGATCGATATTTTAGAGGAACAGATGTTGAAATTACAGGATAATCTTGGTGCATTAAATAAAGAAAGCCTGGAACTATTTCAAGAAATGGTTAAGTTGGTTAAACAATTACAGGTTGATTTCCAAAAAACTGTCCATGAAGTAACGGAATTGAAAAGAATGAAGGATGATTTCCAGGAATTACGGAAAGACCTTGTCGATATTAAAATTATTCAAGTTAACTTTCGTGATGTAAGAGAAGAACTTGAGGAAATAAAAGAATCACAGACGAAAATGATGAATATGAATAATCTTGAAGAGCAGAAAACCGATTTACAGGAGGTTAAACTTGGGCTAGGTCAATTAGCAGAAATTAAAAATGAAATAGCTTCCTTAAAGGGGCTTGTGGTTAAAGATAGCCTAAGAGGAAAGACAAAAGAAAAGGAATTAGTTACAACAGTTTAAGTAAAAACATGTTAGATGCGGGAAGGACCCCCATCCTTCCCGCTTAAATAAATTAAGAAGCAGCCTTATGCCGGTTTAAGAACTTTCTTAGCAGGAGATTAAATCGGTTTGCTGCTTCTAATTTTGCTAAATGCCCCGAGTTTCTCATAATGATAAATTCTGAATGTGGTATCAGCTTGTGCATACAGTACTGAATCCATACTGGTAAAACAGAATCATACTGACATCCTATGATAAGCGTTGGAACTTTTATTGTTGGTAATAGAGTAATATTATTAACTTGGAAACATGCTTTTAAAGATTTTAAAAAGATGTGGCGCTTCGGTTGGAAATAGCGCTTGAAATGATTCATATTTTCTTCTGACCAAGAATATAGGCTCATATGAGCAGCTGTTTCTTTTAAAGCGGTATCTGTTGCTGCGACCCCAAGTCTCACTTTCTTAAATTTGAATAACGGCTTTCTGAGTGTTTTAGGGAAAAAGTGGAATGTACTAATCAACATGAGAGAACGAACTAGGTGGGGGGCTTGACGATAAATTTCTTGGGCAACTGCTCCGCCCATTGATAAGCCTAAAATGTGTGCGTTTTCAATTTTTAACTCGTTTAATAAAGCGATAACGTCTGCTGCGAAATTTGGAATAGATATCCCTTCCGTTTTGGTACATTCACCATGACCGCGTAAATCAGGAATTATTAATTCGTACTGATCAGCTAATTCAAATTGTAACTGCCATCCGTCCTTAACTTCACCTAAACCATGGATAAGAACTAAGTGTTCGCCATTGCCAAAATGTAAATAAGGCATCCCCAGCATACTAACTTTTGATTGTTTCAATTCGACACCACCTTTAATATTTTAATTACTTTAATTCCCAAGTTACGAAAATTGTAAACGTGATGTTACAGCATATAATAACATGTATTAGCAACGTTGACAAAATATTACTCATAGGTGTAAAATACATATAGGTGAGGTGATATAGAAGTGGTAAATCAAGACAATCAGTCTGTCAATCCTTCAAAAAACTTTGTTCTGCCATTTATTCTATTGCTTCTTAGCAGAATGTCTCTTCACGGATATGAGCTAAGCCAGAAATTACAAGGATTTGGTTTTAAAACGATTGACCAGGGTAATCTTTACAGACTGTTAAGACAGCTCGAAAAGGAAGAACTAGTATCATCAGAGTGGGATACAAATGGCAGTGGTCCTGCCAAAAGAAGATATTCCATAACCAAAGCTGGTATTACATACTTAAAAGGCTATGCCAATCAACTAGAATCGTACCAATCGATGCTGGACCAATTCTTCAAAATGTATTCAAGTTTTCTTGAGCTCTATATTCCTTCATTTCAAAAGAGGGATCCGATAGAGAAAGTAAACAGTAAAAAGAGGAGGAAGGACGATGGCACAGAAAAAGAGTGAAAATGTTCAAGCAGTTGAAGAAAAGATGATTCCAGCAGCAGAAGAACCTAAAGATGAGGGTTTATTTGTAGATACACTCTGGAATCAGTATGAGCAATCACTTGAGCGTGCAAGACAACTGCGGGAAAGCCGTGAAGACGCATATTTGAATGCACTAAGAGAAGTCATCAAGTTTAACAAACAATATAGAAATTCAATAGCTAATCTTTTCGAACAAACTAAAAAAACAAACAAAGAAGTTGTTTCTGGTTTCATGCAGCAAATGAATGCACGCAAGGAACAACTTATGAAGGACGAAGAAATAATTGAAGCGGAAATGATGAATGAAAGGGAGGAGCTTAAGGAGCAGCTTAAAGAGGTGTCTCATCAATTAGAAAACCTTGCTCTTACTCCAATCAAATCTGTTTTCCAGATTATTGACCAGTTAGAGGATAATTTTGAAAAGAGCACAGAAGCCAACATCGCTTATGGCCGCGAACGCCGTAATGCTTGGCAGCAAGTTACAAACGAGTATGTTAAAATGGCTAGAAATACACACAATGAAATTGTAAATCGTGGAAAAAATAGCGTCAAAGAACTTCTAAAAGCAAGGTAAAGGAATACACCAAAATAAATTAGCAGGCCAATACATCCGATTGGCCTGCTTTTTCATGTTAATCAGTGAACATTTAATATAGTAGCTGTGTTAAAAGGAACTAATTGACTTGGGCACTCTGTTGATTTGCGCGGAAGGCACGAAGACTCCTCGAAAATGCTATCGCATTTTCTTCGTGCGTGGGCGGATTCAAGGAAGTAATTCAATGTCCTGCGGGAGGACGGGGCAGGGGAGACCCCACAGGCGCCTTGGCGCCGAGGAGGCTCCCCGTACCGCCCGCGGAAAGCGAAGTGCCTCGTGACAGGCAGAGACCGCCTGTCACTGCGGTGATTATTCAAAGAAGCTTTCCTTAGTGGAGCGCAAATCAACAGACAAATTTAACACGGCAAATTCTTGAAACATAAATTTAATATTACTATTATTAATTTGACACCATTTCATGCTATACTTCTACTTGCAATAGAATAGGATAAAAGTGGGTACAATGGATTATTTTTGCTAAGTTAATTAACTGCTAAGTTGCTAATTACATAGAAAAAACCAAATACTATTGCTATTTGCGATGAAGGAAGCAGGGGAATAAATTTGAAAAAGAAGATTATGGCATTATGTACAATAATCACGTTCGGAAGTCCAGCTGTATTACTTCAAGTAGAAGCAGAAGAAAATAATAACCAGCAAATTATTGATGAGCAGCGCACGAAAATCCAATTAGAAATTTTAAAAGGAAATGTTGAGCTTAGCCAAGTAAAAGAAGAAATTGAAAAAATTAATGAACAAATCAAGCGAGTAGAGCAAGCGATAAATGATAATAATCAAATCATTCTCGAAACCGAGAAAAAAATAAGTGATTCACAAGTAGAGATTCAAAAACTGGAAGCAGAGATTGTAACGCTAAATGAAAAATTAAGTAAGCGTAATGAGATATTAAAAATGCGCGCACTTACATTTCAAGAAACTGGAGGTAAGGTAAACTATCTTGATGTTTTACTTGGCTCCTCAAGTTTTAAGGACTTTGTAGATCGGGTCGGTGCGGTAGCCTCATTTGTCGAGGCAGATCAAAATATTATTAACCAACATGAAGCTGATAAAGAGGAGATTAAAAAGAAGCAAGCCCAAGTAAAAGATAAATTAGCAGAGCTTCAGAGTATGAAAGTGGAATTAGAAGGAATGCAATCACAAATTTTAGAACAAAAGCAGCACAATGAATGGTTAAGAGCAGAGGCAAAGAAAAAAGAGCAAGTTACACTCTCAGAACAGGCAGGATTAATGCAGCAGGATTCTGCACTTACAGCTATGTATGATTTAACTGATCTTGATCCAAATCAAATTCTGAACGATTCAATGCTGCTAACGAATGAAACCGTTAAAAATCTTATTTCTGAAGGATTAAAGTATGTAGGGAATTCGGTTTATGTATTTGGCGGCGGTCGAAATGAATATGATATAGCAAATGGAAGATTTGATTGTTCAGCTTTTGTCAGTTGGGCGTATGCACAGGCAGATATAAAAATTGGCGCTAGTACCGAAGTTTTGAAAAACACTGGTACACCTGTCAATGTAGAGGAAATGCTTCCAGGAGACCTTGTGTTTTTTGATACTTATAAAAAAGACGGACATGTCGGCATTTACCTCGGTGCTGGAAAATTCTTAGGTTCACAAAGTTCAACAGGTGTGGCAATAGCTGATATGACAAGTGGTTATTGGTTAGAGAAATTCAATGGGCGTGTCAATCGCATTATTTCACAATAGGGAAGCGAGGCTGGCATAAGCCTCGCTATTATAATGTAATAAAAAACATTTGCTAAAGGTATTGGGAATTGAGTACAATTAAAAGGTTATTCCATATCCTTGTATCTAAAACAGTAGAAGATTAAGTTAGGAGTAGTTAAGTTAATGGAGTTATTATTGATTATTAAAGCAATTATTTTAGGTTTAGTAGAGGGTCTAACTGAATTTGCACCAGTATCTTCAACCGGGCATATGATTATCGTGGATGATATGTGGCTTCAATCAGAAGAATTTTTAGGGAAATATGGAGCGAATACTTTTAAAGTCGTGATCCAGCTGGGTTCGATTTTAGCGGTTGTGGTAACATTTAAAGACAGGATAATTGACCTTTTAGGAATGGGTCGAATAAAGAGTAAGCTATCCGGACAAAGTGGCAATCGTTTAAAATTATCTCAAGTAATTGTTGGATTAATTCCAGCTGGAATCTTTGGGGTACTACTTGAAGACTATATAGATGAGTATTTATTTTCGACTGAGACTGTTTTGATAGGTCTAGTGATTGGTGCTATTTTCATGATAATTGCAGATCGATTTGGCCCAAAAACACCAAAAATCCAAACAGTTGACCAGATTACGTATAAACAAGCACTAATGATTGGTCTCATTCAATGTTTATCATTGTGGCCAGGTTTCTCCCGTTCTGGTTCCACTATTTCAGGTGGGGTACTATTAGGATTGAGCCATAGAGCTGCTGCTGATTTCACCTTTATTATGGCTGTTCCCATTATGGCAGGTGCCAGTTTACTTTCCTTACTAAAAAATTGGCAGTATATGGAGTTGGAGGCTCTTCCATTTTTTATAGCAGGATTTATTAGTGCCTTTGTCTTTGCTTTAATCTCGATCCGCTTTTTCTTAAAATTAATCGATAAAATTAAACTCGTTCCCTTTGCTATATATAGAATCCTGTTAGCGTTAATCATTTTTCTTGTTTACTTTTAATAAACCGACAGTCTATTAGGGTCTATCTGTTCCCAATAAACCAACAACGACAAGTTGTTGGTTTTTTTTGATGGATAAAAGCGGTCTGTTTTCTGAACATAAGTAATGTTGTGGGCCATATCCTTAATGTTATAAGGATATGGTTTTTCAATTTCTAAACACTTGTCCATTATTTTTTTTTGGAGGCATCTGTCACAATTTAAATTTATTGGTCAAATAACTGTTCGTACATAATGAACATGCCTATACCAATTACCGGAAAAAGAATATTTTATTGTAACAGGAAATCTATCACAAAAAGGTGATGACATTTTTGGCGGGTGCAAGGGATGAAATCAATTGTTTTCTTAGGTACAAATAAAACAGGATCGAGCTACGAAGGAATTAAAGCAGCAAAAAGACTAGGTTACGAGACAATTCTTTTTACGAATCGCACCATTTTTGTTGAAAATAGGGAACATTATCACGAAATAGATGATGTACACCTATTAAATATGTCAGATACAGATGCCATACTTTCAGCGATAAGTGATTTTATTGAAGAGGGGAAAAAGGTTGTTTGTTTTATTAGCTTTCTAGATGAATATGTGTATTTGGCGGCATTACTTACAAATACTCTTTGCGATATTCCTCTTACAACTGATCCGCTGCAAGTTATGACCGACAAAATTTTAACCAGAAGGTATTTAGCCGGGAAAAATTATAATCCTTTTTTTAAGGTTCTAAGCTCAACTGAAACGATCGATGATCAAATAATTGAGTTAAAAGACCAATTTCCTCTAATTATCAAATCACCTCAATCCAATGGTTCAAAAGATGTATTACTGGTTGAAAATGTCTGGGAATGTAAAAAGGGTGTGAAACAACTTCATCGTAAAAACTCTGAATCCCCTATACTGGTAGAGGAATATTTGGAGGGACCACAATATTTGATTGAAGCCGTTGTCTTTAATTCCATCATCACAGTTGCAGCGATTGTAGAGCAGGAAGTAACAAAGGGTGAACGTTTTATTATCACTGGATATTCTGTCTGTCCTGAGTTGTACTTAGAACAACTGCCGGGGCTAAAAGAAACTGTTTTTTCAATTATAGAGGATTTTCAGTTAAGAAATGGTACTTGCCATTTAGAAATGAAATTAACAAATAAAGGCTGGAAGCTGATTGAGATTAATCCAAGGATGGCTGGGGGAGCAATGAACCGGATGATTGAAGAAGCGTTTGGTTATAACCTTGCTGAACAGACCATAAGATTGTTCACGGGATTAGAACCAGAATTAAGGAAAAAACACAATAAAGCTATTTACACCCATTATTTAATCGTTGGAACAGTTGGGAAGTTACTTAAAGTATCGGGTTGTGATTCTGCAAAAGAACAAACTGGTGTTTTAGAGGTGTACACGAAAGCTGAATGTGGTCAACTTGTTACACCGCCTCGCTCCATGGGTCAACGCTATGGATATGTATTAGCTGCAGCGGATTCAAAAGATCGAGCAAGAGAATGTGCCCTGAATGGCGCAAAGCAAATTCAGTTTTATGTACAGCCAGTCTAGAATTTGAAAGGAGGTTTGGTTATGGGGGAAGAACATAAAGATATATGTATATGCCAGGACCTGCAGGACCTATTAGAAGAACAAAAAAAGTTATCCTTTGATGAATTTCGTTTTCTAAGTGAGGATTTTGGATATGACACTATTCCATTTATCCTTTCAACAGGAAAGTGTCAATTTGAGGCTTTTGGTTGGACAAATAATGGGGATTTCTTCACTACAAATGTATTTCGATTAGAAGCAATAGATGTTAGGAGATGCTGCGCAACCATATCACTACTGGAGCCTGTAGATATAGATGGCTATCCAGTAGATTTATGCGATAATGTTTTTTCATTAAGAACAACCTCGAATTGTTTAGTTGTAGACCTCACCTGTTTTAAATCACTACAGCCACTATCACCTAGGTTAGTGGATAGACTCCTTCCTATAGTGGATCCTAAATGATTGATATGCCCAATTAGATTGGGCTTATTCTTTTTTTTGAAAAGTGGGTTATTTGGATATGTGTCTATCGCACATTTTTATAGATATGAATAGGATATATGGAATTAAAAAAGGAGGTAATGTAAATGTCTGGTTCACATGGCGGGTACGGCGCAGGCTTTGCTCTTCTAGTTGTATTGTTCATTTTGTTAATTATTATCGGGGCTTCTTGGGGCCGAGGTTACTATTAAATTAAAGAGGGGGTTATAAATATGCCATATGGATATGGTTACGGCGGCGGCTTTGGTTATGGCGGCTGTGGTACAGGATTTGGCGGCGGATTTGCTTTAATCGTCGTTTTATTTATCCTATTGATTATTGTTGGAGCAGCTTGTTTTAGATAATAAGAAAAGCGAAAGCGCTTAGGAAACCCTCTTGACTAGTCAAGAGGGTTTCCTTTTGTTGAATGTTTCCACTTTTTGAATTCATTGATTTCAACTGATAATTTTTTAAGTGTTAAGCCTATCACCGCAGCATCATCAACAATCCCTAATCCCACGAGAAAATCAGGGACTGCGTCTAAAGGAGAAACGAAATATAGGATAGCCCCAATGATAGTTAAGATCGTAGCGGGAGCAACGTTCCGATATTCACCTTTGGAATATGCCTGGACTAAATCAAAAAATAATTGCAGCTTTTCCCAGGCATCTCCTAAAGTACCTTTGTTATTTCTTGCCTTGAGGATTGCCTTCTTCAATAAGCCTTCAGTCTTTTTGGGATTATCGATATACCCCTTAGCACCTTCACGCTGTTTCTTTGCTTCAAAATATATTTGAGGGTCAACCATTTACAAACACTTCCTTAAGTGAATATATAAAGTTAGTGTGCCTCAAAACATTCATTTCAATTATGCAGAAACATCATCACTTTTTACAGAAGTCTTTCCCCAGACAATTTTCTCTACCTCATTGCCTTCAAGTGTTTCTTTCTTTAATAAGCTATCGACTAATTGCTGATACTGATATTGATGACTTTTAATAAGATTCTCTGCTTTTTCTATACCTTTTTCAAACAGTTCTTGCATTTTTTCTTCTTTGTCCTGTTTGTTAAAGGTAAGGGTAAAACCTCCCTGAAGCATACCCGTATCAACCATTTGTTCGATAATTTGCTTTGCTTGCTGCACATCACCACTGACGCCGATGCTATGTTCGCCAAGCAGCATTCTTTCGGCAACACCACCGGCTAACACCATGGCGACCCGGTCTAGTAAATCACTTGTGGTTGATAAATGAAGCTCTTTTGGGATAGGTGCCACATATCCCAGTGCCTCACCACGTGGGATAATGGTCGCTTTCCTTACAGAACCTGGCTTGGTTAATGAAGCTACAATTGCGTGCCCTGCTTCATGAATGGCCACACGTCGCTTTGTATCCATATCCTGTAAAGAACGAGAGGTACTTCCTAATATTGTCCGGTCAAGAGCATAATCAAGGTCATCTTTTGTTAATACTTCCTGCCCATTACGTACTGCCAGTCTGCTTGCCGTTTCAAATAATGATTGCAGCTCTGCTCCTGAAAAGCCGGAGGTACTTTCAGCTAAATCATCTAAAGAGGCTAGAACCTCATCACTTAGTGCTTTCCCTTTAGTATGAATATCAATAATTTCTCGTCTTCCTTTTGTATCTGGAAGTGGAACATGGAAAG
Source organism: Neobacillus sp. NPDC093182 (assembly GCF_044754045.1). Taxonomy (NCBI): domain Bacteria; kingdom Bacillati; phylum Bacillota; class Bacilli; order Caryophanales; family Bacillaceae; genus Neobacillus; species Neobacillus sp. NPDC093182. The sequence goes on from NZ_JBIVOI010000018.1 coordinate 58,606, forward strand.
AGAAGTCAATTCTGCCTGGCCTTAAGAACGCCTCATCTAGCATATCTTTTCTGTTCGTTGCGGCAATAAACAATATTCCATCATTTGAATGCCCCCCATCGAGTTGTACAAGGAGTTCGGTTAATGTTTTTTCTGCTTCTTCACCGCCGTGGGCTTTTCTTCTGCCGGCCAAGGCGTCAACTTCATCAATAAAGATTACTGCCGGACCTTGTTTTCTTGCAGTCTGAAATAAAGAGCGGACCCTGCTGGCGCCGACTCCTACGAATAACTCATTAAAAGCCGACCCGCTGGCAGAAAAGAAAGCTGCATTTAATTCACGGGCTATCGCCTGAGCTAATAATGTTTTTCCTGTACCAGGCGGTCCATATAATAGGATTCCTTTAGGCGGCTTAATCCCCATTTTAATGGCTCTTTCCGGTTCCTTCAGTGTTGAAAGTGTCTGAAGAATTTCTTCCTTCATTTCTTCACCAATCCCGCCAATATCATCTAAACTAATGGATGGAAGAGGTCGTGCCTGAGAAACACTATTCTTCATTGAATTCGAAAGACCAAACCCGCCTTTTGTTTTTTGAAGTACCAAAGCAGTTCCAACAAGGGCAAGTATTATAGCAGCCATGATCCACTTTCCAAAACGGCTGCTATTAGAAAAGGAGTAATTAATATTATATTTCTCAACGAGTTTATCGACCATTTGACTATTAGGCGGAACATGTGATTCGTATTTGAGACCGTCAACTTCCAGCAGGATACGGCCGTCAGAGTGCTCGGTTAGTGCTACTGGTTTCCCATTTTGCTCTAGAATCGTTTCTTCAACTGAAGAGAAAGGAATTTGAACTTTTTCATTGGATGTTTGGATGATCCAAGCAATCCCTACAAGTAATAATAGTAACGCTGCAATGAGCGGAATAATCTTTGAAACTAGTTTTTTACTTTTATTCAATTTAGTCATCTCCTTAAACAGAGTCTTATTCCATTATAAAAGGAAAATGACAAAAGGCGATGCGGGAATGACTGGAAATAGATTTCCAATCGGATTGTATTAAAGGATTGCAAATTTGACCGCGAGACTATAAGATTAAGGGTACGAGAAAAATTTTTGGATTGTCAAAAGAGAGGAATTAGAAATGGGTAACAATTTTAAAGAAGAAGTATTATCACGCAGAACTTTTGCGATTATTTCTCACCCGGATGCCGGGAAAACAACATTAACAGAAAAATTATTATTATTCGGCGGAGCGATTCGTGACGCTGGTACGGTAAAAGCTAAAAAAACAGGTAAGTTTGCGACGAGTGACTGGATGGAAATTGAAAAACAACGGGGAATCTCTGTTACGTCCAGCGTTATGCAATTTGATTATAATGATTTTCGTGTCAATATTTTGGACACTCCCGGACATCAGGACTTCAGTGAAGATACGTATCGGACTTTAATGGCTGTTGATAGTGCCGTTATGATAATCGATTCTGCTAAAGGGATTGAGGAACAAACATTAAAACTATTCAAAGTATGCCGAATGCGCGGAATTCCAATTTTTACTTTTATTAATAAGCTAGATCGTCAAGGGAAAGCACCATTAGAGCTTCTTGCGGAATTAGAAGAGGTTCTTGGAATTGAGTCATATCCCATGAACTGGCCAATTGGGATGGGTAAAGAGTTTCTTGGGATCTACGACCGTTATTACAATCGAATCGAACAATTTAGAGTAAATGAGGAAGACCGTTTCATACCATTAAATAGTGATGGAGAAATAGAAGGAGAACATCCATTAAAGGCTTCTGGACTTTATGACCAAACGCTTGAAGAAATCATGCTGTTAAATGAGGCTGGTAATGATTTCTCTGCTGAAAAAGTTGCGGATGGAAAAATTACACCGGTTTTCTTTGGCTCTGCGTTGACAACTTTTGGGGTTCAAACCTTCTTAGAGACATACCTGCAATTTGCTCCGGCTCCGATGGCTCGAAATTCATCGATAGGCGAAATTAATCCGCTTGCTGAACAGTTTTCAGGATTTGTCTTTAAAATTCAGGCAAACATGAACCCAGCCCATCGTGACCGGATTGCTTTCGTTCGTATTTGTTCAGGGAAATTTGAACGAGGAATGACCGTAAATATTCCGCGCTTAGGTAAACAGATTAAGCTTTCTCAATCCACTTCTTTTATGGCTGAGGAGAGAAATACAGTTGATGAGGCTGTCAGCGGGGACATTATTGGTCTTTACGATACTGGTACTTACCAAATCGGTGATACCATTACCGCAGGTAAAGACAATTTCCAATTTGAAAGACTGCCGCAATTTACACCGGAGCTTTTTGTTAGGGTTTCCGCAAAGAACGTAATGAAACAAAAATCATTTTATAAAGGAATTCAGCAGCTTGTTCAAGAGGGTGCAATCCAGCTCTATAAAACTGTAAAAACAGATGATTATTTATTGGGTGCTGTTGGGCAATTACAATTCGAGGTTTTTGAACATCGAATGAAAAATGAATACAATGCTGAGGTATTGATGGAACGGATGGGTTCTAAAATTGGCAGATGGATAGAAGGGGATGTTGTGGATGAGAATCTCTCGAGTTCTAGAAGTCTGCTTGTAAAAGATCGCTTTGATCATTATGTATTCTTATTTGAAAATGATTTTGCACTTCGATGGTTCCAAGAAAAAAATCCAGACGTGAAGCTTTATAACCCTATGGATCAGCACGAGTAAAAAGACGGGATTATTCCTGTCTTTTTTTAATAAACAAAAATACAGAAAATTCAGATTAATATCTTGACTATTATTTTCGCAACAACATACAATTAGTACAAATGTCTACCTAACATTTTTTAGGAGGTATTACGTTGGGATATAATTATTTTTTTACAGGTTTTCCGGGTTTTATCTGCAACCAATTAATTCGGGAAGTTTTGAAAAAGAATGAAGGGAAAGGAACAATTTACGTATTAGTTCTTCAAGGCATGATGGATAAAGCAAGGAAGGAACGACATGCTATTATTACAGAACTAGGTCTAAAGGATGATGTATTTATCCTTATAGAGGGAGACATCACCCAGCCATCACTCTTGATCTCTGAAGATAACATTGAAATTCTAAACAATAGGGTAACCCATGTTTTTCATCTTGCAGCTATCTATGATTTGGCGGTACCAAGGGATATTGCTTTTAAAATTAATGTGAATGGCACAAATAATGTGAATACGTGGGTTAAGGGGCTGACTCAATTAAAACGTTACGTCTACTTTAGTACGGCATATGTTGTGGGAAAACGAGAGGGAACCCTTTACGAGACTGAGCTTATTCGCCCTGAAAGTTTTAAAAATCATTATGAAGAAACAAAATATGAGGCTGAAGTTTTGGTTGAAAAACTAAAAGAAGAAGTCCCGATTACGATTATTCGTCCTGGGATTGTTAAAGGTCATTCACAAACAGGAGAAACGATAAAATTTGATGGCCCATACTTTATGATGAATTTTTTGGAGAGATTAAAATTCCTCCTACTGCTCCCAAGACTAGGAAAAGGAGAAGCGTATGTTAATTTGGTCCCAATTGACTATATTATTCAAGCCACAGCATATCTCAGCTTTTTAGAAGGCAATGCCGGTAAGACCTATCATTTAACCGACCCTCGTCCCTACCGTGCTTCGGAAATATATACCTTTATGATGGAGGAATTGCTGCACAAGAAACCAATGGGCACCCTCCCATTATCTGTTGGCAAATGGTTTCTTTCCATAAAGCCGATGAGAAAGTATCTGGGGGTTGAAAAAGAAGCACTGGAATATTTTACGTGGATGGTCATTTTGATTGTACACAGGCCGTCAATGACTTAAAGGGGTCAGCAATTATGTGCCCTGATTTTAGGGATGGCGTCAAGGCAATGACTGCATTTTACTTAAAACAAAAGGATAATCCGAACTATCGGATACCCATTTTATGAATTTTACACAAAGAAACTATTCAAAAATATTTCTTATAAACCTCGTTTATTCGGACGTTTACTGGTAAAACTAAATTGGAAGTAACTTACAGTAGAAGCGAGATAGAGAAATGAAAAAAATGAGTAAATTAGAAGCGGTATTATGGAGTATAGCCTTTCCAGGATTCAGCCAGCTATTAAGTGGTCAGTACATCAAAGGTATTTTCTTTGTGATTCTAGAATTTATAATTAACGTGAACAGTCATTTTAATAGTGCGATTATGTTAAGTTTTTTAGGTGAAATAAAAAAAGCTGAATCCATAATTAATTATCAGTGGCTAATGTTTTACCCATGTGTTTATATGTTTGCGATGTGGGATGGTTATCGTTCAGCAATGCCAGCTGAGGAAAAGTACTCTTACTTACCTTTTGTATTTTCCGCTTATTTTGTCACAGTAGGATTAATGATTTCACCTAAGGTTACGATTTTTAATGTTCATCCAGGTCCTGTTTTTTTACCTATGTCATTTGTCATACCTGGGTTACTCATTGGTTTTTTGCTAAAATGGTTATTAAAATCACTAAATTAGCTGCAAATCAGAGACTGATTTGCAGCTTTTTTGTTGAGAATTTTTTTGTTGCCCCCATAAAGGAGTACGAATTCTACGTACATCTTTAGTGACAAAACGGCGGTTAAAAACAATGAGGTGTAAGAATTGGAGAATCAGACAAATCGAAAGTCATTAACCAAAATCACAAAAGGTGCTCTAGCAATGATTCTTGCAAGTGCAGTGGTATTTCCTGTAAATGTTTTCGCTGATGAAACAACCAGCGAGACAGCAATAATAGATCTTCAAGCGGAATCTAGCTCTGAAGGTGATAAAGGAGAAACACCTTCACTATTACCAGGGGACTTCTTCTATTTTTCGAAGATATTAATAGAAAAAATCCGCCTTGCTCTTACTATTGATGATGTAAAGGAAGCAAAATTAATTGCAGAATATGCAGCGGAGCGGCTTTCAGAGGCTGAAGCGTTGTTTGTTGATGGAAATGAAGAAGCAGCGTTAGAAACGATGAAAAAAGCAATCGATAATATTGATATAGCAGAAGACCATGTCACCAATGCTGAAGAGGATGATTCAGGGGAAACAGTTGAAGATGAAACTGAATTAGAACAAGCAAAGGAAGCTGTCTCACAAAATATCATCTCCCTCACTGCAGCAATGGAAAACGTGAAAAATCCCGCTGCAAAAGCTGCATTGCAAAAGAATATTGAAAAAAGCTATGCCATGCTTGCTAAGAAAATGAAAAAACGGGAAAAGAAACAACAATTAAAGACAAATGAGTATAGTCCTGAAGAATCAGCAGCTGCTCCTGGTATTGTTCCTAATACGGAAACCAATACTCCTGAAGAAGAAACAGGAGAACTAACGCCTGAAGTTACCTTGCCGGTAACATCACAACCTTCAATGGAGGACATTCAACAAACAACAGTACAAGAAAAAAAATCAGCAAAACAGGAAATACAACACCAATTGAAAGAAGAAAAGGCTGTAGGAAAAGAGAAAAAAGCAGAAATGAAGCAAGCTTTAAAGGAAATGAAACAAGAGAGTAAAGGAAATAACGGTAAAGGAAATTAATAGAACAATAGAAACAATAAACAGGAAAACATAGCCTTTCTTGGGGCTATTTTTTTTAGTATGCTAATACCCTCATAAAATCCAATGTGTCAGCCGTATGGTATAATTGGTTCATAGAGAGGTGAGGCAATGCTAGGTTTATTGTTTTTAACCAAAAATAAAAAGCGTACTTTAGAAGAGTCGGTACGATTAATTCAACAAGGTGACCACTCTTTACTTAATGAAATTATAGATGCTTATAAACCATTTATTGCAAAAAACGTGTCTTCCGTATGTAAACGATATATTTATGAAACCGACGATGAATTTAGTATTGGTCTTATTGCATTTAATGAAGCAATTGAAAAATATTCACCTGAGAGGGGAAGTTCCCTGCTTAGTTTTGCCGAAGTGATCATTAAACGAAGGGTAATTGATTATATTCGTAAGCAAACGAAAAACCAACATGTCAGCATTGACCTAACTTATTCTTCCATAGAGGAAGAGTCTGCAGGCATGGTAATTGTAAACGAGCTATCACTCGAGGAATATAAGAAAAAGTCTGACGAGGAAATCAGGAAAGAAGAAATCATTCAATTTCAAATACTATTAACATCATTTGATTTAAGCTTTAGCGATTTAGTTGAAAATTCACCGAAGCATGCCGATGCAAGGGAGAATGCCATCAAAGTAGCAAAGCTATTAGTTGAAAATAGGGAATTAAGGGATTCTTTGTATGAAAAAAAGCGTCTTCCCATAAAGCAGTTAGAAAAAAAGGTGAATGTCAGCAGGAAAACGATTGAACGAAACCGGAAATATATTATCGCGATTGCACTTATATTATCTAGTGACTATGTTTATTTAAACGATTATTTAAAGGGGGTGCTAGAGACATGAGAAAGGGAGTTGTAATGCAAGTTAATGATCCTTATGTGACATTATTAACTTCTGACGGAGAGTTCTTGCGTGCCCGAAAAATGGATAGAGTTTATTCTATAGGTGAAGAAATAGATTTTTTTCCTATTACTGATTATCTACAAAGCAAACAAACAAAATCATTAAAAAACTTTTTTACTTTAAAAACAGTTTGGATGACGATGGCTGTTCTGATTATAAGTGCAGGGTCTATTTTTCCAGTTTATCAAAATAATAAAGCGTATGCTTATATGTCTATTGATGCTGGCACTAGTATTGAAATGGGATTAAATAAGGATATGCAGGTAGTTGAATTAAAGGGATTTAATAAGGAAGCAAAAAAAATTATCTCCCAGCTGGACGATTGGGAGAAAATGGATGTGTCTGAGTTAACTTCCATGATATTAACACAGTTAAAAGAAGATGGTCATATAACCCAAGCTGAGCCAGTTTTAATTTCAACGGTTAAAACAGATGAGTTGAAAGAGAATGGCACAGAGAAACTTGAGGAAAATATCGAGGAAATCAAAGAAAAAGTTGATATAGAAGTAAATATGTATACAAGTACTGAGGAAGAAGTAGAAAAGGCCCAAGACTCAGGTGTTCCAGTCGGGGTCTATCATAAAAATAAAAATAAAAATAACTCTGTAGAGAAAAAGCAAACAAAAGAAAAGGTAAAGCAAACAGACATTACACCATCTGAGTCTTCTTCAACTACAGTACTGCCTCCTGGACAGCAAAAGAAACTAGAACAGGCTGACAATAATCCGAATAAGAACCAACAGGTGTACCAAAACCAAGATATCCAAAATAGTAATCCAATACCAACCGAGCAAGGAAATGGGAAGCAGACTCCACCTGGATTAAACAAATATGACAATGGTAATCAAAATCAAGCGAATCATCAAGAGAAAAATAAACAAGAAAAACCGAAAACCAATAATCAAAATAAAGCAAACAAACAAGAGAAAAATGGCAAAAAATAAGTCCGGCGAAAATGCCGGACTTTTTCCATGTTTATTTAGTTGAATTATTGTTGTTGACCTGCCATTTGAGCTTGCGCTTGTTTAACTAATCTTTTCGTGATTTCTCCGCCAACAGAACCATTTGCGCGGGACACAGTATCAGAACCTAAATTAACCCCAAACTCTTGGGCAATTTCATATTTAACTTGATCAAGGTATTGCTCTATTCCTGGAACTAATAATTTATTGCTGCTGTTAGCCATTTTTGTCATCTCCTTAATATCTCTACAGAGATTTATTTCTCTGTAGTTGTATTATGATTCAAATCAAAATTTAAATAAGTGGTAATGTTTTGCGGAAATGGAACGTTATGAACAAATTAATCAGTGCCTTTGCTGACATCGATTGTTGGGTGCATGAAGGGATAAGCTTTGGGTTTCTTTTTACTTTCGAGAAGCTCCCGATTTTCTGTGGTATTCCATCCGATATCGTTTGTCGGGTGAACCCATTCATCCCCTGCCATAATTTCTGGATCGGTATCTTCCGTCCAATTTTCCAACGGTGAATTTGGAGAGGAATAGTGGCTGTCGCCAATTACTACACCATGCTCATTAACAAATGGAGGCTGCATTTTTATTCCAGTATCCTCAAAACTAGGGGCATTTATTTGATGTGGCATAGTCTCGTTAATCGTTAAATTTTCATCTGTTTCTTTGTTTTCTTTGGTCATTTTCTTCACTCCTATTTTTCTTTATTTTTCGCTGGATGGACAAATTTATTTATGAAAAATAAGGAAGTGTTTGAATTTCTCCTTTTGTTAAAACTAATGGTGTAACACAAAAATGGGAGGATGAAAAAAATGGCTAAACGAAAAGCAGAACATGATGCTGTAAATAAGTATTCAAAAACTCCTCATAAGAATGTTCAGGAAAGTGAATTTTCCGCAGAATACGCTGGTACAGAGGATGCAATTAGGGTGCAAAACCGTAATTCCAAACTTGGAAAAAAAGGAAGAAGCTAATGAAAGAAAAAAAAAGTGTGCAAAACACACGTGAGGAGTTCAGCATTGAATTTGGGGACGTAAATGGAATAAAGCTATATGAAGTACTTCAGGCGAGAGATAGCAATAAAAAGCCTTCCAAGAAAGAAAAGTAAGCCGGCTGAATCAGCCGGCTATTTTTTAATCTTTAAATGGAAATATAATCGTTCCTTTATTTGACGGGTCAAAATATGCCAATAAATTTGAAGGCATTTTTACAATGCTGCCTGATGACAAGTAAACGGACAGATCAAAAGACAGGTCTTCTATCATGGTATGCTTATATAATTCTTTCTCATCAAGTGCCAGATTTAAATAAGTTTGTCCCAAAAGCGATGGATTTTCGATTATTTGCTTATATATTTCTGTTCTGGTCTGTTTATTTGAGCTTTGTTCCCACCAAGGCTTGCGAGGTTTGTACTTATGATTAATTAAATAATCATATTTCATCAGACCAGCAATGATGTCAATGTCGCTTACGGATTTCGATTCTAGAAAAGAGAATAATCTTCGGAATAAATCTTCTAATTGATGACCGATTCTAGACCAGCCCTGCTCATCCCAATAGGTCCCAAACTCCTGGAAAAAGTCAAAAGGTGAAGGAAATACATTTGATACCAAATACTCAATCGTATGATTCATTCGATGGTCATTCCAATATTTTTCCAATACATCCTCCACCTGTTTAATTCTGAGAATATCATCAAATGGCAGGACATTATTGCCCAAAATTTCATAAGGCGATTGATCCATATAAATATAATTATGGTCAGCAGCGCGAAGTCTAAGTCCAGTCCCTCTTAACATTTTTAAAAACCCTAACTGCAGTTCTTCTGGGCGAAGTTCAAAAACATCATTAAACGTTTTCCGGAACGAAGAATAATCTTCCTCGGGTAGCCCAGCGATTAAATCCAAATGCTGGTCAATTTTTCCGCCATCTTTCACCATCGTGACCGTTCGCGTCAGTTTTTCAAAATTTTGTTTCCTCATCACAAGCTCATTCGTATAATCATTGGTTGATTGTACACCGATTTCAAAACGAAACAGCCCTTTTGGTGCTTCATTATTCAAAAATTCGATAACCTCAGGTCTCATAATGTCGGCAGTAATTTCAAATTGAAAAACTGTTCCGGGAAGATGTTCGTCTATTAGAAATCGGAACATTTCCATTGCATAGCTTCTGCTTATGTTAAAAGTACGGTCCACAAACTTAATGGTCTTTGCCCCGTTCGACATTAAATAACGAATATCATCCTTAATTTTTTCTCTGTCAAAATACCGCACCCCGACTTCAATGGAGGAAAGACAAAACTGACAGCTAAATGGACAGCCTCTGCTTGTTTCAATATAAGTGACACGCTTTCCTAAATGAGCCACGTCTTCAGGAAATCGATACGGAGATGGGAGTTCCTTCAGATCCAGTTTATTCATTTGAGGCGTGATTTTTATTTCTCCATCTTTCCGGTAGGCAATTCCGGGAACATTTTTATACTCGCCTTCTCCATTCATTTCAGTAAGTAATTGTTTAAATGAATGTTCTCCTTCTCCAATGACAATAAAGTCAACATTTGAAAGTTTTTCCATCCATTCTGCAGTATCGTAAGTAACTTCAGGACCTCCTAAAACAATTTGGATAGAAGGGTCAATCTTTTTCAGCATATTAACCACTTTAATCGTTTCTTCAATGTTCCAAATGTAACAGCTAAAGCCGATGATTGTTGGTTTTTGCTGATAAAGGTCTGATACGATGTTCATGGCAGGATCTTTTATTGTATATTCCTTCAGCTGGATATTGAATTCCGGAGCTGCAAAGGCCTTTAAGTAACGAATTGCTAAATTTGTATGTATATATTTAGCATTTAATGTACTGCAAATAACGTTCATTATAAAACTCCTTTGAAAAAATTAAACAATAGTATATTATACCCCATTTTTGAAAAAAACGATAACCCAAGTAGTGTAATAAGCTGTTATACCACAGGGGATTTCCTGTTATATAATTATTTTCATGATTTAATCCATATAAATTAACGTTTTTTTAAGTTATTAAAAAGTGTTATAGAATTTTTTTGGAGATGTTTGATTTTTGTCACAGCGTGAAAAAAATATATGTCCTACAATGAATGAGGGGAATTTATATTATATGTATTTTCAGTTTTTTTCAACAAGAAGGGGAGGTACATTATGTCTATATTACCGAAGAAAAATGAGCTCGGATTCTTTGAGATTCGCCTCGAATCAATTGGGGGTCTTGGAGCAAACCTAGCAGGAAAAATGCTGGCTGAAGCAGGAGTTTTAGGTCTTGGTTTGAATGGGTCTAACTTTTCATCATATGGTTCTGAAAAGAAAGGGTCACCTGTTAAAAGCTTTATTCGTTATTGTGAACCGGGAGTTGAAATAAGAGATCACAGCCCCATTGAACAGCCGCATATTGTTGCCGTTTTTCATGAAGCACTATATAGAACAATTGATGTAGTTAGTGGTTTGAATGCGGATGGTATCGCTCTTGTAAACACTGCAAGAGAGTTTGATGAAGTTAGAGGGGATTTAAGATTAGAATACGGAACACTTGCTATAGTCGACGCCCTTACGATTGCGGTTGAGGAAAAAACGAAAGTCAACACCGCGATGCTGGGTGCTTTGTATCGTATTTGTGATTTTCTAGACCCAGATTCAATGAGAAACGTCATTCTGAAAACCTTTGAAAAGAAATACCCTCACCTAGTTGAACCTAATATTCGTACATTCGACCGTGGTTATAATGAAGTTCAATTTAAAATATATGAAGTTTCGGAGAACGCAGAGGGAAAAAGTTTTACACGTCCACTGCCACAATTGGGATATTTGACACAAGAAATCGGCGGAATCATGACCGCGCAGGCTAATAGTATCTTAAAAGATTTAAGCGGGTCACGACAAGGATTTCTTCCAGAGTTTCAAAAGGAAAAATGTATCCATTGTGCTGCTTGTGATAATGTCTGTCCAGACTATTGCTTTGTTTGGGAAGCCGGTGAGGATAAAAAGGGCAGGAAGCAAATGTTCCTCGAAGGGATTGATTATCAATATTGTAAGGGCTGTCTAAAATGCGTAGAAGCTTGTCCAACTGACGCACTAGGAGATCTTCGTGAAATGATTGGATATGCAGAAATTAACCGCGTAAAACAGAACTTTCCGTATATAGCAGGGGGGATTTCGTAATGGCAATGCTGGAGGATAAAATCACTAGTTTAGCTGTGGTTGAGCAGCTTTCAACCTTTGAGTCAGGTAATGAAATGGCTGCAATGGCAGCTGCACAAATTAATTACCATATTATGGGTTATTTTCCGATTACACCTTCGACTGAAGTAGCGCAATTTTTAGACCAAATGAAATCACGAGGGGAACATGATATTAAGTTAATCCCAGCGGATGGCGAGCACGGTTCAGCGGGTATTTGCTACGGTGCAGCTGCTACTGGTGCCAGGGTATTTAATGCTACTAGTGCGAATGGGCTGCTATATATGATTGAACAGCTTCCTGTACAAGCGGGAACTCGTTTTCCGATGGTAATGAACCTGGTAACACGTGCAGTCAGCGGACCTTTAGATATAAGAGGAGATCATTCTGACCTTTACTTTGCATTAAATACAGGATGGGTAATCTTAACAGCTAGAACTCCACAGGCTGTCTATGACATGAATATTATGGCACTAAAAATTGCAGAACACTCTAAAGTACGCTTGCCAGTTATCGTAGCCTACGATGGGTTCTTTACTTCGCATCAGAAGCGTCGAGTACAATACTTTAAAGATAGAAAAGTGGTACAACAATTTGTAGGGGAGTGTCCAACAGATTATCAGTTTGCTAGAGATCCGAAAAAGCCAGTTACGATTGGTGCGCATATGAATGGTGATGATCTAATCAACAACCATTTCCAACAATCTGAAGCTTTATATGCTGCCGGCGAGGTATTTAGAGAGGTTGCGGCAGAATATGCCCGCATTTCTGGCCGTGAATACCCAGTATTAGATTTATACAAAATGGAAGATGCAGAAGTTGCATTATTCTTATTAAACTCTGCTGCTGAATCAGCAAAAGATGTTGTGGACCAATTACGTGCACAAGGAATTAAGGCGGGTGTGATCAGTCCAAATATCATTCGTCCTTTCCCGGCAAAAGAAATCCGTAAAGCGCTTAAAAATGTAAAAGCATTATTAGTAGGTGAGCGGGCAGATTCATATGGTGCAAATGGACCGAATTTAACTCATGAAGTAAAATCCACCCTTCAAGAAGACAGAAATAACCAAACTATTGTTCTTAGCCGTGTTTTTGGTCTTGGGGGTAAGGATTTCTACGCAAGTGATGCTGAGAAATTCTTCGAGATGGCGATTGAAGCGATGGAAAAAGGGTTTGCTGAAAAGCCTTTTGATTATTATGGGCATGTAGCGGGCAATCCTGAAAAAATTCTTAAGCCCGTTATTACACCACAGCATGGTGATGTATATATATCTGGCTTAATAGAAGTAAAAATGGATGAAGAAAGCAATAAACTTAAAGTGAAAATACCTCCGCTTCGTGCGCTGACAACTAAACCGAAGCGAATTGCCTCAGGACACGGAGCATGTCCAGGCTGTGGTATTTTTGCTGGACTAGAACTATTCTTTAAAGGGATAGAAGGGGATATCGTCACATTATTCCAAACAGGATGTGCCTATGTAACAACCACTTCTTACCCGCACAGTTCTCATAAACAAACAATGATCCATAACTTATTCCAAAATGGGGCCGCTACGCTTTCGGGAACACTAGAAGCTTTTCTAGAATTAAAACGTCGTGGTGAAATTGAGGTTTCTGATGATGCGACGTTTGTAATGATCACGGGAGACGGCGGTATGGACATCGGAATGGGTTCTGCAATAGGGACAGCCCTTCGTGGACATAAGCTTATTATGCTAGAGTATGATAATGAAGGCTATATGAATACAGGCTCGCAAATGTCTTATTCTACACCTATTGGTCATATGACAAGTACTTCTGGTGTTGGTAAGGTACAGAAGGGAAAAGGATTCCATCATAAGGATACCCCGCAAATTATGGCGGCGACCAATATTCCTTACGTATTTACAGGTGCTGAAGCGTTCCCGCAAGACTTAATTAAAAAGGGTGCGAAGGCACAATGGTACGCACAAAATGTAGGAACGGTTTATGGAAAAATCCTTATTACTTGTCCGCTAAACTGGAAATCGGAAGACCGCTATGGGGCGACGATATTAGAGCAAGCCGTAAATTCTTGCTTCTTCCCACTGTATGAGGTCGAACAGGGTGTTACAAGCATTACGTACAACCCGGAAGATAAAAACAAACGATTAGCTATTTCTGAATGGCTTAAATATATGGGCAAAACAAAACATCTGTTAAAAGAAGAAAACAAATCTATTTTAGAAGAATTTGAGGCAGAAGTAGAAAAAAGATGGCAGCGTCTTAAAGCAAAGCACGACAATCCATTCCTTTAAAATTAGGCTGTGTTAAAGATATTTGTTGATTTGCACCCTGTTGATTGGAACGGAAGGCACGAAGACTCCTCGAAAATGCTATCGCATTTTCTTCGTGCGTGGGCGGATTCGAGGATGTAAAATCAATGTCCTGTGGGAGTACGGGGCTGGGGAGACCCCACAGGCGCTTCAGCGCCGAGGAGAAGGAAAAGCGGAAGCGCCTTGTCCAGCCCCGACAAGCGCTGGAGGGCCTGGCGTTGAAGTCGCTCTTTGACTTCATCGGTAGGACCGAAGCGACTCGAGGGGCTAGGCGCTGTAGCTAGACAGGCTCCCCGGCACGCCCGCGGAAAGCGAAGTGCCTCGTGACAGGCAAAGACGGCCTGTCACTGCGGTGATTATTCGAAGAAGCTTTCCTTAGTGGAGTGGAAATCAACAGGCCATATTAAACACAGCCAAAAAAAAGGTAAAGCGGAAAATAACGCTTTACCTTTTTTCATTAAATTTTCCTGTTAATATTTTTTTGTCAAGTAAAAAGGATTTTATATTATAATGTAGAATATAGGATAAATAATATTACCTTATATTGGGTTTCATAAGGCTGGTGTTTTAATGGAAATGGAATTGCGTAAAAGCGAACAAAAATTCCGAAGAATATTTGAAGATTCCATGGACGGACTGATTTTATGGAATAACATGTATCAAATTGTCGATACCAATTGCTCTGCAATGAGAATATTTGGACTTACAAAAGAAAAACTGGTAGGACGATCCGTACTTGATTTATTTAGTCATTTAAATGAAAAAAGACAGGAAATCATTAATCATATTGAGCAGGTAACGAATAATGGCAGACAATGTTCATCGATGGTGATCGAAGGAAATGACGGGATTGTTAAACATTTTGACTATTCCACAAAGCGAGGAATTATCGATGGATTGAATCTCACTGTTATTATAGATGTGACAGAAAAAACTGAGATGCAGGAACAGTTGAGGAAATCAGACCGGCTAAACGTTATTGGCGAGCTTGCAGCAGGAATTGCCCATGAAATAAGAAATCCAATGACCGCTTTGAAAGGGTTTATTCAATTACTTGAGCCAACAATTAAGTCTCAACACGCTATGTATTATGATGTCATTACCTCTGAGTTAGCAAGAATTGATTCTATTATTAATGAGTTCTTAATCCTGGCAAAACCTCAGGAAATTCGATTTCAAGAGAAAGACATTTGTCAAATAATGAGGGAAATAGTAGATTTATTAAGTGCTCAAGCTGTGCTGTACAATGTTCAATTCCATACTCATTATGAAGAACAATTGCCATCCGTCTATTGTGAACCCAACCAATTAAAAAAAGTCTTTATTAATCTTATAAAAAACGCAATTGAAGTCATGCCGGGCGGTGGAGCAATTACCATTGCGATAAAGTCCATTAAGGACCAATTTATCCAGATTTCAATTCGTGATGAAGGAACGGGGATTCCTAAGGATAAAATAAAAAAACTTGGAAAACCGTTTTATACTACTAAAGAAAAAGGTACTGGGCTTGGATTGATGGTCAGTTATCGAATTATCGAGGAACATAAAGGGAGTATTGAAGTTGAAAGTGAAGAAGGAATAGGAACTTTATTTAAGAT
Source organism: Neobacillus sp. NPDC093182 (assembly GCF_044754045.1). Classification (NCBI taxonomy): domain Bacteria; kingdom Bacillati; phylum Bacillota; class Bacilli; order Caryophanales; family Bacillaceae; genus Neobacillus; species Neobacillus sp. NPDC093182. The sequence goes on from NZ_JBIVOI010000018.1 coordinate 74,167, forward strand.
TAGGATACCATTAAAACATGAAAATTAGGAAAACCACTGCCGATAATTGGAAGTGGTTTTTTTGGCTAGTATAAATCTGGTCTTCTATCTTCAAAAATGGGGATTTGTTTTCGAATATCCTTTACGAGGTCCAACTCAATTACTACAGACAATATTTCCTCATTTGCTCCAGCTTCAGCGATTACTTCTCCCCATGGGTCAATAATCATGGAATGACCAGCGAATTCATTATTTGGATCAGATCCGGAGCGGTTGCAGGCAATGACGAAACATTGATTTTCAATGGCTCTTGCAATTAACAATGATCTCCAGTGCGATAAACGGGGAGCTGGCCATTCTGCAACAACAAATAATGCTTCAGCTCCTTTTGCGGTATGTGCACGAATCCATTCTGGGAAACGAATATCATAGCAAATGACTCCGCCGAAAGACCGATTATCCAATTCAAATAACCCTTTCTCTTGACCTGCCTCGAGGTAAAGATGCTCATCCATCAATTTAAAAAGATGCAGTTTACTATATGATTGGACAAGCTTTCCTTCATTATTGACGATTAGGAGGGTATTTTTAACTCCTTGACCTCCTCGATTTGCCACCGAACCTCCGACAAAGTGAACTTGATATTTTTTTGCAGCTTTCGTTAAAAAATCAATCGTTTTTTCTGCATTCCTGTCTGCAATGGTGTCAAGGCGTGTCAAATCATACCCTGTTGTCCATAACTCCGGTAACACAATAATATCAGGATTTTCTTTCATTGCATTTCCGATAAGTTTTTCTGCGTGTTGATAGTTTTTATTTGGATCTCCAAAGGCAATATCCATTTGCAAACAAGTTATTTTAAATTTCACCCAACTTCACCTCATTTTGAAATTTCGGAATTTTTTCTTTACAAGCTGTCTTAAAAGTTATATCATTTGTGACTAGAATTCAACAACAAAATGTATAAATTAAAGCAGGTGATATGATGAAACAATTTCCAACATCGGAAATTTTAAACAATCTTCCGAAACAGTTTTTTGCTTCTTTAGTAAAAAAGGTAGGGAAATACATTGAAGCAGGCTATGATGTAATTAATTTAGGACAGGGTAATCCCGATCAGGCTACCCCCAACCATATCGTAAAAAAAATGCAGGAAGCAGCCGCAAATCCTGCAAACCATAGGTATTCTCCATTTCAGGGACATGGTTATTTAAAGCAGGCGGCTGCAGATTTTTACAAAAGAGAATATGATGTAACCATTGATCCGGATAAGGAAGTAGCCATTTTGTTTGGAGGTAAGGCAGGATTAGTGGAAATTCCACAATGCCTATTAAATCCAGGTGATACAATGCTTGTTCCTGATCCAGGTTATCCTGATTACTTATCTGGGGTAGCGCTAGCAAAGGCAGAAATGGTAACGATGCCATTACGGGAAAGTAATAATTTTCTGCCAGACTTTAATGAGTTACCTTCTGAGGCGATTGAAAGAGCAAAATTAATGTTCCTTAATTATCCGAACAATCCAACAGGGGCTGCAGCCACAAAGGAATTTTTTGAGGAGACGGTTAAACTTGCAAGCCTTAATGATATTTGTGTGGTTCACGATTTTGCCTATGGGGCAATAGGCTTTGATGGAGATAAGCCAGTCAGTTTTTTACAGATTGATGGAGCAAAAGAAGTTGGCATTGAAATCTATACTCTTTCGAAAACCTACAACATGGCAGGGTGGCGTGTTGGATTCGCAGTAGGCAATAGCAGTGTTATTTCAGCCATTGAGCTTTTACAAGACCATCTATATTGCAGCATATTTGGCGGTATTCAGGAAGCAGCTGCGGAAGCATTAACCGGTCCGCAGGATTGTGTTCGAGAATTGAATAATCTCTATGAGCGCAGGAGAAATGTTTTGATAGAGGGACTTCGTTCTCTTGGCTGGAATGTGACAGCGCCAAAGGGATCCTTTTTTGCTTGGCTAAAGGTACCTGAAGGGCTTACTTCTACTGAATTTGCTGATATCCTTCTGAAGCAGGCACATATTGCCGTTGCTCCTGGGATTGCATTTGGTGAATTAGGTGAAGGCTATGTCCGGGTTGGTTTGCTCACAAGTGAGGAACGTTTAGGAGAAGCGGTTAGAAGAATTAGTAAGTTAGAAATATTTAAAAAATAGCATTGACAAAAAATATAATTCTTGGGATAATGCAAAATATAGTTTATCAACATGATAATAGTAACTAATACGATCGTTTTCTTATCAAGAGCAGGCGGAGGGAAAAGCCCTATGAAGCCCGGCAACCGACTTAACACTTATGTTAGGCACGGTGCTAAATCTTGCAGCACAAGCTGAAAGATGAGAAGATGTTAGTTTGCGATGCTAACCTCTTCTTTTTGGAAGAGGTTTTTTATGTTTCTCTAGAAAGGAAGAGTGAAATTGACTGAATTAATAGCTACATACCTAGTTCACGGTGAAAAAAATCTTGAAAAAAAAGCTGAGGAAATTGCTTTAGGTTTGACTGTCGGTTCATGGACGAACTTACCTGAACTAGAACAGAGTCAATTACGCAAGCACAAAGGCAGGGTAGTTTCGACTGAAGGTTTACAAGAGGATCAGTCGACTATCCGTATTGCATATCCAACCATCAATTTTTCTAATGATATTCCTGCCATTCTGACCACCGTTTTTGGAAAACTTTCATTAGATGGAAAAATAAAATTAATTGATTTACAGTTTGAGGATGAATTAAAAAGCAAATTCCCTGGACCTAGATTTGGTATTGAAGGATTAAGAGAAAAGCTCGGGGTTTTTAACCGTCCGCTATTAATGAGCATCTTTAAAGGAGTTTTGGGGAAGGATATAAATTTTCTAACAGAGCAGTTAAAGCAACAGGCTCTTGGCGGTGTTGATTTCGTAAAGGATGACGAAATTCTTTTTGAAAATGAGCTGACTCCATTTGAAAAAAGAATAACAGAAGGCAAAAAAGTGTTACAGGAAGCATTTGAACATACCGGACATCGTACCTTGTATGCGGTAAATCTAACAGGCAGAACATCGCAGTTGAAGGACAAAGCTAGGAAAGCAAAAGAGCTTGGTGCAGACTTGTTACTTTTTAATGTTTTTGCTTATGGATTAGACGTTTTACAAGAGCTGCGTGAGGATGATCAAATTTCCTTACCATTAATGGCTCATCCTGCTGTAAGCGGGGCTTTAACATCATCATCCCATTATGGTCTCTCGCATTCCTTGTTATTAGGTAAGCTTCTTAGACTTGCAGGTGCTGATTTGTCATTATTTCCATCACCATATGGAACAGTGGCATTAGAGAAATCCTCTGCCATTTCAATCGCAGAGGAATTAGTTAAAACAGATACTATAAAGCGGTCGTTTCCTGTCCCATCGGCAGGCATACATCCTGGGTTAGTGCCGCTGTTGATTCGGGATTTCGGAATTGAATCTGTCATTAACGCTGGAGGCGGCGTTCATGGGCATCCAAATGGTGCGCGCGGCGGCGGACTTGCATTCCGACAAGCAATTGAAGTGAATCTTCAAGGGAAGACCTTAGCAGAAGGAAGAGAGCAATATCCGGAGCTAAAGAGTGCATTACAGTTATGGGGAAATGCAGAGGTGTCAGAATAAATGAAGCCTGTCATCTACTGTGATTTTGATGGGACGATTACCGAGAGTGATAACATCATTGCAATCATGAAAAAATTTGCACCACCTAATTGGGAGCAAATTAAAGATCAGATTTTATCACAAAAGATCTCTATTAGTGAGGGTGTAGGCAAATTATTTTGGGAATTACCTAGCAGCCAAAAAGATGAAATTACAAAATTTGCAATTGAAAACGCCAAGATACGCAAAGGGTTTTCTGAATTTGTCCAGTTTGCTAGAACAGAAAATATTCCTTTTTATATTGTCAGCGGCGGGATAGATTTCTTTGTTTATCCGATTCTTGAAAAATACGGCCCGTTTGAAGGGATTTATTGTAACCACAGCGATTTTTCAGGAGAAAACATAAGAATACTTTGGCCATATACCTGTGATTCTTTATGTGAAAATGAATGCGGATGCTGCAAACCTAGTATTATACGAAAGTTAAACCAAGATGAAGATATCTTTACAATCGTAATCGGTGACTCCGTAACCGATCTTGAGGCAGCGAAACAAGCTGATTTTGTACTGGCAAGAGATTTGTTAGAGGAAAAATGTGCTGAATGGGGTTTAAACCATAAAGGTTTTATTACTTTTTTTGACTGTATAGATGAAATTAAAAATCAGATTGAGGTGAAGAGGACATCATGTTAGAGGAAAAATGGCAGGAGTTAGCAGATATAAAGGATGAACTAGCTGAGCGCGATTGGTTTATGGGAACAAGCGGCAACCTTGCTATTAAGGTAAGTGATAATCCTCTGCAATTTCTGGTGACGGCGAGTGGTAAGGATAAACGCAAACGTACAGAAGAGGACTTTTTGTTAGTAGACGAATTTGGGCATGCAGTAGAAGAAACTCACTTAAAGCCTTCAGCAGAAACATTGCTTCACGTCGAAATCTATCGAAAAACCAATGCAGGCTGCAGTCTCCATGTTCACACCATAGATAATAACGTGATTTCAGAGGTTTATGGCAACCAGGGTGAGGTAACGTTTAAGGGGCAGGAGCTGATTAAGGCTTTCAACAAGTGGGAAGAGGACGCAGTGCTGACGATTCCAATTATCAAAAACTATGCTCATATTCCTACCCTCGCACATGCATTTTCAGAGCATATTAAAGAAGATTCGGGTGCTGTATTAATCCGTAATCACGGAATCACTGTATGGGGCAGAAATGCATTTGAGGCAAAAAAAATCCTCGAGGCCTCTGAGTTTTTATTTAAATATCAATTACGATTACTAGAACATAAGCCATACCAATTGTTTAAAGTTGTATAAATAAATGTGGAGAGGAAGATTTGATAATGGCATATATTACATTTCCAAATAAAGAAGACAAAATTCAAATCCAAGAAGAAGTAGCAAGCTTCCTAGCATCACAAGAGGTAATCTATGAAAATTGGGATATTACAAAACTTCCTGATACACTTGTTGAAAAGTATCTTTTAACTGATGAAGAAAAGAATGAAATTCTAAATGTTTTTTCAACAGAAATCTCAGACATTTCTGCTAGAAGAGGATACAAAGCGCAGGATATCATTTCTTTATCTGATAATACTCCAAATCTAGATACCTTGCTAACAAACTTTAAAAACGAGCATCACCATACGGATGATGAAGTTCGTTTTATCGTAAGCGGTCATGGAGTGTTTGTAATCCAAGGAAAAGACGGCGAATTTTTCGAAGTTCATCTTAATCCAGGAGATTTAATTTCAGTTCCAGAAAACACAAGACATTATTTTACACTTGAAGAAGATCGAAAAGTAGTTGCTATTCGTATTTTCGTTACTACAGAGGGCTGGGTGCCAATTTATGAGAAAGAAGAAATTCATCAATAATTTATAAAAACTGGCTGCTTAACAGCCAGTTTTTTTTGTGTTTTTTAGTAAAAAATTTTACTAAAACATTACCAAAAATAGCGTGAAAATTGTCGCAAAAGCAAAAAAAAACATGTGAATTTTGTCGAAAAATGCAATAAAATGCTTGTTTTGTCTACTTTTGCGAAAGTATTTACTTTTGACTAAATTCTTGTCATAATTCATCAAGTAATCAATTTTTTAGTATTTTACTGTAAAAGAGTAAGGAGTAGGTGGAGAAATTGTACATGGATAGTTATAACCCTTCTGAGATACTTGACGCAATAAAAGATAAACGTGCAATGATGATAAATTGTGCAAATAAAAAAGGATTCACAAGTGAAGAAACGATAAAATACAGCCAAGAATTAGATGTCCTAATAAATGAGTATCAGAGAGCAGCCCAGCAATTTTCACGGCCAAACGAAGAAGTGAAATTTGCATTTAATCAAATGGTTATGATATGGCCAAAAGCATTTGTATAAGATTTGCATGCGCTTTAAAAAATGTCTATTAAAAAAACCATTACTAAGAGACCAGCAATAAATGCATAAGTTGAAACTCGCTCATTGCCATCTCCGTGGCTTTCTGGGATTAACTCTTTATAAATAATAAACAACATCGCTCCAGCCGCAAAAGAAAGACCATAGGGGACAAGCCCTTGTACAAATGAGGTTAAATAGAACCCAATAAAAGAGGTGACAATTTCAATTGCACCCGTTAGAGTTGCCAGTAAAAAGGCCTTGAATTTGCTTATTTTTTGATTGATTAAAAACAGTGCAACAAGAAGGCCTTCTGGTGCATTCTGAAATCCAATCGCCAAAGCGATCAAATTCCCCGTATCCTCTGTTTGCGAAGCAAAGCTGACACCGACCGATAAACCTTCTGGAATATTGTGCAGTGTAATCGCTGCGATGATTAACAATGCCTTTTCATCAAATTGAATTCCATACTGATTATGTTCAAGGTCAATATGCGGAATTTTTTTTTCGAGAGTTGTTAATGCTAAAACCCCAAAGAATACTCCGATTGAAAGTGAAACAAAACCACCCAGCTTCATAGCTTCAGGAATAAGCCCGATTGTTGAGGCCGCCATCATAATCCCAGCGCTAAAAGCCAAGAGCATATCCATCCAGCGGTGTGTAAGGGATTGATTTATAAAAAGAATGATTAGAGCACCTGCACCCGTTGATAAAGCAGAAAGAACACTTCCTACAAACATTTCCATCATGCCAGCCTCAAACCTCTCATCTATTAAAAATAGTGTTAAATGAAATTAACTACATATTTAGACAGAAATTGTGATTTTTATCATTGTTTATATCTGAATATTTCTTATAGTTAAATTAGTGCTATTTTTATTCCTATTCATTCACATCATGAAAATCTGCTATTCTTATACTCCTAGATTTTACCTCAATCCTTAAATTTATCAATTTTGAAAAAAGAATTCTATCATTGTTTGGTACTATGCTTGTGTTGCGATACATATATCGTAATATGGCATTTTTTATAACCAAGGAAGGCAAACGCTTTGAAAACAAACATAGCAAAAATGGGGGAGGGAAAGTACTACATGCACATTGTCGTATGTGTAAAACAAGTACCAGATACAAAAATCATTAAAATTAATCCCAAAACAAACACACTTGACCGACGAAGCGCACCAGCGATTTTGAATCCTTATGATGCTCATGCTGTACAAGAAGCTGTAAGTATTCGTGAAAAGACCGGCGGTACGATTTCAGTTTTGTCGATGGGACCGCCGCAAGCGACAGCTGTAATTAAAAAAAGTATTGAGATAGGTGCTGACCGTGGATATTTGATTACGGATCGTGCCTTTGCAGGGGCTGATACACTTGCAACCAGCTATGCCTTATTTAAAGCATTAGAAAAAATCAACAAGGAATTTCCTGTTGATATGATTATTTGCGGCAAGCATGCCATTGATGGAGACACTGGTCAGGTAGGACCTGGTATTGCCAGAAGGTTGGATATCCCACCGGTAACCAATGTAATTGAGGTTTCTGAAGTCAATTTAGAAGAAAAAACAGTCTTAATCAAAAGAAAATTATCCAGCGGCTATGAACTAATTCAGGCAGAAATGCCGTGTCTACTGACCGTTGAAAAAGAAATTAACCAGATTGAATACTCACCAATGCCAAATATGATTAAAGCTGCTAGATATGAACCAATAATTTGGGCCGTTAGTGACCTGGAAAATGTTGACCGTGTTCAGCTCGGTCTAAAAGGTTCGCCAACGATCGTTGGAAAAATGTTTACCCCTCCACGTCCTGAAGGCGGGAAAAAAATTGAAGGCTCCCCAGATGAGCAAGTTAAACAACTCATGGATATCTTGCTAGAGCAGAAAGACGTATTAACATTACAGTCATCTAAACAATAAAGATTATGATGCAGGGAGGGGTTTACATGAATTTTGATGATTACCGTGGCGTTTGGGTATTCATTGAACAAAATGGCGGTAAAATTGAAGGAGTTTCACTCGAACTGCTTGGAGCAGGCAGAAAGCTTGCTGATAAATTACAAGTCCCATTGGCCGGATTTTTACTTGGGAGCGGCATAAAAGCATTAGCTAACCAAGTAATCGCCTATGGTGCAGATGAAGTATATCTTGTTGACCATCCGGTTTTGAAAGATTATCGAACAGAATCCTACATGAGGGGTGTTATGCAGCTTGTTCCAAAATACAAGCCCGAAATTATACTTTACGGAGCAACACCAAATGGAAAAGATTTAGCGAGTGCTGTAGCAACTGATTTAGTTACAGGTTTGACTGCGGATACAACCATGCTCGATGTTGACGTAGATAACCGTTTGCTTGAAGCGAGTCGTCCAGCATTTGGCGGTAATATTATGGCAACTATTCTCTGTAAAAAGCACCGGCCGCAAATGGCAACTGTAAGACCTAAGGTAATGAAGGCTCTAGAGCCAGATACAGGAAGAACGGGTAAAATTATTGAAGAAAGCATTACGCTAAGAGAAGAAGATATGCGTACAAAAGTATTGCAAATTGTGAATGACGTAACAAAAAAGGCAAATTTGGCTGACGCACATGTTATTGTCTGTGGTGGAAAAGGAATGGGGGATGTACAAAACTTCCAAATTCTTTATGAACTAGCTGATACGATTGGAGCAACGGTTGGCGGTACAAGGGATGTGGTGGAAGCAGGATGGTTACCGCATGAGCTGCAAATTGGTCAGACGGGTGAAACCGTAACACCAAAAATATATTTTGCCATTGCTCTATCCGGAGCTATCCAGCATGTAGTAGGTATGAAAAATTCAGATTTAATCATCGCAATTAATAAAGATCCAAATGCACCGATATTTGATGTAGCCACATACGGAATTGTAGGAGATGCATTGGAAATCGTCCCAAAATTAATACAGCAATTTAAACAGCTGCGAAACGAAAAAGGCGGTGAAATGAGCTATGCCAGAAAAATTTGATGTCATTGTTGTTGGGGCAGGACCAGCAGGAACTTCTTGTGCACTTGTATGTGCTCAAAAAGGCTTAAACGTATTGCTTATCGAAAGAGGAGAGTATCCAGGCAGCAAAAACGTAATGGGCGGTGTGTTGTATCGGAAGCAAATGGAAGAGTTAATTCCAGAGTTTTGGAAAGAAGCTCCACTTGAAAGACCTGTTATCGAGCAGCGTTTTTGGATGATGGATAAGGAGTCAGTGGTTCAATTTGGTTACAAAGGCCTCGAATGGGGAGTAGAGCCTTATAATAACTTTACAGTTTTGCGGGCGCAATTTGACCAGTGGTTTGCAAAAAAGGCAGTTGAAGCAGGGGCATTGTTAATCAATGAAACCGTTGTAACAGAATGTATTGTTGAAAACGGTAAGGTTATTGGTGTACGTACTGACCGTCCTAATGGAGAGGTCTATGCTGATGTTGTTGTACTGGCAGATGGGGTCAATTCTCTGCTTTCAAAGCAGTTAGGCTTCCATAAAGAATTCCGTCCTGATGAAGTGGCTTTAACCGTAATGGAAGTTATTAATTTACCAAAAGAAAAAATTAATGATCGATTTAACTTAGAAGATAATCAAGGCTGTACGATTGAAATTTTTGGTGATTCAACTAAAGGGAATCTTGGAACAGCATTTTTATATACGAATAAGGATAGTTTGAATATCGGGGTAGGTACCACTCTATCAAGTATGATCAAATCAAAAATGAAGCCATATGATCTTTTAGACTATCTAAAATCACATCCAATGGTTAAGCCAATGCTGGCGGGAGGAGAATCAGCAGAGTATCTTGCACACCTTATTCCAGAGGGAGGCTACCGTTCAGTACCAAAGGTAGCAGGAAACGGTGTAGTGGTAGTTGGTGACGCTGCACAGCTTGTTAACGCTATCCATCGTGAAGGTTCGAACATGGCGATGCACTCTGGCTTACTGGCTGCAGAAACCGTAATTGAGGCCAAGTACCGTGGAGACTTCTCTGAGTCTAGTTTAAATCTTTATCGTCAGAAGCTTTATGATAGTTTCATAATCAAAGATTTAGAGAAATATAAAGATGCTACACATACATTTGAAAACAACCCACAATATTTTAAAGAATATGTTCCGATGATGAACAAGGCTATGAGCAAATTCTTCACAGTTGATGGAACACCAAAACGTGATAAGCAGAAAGAAATTATGAAGAGTGTAACGGCTGAAAAAGGAACGTTTAAGGTGATACAAGATATTTATCGTGCCTGGAAGGCGGTGAAATAATGTCAACTAAGAATATCGAAGAAAAACAGTACCTTCTTCGTTTTAAAGCTGATACAAAATCCCATCTAACTGTTATGGACAATGATATCTGTATGACAAAATGCCCGGATAAGATTTGCACCATTTTCTGCCCCGCGGAAGTGTACAAATGGGAAGGATTACGGATGCAGGTTGGTTATGAAGGCTGCCACGAATGCGGAAGCTGCAGGATCGGCTGTCCGCATCAAAATATTAAATGGGAATATCCAAAAGGCGGACACGGAATTGTCTTCCGTCTAGCATAATATACACAATTAGAGGTGTTGCTTGCGTTTGCGAGCAGCATCTTTTTTATTAGTATACAGCTTGATATCACTATTTGTGGGTTCTTTCACAAGTGAGGCTAAAAAGAAGGTGAAGCAAAAGGGGAGTAATTTTTGTGGGTTAACTTATTTTCTCTTGTAGGCTTAAGGTGGAGAGTTGATCTAGTTTACTTGACGTAACCAACGAGCAGGCAAGCTCATGCGCACTATCCATAGATTCCATAATTGGAGAACAATAAAAAGGTTTCTTCCAATTAAAGTCACCTTCAGCATTTGACGGATAGATACTTACTTTCCAATGAAAATATATGTTTGGCTGTGGGAGCTGCTCTCCTTCAACTGCAATAAGCCAATGGGTCGAGGCTGAATCACAGTTATAAGCTTCATATTCCTTTAGTGCCAGTAAGTCATTGTAACCAATGGATATCAATGCCTTTTGATAAAAGTCATGGTAATTAGGTGTTTTCATAATTATAGGCCTCCCTTTTATGTTCTAACTATATTATATGATAGTTTTTTAGTTTTTTTGAGTACAAATGTTAAAATTTTTTGAAAACTCATAACGCTTCCATTTTTGAATTGTTAATTTCTTTGTATTTATGTGATTCGTGCCACAACAAAATAGATCGGCACTACATCTGGACCGATTGCTGTGATGGAATATGAGCATGATCAAGCGAAAGCAAAAATTCATCAATTTCTTGAGAATGCTAATAGCTTTCAAGCAGATGATGAAAAAGAAGAACTAGACCAAAAAATTCAGGAATAAAATAGGATGGGCTGAGCCCATCCTTTTCGCATCTATTGATTCCATTCTTGTACTGTTTGATCACTGGGCAGGAGGAACGCTATTAAGCCAAGCAATGGTAAGAATCCAATGGAGGAGACCATGGATGACAAACTAAATAAGTCTGCTATGTATCCAAGTCCAACGGATCCGATAGCCCCCATACCGAAAGCGAGTCCAACCGTTAATCCCGACATCGTCCCGATTTTTCCTGGAACAAGTTCTTGTGCGTATACGACAGTAACCGAAAAGCTTGTCATTAAAATAAAACCTGTAATAGTTAGAAAGAGAAACGCCAAGACCGAAGGTACAAAAGGAATAAGGATGGCAAATGGAACCGTAGACAACATAGAAATTGCAATTACTTTTTTCTTACCAAACCGATCTGCAAGTGGTCCGCCAAAAAAAGTACCAAATGCACCGGCAATTAAAAAGGCAAATAGGAAAAGCTGTGATTCCTTAATCGTCAGGGAGTATTCTTCAATGGCAAAGAAAGCGTAGAAATTAGTCATCCCCGATATATACCAAGACCTTGCAAATATCAGTAAAAGAATTAAAAGTAGTGACTGTTTAACCCTTTTTGATAGACCAGTATTTTTACCTGCCGGTAAATTTTTCTTTTTTATTAAAGGCAGGTTTGCAGCTAATCTCTGTTTATACCAATTAGCGATGTAGATTAATAAAAATACTGCCAATGCTGCAACAAGCGAAAACCATGAAGCACCTTTCTGTCCTAGTGGAACAAGGATAAGCGCTGTAATAAGCGGAGCCAATGCCTGCCCGGTATTACCGCCAACTTGATAGATCGATTGTGCAAGCCCTCTTCTTCTGCCTGCAGCCATATAGGCTACCCTGGAGCCTTCTGGATGAAAAACTGCAGACCCGAAGCCAATGAAAATTACCGACAAAACAATTAAACCAAATGAAGGTGCAAAAGCTAATCCAAGAACACCGCATAGAGTTAAGGTAAGTCCTATTGGTAAAGCGAAAGGCATTGGTTTTTTATCAGTCACGACACCAACCACTGGCTGCAATACGGACGATACCATATTTAAGGAAAAGGCAATGATACCAAGCTGGGTAAAGGATAACCCCATTGATTTTTCTAGAATTGGAAACATCGCAGGAACAACAGCTTGTATGGCATCATTGAGCAGGTGGCAAAGCCCGATAATAAAAAGGATATTATACATCGTCGTGTCTGAGGCTTTTGATGTGTTTGCAGACACTATAGCTGGTTGACTCATTATCCACACCTCTTTTATGAATTATCAATCTTCTCAATAATCCTATCATACATAAATTCTATAAAAATGAGAAATGGAATGTTTCTAAGTTCGGAATATTTAAATATAATGAATGTGAAAGCCATTTATGAAAGAAAAAGGGGATTGTGATGGAGAAATCAGTTGAAATCTTGTTTACGGAAGATATTCTTAAGTGCTTTTTGGAGTCCTTCCATTTGCAAACGGAGGTAAAAAAACTAGGGGATTTTGAGAATTATGTTTTTGAAGCATATCGTGGGAACAACCCTGTTATTCTGAGAATCACACATAGTTCGCACCGAAGTAAGGATGAAATTCTAGCTGAACTTGATTGGATGAATTATTTACATCAGCAAAAGGTAAATTGCCCAGAAGCATTCACATCATCAAACAATCAATTAATTGAAGACTTGCCAGCTAGTGATGGTTCGTTTTTTTATGCTAGCCTGTTTTCCAAAGTGCCTGGCAGCCGTGTGAAAATTAAATCACCGGAATTTAACGATCAATTATTTCATGCGTGGGGAAAAGCCATAGGCCAGATGCACGCTGTCTCGAAGGTATACCAGCCAAGCAAAGAGATAAAGCTTCGCCCTTCTTGGGAGGATGAGGAATTGCTTGATATTGAAACCTATGTGCCAAATGAGAAAGAGCTTATTAAGAATACTAAACTGTTAATTAAGGAATTGAAATCGCTTCCAAGAACCAAGAATAATTTTGGACTTATTCACAGCGATATCCATTCAGGTAACTTTTTTTATGATGGTGAATGTGTTCATGTTTTTGATTTTGACGATTGTAGTTATCATTGGTTTGCTTCTGATATTGCAATTCCGCTTTATTATTCCGTTTTATATGGATACCATAATGTTAGTGAAATGGAGCGGGAGCAGTTTGCAATCAATTTCCTATCCCATTTTATAAAGGGGTATGAGGAGCACCACTCATTACCAGAGGCCTGGAAAGAACAGCTTCCGTTATTTTTCATGTTAAGAGATATAACTCTGTACTCTGTTTTACATAAAAAAATCTCGCCAGAAGAAAGAGATGAAGAAATAAATCAAATGTTAGAGGGATTGAAATCAAGAATCATTAAGAAAGAACCTATTGTAAAACTAGGTTAAATTGACATAAAACCAAAAGTTTTTTATAATAATCTTGAAGTCGAGATAATAAGAAAAGCGGAAGCGCCTTGCGCTGGTGACATCCAGCTCGAGATTTTATTAAAAGGATGATTCTTTATGGAAAACGATTCTGTATCTCAATCATTAAAGCTGTATATTGTTCTATCCAGAGCTTATAAAGCGATTAATGAGCATGTTAATAAAGTTATACAAGCTAGTGGACTAAATCCAACGGAATTTGCCGTATTAGAGCTTTTATATCATAAAGGTGATCAGCCTATGCAGCAAATTGGCGGGAAGATATTACTTGCCAGCGGAAGCATCACCTATGTTGTAGATAAGTTAGAACAAAAAGGATTCTTAGTAAGAATCGCTTGTCCTAACGATCGAAGAGTAACCTTTGCACAAATTACAGATAAAGGGAAAGAGTTTATTCAAGAAATTTTTCCTGAACACGCCCAGCAGATTCATTCACTAATGTCTAGCTTGACAGATTCCGAAAAACAGGAAGCGATTGAATTGTTGAAAAAACTAGGTTTGCCAGCTGGAAAATTTTAATACGGCATTTGCCGTATTTTTTTTTGCTTGAAGGAATATTAATGGATAGTGTCGAAATTCAATAGTTGCAAAAAGTTTGATATAAAGGGGATGTATCAATGAGATTTGAAGAGTATACATATACCCGTCCAAACCTTGACGAAGTAAAAGCAAGATTTGAGGCGGCAATCGGAAAGTTTACGAAGTCTTCTTCTCTAGAAGAGCAAAGTGTAGCCATGAACGATGTGAATGAAATTAGAAATGATATTGGGACCATGTTTAATCTTTGTTATATTCGTCATTCTGTGGACACCAATGACGAGTTTTATAAAGCAGAACAGGATTATATGGATGAAGTTCAGCCTGAAATAGAAGGGCTTGTTACGAAATATTATCAGGCTCTTGTAACCTCTAAATTTCGGAATGAATTAGAAGCAAAATATGGTAAGCAATTATTTGCACTTGCTGAAGGGCAATTAAAGACATTTAAACCAGAAATTGTTCCTTTACTTCAAAAGGAAAACCGTTTATCAACAGAGTATACAAAACTAATTGCGTCAGCAAAAATTAATTTTGAGGGGGAAGAAAGAACTCTTGCTCAATTAGAGCCTTTCACCCAATCAACAGACAGAGAAACGAGAAAGCTGGCATCTGAAGCAAAGTTCGGTTTTTTAGCGGAACATGAAAGCGAGCTTGATCGTATCTATGATGACCTTGTTAAGGTAAGGACTGAAATTGCCCATGCATTAGGTTATAAAAACTTTGTTGAACTAGGCTATTATCGAATGATGAGAACAGATTATAATTCTGAAATGGTGGCAAACTTTCGTCAGCAGGTGAAGGACTTTATTGTTCCGATTGCAACAAAATTAAAGGCAAGGCAGCAGGAACGTATTGGGGTTGAACAGTTAAAATACTTCGACGAGAGCTTTAACTATAAAACAGGGAATGCCGCGCCTAAAGGCAGTCCTGAATGGATTATAGAAAATGGACAAAAGATGTATGAAGAATTATCTAAAGAAACAGGTGAGTTCTTCAAATTCATGCAAGATAATAACCTTATGGATCTTGTGGCCAAAAAAGGTAAAGCAGGCGGCGGGTATTGTACATTTATCGAAAACTATAAGGCACCGTTTATCTTTTCAAATTTCAATGGAACCTCTGGGGATATTGATGTATTAACACATGAAGCCGGCCATGCCTTCCAGGTTTATTCAAGCAGGAATTTTGAAATCCCTGAATATTATTGGCCAACTTATGAGGCTTGTGAGATTCATTCCATGAGTATGGAATTTTTCACTTGGCCGTGGATGGACCTTTTCTTTAAGGAAGATACCGATAAATATAAATTTTCCCACTTAAGTGATGCGTTATTATTTCTTCCATACGGAGTTTCCGTAGATGAATTCCAACACTGGGTGTATGAAAATTGGCAGGCATCTCCTCAAGAACGTAAACAGCAATGGCGTGAAATTGAGAAAAAGTATTTGCCGCATAAAGATTATGATGGAAATGCTTATTTAGAGAATGGTGGTTTCTGGCAGCGGCAGGGACATATTTTTAACTCACCTTTCTATTATATCGATTACACTTTGGCTCAGATTTGTGCCTTCCAATTCTGGAAACGTTCGAGAGAAAATCAAGAAGAGGCTTGGGCAGACTATGTAAATCTATGTAAGCTTGGAGGAAGCATGTCATTTACAAAGCTGGTAAAAGAAGCTAATCTGATTTCTCCATTTGAGGATGGCTGCGTAGAATCGGTAGTTGGCGAAATTGAAAACTGGTTAAATTCTGTTGAAGATCAAACATTATAATATCGAAATTTCAAAAGCGAAGCCGATGGCTTCGCTTTTGAAATTAAAGAACGTTTACACTTTCTGCGGATGTTACCTTCAATTGTTCACCTTCTAAAATGGCAGATAAATTATTTGCCTCAGGCTGGTCTAAAATATAGTCGGCAATTTTATCTTCAATTTGTTCTTGAATTACTCTTCGAAGCGGGCGGGCACCAAATGCAGGATGGCAGCCCAGCTCCGCAAGCTTTTCTTTCGCTTCAGGTGTAATCGTAAATTCAATATTTTGCTCTTTTAATGTTTCTTGTAAATCATTTACCATTAAATCAACAATTTGCATGATATGTTCTTTTTCAAGTGAGTTAAATTCGATAATACTATCAAAACGGTTTAAAAACTCTGGCTTGAAAAAGCTGCCTAAAGAATCTAGGATAGAAGCTTCTTCAATTGCATTATTTGTTCCAAAGCCAACATGAATGGTTTTGTGTCCCACTCCAGCATTGCTTGTCATGATGATAACTGAATCCTTAAAGCTTACTGTTCTTCCTTGACTGTCTGTAAGACGGCCATCTTCGAGAATCTGTAAAAACATATGCTGCACATCTGGATGCGCTTTTTCAATCTCATCTAATAAAATGATGCTGTATGGATTTCTTCTTACTTTTTCAGTCAGTTGTCCTGCTTCATCATGACCCACATAGCCTGGAGGAGAACCTATTAATTTGGAAATACTGTGTTTTTCCATATATTCACTCATATCGAGACGAATCATCGCTTCAGATGAACCAAATAATTCTTCAGCCAATGTTTTGGTAAGCTCTGTTTTACCAACGCCTGTTGGACCGACAAAAAGGAAAGAACCAATCGGACGATTCTTAGATTTTAGGCCGGCACGGCTTCTTCTAATCGCTTTAGAAACCTTTTCTACAGCTTTCTTCTGGCCAATGACTTTTGTATTTAAGTTTTCCTCAAGGTGCTTCAGTTTTTGCTGCTCATCCTCTTGTAATTTACCAACAGGAATACCGGTCTTTTGTTCAATAATTTCTTGAATATGTGAAATCTCTACAACCGGTCTGCTGATTTCTGAAGTTTCATTTAACGATCTCTCAAGTAAAGCTTCTTCATCACGAAGTGAGGCAGCTAATTCATAGTTTTCATTTTTGAGAGCTGCATCTTTTTGAACAGCTATTTCTTGTAAACGTTTCTCAATCTGACCCTTGCTTTGGCCACCTGAAGTAAGATTTATTTTAGATCCTGCTTCATCAAGTAAATCAATCGCCTTATCAGGTAAGAAACGATCCTGGATATAACGGTGTGATAATTGAACACATGCTTTTATCACAGCGTCAGAATAGGTTACTTCATGGTAATCCTCGTATTTATTCTTAATCCCTTTTAGGATTTCAATTGCCGCCTCCGGTGTAGGTTCAGCCACTTGAACTGGCTGGAATCGACGTTCTAGTGCCGAATCTTTTTCTATTTGACGGTTTTCTTTTAAAGTTGTTGCACCGACAAGTTGAAGTTCGCCGCGTGCAAGAGCTGGTTTTAATATGTTGCCAGCATCCATAGACCCTTCAGCAGAACCCGCTCCTACTAGGAGATGGATTTCGTCAATGAAAAGAATGATATTTTTACGCTCCTGTAATTCTGCTATCAATTGCTTCATTCTTTCTTCAAACTGCCCGCGAATACCAGTGTTCGCGACCAAAGAAGCAACATCTAGTAAATAAACTTCTTTATTTTTTAATTTAGCTGGTACCTGTTCATCGACTATTTTCATTGCCAGCCCTTCGGCGATAGCGGTTTTCCCAACACCTGGTTCACCAATTAACACTGGATTGTTTTTATTCCGACGATTCAATATTTCGATAACCCTTTTCACTTCTTCGTCACGGCCAATCACGGGATCAATGAGACCAGCTTTGGCCATATGTGTTAAATTACGGCCAAATTGATCAATAAAGCCTCCCTTGCCATTCTGACCTTGTTGTGGAGAAGGTTTCTGGCCATTTATATGTTTATTTTCAGTGCCCTTCATATTGAAGAATAAATCATCAAATGAAAAACCAGGGAAGGAGTTCATTATTGGACTCATACCTGAATGAATAGCATTTTTATTGTTTGTATAACATTCATGGCACAGCTTCATATTGCTGTGTTGTCCATTTATGTTTAAATTTAGTTGAACATTGGCTTGGTTTTCTTTACATAATTGACACAGCATAATATAAAACCTCCTATAAAATTAAATCTAATATTAATTTGACTTTGACTATATTTGATCTTATGCGATTAGTATACTTTGACCTTTTTTGACTTTCAAGAGTTTTGCCTATGGTAATTTTTTCTACAAACAAAATTCGCTTGTTTTAAAAAAGCTCGTCTTTGTTTGTCCTCTTGCTCATATATTGTATTTGAGGGGGAGATGAGGTGAAAAAGAATTGGTCAGCAGCATTTCAAATCGCCGCAGTTTATGTAGGTACAGTCGTTGGGGCGGGATTTGCTACAGGAAGAGAAATCGTTGAGTTTTTCTCAAGGTTTGGCTTCATTGGCTTTCTAGGTATTTTATTGAGCGGCTACCTCCTTATCGTGCTAGGATCAAAGTTAATGAGAATTGCTGCTCGAATTAACGCAGTTTCGTATCAAGAATTTAATGTACACTTGTTTGGGAAATGGGCAGGCAGGGGTATTAATATAATCATGCTTTTTATGCTTCTTGGTGTAAGTGCAGTCATGCTTGCTGGCGCAGGAGCAGTGTTTGAAGAGCAATTAGGCCTTTCGAAGAATTTAGGGGTTTATATAACGATATTTTTATCCTTTATTGTCATGCTGGTCGGCACAAAGGGGTTATTTGCAGTCAATTCGTTTGTTGTACCCATTATGGTGTGTTTCAGTCTTATGTTAATGTCACTTTCTATTAAACAGTCCGATTTTGTAAATCACTTATTATTTGTACCACAAACGGAGGATAGCTGGAAAAGTATATTAGCGCCCTTTTCTTATACAGCGTTAAACCTAGCTTTAGCACAAGCTGTGCTCGTTCCAATTGCAAATGAAATTAAAGATGATTGGACCATAAAGTGGGGAGGTATTTTAGGTGGGGCAGCTTTAACTCTCATCTTAATATCCAGCCACTTTACCTTGATTATGCTGCCAAATGTAGAGCTCTATGAAATACCAATGGCGATCATTATGAAGCAAATAGCCCCTTTTTTTTATTGGATATTTGTCCTTGTTATATATGGTGAAATCTTCACATCCGTCATTGGAAATGTTTTTGGGCTGGACCGTCAGTTAAAGCAGTTTGTTCAAGTTCCTACTTTTATTACAATTACAGCTATTTTCATCATTTCTTATATGATCAGTCTGATTGACTATAGCAAGCTGTTGTCAAATCTTTATCCATTGTTTGGCTATATTAGCCTAATCTTTTTTATCCTTTTATGGAGGAAGCCTTTAAACGATCAAGAAAATAAATTATAAAAATAGGAAAAGCATTGTCCATAATATAGACAGGTGCTTTTCCTATTTTAATGGCAAAATAATAAAAATCATGATGTCAAAGACGATATGCGAAACAATCACTAAAGGCATACTTTTCTTCCATAAATATAGTGCACCCCACATAAGACCAGAAAGGAATGCAGCAAGCATTAGGATTATAGTTCCCGAATAAATATGAACAGAAGCATAAAGCAAAGCAGCAATTAAAATACTCTTGAATGGACCAAAATAGCGGAGCAGTCTTTTTTGAACGAATCCGCGCCAAAAGAGTTCTTCCCCAGGTGCGGCCACTAAAATTAGTGCAAGGTACTGCCAAAATAACGCAGGAGCAAACCAGCGGTATAGTTTTTTAATACTATTTTCAAAAGGCAAATTCAGCAGGTCAAAGGCTTGTACTCCCAGCCAAAATAATAAATAGAGAATTAATCCTGATATTGTACCAAGGGAGATATATTTGAAAAATGACGCTTCATCTTCTACAGCTTCTTGAAACATCGCATAAGTGATTAATATAAGAAGTGAACCAGTAAATATGTACCAGAATATGGCTCGGTCATAAAAGGTGAAATACATAAGAGCATGAGCAATAATGAACCCAGTGAAAAGCCGAAGATCAAAAAAGCTATTCTTCATTTATCTATTACCTCCTTTCTAACAATAAAATTTATTTTAACAAAAAAATTTTATGAAAGGAAATGATTACATCACACTTTTGGAAGAATCCAATAAATAAGAAAAAAGAAATTGCAAAAAATATGAAGGTGAACAGAAAGGAGGAAGAACAATGACGAAATCCCAAAGCCAGCAAGAGCGACAATGGACCGTTCGTAAACAAGACCAAAACCCGCACGGAAAAGTAAAATCCAAAGATGAGCTATTAAAAGAAGCTGGAAGAGATAAATAAAATGTTGATTTGGCAACCTGTTGATTGGAGTGGAAGGCACGAAGACTCCTGCGGGAGTACGGGGCAGGGGAGACCCCGCAGGCGCTTCAGCGACGAGGAGGCTCCCCGGACCGCCCGCGGAAAGCGAAGTGTCTGGAACGGAAATCAACAGACCAAATTTAACACGGCCAAACAAATAAATAGGCAGCCCCTGGCTGCCTAATCTACAAAGCTATTAATTTAATAAGCGCTTTCTTTTACTATCTTATAATTTTTATGGTTTACAACAGTCCGCTGATCCAATTCTAAGTCACGATAATTATCCATAAGTGTTAGGTCGACTATTACAGAGTTTTCATTGACCTTTTCTACAATACCTTTTAATCCGCCGCGGAATTCAATGACATTTCCTACTTCTGCTTTTTTCAATTAGTCTCTCTCCTTTACCTGACAATCTATATATATTCATTTAAGTAACAGTTTGCACTACTTTGTATGATTCGTAAAGGATTTTTTTTGACAATTTTGTTAATTATTTATAAAAAATATGAAAAATGCAATCGTTTACATTTATAGAGGAAATTTTTATAGAATATCGTACAAAAATTGACTACGATAATGGTCTCTACTATAAAATGGGAGTAAAGGTGGTGCGTTTATGAACGAACAATTTGTGCAAGAAGTCTTGGAAAAATTAAAAAAAGGTGAGCTATCCGAGTTCTATGTTAAGAAAGAAGATTTTATGGATTTTCGTCAAGTTCTTGTGAAAAGGGATGACTTTAAACATTTTCGGGGCATAGGTCAACGAGGTGGAGATGTCTTATATCAATACCTGGAAGAGCCTAGAAGCTAATGGAGAATAATTTAATCTAGTATTGTAAATAGAAAATAAACCATATAGTGAATAGGGGGATTTTTTTGGAGACGTTTATTCTCTCTATAGACCAAGGGACAACAAGTTCGCGGGCTATTTTATTCAATAAGCAGGGGGAAATTGTTTTTATTGCACAAAAAGAGTTTACCCAGCATTTTCCTAAACCCGGCTGGGTGGAGCAAAATGCAAATGAAATTTGGGGCTCCGTATTATCTGTTATTGCTAAAGTATTGTCTGAAGCTGGAATAAAACCAGAGCAGATTGCTGGAATAGGTATCACGAATCAACGAGAAACTACGGTGATTTGGGATAAGGAGACAGGTGAGCCTATCTATCATGCGATCGTTTGGCAATCAAGGCAAACGAGTGAAATTTGTGAGGAATTGAAAGCACAGGGCTATGATGATCTCTTTCGCTCAAAAACAGGTCTTTTAATAGACGCCTATTTTTCAGGAACAAAAGTTAAATGGATTTTGGATCATGTCGATGGTGCACGTGAAAAAGCAGTACAGGGTAAGCTTTTATTTGGAACCATTGATACCTGGATTGTATGGAAACTTTCAGGAGGACGTGCACATGTAACGGATTACTCCAATGCCTCCAGAACATTAATGTTTAATATTTATGATCTCCAATGGGATGATGAATTATTGGAGATATTGGACGTCCCTAAATCTATGCTGCCTGAAGTTATGCCCTCATCTGCTATTTATGCAAAAACGGTTGATTATCATTTTTTTGGAAGGGAAACGCCCATCGCAGGGATAGCTGGTGATCAGCAGGCTGCACTTTTCGGGCAAGCGTGTTTTGAAAAGGGAATGGCTAAGAATACCTACGGTACAGGGTGTTTTATGTTGATGAATACCGGTGATAAAGCCGTTCAGTCTGAAAATGGCTTATTGACAACTATTATCTGGGGACTTAACGGAAAGGTTGAGTATGGCCTTGAAGGAAGTATTTTTGTTGCGGGTTCTGCTATTCAGTGGCTCCGTGACGGATTGAGGATGTTTAAAGATGCTAAAGATAGTGAGTCCTATGCAGGAAAAGTGAGTTCTACAGAGGGTGTATATGTTGTTCCTGCATTTGTAGGCTTAGGGACACCTTATTGGGATAGTGATGTGAGAGGTGCTGTTTTTGGCTTAACAAGAGGAACGACAAAGGAACATTTTGTCCGGGCTACACTCGAATCTTTAGCCTATCAAACCAAAGACGTACTATCTGCGATGGAAGCCGATTCTTTAATAACGCTAAAAACCCTTCGTGTAGACGGTGGTGCTGTAAAAAATAATTTTTTAATGGAATTCCAAAGTGATATTTTAAATGTACCAGTAGAAAGACCGAAAGTTAGTGAAACCACTGCACTTGGAGCAGCATATCTAGCTGGACTGGCGGTAGGTTACTGGGAAAGCCAGGAGGAAATTTCAAAACTATGGGCAACTGAGCAGAAATTTGTTCCGAAAATGTCTGATGAGAAGAGAAGCAGCCTTTATAATGGATGGAAAAAGGCAGTGGATGCTGCGATGGTCTTTAAATAGATTTGAAAAATTTTTTCAATTATCGTCTTTTTCTATTTAGGAGGAAAAATATGAAGTTTTCTAACATAAATAGGAATGAAAGGATTGAAAGCCTGAAAAAGATGGAATTTGACGTTTTAGTGATTGGCGGTGGTATTACTGGAGCGGGGATTGCATTGGATGCCACAACGAGAGGAATGACAACAGCACTGGTTGAAATGCAGGATTTTGCTTCTGGTACATCAAGCCGTTCAACAAAATTAATTCATGGCGGGCTTCGTTATTTAAAACAATTCGAAGTAAAAATGGTCGCTGAAGTAGGGAAAGAACGGGAAATTGTTTTTGAAAACGGTCCTCATGTAACAAAACCTGAATGGATGTTACTTCCAATCTATCAGGGAGGTACCTTTGGCAGGTTTAGTACTTCCATAGGCTTAAGAGTTTATGATTTTCTCGCAGGTGTCAAAAGAACAGAGAGAAGGGTCATGCTTTCGAAAGAACAGACTTTAGTCAAAGAACCATTATTAAAGAAGGAAGGATTAATTGGTGGTGGATACTATGTCGAGTACCGTACTGACGATGCACGTTTGACGATTGAAGTTATAAAGAAGGCAAATGAAAATGGCGCTCTGCCAATTAACTATACAAAGGTCACTCGGTTTATTTATGAAAATAACACCATAAACGGAGTAGTGGTCAAAGACGAAATAACAGGAACTGAATACGAAATTCGCGCGAAAAAAATTGTTAATGCAGCCGGTCCTTGGGTGGAAGAAGTGCGTGAACTCGATCATTCTAAGAATGGAAAATCGCTGCAACTCACAAAAGGTGTCCATCTTGTCATAGATCAAGGACGATTTCCATTAAAGCAGTCTATTTATTTTGATACCACCGATGGCAGGATGGTTTTTGCAATACCTCGTGAAGGTAAGACGTATATCGGCACAACAGATACATTTTTTAATGGAGATAAACTACAGCCTTTCATAACTAAAAATGACCGTGATTACTTAATCAATGCTATAAATTATATGTTTCCTGAAACGAATATACAAGAAGATGACATTGAGTCTAGCTGGGCGGGGCTGCGGCCGCTTATTTTTGAGGAAGGCAAGAAAGCTTCGGAAATTTCAAGGAAAGATGAAATTTGGGAGTCACAATCTGGGCTGATAACAATAGCAGGAGGAAAATTAACAGGTTATCGAAAAATGGCCGAGGCCGTTGTTAATATGTTAGCGGTAAGTTTGTCCAAACAAGAAAATACCAGTTACACAGCATGTATAACGAAAAAATTGCCTGTTTCCGGTGGTGATGTAGGGGGATCAGCAAATTTTCCTGATTTTATCTCACAAAAAGTGTCAATGGGCGTAGAATCTGGTCTCACTTCAATAGAGTCTAAACAGTTAGCTTCCATATATGGATCAAATATTGAAGAGGTCTTTCATTTATTCCTAGCAAATAGGACAGAGGCGATAAAATATGGCATCCCGGACGTGCTTATTGCAAAGCTTGTTTATGCACTGCATTGTGAAATGGCTGCCACACCAATTGATTTTTTTATGCGCAGGACTGGAGATGTCTTATTCAATATTCATTCTGTCAATATGTATAAAAAACCGGTTATTGAGTATATGGCAGATAAATTAGAATGGAATGAAACTGATAAAGTAAAATATACGAAAGAAATAGAAACTGTTTTGAAGATTGCTTCTGTATGAGCTGCCTATTAGGTAAGCTTTTTTTATGGCTAATTTGTGAACTTTTTCAAAAAAACGATTTGTCGATTTTTTAATGCGCTTACAAAAAGTAATATAGGTTGTCTGTAAGGTTTGAACATGGTATTCTAGCAAATGTATGAAATTCTAATAATAAAATGAGGCTCGCAGCTTACATACTTCATTTCTTTTTGGAGAAAATATAACAATTAGCTCAGTTGTCTTATCTGACTATAAGCTGTTAGAAGGAATAAGCCAGCATCATTTTACATTAATGAGAAGGAGTTTGATTTAACATGGCAGAAAAACAATTTAAAGTAACAGCTGATACAGGGATTCACGCTAGACCGGCAACATTACTGGTACAAACAGCAAGCAAATTTGATTCAGAAATCAATTTAGAATATAAGGGTAAAAAAGTTAACTTAAAATCGATTATGGGCGTTATGTCTCTAGGAATTGGACAAGGTGCAGATATTTCTATCAGTGCTGAGGGAAGTGACAGTGAAGAAGCTTTAAGAAGCCTTGAAGAATTATTGAAAAAAGAAGGACTGGCTGAGTAATGGCATTTTTACAGGGAATTGCTGCTTCTAATGGCATTGCCATTGCAAAAGCGTATCGGCTAGTAGAACCAAATTTATCATTTGATAAAAAGACAATTGAAGATACTGCATCAGAGGTTTCTCGGTTTCAGGCTGCAATAGAGAAATCTAAAGCAGAACTTGAGGCGATTCGTGATCGCGCCCAGATTGAACTTGGTGCTGATAAAGCAGCTATCTTTGAAGCACATTTACTTGTTCTCACGGATCCAGAATTAAATGGACCGATTGAAGATAAGATTAAGTCAGAAAAAGTAAATGCTGAAGCCGCATTAAAAGAAACGGCTGACATGTTTGTTATGATGTTTGAACAAATGGACAATGAGTATATGAAGGAACGTGCCGCGGATATCCGGGATGTTACGAAGCGTGTTCTATCACATTTACTAGGCGTACAGTTGGTAAATCCAAGCATGATTGCGGAAGAAGTAATCATTGTTGCTGAGGATTTAACTCCATCCGATACTGCTCAACTAAACAGACAGTATGTACTAGGATTTACTACTGATATCGGCGGACGCACTTCGCACTCTGCCATTATGGCTCGTTCTATGGAAATTCCGGCCGTAGTAGGTACAAAAACAGCTACAGAAGAAATCAACAATGGTGACTTAGTGATTGTTGATGGTCTGAAAGGTGAAGTACATATCAACCCGACTCCAGAACTTGTGGCAGAATACCGCAATATCCATGAGCAGTTTGAAGCTCAAAAGACTGAATGGGCTAAGCTTGTTAATGAAAAAACGGTATCTGCGGACGGTCATCATGTTGAATTAGCGGCTAATATTGGTACCCCTAATGACTTAAAGGGTGTCCTTGCTAACGGCGGGGAAGGTGTAGGTCTATACCGAACTGAATTCCTTTACATGGGCAGAGACCAGCTTCCTACGGAAGAAGAACAATTTGACGCTTATAAAGCGGTTTTAGAAGGTATGAATGGGAAGCCAGTTGTTGTTCGAACATTGGACATCGGCGGCGATAAAGAGCTTCCATATCTTCAGCTGCCAAAAGAGCTTAATCCATTTTTGGGATTCCGAGCTATTCGTTTGTGCTTAGAGGAACAGGATATTTTCCGTACCCAGCTTAGAGCGCTTCTTCGCGCTAGCAGCTATGGAAACTTAAAAATCATGTTCCCAATGATTGCAACTTTGGATGAATTCCGTGAAGCAAAAGCGATTCTTGAAGATGAAAAACAAAAGCTTATTGCCGCTGGCCAAACGGTATCAGACAGAATTGAGCTCGGAATCATGGTTGAAATTCCATCGACTGCTGTTTTAGCGGATCAATTTGCTAAAGAGGTTGACTTCTTTAGTATTGGAACAAATGATTTAATCCAATATACAATGGCAGCGGACCGGATGAATCAGCGCGTATCTTACCTATACCAACCATATAGCCCATCGATTTTACGATTGGTTAAGATGGTAATCGATGCAGCACACACAGAGGGTAAATGGGCAGGAATGTGCGGTGAAATGGCTGGAGACGAAACAGCGATACCACTCCTTCTTGGTCTTGGCTTAGACGAATTTTCAATGAGTGCAACGTCTATCTTAAAAGCACGTTCTCTAATTAAAAAGTTGACTAAATCCGAAATGGAAAGCCTTGCTAATCAAGTCTTAAATATGCAGACGACCGCTCAAGTAATTGAAGCAGTTAACGCAGCTACCAAATAGAAACGATTTTAAAGAGACAGAATGATTCTGTCTCTTTTTTTGTACATGTTTTAGGAATTAGAGGAAATTTTTAGTATAATGGTGATAGACAGGTTCAAGGAGGATGGATCGGATGGATTTAAATTTGAGCGGGAAATCAGCGCTTGTTATGGCGTCTAGTCAAGGCTTAGGCTTTGCTATCGCAGAACGGCTAGTCAGAGAAGGTACCAATGTAATGATCTCTGGCCGAGATGAGGAAAAACTTATAAAGAAGGCTGCTGAATTAGAATCAATTGGCCTCGGTAAAGTTGCTTTTCAAAAAACAGATATAACGGAAACTGGAGATATTAAAAGACTGGTTTCTAAAACGATTGAGGCATTTGGAAGTCTTCATTTACTAATCAATAATGCTGGTGGTCCACCGGCTGGGACTTTCGAGGATTTAACCGATGATGATTGGCTTAACGCATTTGAACTAAATTTGTTATCCTATATTCGCGTTATCCGTGAAGCATTACCATACTTAAAGGAGCAAGGTGGTAAGATTCTTAATATCGCCTCCTCTTCGATAAAGGAACCTATACCAGGTTTAATACTCTCCAACACCTTTCGAACAGGGATCGTAGGGCTCTCTAAAACATTAGCTTCAGAATTAGCTTCACATAATATTTTAATTAATACGATAGCACCTGGACGAATTGCTACCGACCGTGTGAGACACTTAGACCAATTTACTGCAGATAAACGGGGAGTGGACGTTGAAAGTGTTGAGATGTCGATGAAAGCACAAATTCCTCTAAGAAGATATGGAACACCTGAGGAATTTGCCAATGTAGCAGTATTTCTCCTTTCTGATGCCAATACCTATATGACCGGAAGTTCTTTTTTAGTTGATGGCGGTATGATTAAATCCATTTAACTCTCCGGGGCCTTCTACTAATCAAACTCGTTTAACGTTTATTACCAGTAATAATTGGCTAAGGTAAAAACATAAAGGAGTGTTTATCATGCGGAGAAGTAAAAAGATGGTTATTGTGTTAGTAAGTATGATCCTGTTGGGAACATTACTAACTGGATGTGGACTTCCTCTATCAAAGGAACTAATTGTCAATCGTTACGCGGATGCATTATTAACAAAGAATAACGAACTTCAATTTCGGTTTAGAATTAATAATGAAATATTAGATAGACATGAATTATATAAGGTGAAAGTTACTATTCATGATGATCGCTTGGCTTCAGCAATTGGGAAACGTGAAATCATATACGGTGAAGAACAGGTTCTCAATGGTGAATATTTAGAGGTAAAGGGTAAAAGTGAAAAATATATTTTCATGGATCCGCTTCCGTTAAAAGATGACTTGCACATCCATGAGCTTCAAGCGATGATAGAAAAAAATCAGGCAGTATCAATAGAGATATATAACAATCAAGAAGTTTTTGGAAAGGTCTATTTAACAAATTTTTCGTCTGAGCTGTGAAATGCGTGTTTATCACTTTTTTATCTAGGAGAGACTAAAAAGGTGCATAAATTTGGAGATTGAGCACGATAACCGGAAAGTACTTAGTTCCGGTTTTTTTGCGTTATTAATTATATAATTAGAAGTGAAAAATTGATAATCGGAGGATTGATAAATTTGTTTACTTCAGAAAATACTGTAATTGGCTTTATAGGGACAGGAGTAATGGGGAAAAGCATGGCTGGACATCTGATGCGTGCGGGCTATCCATTAATTGTTTATTCAAGGACAAAGGAAAAAGCGGGAGATTTATTAGAACAAGGTGCTGCTTGGGCGGAAACTCCACGAGATGTGGCTCTAAAGGCGAATGTAATCATTACGATGGTTGGCTATCCCTCCGATGTTGAAGAGATTTATTTGGGGGAAAATGGATTAGTTAATCATGCGAAAGCAGGCAGTTATCTCATCGATATGACAACCTCTGCTCCATCACTTGCAGTAAAAATATTTCAAGCAGCAAAGGGACTAGGCATACATACGATTGATGCACCTGTTTCTGGAGGGGATGTAGGTGCAAAGGAAGCGAAGCTGTCGATAATGGCTGGCGGAGAGGAAGAGCATGTGGAAGCAATAAGACCATTGCTTAATCTGTTCGGCACCAATATCGTTTATCAGGGGAAAGCTGGAGCAGGGCAGCACACCAAAATGTGCAATCAAATTGCGATTGCTTCTAATATGATAGGGGTTTGTGAAGCGATCGTATACGCTGAAAAAGCAGGATTAAACCCAGATTCCGTTTTAAAAAGTATTACGACTGGCGCTGCAGGAAGCTGGTCATTAAGTAATCTTGCGCCAAGAATGCTTGAAGGTAATTTTGAACCAGGGTTTTACATAAAACATTTTATTAAGGATATGAAAATTGCCTTGGATGAAGCTGAGCACATGGACATGGATGTACCAGGGTTAACTTTGGCCAAGAAACTTTATGACCGACTTGCTGAAATGGGCGAGCAAAATAGCGGTACGCAGGCTCTTTATAAATATTGGAAGTCCTAACAGGCTTGTATAAATAGCTCCTGTTTTCAGAAACTATGATAGAAGCTGAAATAGGAGGAAACTTTTTATGGCAAAAAGAACAAAAAAGAATGACCCACAGCAAAAGAATAAAAAGGGATTTGATTCTGCTGTTTTAAATGAAGAATTCGCTCATGAGATGGGCTCAGCAGCAACAAATAAAATTCATAAAGATAAAGCTAAAAAAGAAAAAGCACCTAAAAATAATGGTAAATACAAAGGTCAATAATAAAACTACCCTCACTGCAGCAGTGAGGGTAATTTTATTTTTTCGTATTTAAAAATATCTCTATCCGGTTCAATCCAGTTTCTAACGTTTCTAGTGAACAGGCAAATGATAATCGAAAATAACCTTCCCCGTATTCAGAGAATGCACTTCCAGGAACTACGGCCACTTTTGCTTGATGAACCATCTCTAGAGCAAAGTCAAAACTGTTTAATTGAATGAAGTCAGGGATCTTTACAAAGAAGTAAAAGGCCCCATCAGGCTTGACGACTTGAAGCCCCATTGCAGTTAAACGATTATAAACATAGTCGCGTCTTATGATATATTCCTTTTTCATTGGAATGGCATCATCCATTCCAGTTGTTAAAGCGGCTAAAGCGGCTTTTTGTGCAATTGAAGTCGCACAGGAAACATTATATTGGTGCACCTTTAATATGTGCTTCGTAATGTCTTTAGGTGCATATATGAACCCTATTCTCCACCCGGTCATTGAATGAGATTTTGATAAGCCATTTATTACAATCGTTTTCTCTTTTAAAAACGAAGCAATGGAGACATGTGGCTGGTCATAAGTCAACTCACTGTATATTTCGTCTGCAAGTACGAATATTTCTCTCTCTTTCAAGTAATCAGCTATTTCTTTTAACTCGGTCTCTGTGAGACTGACTCCTGTTGGATTAGATGGATAAGGAATGACAATACAGCGTGTCTTATCGGTTATATAAGGTTTAATCATTTCTAAGGTAAATCGGAATTGATTATCCCTGATATCAACATGAACAGGTACTGCCCCGCACATCCGAATTATGGGTTCATATCCAGGATATATGGGTCCAGGCAAAATTACTTCGGTACCTTCCGCTAATATTGTTCTAAATGTGATATCAATGGCTTCACTTGCTCCTACAGTAACAATTACTTCCGAATCTGGCTCATAAGCCAGCCTGTATTTCTTTGCATAAAAATCGCAGGCGGCAGTTCGTAATTCGCTGATACCCGCATTATGGGTATAGGAGGTGAAATTCTCCTCAATCGCTTGGATGCCCGCCTGCTTGACATGTGCTGGCGTCTTAAAATCTGGCTGACCAATTGTTAACGAAATAACATCATCTATGTGGGATACCATATTATAAAATTTTCTGATTCCTGAAACCTCAATTTCTTGCACTTTGGTATTAATTAAATGCTCCACCCGTGTTCACCCTTCCACTGCTTCATCAATATCTCTGATTATAAACAGATTTATAGAAATATTCTACCATAATGGGCAGGGAGAGCTTAAAGAAGCATATTTCCAAAATAAAATACGTAAAAAAGACGGATGAGTCCGGCTTTTTTACGTATATCTTTCCCCTAACTTTTTAAAAATTGGTTTTTGATAGGGGCCGTTTTTATGTCGGTTTGAAGGTGGCTGCTCGATTTCTTTAATTCCAGTATATGTCTGTAAAATCGATTTTGCCTGGCTCAGTGAAAGTGAGGTTTTTGGATTTCTAACACTTCCATCTAATTTACCCAAATGAGGCAGTTCAGCAAAATCAGACTTTGTAGGAGGAATATGAAAAGTATAGAGACCACATTCAACGAGGACGTCGGATTGTTGTTTACTATTACGTGGATTTTGCGAAAAATGAAGACCTATTTTTTGGGCTTTTCCTTCTTCAATTAACTTTTTTAAAGATTCATGTTTTAATTTGTATAAAAATTTGGGGTTTGGAGCTGTTTTCGCATGGCGATTAACAATAAAGAGAGCTTGTGAGAGGTTATCGATCGTTAGCTTTGCTTTTGTATGGGGGTGTTTTCTATCATCAGTCAAAATAGGTACTCCTTTTATCTTTTATATTGTCTATCTTTATTATTATTAATTGTAAAATAGAAATACAAGAAAGTAAAAACATTATTGTAAAAAATAAAAAAATCCTTATCCAAACAATGGCAAGGATTCTTCTAATCTGTTCCAGAGATGAGTGTAAATACAGTTAATTCAGGTTTCGCCATGAATCGAAAGGGAAGACGAGTGGTACCAATTCCTCGATTTACATATAACGATAAGGGATTGTCCCCGCCAATCAAATATAGACCCTCAGGGTAATTCTGTGCAAACGGCGGGATTACTAGTGCACCAGCAAAAGGTATTTTTACCTGCCCCCCATGACTATGCCCGCTTAATTGCCAATGTATCCCATAATTTAAAGCTTCATCAGCAACATCGGGAGCATGTGATAAAAGAATTTTAAATGAATCCTGAGGTACCTGTCTCATGGCTGTTTCCAAATCAGGTCTACCAAGCATGCGGTCGTCAATACCTAGGAGAGAAATAGAGCTGCCGTCTGTTTGTTTAATTAACAGAGATTCGTTTAGCAAGACAGTAAAGTTGGATAATTCCATTAAGTTCCGATAGATTTCTGAACCATAACCCCCATGATCATGGTTTCCGTAAATACAATATTTACCGATAGTGGCATTTAATTGCTGCAAGATTGGAGCGACTTTGTTAATTTCATCATATTTATTCGGTTCGTCCAATAAATCTCCTGTAAAAAAAATTAAGTCAGGCTCCAGTTGATTAATTCTTTCTGCCAATTTTTTAAATTGGTTTACATTATAATGGAACCCTAAATGTGTATCACTAAATTGGACAATTTTCATGCCGTTAAAACTAGTGGGGATTAAGGAATGTTTGATTTCGAGTTTATTAATTTCTAAAAGTGAGGGTTCAATTCGATTGGCATAAAAGTAACCGCCTGAACCAAGACCGAGAACTGTGAGGAATGTACCAAAGGTACGTTTCAAGAAAGTTCTCCTTTTCATTTTTTTTGCCATATTTTTCAACCAGCCTATCTCCGATTTTATATCTAGTAATTAAAAGAGAGTCATTCGTATTTTCGTTAAATTTGGACCATTTTGCAAGTAAAATGATAAGGGATTTCTTAAATAAAAAAGGTATATATTAGTTCATATTCTAAAATGGATAAAAAATACATAAAAAGCAGCCATTTTTGGCTGCTCTTATGATCCTTTGTCTAGCTCCAGCGCCTAGGGGCTCGGGGTCATAAGCCAAGCCGTCAAAAAGGTTAAAGAGCAACCTTTCTGCCGGCTCGTCTTATGCCTGTCGCCCCTGTACAAGGCGCTTCTGCTTTTCTACTTATAGCTTATAGCCCTGCTCTGCAGCGCTTTCCAGGATTCAATAAATTGATTTTTTTCTACCCTTACTTGTTTTTTGCCGGAAAGTGGATCATTCAAATATACATAGTTTGCATCATAACCTACAAGAACTACGGCATGCAGATCAAGAGGTGTTTTTATTACTTGCTGCCCATGATTCCATGACTCCCAGCGATCAGGTAACCGATAATCTCCTGTTGTCCAAACTACTACGGGATATCCAGCAGAAACATGCTCGAGAACTCGTTCAAATGGCTGATTGGTTAAATTTATCGCTCTCCCTGGCAGCTTTTGGTTCACGAGTGCTTCCATGGGTTTATCAAAGACGGCATAACCGGCCTGCCTTCCGGTCATATCTCCAACAAAACCATCCGCAGGGTTGCCCCAATTCAATATATCGCCGTTTCCCGCCTTTCTAATAGGGTCGGGATCTTTTTGAATGGAACGATACAAATCCATTTTGTCCGTTTTAACACCTGCATGATTTAACACCATGGCAAGGCTTGTCACTTCACACCCATATCTGAGTTCTGGATTTTGTTTTATTAATACAACATCCAGCATGATTGAATCCTTCTTGGCTGGTTGATTGGTAACTTCTGTTTGATCAGCGGCTGGGTTTCCCGTTTTCCTGATAGAAGGGCTCGGTACCTGTTCATATATTTCCGTGTATCTTTGTTTCTCTGATTGTTGTGAAACGGTATCATCGGTATTGTTGCATCCAAAAAGTGGAAGAATTGAGACCATTAAAAAAAGTTTTTTCAAAAGGTTTCCTCCAATCATATGGACTTGGTTTTATCATTTGTTGTTTCAGATTTGCTATGATGGTATCCTGTTGGAAAAGAACAAGATATGCAAGTTGAGCGTATTGTATATTAGGGTATGGTATAATGAGGAAAATCTTTTTCTGGAGGGTACTTGAATGGATGCATTGGATATCCTAACGGATCTTGAAAATGTCATTCCTTATTTTCAACCAATTTTTAGTGCCGATGAGCAGCGTGTTATAGCATATGAGGTTTTGGGCCGGTATCAATCTGAAGGTAACATCATGAGTTTAGGTCAATTTTTTCTTGATGACCAAATTCCAGATGAATACAAATATGAAGTTGATCTACTGATAGTCCAGAAAGCATTAGACCTTGCAATCGGGCTAGAAGATGATGTCAGTATCTATTTGAATCGTGATGCCGATCTGCTTATGTATCGACATGGAGAGCCTTTTCTACAGGAACTGCTGGCTTTTGAAAAAAGAGGATTGAATTTAAAGAGAATAGTCCTTGAAATTTCTGAAGGCAATTATAAGGGTGATTTTGCTCAGCTGGATCATTTATTACAATACTATCGTACGTATGGCATTAAGGTTGCAATTGCCAGTATTGATAGTGATACCAATTACTTTGAGCGGATTGGCCAATTAAATCCAGAAATCATTAAAATAAATCTACAGCCTTTAAAATCAAACGCAACCGCATCAAGCTTTACCGATGTCCTATTTTCTCTGTCATTATTAGCAAGGAAAATTGGGGCCACATTACTATTTGAAAATATAGAAATGAGTTATCAGCTTCAATTCGCATGGAAAAATGGCGGGAGATATTACCAAGGTTTTTATCTTCATCCACCTGCACCGGAGTTTATTGACCGGGATTTACTAAAAGAGCGATTAAAAGGGAAATTTCATGAATTTATTGCCTATGAGAAGAGAAAGCTTGAGGCCATTTATTCAGCCGCTGCATATTTCCAAAATAAAGTACAAGACATCTTAGTAAAGAATAAAAAAGCTAATTATGAGGATTTATTTACGTCACTCGCGAAGGAAATGGATGGGATTGCATTCCGGATGTATGTATGTGATGAAGATGGTTTTCAAAAATCTTCTAATATCTTTAAAGGAGAAAACGGCTGGTTTACACAAAAAGAATATATCCTAAAAAATTGGAGCTGGCGCCCATATTTTTTAGAAAATATTATCAAAATGAGAAATGAAGGAAAAGGAATACTTTCGGATTTATATAGTGATATCGAGTCCGGGGAAACAATACGAACCTTTTCAATTCCTATAAATGGAAACAACTATTTATTTATTGATATTACCTATCAGTATTTGTTTGACCATGACCAGTTGTTATAACTCAACTGCATAGAATGATTCATACAGTGGAACTTTAATAGTAACTTGATTAAAGGAGAAATCGCTCATGAATCTATTTGTTAATGCACTATCCATCGTTATTGTAGGTGTTCTTGCGGTTTCGCTTGTGTATACATTGGTTGTTGCCAGAAAACAAAAGGCTGCTGAAGGAGACATCGATACGAATATCCCTAAGCCAGTACAAAAACATATTTACCTTAGCAATCCGATATTTTTATCATATGGTATATTTTTTGCCTTGGTTCTTTTTATCATCCTTTTTTGTGCAATTACCTTTTTATGATAGGGCCTCCTTTGAGGGCCTATTTTTTGTAAAGATTTTTCGAGGAGTTATCTAGAAATAATCGAAAAATTTGCGGTTAAATGTCTTTTGCTGCTGTATTTTTGCGATTTTTTTATGCGTTTGGATGGAATATTTGTTGTTAAAATGAATAATAACATAAGTTTCTGAAAGAACAGGGGGAAAGGAAATGAAGAAAACGTTACTAATACTTCTCATAGTACTATTATTAATACCTTTGTCTCCAAACGCCAAAGATAGTCTAAGCAATAAAAATGATGTTTTTAGCTTCTTACGGGAAGCTTTTCAGGCTCAAATCTCTCTTAGTGATCAAACCAGAACGAAACAAGAAATCAGTGATGTATTAAGCCCTTATTTTTCAGATAAATATCAAAAAATGTTTTGGAACGAGAATATTTTCGAAGAAGAGGGTAAATTCGTTACATATGGCTCAGATTTTGCATTTTATTACATTCCATTTTTCGAATATTCAAAAGAAACAAAAGTAGTCATCTCCTCAGAAAGTATTTATGTTCTCCAATTTTTTCCTTCAACAACCGAAGGCCCGGTAAGTTATGCAGACCATTACGAGGGCATTTTGTTAAAGAAACTGGATGGCGGCTGGAAAGTGGATGAATATTTATATGATAATATCCCTAAATCGATTATGGATAAAGCCTATTGAAAAAAAGTTCCCATTTTTTTCATTTTTACTTGGACAAATGCTCTCTGTTATTTTATTCTTTTAATATTGGCATATTTGCTATTGAGATTATTACTGGAAATAATCCATAAGGATAGAAATAGGCTAAAAGAGAAACATAACAGTAGAAAGTTTGCTTGTGTTTGAAAGGAGACGGAGCATATGTCACAGCTTCAAGGGATATTAACCCGGTTAAAAAACCTTCAGGAACAGTCTAATGGAGGTGAACCGGCACAACGCTATTTCGAAGTGAATGGCGAAAGAAAGTGTCAGGTAACATTTCATCCCAAAACAGAAACATTTGAGTTGGAAATATATAATGAAAAGGAAAAGCCAAAGCGTTATCAATTTGATAATGTTGACATGATTACAATTGAAATTTTTGATTTAATCCAGTAGGAACCGGTATCGGTTCCTATCTTTTTCTGTTTTTTTATAAAGGCTACTTTCGTTTTAAGAAAAGAGCTTTATAATAAAAAAACCCAGTTCTCCAAAAACTATGGTAGAATATACATGTGGTATAACAAACATTGAGGAGTTTTCGGCGATGATAAGTCTTCACAGTGGAGAATTTTTAGAGATAGATATTCGAAAATTAATGATTCCATCTGAGCGTGTTGCTCATGTACAGGTTGGAAATAATCTAGAACATGCCTTATTAGTGTTAACTAAGAGTGGATATACAGCAATACCTGTACTAGATCCCAATTATAAATTACATGGTCTAATTAGTACCCCAATAATAATGGATTCCATTCTCGGACTTGAAAGGATAGAATTTGAACAACTTGAAAAAAAAAGAGTGGAAGAGGTTATGAATGTATCTGTTCCACGTGTTAAGGTTTCTGCTTCCATTAGAACCTGTCTAAGGCTTTTAGTAAATCATCCTTTCCTTTGCGTAGACACGGAGGATGGTTATTTCGAAGGCATATTGCCGAGAAGTACTGTGTTAACACAGTTAAATTTAGCTGTTAATAAAATGAATAAAAGTGATAAATAAGGCTCCCAAAAGGGGGCTGTATTATTTTCCCTGAGAAAGTAGTGGTGTGAAAATGAGTGCTCCGATTTCCCAGCCTAAAAGAGGAAAGACAAATAGACCACTTGTTCTAGCAGCAGTGATGCTTGCCATGTTCATGGGAGCAATAGAGGCAACGATTGTTTCAACAGCCATGCCGGCAATTGTGGCTGAATTAGGCGGCTTTACTCTCTACAGTTGGGTTTTTTCAGCTTATCTATTAATGAATGCGGTAACAGTGCTCATTTATGGCAAATTATCAGATTTATTCGGCAGAAAACCTATTCTCTTTATCGGAATCATTATTTTCCTAATTGGATCCATTCTTTGCGGATTTGCCACGTCGATGGAATCCCTTATCCTTTTCCGGTTAATCCAAGGGTTTGGGGCAGGTGCTGTTACGCCTATCGCCACCACTATTGTTGGCGATATCTATTCAGCTGAAGAAAGAGCCCAAGTCCAGGGTTACCTAGCAAGTGTATGGGGAATTTCTGCTGTTACGGGACCAGCTGTGGGTGGATTGCTGGTTCAGTATGTAAGCTGGAATTATGTATTTTGGATTAACATTCCACTGGGGATTCTTTCTTTGATTGGTATTGGAGTCTTTTTGCATGAAAACGTTGAGAAGAAAAAACACAAAATTGATTACATAGGTGCGTTTTTATTAACTATTTCTATCTCATCATTAATGTTTTTACTGGTTGAGGGCGGCGGACGGTGGTCCTGGGACTCCTGGCAAATCATGAGTTTGGCGGTCCTATTTATCATTACCATTAGTATCTTTGTTTTTCATGAAGGCCGCGCTAAAGAACCTGTAATGCCGTTTAATATCTGGAAAGAACGCTCTATTTTTGTTGCTAATGTAACAAGTTTAACGACAGGAATCATGTTAATCGGGATTTCGAGTTTTCTCCCTACATTTGTTCAGGGGGTAATGGAACAATCACCGATTGTTGCAGGTTTTACATTAACAGCCATGTCTATTGGCTGGCCGATCGCGTCTACATTTTCTGGAAAGATGTTAATTACTTTCGGATACCGTAAAACCTCTCTTATAGGCGGTGCAGCCTTAATCATTGGCAGTGTGGTATTTGTAACCATGACTTCATCCTCAGGACCACTCTGGGCGGCTGCAGGTTCCTTTATTGTTGGGGTTGGTATGGGTTTAACGTCAACTGCTTTTATCGTCTCTATACAGAGCACCGTAAGCTGGCAGCAAAGAGGTGCTGCAACCGCTGCTAATATGTTCATGAGGAATCTAGGAAACACAATTGGTGCCGCGTTACTTGGAGGAATTCTTAATAATCGGCTTGCAAACTACCTAAGTGTAAATGCTGACAGGACAGAGGGAAAACTAACTGTGGATTCGGCAAACCTTTTATTAAAGGAAAATGAACGAGTAAATTTACATGTATCAGTGAAAGAACTGCTTCAGGAAGGGCTGACTCAATCCTTACATTGGGTATATTATGTAGTTCTTACCTTTGCCATTATAAGTTTAATCCTGATATCTTTCATTCCCAAACAAAACCGTGGCTCTGTATAAAATATGCAGGGCTTTTTTTCTGATTAAAAAAATACCTTAGTAATGAAAAGTTTTAATTTTCTCTATATAATAAAGGAATGCGGATATTTAATAAAGTATAAAGGTGGATGGCTTTGTCCTCAATATCTGAATTTCACTTGTTATCTGTTTTAGCTCAAGAGATGAATATGCGTAAAGCTTCGGAGAGACTTTTCGTATCACAGCCAGCATTATCACAACGGCTGCAAACTATAGAGAAAGAGTGGGGAACGAAACTATTTATCCGCTCACAAAAAGGACTTGCCCTTACTCCAGCAGGTGAACATGTCATTTATTTTGTAAACGAGGTTCTTGTTAAAGAAGAAAAGGTTCGGGAAACGATACACTCCCTTCAATCGGGAGTATCAGGAACATTGAAAATTGCAGTAGCTTCAATCGTTGGTCAAAATTGGCTGCCGCCGGTTTTAAAAAAATATAGTGATACCTATCCGCAGGCAAAAATTTCACTTATAACTGGGTGGAGCAGTGAAATACTGAGAAGTTTATATGATGATCAAGTACATATTGGTATCATTCGAGGAATGCCAGATTGGAAAGGGGTAAAAATTAAACTATTCAGCGATCCGCTCTTTTTAGTTGATCGAGATATTACCAGACCTGAACAGTTACTAGAAACAGACAGACCTTTCATCCAATTTAAAAGCGATTCTAATTATTATCAAGAAATACAAGATTGGTGGATGCGCCAATTCAAAACCTCTCCGAAAAGAACAATTGTCGTTGATCAAATCGAGACATGTAAGCAATTAACCTTTAATGGTTTAGGGTATTCAATCTTACCGGGCATAACCTTGAATAATAGTGAAAAAGAAATTTATAAAATTCCGCTATTAGATGAAAATGGTGATTCTCTTCAACGGGATACATGGCTGCTTGCGTATGAGTCTTCCTTTAAACTCAAACAAGTGCAAGCGTTCGTGGATCTCATTAAAGAACATAGCAGTCAAAGCAGCGAATGATTATGTTCAATTTTCTTGTTTTCAATACTTTTGTTTGGTAAAGTAAATCTAATTAAATTTGGAGGTAGTATTATGAAAATGATGGATGCAAATGAAATTATTTCTTTTATTCAAAACAGTAAAAAATCAACACCAGTAAAGGTTTATGTAAAAGGTGATTTAGAAGGTATCGATTTTGGAAGCAATTCTAAAACTTTTATTAATGGTAATACGGGTGTAGTATTTGGTGAATGGTCTGACATTAACCCAGCTTTAGAATCAAACCAAGCAAAAATTGAAGACTATGTAGTTGAAAATGACCGCCGAAATTCAGCGATCCCATTATTAAATACTAAAAATATTAATGCTCGAATTGAACCAGGAGTGACGATTCGTGACCAGGTAGAAATTGGAGATAATGCTGTTATCATGATGGGTGCCGTTATTAATATTGGTGCAGTTATTGGCGAAAAAACCATGATTGACATGGGTGTTGTTCTAGGTGGAAGAGCTACGGTTGGAAAGAACTGTCATATTGGTGCTGGTACCGTTTTAGCTGGTGTTATTGAACCGCCATCCGCACAGCCTGTTATAATCGAAGATGATGTGCTAATCGGTGCAAATGCAGTGGTATTAGAAGGAGTTAGAGTTGGACAAGGATCAGTGGTTGCTGCTGGTGCAGTGGTGACGAAGGATGTTCCTCCGTATACTGTCGTAGCTGGTACCCCTGCAAGAAAAATTAAGGATATTGATGAGAAAACAAAATCCAAAACAGAAATTATGCAAGAACTTCGCCAGCTATAAACTTAAGACAGTGTAAAGCGTGGATAATCTCCACGCTTTCTTTCTAGTAAAGGAGTAATAGAATGAACCCTTTTATAAAAATTCGACGTGATCTGCATTTAATTCCTGAATTAGGCTTTCAAGAATATAAAACTCAAGCTTATTTATTATCGTATATAGAAAATTTATCACAAGAGAGGATATCCATTAAAAAATGGAAAACTGGACTTTTCGTAAAAGTTCATGGTTTACATCCAAAAAAAACCATTGGTTACCGTGCCGATATTGATGGTTTGCCAATCGTTGAAGAAACGGGGTTAGAGTTTTCTTCCACCCATACGGAACAAATGCATGCCTGCGGCCACGATTTTCATATGAGTATTGCTCTTGGTGTGTTAACACATTTTGTCAATAATCCCATTGAAGATAACATTTTATTTATTTTTCAACCTGCAGAAGAGGGACCAGGCGGTGCAGAACCGATGCTGAAATCCGACATTATGCAGGAATGGAAACCAGATATTATTTTTGCCTTACATATTGCACCAGAATATCCTGTAGGATCTATTGCCCTAAAAGAAGGGTTACTATTTGCTAATACATCAGAGTTATTTATCGACCTAAAAGGAAAGGGAGGGCATGCCGCATATCCACATTTAACAAATGATATGGTAATCGCTGCCTGCTCGCTTGTTGGTCAGTTGCAAACAATCATCTCCCGGAATGTTAATCCATTAGATAGTGCAGTCATTACCATCGGTAAAATCACTAGTGGAACGGTTCAAAATATTATTGCAGAAAAGGCTAGACTCGAAGGAACGATTCGTACACTTTCAGATGAATCCATGGATAGGGTTAAGAAACGGATCGACGCGGTGGTAAAAGGGATAGAGACCAGCTTTGAATGTGAAGCTGTCATTGATTACGGTGCAATGTATCACCAGGTATACAATGATGAGAATATAACGAGAGAATTTATTCAATATATGAGGTCACAAACCACTATTGATGTTATTGAATGCGAAGAGGCAATGACAGGTGAAGACTTTGGATACATGTTGAAGGAAATTCCGGGACTAATGTTTTGGCTCGGAGTGGATTCGCCGTATGGACTGCACCATGCCAAATTAAATCCAAAGGAAGAGGCCATAGAGGTTGCAATCAATATTCTCACTAGCTATATGACGTATAAAGGAAATTGATATAAACACTCTTCTAAAATGCGTTTTATTTTATTCTAATGTATAAAAATGTTAAACTGAAAATTAGAAAAGATTGTTAGATATCGTCGTTTATTCTGTTTGTAAATAGGGTAAACCATTTAAGGGACTATTTATTAACTATTTGGAGGGATTAGACATGCCAGAACGTATGGTAGCAAAGCAAGCACCTAGATTTGAAATGGATGCCGTATTACCAAACAAAGAATTTGGAAAAGTAAGCCTTGAAGAAAACATGAAAAACGATAAATGGACTGTGTTGTTCTTCTATCCAATGGATTTTACTTTTGTATGTCCAACGGAAATTACTGCAGTTTCTGATCGTTATGAAGAATTTGATGATTTAGATGCAGTTGTTATTGGTGCTTCTACTGATACAATACATACACACCTTGCTTGGATTAATACAGACCGCAAAAACAATGGCCTTGGTGAACTGAACTATCCATTAGCTGCAGACACTAACCACGTTGTTGCACGCGACTATGGCGTTTTAATTGAAGAAGAAGGAATTGCACTTCGCGGCTTATTTATCATCAGCCCTGAAGGTGAATTAATGTATTCTGTTGTTAACCACAACAATATCGGCCGTGATGTCGATGAAACATTACGTGTTCTTCAAGCATTACAAACTGGAGGTCTTTGCCCAGCTAACTGGAAACCAGGACAAGCTACTCTTAATGCTTAATTCTTGCATCTAAAAGATAGACCTAACCCTTCTGAGTTAGGTCTTTTTTAAAAAGGGGATATGTCATGAAACTACGTGAGCCAATGCCAGAATTAACTGGTGCCGTTGAATGGTTAAATGGAGAAGTTACAAGAGAGGATTTAGTGGGCGATAAACCTACACTTTTTCATTTCTGGTCAGTCAGCTGTTACTTATGTAAAGAGGCTATGCCGCAGGTTAATCAATTCCGTGATCAATATAAAGATAAATTAAATGTAGTTGCAGTCCATATGCCTAGATCTGAAGAGGACTTAGACTTAGAGCAAATCAAGCAAGTGGCAGCAGAGCATGGAATCAATCAGCCTATTTTTGTTGACAGTGAACATAAACTAACAGAAGCATTCGAAAATCAATATGTCCCTGCCTATTACGTATTTGACCGTGAAGGCAAACTCCGCCACTTCCAAGCAGGCGGAAGCGGCATGAAAATGCTCGAAAAGCGGGTCAACCGTGTACTAGATGAATTAGAAAAAACAGAATAAACAATGAAGGGCTGTTCGTTATCCAACGAGCAGTCTTTTTTAATTTTTTGTAACCATCCCAATTATTTAACGTCGGTATTAATAAATAGACAAATGGGGGTTATCGAAATGAAAAAGGTGACCGGATTAATGGTTTTCCTTTCTTTGATTCTGTTTCTATCGGCTTGCAGTTCAAGCAGTAAAAGTGAAGAATCAAAGATGAGCAGTGACAGCAGTGCAGGTATAGATTCAGGAGAGCCCGCTAAGGAAGAAAAGTCACAAGTATCATTTGATAATAATGCAAAACTAGAGAAAGCTGCTCCGGCCGAATTAGAAGTACCTGACCAAATGGTTATTTACCAAGCAAATTTACAGCTTCGTGTGAAGAAATTTGAAGAAACCCTGCAAAACATAGAAGAACAAGTAATAAAGTATGGCGGCTATATTTCTGAGTCCAATGTATCGAAGGACGGTGAAGAACAGGTAAGCGGGCAAATTACTGTTCGTATCCCCCAAAAGAATTTCCAGGCTTTTTTGCATGATGCAGAGGGGCAGTCAGCGGAGGTTCTGCAAAGAAATATTACTGGTACAGATGTTACCGAAGAGTATGTCGACCTTGACTCAAGACTAAAGTCAAAAAGAGTAGTGGAAGAACGGTTAACATCCTTTATGCAATCTGCACAAAAGACAGAAGATCTGTTGAAAATTTCAGCAGACCTCGCTGCGGTACAAGAGGAAATTGAAACGATTCAAGGCAGAATAAAATTTTTAGAAAATCAGACTTCGCTATCTACCGTTCATCTTTCACTTTTTGAAAATAAAGTGATTGTACCTAATCTTGAAGATGAAGATCTTAATACCTGGGATAAAACAAAGAAACAATTTATGAAAAGTACAAACATGCTGTTAGCAGCCATATCAGGGGTATTTGTTTTTATAGTTGGTAATATGCCTATATTAGTAATCCTGGCGGTGGCAGCTGTTTTCATTTACCTATATATAAAGAAGCAGCGGAAAAGGAATGGTAACGGATAAATAAGTATATCTAACTAATTTGGATATGCTAAAATGAAAATGATTAATTGATTTTGCTGGGGGAGTTTTTAGTGAGAAAAAATTTTGCAGTTATTGGACTTGGCCGTTTCGGCGGCAGCATATGTCGTACTCTTTCAGATGAAGGTTTTGAAGTACTGGCAATAGATAAAAATGAAGAAAGAGTTAATGCCTATGCCATGATAGCTTCTCATGCTGCTGTGGGAGATACAACGGATGAGGCAGTCCTAAAAAGTCTAGGTATTCGAAATTTCGATCACGTGATCGTAGCGATTGGTGATGATATTCAATCTAGTATCTTAACCACTTTGATCTTAAAAGAGCTAGGGGTAAATCATATTACCGTTAAAGCGCAAAATGATTATCATGAGAAAGTGCTTGTGAAGATAGGCGCTGATAAGGTTGTCCATCCTGAACGAGATATGGGAAGAAGAATAGCTCATAATATGGCTTCTAGCAGTGTGTTGGATTATCTAGAGTTATCGGATGAACATAGTATCGTTGAAATCGTGGCAAACAATAAGATAAGCGGACACACAATCATTGATTTAGACATTCGTAAGAAATATGGATTAAATATTGTCGCCATTAAAAGAGGCATGGATATCATCGTGTCTCCAAAGGCAAATGAAGATATCCAAGCAAACGATGTATTAATTGTTATTGGTACAGATGAAGATATTGATCGTTTTGAACGTAAGGTAATGCAATAAGAAAAGCGGAAGCGCCTTAAGGTGCTTCCGCTTTTCTTATACTTCCATAATGATTGGTAAAATCATTGGTCTGCGTTTTGTTTTTTCGTAAAGGAACGGTGCTAATGTATCAGTAATTTCATTTTTAATTTCTGACCATTGACTTGTTTTTCGTTCCATCACCTTATTTAAATGCTTTGTAATCAGGTTTTGAGCATCGTTAATTAAATCACCTGATTCTCTCATATAGACAAACCCTCTAGAAATTAAATCAGGACCTGAAGCAATTTTGAAGTCCTTCATATTAATGCTCACTACGACAACGACTAATCCTTCTTCAGAAAGGATCCGTCTATCACGTAGAACAATATTTCCGATGTCACCAATACCGCTGCCATCAATATAAACGGAGCCTGAAGGAATTTTCCCTGCTACTTGCGCACTGTTTTCAGAAAGAGCTAAAACTTCACCATTGTCCATAATGAAACAATTCTCTTCTTCTACACCACAGTCAACAGCTAGTTTCGCATGCATTCTTTGCATTCTATATTCTCCGTGGATAGGCATAAAGAACTTT
The DNA here is from genome assembly GCF_044754045.1 of Neobacillus sp. NPDC093182. Classification (NCBI taxonomy): domain Bacteria; kingdom Bacillati; phylum Bacillota; class Bacilli; order Caryophanales; family Bacillaceae; genus Neobacillus; species Neobacillus sp. NPDC093182. The sequence continues at coordinate 119,057 of NZ_JBIVOI010000018.1, forward strand.
GGTTTAATCAAACGGAGCATTAGTTTTTGTTCTTCTTGTCCGCCATGACCTGAGGTATGGATATTACTAAGCTTTCCGTGTATAACTTCAGCACCTGCTCGGAATAACATGTTAATCGTTCTATTTACACTAATTGTGTTTCCAGGTATCGGTGAAGATGAGAATACAACAGTATCTCCTGGGATAATTTGAATCTGTCTATGCGTACCATTTGCAATCCTCGATAAGGCAGCCATAGCTTCGCCTTGGCTTCCAGTACATAAAATGGTTACCTTGTCTGCAGGAAGGCGGTTGATTTGATTTGCTTCGATAAACGTTTCTTTTGGTGCATTTATATAGCCAAGCTCTTGACCAATCGTAATCGCCGATTCCATACTGCGGCCAAAAACTGCAACTTTTCTGCCGTTAGCAACTGCGGCCTCAACTACTTGCTGCAATCTGTAAATATTTGATGCAAAAGTAGCGAATATAATCCGTCCTGACACCTTTCGAAAAATGTCATCAATACTTTCGCCAACGAGACGTTCAGACATCGTAAATTCTGGAATTTCACTATTTGTACTATCTGATAATAAACATAGTACGCCTTCTTTTCCGATTTCAGCCATTTTGGTTAAATTAGCAGGTTCACCGACTGGTGTGAAGTCAAATTTGAAGTCGCCAGTATGGACGACTTGTCCTGGCGGAGTTTTTACAACGATCCCGTAGGAATCTGGGATACTATGTGTTGTTCGGAAAAAAGAAACAGATGTCTTGCGGAACTTGATCACATCATCTTCTTGAATTGCATTTAACTTTGCCGTTCTTAAAAGCCCATGTTCTTCAAGTTTATTTTTAATCAGTCCTAAGGCAAGCTTGCCGCCATAAATGGGAATATTTACTTCTCTTAACAAATAAGGAATACCGCCAATATGATCCTCGTGTCCGTGGGTAATAAATAATCCTTTAATCTTATCTTCGTTTTTTACTAAGTAGGTATAATCGGGAATAACATAATCAATCCCTAATAACTCATCCTCTGGGAACTTGATCCCTGCATCAATCAGGATTATTTCATCCTGAAATTGTACTGCATATGTGTTTTTTCCGATTTCGCCCAAACCACCCAAAGCAAAAACAGCGGTTTGGTCATTTTTTACAAATTTCATAAATTATCAAATCTCCAATACAATATAATCTTCATTTTGTTTTTCATATTCTAAAAATGCTCCGCTTACTTCCTGTACAAATTCAACATTATATCCACGGTCTGCAATTTTTTTACGAACATCCCTAACAGATTCTCCTTCTACATAAAGAACCTTTGTTTTCTCTCTGACTGGAACTTCCTTGATGTTTTCTTGAAAGTAAACTTTAAATACCATAATAAATCGCTCCTTAATCGATCATGACTTTTTCTATTATATAAAATAATTACATTTTTTTCATTTAAATTCACTTTTCACCTAAAAAGTAAACGCTTGGACCTATTAGAAAAAATATGTAAATAATACACTGATAATCAATTTACAATAAGGAAGGAGCCCTTCGCAAGTTTGAAGGGCTCGAAAAAAGTTGTAGTTAGGCAATTGATTTTTTTCGCAGTAAATCGTTCCACTGTTTTAAGAGCTTCTTTCTTAGCTTCTTTAACATAGTGGATCATCTCCTTACTTCCTATTTTAAACGATCCTTGTCCAATGTAAAGCAAGCCATGGCAGATAATTGCAAGTTTTTTTTTATTTAATCATTTTTATACTAATATTATATGGTATAAACAGGATTTCTTTCATGGATAAACATGGAAGAATTATGAAAGTTTAATAAATTGACAATTATTCTTGTTATGGTTAGTGTTTATGAGAAGAAAATGATAGAAGAGCATTTTTGTTATTAAAGTAAAGAGGAGTTAGAATTATATGAAAAAAATTGTTTTTTTTGATATAGATGGGACATTGCTCGACCATGAAAAAAAACTTCCAAGCAGTACGAAAAAAGCGATTCAAACTTTGAAGGAGAATGGTGTGTTCGTAGCGATTGCGACCGGAAGAGCACCTTTCATGTTTACAAGTTTGAAAAAAGAACTAGATATTGATTCCTACGTTAGTTTTAATGGGCAGTATGTTGTGTTTGAAAATGAAGCGATTTATAAGAATCCGCTAAACCAATCTGAGTTGGGAAGATTTCTGCAGGATACAACTGCCAATGACCATCCTTTGATCTTTATGAACGAATTGACCATGAAGAGTACTACACATTACCATCCTTATATAGAAACTAGTATGGACAGCTTGTTATTTCCACATCCGGAAGAGGACAAAAATTTCTATGTTGACAAAGAGATTTATCAATCCTTACTATTCTGTGAAGAAGGTGAGGAGAAGTTCTATTTTGAAAATTTCCCTGAATTTGATTTTATAAGATGGCATCCATATTCAGTTGATGTCTTGCCAAAAGGCGGTTCTAAAGCTGAAGGGATAAAACAAATGATAGGAAGGTTAGGGTTTGATCTAAAGGATGTTTATGCATTCGGCGACGGCTTAAACGATTTAGAAATGCTTAAAGCTGTTGGAACCGGTGTTGCAATGGGGAATGGCGTTCCCGAGGCTAAGGCACTTGCGAACTTTGTGACCACGGATGTTTCGAAAGATGGAATATGGAATGGATTGAAGGAATTAAAACTCATATAAATAGAGAAATGCGCAAGGGCCTAGGAGCACTTGCGCATTTTTTATCTTTCGATAGCAATGGCACCTTCAATTGGTTTGAAGGGATCTTGTTTATTGATATGATCATAAAACATAATTCCATTTAAATGATCAATTTCATGTTGAAAGCAAATCGCTGGAAGCCCCTTTAAACGGAGTTTAACCTCTTCGCCTTCAAGGGTAATTCCTTTTACGGTAATTCGAGCAAATCTTTCTACGTAGCCTGGAATCTCCTCGTCTACAGAAAGACAGCCTTCTCCTGAAACCAAATAAGCTTTTTCGACGGAATGACTGACAATTTTGGGATTATACAATCCGTAGCTGTATAAGTTACCTTTGTCATCGTGAAGATGAACAGCAATCATCCGCTTTGAAACATTGATCTGCGGCGCAGCTAAACCAATTCCGGGTCTTAATCCATATTGCGAAGCAATTTCAGGGTTTTGGCTATTTTTCACATATTCTAAAAGACTTTCAAGTATTTTTTTCTCTTCGTCCGAAGGCGGCATTAATACTTCAGCCGCTACTTTTCTTAACGTAGGGTGGCTGTCTCGAATAATATCATCCATCATCAACATGATTCCATTCACTCCTGTATAAAAACTAAGCTGTGTTAATGCTATATGTTTGCATCCTGTTGATTTGCGTAGAAGGCACGAAGACTCCTCGAAAATGCTAACGCATTTTCTTCGTGCGTGGGCAGATTCAAGGATGTAAATCAATGTCCTGCGGGAGGACGGGACAGGGGAAGACCCCACAGGCGCTTAAGCGCCGAGGAGGCTCCCCGAACCGCCCGCGGAAAGCGAAGTGCCTCGTGACAGGCAGAGACCGCCTGTCACTGCGGTGATTATTCAAAGAAGCTTTCCTTAGTGGAGCGCAAATCAACAGACCAATTTATCACAGCCAATAACTTAAGATATTGATATTCATTAGTCTATCAAACATTTCGCGAAAAGTTAATTGTTACAGGAGATATTGTCAAACATAAGAAGTACAGATATAGTAAGAATTGTAATCATTAAGGGGGTTGCGAAGTGTCTATAGTTAGAATGAATCGTATTATTTTTTCTATTTTCGCAATTAGTTTCTTATTAACTGGCTGTGTCAGCAAAGAAGAGACAAATGAAAGAATGTATCAAGCCTTAGAAAAAGTAGTAGAAGCAGAAAAAGCATTTGAGGAGCAGCAAGAGCCGCTTGTAAAGTTAGAAAAGCAAGAAAAGGAAATTTATAATCAGATAATGGCTCTTGGTATGAAGCAGCATGATGAGATTGTTAAGCTTTCTGACAAAGCACTTTCCATTATTGATAAGAGAAGAGAGCTTCTACAAAAGGAAATTGACAGTATCAACGCTTCAAAAACAGAATTTAAGCAGGCAGAAGAAATAAAGAATGAAATAGATGATAATGAGCAAAAGAAAAAAGCGTCCGAGCTATTTAAAATAATGAGCAATAGATATAAAGTACATAATCAGCTTGCAAAGGAATATACAAGTGCGTTAGATAGTGATAAAGAATTGTATCTGATGTTAAAAAATGAGAGTGTCTCGTACGAAAAGCTAGAAGATCATGTTACAAAATTAAATACTATCTATCAAAAGGTATATGACGCAAATGAAGAATTTAATGAATTAACAGCACAATACAATGAGAAAAAGCTTGAATTTTATGAAGAAGCTGGACTTAAACTTGAAAACGTATAAAAATCGGCCGAATTGGTCGATTTTTTTGTTGATAAAGTGAAAATATATTAATATAACAGAGTGGACCTGTGGGTGGTACAGAACTTTTAGATTGTTATTAAGTTAATATTATTTACATGTTGTAAATTTATCAAAACATAGTATTTGACGAGTGTATTGAGTTGATGTAAACTCAATATGGACTTAATTATTGTACTATTAATTTTTTGAAAAATTATAGTACAGAACAACAGATAACGAAAGTAAAGTAATCGTAAATGTTGTTTGAAGTTTTTGGGTAATCTAATATGAGTGAATTTATTTTTTTACATTATTGTTATGAGAGAAAGGAAGATGTGACGAATGGCATCTAAAACCCAAAATGCTCAGCTCGATGCTAAGAAAGTACTCGAAGCTGTAGAAAATCAGTTTACAACGCTTCAAATTTTAAATGAAGAAGGCGAAGTTGTTAATGAAGCAGCAATGCCTGACCTAAGCGATGAACAGCTTCAAGAATTAATGCGCAGGATGGTTTATACTCGTATCCTTGATCAGCGTTCCATTTCTTTGAATCGTCAAGGACGCCTTGGATTCTATGCACCAACTGCAGGACAAGAAGCTTCTCAATTAGCATCTCAATTTGCACTAGAAAAAGAAGACTTTATCTTACCAGGCTATCGTGATGTTCCGCCAATCGTATGGCATGGTCTTCCATTATATCAAGCATTCTTATGGTCCAGAGGTCATTTAGCAGGCGGACAGATTCCTGAGGGAGTTAATATTGCGATTCCACAAATAATTATCGGAGCCCAGTACGTTCAAACTGCAGGTGTAGCTTTAGGATTCAAAAAACGTGGAGTGAAAGCTGTTGCTCTTACATACACAGGTGATGGCGGAACATCTCAGGGTGATTTCTATGAAGGAATGAACTTTGCAGGTGCATACAATGCTCCAGCCATCTTTATTGCACAAAATAACCGTTTTGCGATTTCAACTCCTGTTGAAAAGCAAACCGCAGCAAAAACACTTGCTCAAAAAGCTGTTGCAGCAGGTATAGCTGGTATTCAAGTAGACGGTATGGATCCTTTAGCAGTTTATGCTGCTGTTCGTGATGCACGTGAGCGTGCCATTAACGGAGAAGGACCTACATTTATTGAAACGTTGACATACCGATATGGTCCACATACAATGGCCGGTGATGATCCAACACGTTACCGTACTGCTGAATTAGATAATGAATGGGAAAAGAAAGACCCACTAGTTCGTTTCCGTAAATTCCTTGAAAAGAAAGGCTTATGGAATGAGGAAAAAGAAAACGAAGTAATCGAGCAGGCGAAAGAAGAAATTAAGGACGCACTTAAACAAGCAGATGCTGCTCCTAAGCAAAAGGTAACCGACCTAATCAATATTACGTATACGGACTTACCTCAAAACTTAAAAGAGCAATATGAAATTTATTCAGCAAAGGAGTCGAAGTAAGTCATGGCTCAAATGACAATGATTCAAGCAATTACAGATGCAATGCGTGTTGAATTAAAAAATGATCCGAAGGTTTTAGTTTTTGGTGAAGATGTAGGCTTAAACGGCGGTGTTTTCCGTGCAACGGAAGGATTACAAAGCGAATTCGGCGAAGATCGTGTATTTGATACACCATTAGCTGAATCAGGTATCGGTGGTTTAGCTGTTGGTCTAGCTTTACAAGGCTTCCGCCCCGTACCAGAAATCCAATTCTTTGGGTTTGTTTATGAAGTAATGGATTCTATTTCTGGACAGGCAGCCCGCCTTCGTTTCCGTACAGGCGGAAAATACAGTGCTCCAATCACATTCCGTTCACCATTCGGAGGAGGCGTACATACACCAGATATGCACGCAGACAGCTTAGAAGGTTTAATGGCACAACAGCCTGGATTAAAGGTAGTTATCCCATCAACACCATACGATGCGAAAGGTCTTCTTATCTCATCTATTCGTGATAATGATCCCGTTATTTTCCTTGAGCATATGAAATTATACCGTTCATTCCGTCAAGAGGTTCCTGAAGGTGAATACACAATTCCATTAGGAAAAGCGGATGTGAAACGTGAAGGAACTGATTTAACAATTGTTACTTATGGGGCAATGGTTCATGAGTCTTTAAAAGCAGCTGAAGAACTCGCAAAAGAAGGCTTTTCAGCTGAAGTCATTGATTTACGTACCGTTAGTCCAATTGATATCGAAACTATCATTGCATCTGTTGAGAAAACAGGACGTGCGATTGTAGTGCAGGAAGCACAAAAACAGGCTGGTGTTGCAGCAAATGTTGTGGCTGAAATTAACGACCGTGCTATTTTAAGCTTAGAAGCACCTGTATTGCGTGTAGCAGCACCTGATACCATTTATCCATTCCCACAAGCAGAAGCAGCTTGGCTTCCAAACTATAAAGATGTAATTGAAACGGCGAAAAAAGTTTTAACATTCTAATATAAGTTGGGGAATAGTATAACTGTTTCCCACTTGTTTCTTATCATTGATCGGTAGAATATATGCAAAAATAGGAGGATGAATCCCAGTGAGCGCAACCGCAACCACATTCCAATTTAAAATGCCTGACATTGGTGAAGGTATACATGAAGGCGAGATTGTTAAATGGTTCATAAAGCCAGGTGATAAAGTCCAGGAAGATGATGTACTTTGCGAAATACAAAATGATAAAGCTGTTGTAGAGATTCCTTCCCCTGTTGAAGGTACTGTACTTGAAGTTTTAGTAGCTGAAGGAACTGTTGCGACAGTTGGACAGGTCTTAGTAACATTTGATGCTCCTGGTTACGAAAACCTTCAATTCAAAGGTGATGACCATGCTGAAGAAGCACCGAAACAAGAAGCACCAGCAGCAGCTGCAGCAGCAGTACCTGAGGGACAAACAACACCACCGCCTGCACCACCTGCATACGGTATTGGAGTAACACACCCACAAGGCCAAGGACAAGTGGAAGTAGACCCTAACCGCAAAATCATTGCAATGCCATCTGTTCGTAAATATGCTCGTGATAAAGGTGTAGAAATTACACAAGTTCCTGGCTCTGGTAAGAATGGACGCATCGTGAAAAGTGATATTGATGCATTCCTAAGCGGCGGTGCTGCTGTTACGGCACCACAAGCAGCAACAGAAACTCAGGCACCAGCTGCGGCTCAAGCAGAGGCTGCACCAAAAGCTGCTCCAATTCCACAAGGAGAATATCCTGAAACTCGTGAGAAAATGAGCGGAATCCGAAAAGCAATTGCAAAAGCAATGGTGAATTCAAAACATACTGCACCACACGTAACTCTTATGGATGAAGTTGATGTAACAAAACTTGTTGCTCATCGTAAAAAATTCAAAGAAGTTGCTGCGGCTAAGGGTATCAAGTTAACATTCTTACCATATATCGTAAAAGCATTAACGAGTGCTTTACGTGAATTCCCTGCGTTAAATACATCACTTGATGATGCAACAAGTGAAATTATCCATAAGCATTACTATAATATTGGAATTGCCGCTGATACTGAAAAAGGCTTATTGGTACCAGTTGTTAAAGATGCTGACCGCAAATCAGTATTCTCAATTTCAAATGAAATCAATGAATTAGCTGGAAAAGCACGTGATGGAAAGCTGGCTCCTAACGAAATGAAGGGTGCTTCTTGTACCATTTCTAATATTGGTTCTGCTGGCGGTCAATGGTTTACACCAGTTATCAACCACCCTGAAGTGGCGATCCTTGGGGTAGGTCGTATTGCAGAAAAACCAATCGTACGTGATGGTGAAATTGTGGCAGCTCCAGTATTAGCATTATCACTAAGCTTTGACCACAGAATGATTGATGGAGCGACTGCTCAAAATGCATTAAATCACATAAAGAGATTATTGAACGATCCAGAACTATTGTTAATGGAGGCGTAACAAATGGTAGTAGGAGATTTTGCAATTGATACTGATACTATAGTCATAGGTGCTGGCCCTGGCGGTTACGTGGCTGCTATTCGTGCAGCCCAGTTAGGTCAAAAGGTGACGATAGTAGAAAAAGAATATATTGGCGGCGTTTGTTTAAACGTAGGTTGTATTCCCTCAAAAGCGGTAATTGCTGCTGGACACCGTTACGAAGTGGCAAAGCACTCTGAGTCCTTCGGGATTATGGCGGAAAATGTAAAAGTTGATTTTTCAAAGGTTCAGGAATGGAAAGCTGGAATCGTGAAAAAGTTAACTGGTGGTGTAGAGGGCTTATTAAAAGGGAATAAGGTAGATATCGTACGTGGTGAAGCATACTTTGTGGACGGAAATTCACTACGAGTGATTGGTGAAAATTCTGCCCAAACGTACAACTTCAAAAATGCGATTATTGCATCAGGTTCTCGACCAATCGAGCTGCCAACTTTTAAATACTCAAAACGAGTACTTAATTCAACAGGTGCGCTTAATTTACAAGAACTTCCTGAAAAAATCGTAGTAATCGGCGGCGGTGTCATCGGAATCGAGCTTGGCGGTGCCTATGCGAACTTCGGTACTCAAGTAACCATTCTAGAAGGTGCAGACGAGATATTAGGTCTTGGTGTATTTGAAAAGCAAATGGCTGCCCTTGTTAAGAAAACCATGAAGAAAAAAGGTGCTGAATTCTATACAAAGGCTATGGCTAAAGGTGTAGAAGAAACGGAAAATGGTGTAGTTGTAACCTTTGAAGTTAAAGGCGAAGAAAAGAAAATTGAAGCAGATTACGTATTTGTAATGGTTGGACGCCGGCCAAATACAGATGAAATGGGTCTTGAACAAGTCGGTGTGAAGCTTACAGATCGTGGATTGATTGAGATTGACAATCAGTGCCGTACGAGTGTATCTAACATTTATGCGATTGGTGATGTTGTTGCAGGTCCTCAATTAGCACATAAGGCTTCCTACGAAGGAAAAATTGCAGCTGAAGCGATTGCAGGACATAATGCTGTAATTGACTACTTAGGTATTCCTGCTGTTGTTTTCTCAGATCCAGAACTTGCAAGCGTAGGTTATACAGAAGCGCAAGCAAAACAAGAAGGAATCGATGTTACTTCAGCGAAATTTCCATTTGCAGCAAATGGCCGTGCTCTATCACTAGACAGTGCAGATGGATTTGTAAAGTTAGTTTCACGTAAAGAAGATGGTGTCTTAATCGGTGCACAAATTGCCGGTGCCAGCGCATCAGACATGATTGCTGAACTAGGGTTGGCGATTGAAGCAGGAATGACAGTCGAAGATTTAGCGTTGACTATCCATGCACATCCAACTTTAGGTGAAATCACAATGGAAGCTGCTGAGGTAGCACTTGGTACTCCAATTCATGTATTAAAATAAATAAAAGAAAAGTCCTTTCCGATATTTTGAACTATGACCCATAATATGGACAGTTAAATAAAAGAGCCTATGCTACTAACAGATGACCTCGGTATTGTACCGGGGTCATCTTTTTTAGTCCC
>NZ_JBIVOI010000019.1:0-125084 GCF_044754045.1 Neobacillus sp. NPDC093182
TTAGCTCCGGTTTCCCGAAGTTATCCCAGTCTTACAGGCAGGTTGCCCACGTGTTACTCACCCGTCCGCCGCTAACCAAAAGGTGCAAGCACCTTCTGATTCGCTCGACTTGCATGTATTAGGCACGCCGCCAGCGTTCGTCCTGAGCCAGGATCAAACTCTCCAAGAAAGTTGATTAGCTCATTTGTTACGTTGGCTAGTTTCTATAGAAGAAACTAATATTTTTTGTTGACGTTCTTGTTTGTTTAGTTTTCAAAGAACAATGTGTCACTTGTTTTAGCGACAAAAAATATCTTATCATATTCACTTCACATGAGTCAACACATTTTTCAAATTCCTCATGTTGTTGATCACTCGACGAAGGAACTTTCTTATAATAACATCGTATCAAGAACGGTTCAATGTGAAATTTCTTCCAATACCTCATTCGGGATGGAAAGGAACTGTCCCTGTTTCTTATCATTATTATTCATCTTTACTTATCAATCCACATTTTATGGAATTGGAGTTATCCTCATTCATAAAGAAGTAAAACCTGCTTAAATGGTGACTTAAGCAGGTTTCTTCTATATTATATTCACCCATGATAATTGTCTTTTTTTAATGGCAGGACAAAGGATTCACCTTTTTCATAAATCCTCAGTAATTTTTGAACGATACCTAATTTAGGAACAATACGAAAGACCATAAACGCTGTAACGATACTAATCATTGCCCCAACTAAGATATCGGCTGGGTAGTGGACGCCGACCCAAATACGGGAAATGCCAACAAGCAAGGCAATCAGTATCCAAATGGCTCCTTTAGCACCTCTAAATAGCCAAAATGTCATACAAAATGAAAAAAACAATATGGTGTGGTCACTGGGAAATGAATTATCGACCGCTTTTTCAATTAATTGATTAACGTTGGGCAGTTCAGCAAACGGTTGGGAATTCGAATGAATTTTTCCAGCTATCTTTCCAAATATTTCTGCGATAACAAATGTAAAGGAGCCACAAATCACCATGATTCTAAGGTGGTTTACCCGAGTAAACCAGAAAATAAGAACTGCTACTGCTAAGAAAATAACGGTATATTCCGCGATAAATACAACAGCAGGATTAACAATTGTATATTCTTTACCTAAATCATTAATCAGCCTAAATATATTCTCATTCATAACAAAAACCTCCTCCTCATTTTTTCTATAAGAGGAGTATAAGACAATTACCCTTTATCAAAAAATTTCCTTTTCTTACATTTGCCTTACACATTTGTAAGGTTTAAAAATATATCTAAAACATTTGTGAGATTTGCTTAATAAACCCTTCATCGCCTGATTTTTCACGGAGATTTATTAATGCTTTTGCATCTTCTCCCACCACGTAACGGAGTTGGTTGGATCCATTTGTTGCTGCCAGATAAACCACTTCCGCTACTTTCTCTGGAGACAGCATTTCCGCTTTCAATTTACCAAGTGCCTGCATGACCTGACCACGATATTGATTATAAACTTCTAATTTATCATCAAAGTAGAAGTCTGTGGGTCTTCTCCCAAAAGCAGTATTTACTGCACCAGGTTCAATTAATTTAACAATGATGTTTTGAGGTGCCAATTCATAAGATAATGCCTCGGAAAAACCTTCAACAGCAAATTTGGATGCCAATATATTTTGAATGTCCTTTAACTCTGTATCATTCTCCGGAGAACGCATTCCTGCAATTACATTCCAACCTTTCTTTGCAAAATATAATGCTGTTGCTCGTCCAATACCGGATGATGCGCCCGTAATCAAAATAGTATTCATTAAGTTCCTCCAATTTTTATTTATCACTCTATATTACTAGTTGTCTTAATGCACTATGTTGGGACATTAGTAGGAAATCACACCACATACCACCTGCTTTTGTATCGATGCATAATTCCTTTAGGAGCAGCATACTGTTTGAAGAATGGAAAGGAGAATCACACCGATGGCTAACGAGGAAGTAATAAAAAAGGTTGAAAGCATTACGAATCCAAAGGTACGGAATATTGTAAGAGTTTGTGTGGAACAGGGCTGTCGATTCAAGCCTCATCCAAGCAATCCTAATTTAGTGAATTTGTTTGACCCTGCCAGAAGGAAAAATATTATCGGCGATATTAACCTTTCAAGTTCTAGAGGATATTTCACACTTGAGGTGGAGAATGGACGTTTTAAGTCCTTTCGAAATGAAGTGATTGGATTAGATATAGATCAAGCAGAATTTGAAGAACGGGTGCTAAGCCGTTTAAAACGTTAAACCAAATAAATCACCAAAAACGCTTGGAGCTATTTTTTCAAGCGTTTTTGCAGATAGTTCGTTTCAAATTCTGTTACCGGAAGGGGTTTACTGAAAAAATACCCCTGCACCTCCTTACAACCCTGCCCAAGAAGAAAGGATACTTGTTCCTTTGTTTCGACTCCCTCCGCTATGACCTTCAGTTTTAGAAGATGAGCCATGATAATGATCGTCCTTACAAGGGTATTACTGTTAATGTCATCAGGGCATTCACGTATAAATGATTGGTCGATTTTTAGCTTATCGATCGGCAGCCTCTTTAGATAATTTAGAGAGCTATATCCTATTCCAAAATCATCTATACTAACCTTGACCCCAATTGTCTGTAATTCCAATAGTGTTGTGATCGAACGTTCAACATCCATCGTAATACTTTCCGTGATTTCCAATTCTAAATAATTTGGATGGAGCCCCGTCTCACTTAAGGCAGATTCTACTATTTCCACTAAATTTGATTGGAAGAACTGTTTGGCTGATATATTTACTGAAACAGTTAAAGGTGACAAGCCTGCTTCCTGCCACTTTTGATTTTGTTGGCAGGCCGTTCGGATTGCCCACTCACCCATTGGAATAATCAACCCAGTCTCTTCCGCTAAAGGAATAAAAGAAGCAGGAGGAATAATTCCCTTTTCAGGATGTATCAATCGTATTAATGCTTCCGCACCAGAAATCTGATTGGTTTCTAAGTTAACCTGCGGCTGATAGAATAACACAAATTGATTCTGATCTAACGCTTTCCGTAAATTTACCTCCATATCTAATTCATGCTGAGCATTTTTATTTAACTCCTCATTAAAGAATTGAAAATTATTTCTTCCTACGCTTTTGGCATGATACATGGCTAAATCAGCATTTTTTATTAACGTATCAAAGCTTTCACCGTGAGTAGGAAAAACGGCAATTCCTATACTAGGGGTAACCAATAATTCATGATGCTGAAAGGTTAATGGCAGAGATAATTTGGTTATGATTTGACCTGCGACTTCACTCGCTCTTTGTTCTCCAGAATCAGGCAGGAGAATGGAAAATTCGTCCCCTCCATACCTTGAAATGATATCGTTTTCATGAACACAGGCTTTCAGTCGTTCCGCGATTTCAATTAATACTTTATCACCGACTTCATGTCCCATCGTATCATTTATAGCCTTGAATCGATCCAAATCTAGAAAAAGCAGAGCGAAATAACAGTCGTTTTGTCTTGAATCTATTATCGCTTCATTTAGTTTTTCCCGTAATAAATACCGATTTGGCAAATCTGTTAGCTGGTCATGATAAGCCATGTGCTTAATCATTTTTTCGGTGTTTTTTCGCTCTGTGATATCAATAACGGTTCCAATGATTGCCTCCCTGCCATTATAGTCAATCTTTGAACCATATAATTCAAATGTAATGACACTTTTATCCTTTCTAATTGCTCGATATTCATACTTCATCGTACCTATTTCATTATTAATCCGTTTACGAATATTTTCATTTACTAGCGGCAAATCCTCCGGATAAATAAAATCGGTAACATGTAAACCTACTAACTCTTCACATTTATATCCAGACATTTCACAAAGTCTTGGATTCACATATACCAATTTTTCATCCTGAATGATATAAACCCCTACTAAAGAGTTTTCTATTAGGCTTCGATATTTAGCTTCAGCCTCTACTAAGTCGTTTTGTGCTTTTTTATGCTCAGTTATATCTTTTATGATGGTGTAAACACCATGAATATCCTCATTTACAAAAATAGGTATATTGGTTACACTAATCTCCCTTTGAAGCCCTTGTTTATCAAAAATGCAACATTCGTAATTGGTGGCCTTTCCTTCTACCGCCACTATAAAGTGCGCTGTCACTCTTTCTAAGTCATCAGGAAAAATGAAGCCTGCAAATGGTTTATCAAGTAATTCTTCAACATTATATCCATAAAGTGAAACAGCCTTGTTTGCCACAACAAATTTTCCATTTAAATCAAAAATGAAAATGGCATCTGGATTTTCTTCAAATAGAGATTTATAATATTGTTCATTTAGTTGAGTGTTAGTATTATTTCTAGAATTTTTTCGAAGATGGGAAGAAATGATCAAAATAGTAGCGATGATCAAAGCTATTTCAATTGCAAGCCCCACCCCTAAGGTTATTTCCTCCATCGATTGATAATCCTCTAAAATACATTTACTATTACTATTTCCAAAAAAACATATAATAAAGAAATTCTAAAAAGAATAATAAGAAATTAAAACAACCTACCCCTGTTGGGATAGGCTAACGAATACTATTAAACGTTGAATGTATATTTATAAGATTGGTGAAAGTAATCGAGAGACAGATTCTTTTAGCCGGACCTCCAAAGAACGTTTCTGGTAACCTTCGTACGTTAGCAACAACGATACCTTTATATCCTCTTTAAACGTTTCCGTTAGTTTTCTAGAAACTCCTTCATCATATAAAAAGGCATTAACTTCAAAATTGAGTCTAAAGCTCCGGTAGTCAATATTGGCGGTGCCAACTGATGCAATCTCTTCATCAACCACGATCATTTTTGCGTGGATAAAGCCATTTCTATAAATATAAACCTTTGCACCAACTTTTAATAATTCACTAACATGTGATAGCGTTGCCCAGTAGACAAATAGGTGATCAGGTTTATCAGGAATCATAATATTGACTTCCACTCCGGATAAGCAGGCAATTCGAAGGGAGTCTAATAAACTTGTATCGGGTATAAAGTAAGGCGTTTGGATATAGATCGATTTCTTTGCGGACATAATCATTTTTATATAGCCATTCTTAATTTGTTGAAACTCGGAATCAGGTCCGCTGGTTACAATCTGTATTCCAATATTTCCATGAGAAATATCCTCAGGGTATAGATTTGGAACGTAGTCAACATCATGGTCATCTGAGGCTTGATTCCAGTCCAGGATAAAACGGGTCTGGAGAGCATAAACGGCGGTTCCTTGAATCCGTAAATGGGTATCCCGCCAATAGCCAAATTTTTTATTCAGCCCCAAGTATTCATCGCCAACATTGAAACCGCCGACATAGCCAATTTTCCCATCAATAATCACTAATTTTCGGTGGTTCCGATAATTCATTCTGAGATTAATAAACCGAAGTTTAGATGGGAAAAAGACCTCCACTTGACCTCCAGCTTTTCGAAATTCTTTAAATGATCTTTTCGGCAAGCTGCGCGAACCTAATTCATCATAAAGGATACGAACCTTTACCCCTTGCCTTGCTTTTACAGTCAAAGCCTCGATTAACTTTTTGCCCAGATTATCATTTTTAATAATGTAATATTGGATATGAATATAATTCCTAGCTGCTTTTATATCTTTAAATAACTGATCAAATTTTCCTTTACCGTCTGTAAAAATCTCAACAGCATTGTCCTCCGTTAAGATGGCTTGATTATTAATCATATGCATGTAAATCAAGTCATGGTTATCCCTTGTGACATCATTGCGGTAATAGAATTGATTCAGACGAAGTTTGGTCAATTGCGTATCTAATGCTTTTTCAAAACCTGTCTTTTTGAGATCATCCCATTGGAAAAGCCGTTTTCGACTTAAATTTTGTCCCAATAATAGGTACATCACAAACCCCAGGATTGGAATAAAAAATAGAACTAACAACCAGGCCCACGTAGAACCAACGTCCCTTCTTTCTTGAAAAATGACAATGAGGGCCAACATGATATTCAATACCAGCAGTAAACCTAATAATATAGACGTAATATTCATGGCAAAAACCCTCTCAACCGACATAAATTTACTCTAGCTAGTTTTACTAGTATCTTCTTCTTTTTTTCTTCCATCCGATAATGACAATAAGAAGAATGGCGAAAATGAGATATAAATAATTGGAATATTGGTCCATTCTCTCCCCGATAACTTCCCAATTTTCCCCTACTCGTGCCCCTAGATTTATCAACAACGTATTCCAAAGAATAGTACCTAATGTTGTAAAACTAATGAAAAGCCAAAAGTTCATTCTAGCCATTCCTGCGGGGATTGAAATGAGGCTGCGAATCAGCGGGATGAAACGGCAGAAAAAGACCGTCCAAATTCCATATTTGTCAAACCAGGCATCAGCACGATAGAGGTCCTCTTTTGTTAAACGAAGGAATCGCCCATAACGTTCAACAACTTTTTCTAATTTATTTACATTTAAAACAGCCCCTAGTTGATAAAGAATGATAGCACCAAAAACTGAACCTAATGTTGAAGTGGCAATAACCCCTTGAACCGTCAGGTTGGTTTGTGCTGTCATATAACCTCCGAATGTAAGAATCACTTCCGACGGGATAGGAGGGAATATATTTTCAAGTGCAATAAGGAGAAACACTCCCCAGTACCCATATTGTTCGATAAACTCTTTAATCCATAACTCCATAATACCCTCCATTGATTGAAAAATAACGTTTATTGTTTTACGGTTAGCGAGCAGAAAAGTTTCAAATTAGGTCGTCTTCTTCTAATTACTATATTTTTTGCAGCTCAAATTAAAACCAATTTCCAACGAAAAAAAGCATTTGAGCGTTCAAATGCTTTAGTGTTTATGCCAATATATTTGGTTAACGCAGAAATAATTTGTTTACCTCGTTTAGAGTCTTTGTCTAAAGGACCTTTAAAGCTTTTTCAATAGGAACTTCTCCAGAAACGAGGTCAAATGACTGGTAATATGTATTTTCTTCTGTTAGTGAATGGATAATGGTTTTTGCAACATCCTCACGTGGTATCTTCCCGCTTCTAATATCACTAGCAGCAGTAATCATCTCGGTTCCCGGCTCACTCAATAGCCCGCCTGGCCGAATAATCGTGTAGGTTAATTCGCTTTTTTCAAGCATTTTGTCTGCATAGTATTTTGCTGCATAATAAGGAAGCATTTTCTCATGCCAGTTTTCTCGTCTATGTGCCTGAATGGCGCTAACCATTATGAAGCGTTTAATTCCGACTTTTTCCGCAGCTTCAATTGTTTTTACAGCCCCATCAAGGTCAATTAACAGTGTTTTATCATAACCCGTATTCCTGCCAGAGCCCGCAGCGAATACGATCGCGTTACAACCCCTTGCAGCCTGAGCAATATCTTCGACACTTTGTTCTAAACAGGCGACAGCTACTTCGATTTCCATTTTCCTAAAAGCCTCAGCTTGTTCTTCCTTTCTAACCATCGCTTTGACTGTATGTTCTTGACTGTTTCTGAGCATATTTACTAGAAGTTTCCCTACCTGCCCATTAGCCCCAACCACTAGTACGTTCATCGTATGTTAACTCCTTACGTCGTTTAAGACTATTATTTCATTGTGAAAACAACTTATTCAAATATCTATAATGGCAGGGTAAACGATTAGGCGTCTTTTTGTCTAGTTCTTCTAAGTATAAGAAGAATATAAGAAATTACTGCACCCATTGAGGAGAGTAAGATGACCAGCCCCATTGGAATTGCCGATTCTTCTCCTCCTATGCCAACTAAAGGAGAAGTTATACCACCAAATGCAAAGGAAAGTACACCAAGGAGTGCTGAGGCACTGCCTGCATTTTTACCTTGCTTTTGCATGGCGAGAGAAAATCCGGCTGTATTGACAATACCAACACTCGATACCACCAGAAATAATGGAATCAATATCATCCATAAATCAGCCTGGACCAAAAGAAGAATGAGCAACGTAACACTGCCGAAAAAGGACATTCCTAATCCAAAGTTTAATAGCTTTGACTCTTGGATCCTTCCGGCTAATCTGCCCGTTGTCTGGCTGGCAATCATTATTCCTAACCCATTAATAGCAAAAATCAAACTGAAAATTTGCGGCGAAGCCCCATATATGTCCTGCACCACAAAGGGGGAACCTGATATGTAGGCAAACATTGCACCAGTAACGAGCCCTTGTGAAAAGGCATAGCCAATAAAACTAGGATCAAAGATTAGTTTTCTAAAGGTCAGGAGGGATGTTTTGAGTCCTCCGCGTAATCGCCTCTCATTGGGTAGTGTTTCATGTAAACCGAAAAGGACAACGATAAACATCGCACATCCGATTACGCCTAGGACAATGAATACACCTTGCCACGGAACGTACTTGAGAAGCTGTGCACCAGCCACTGGAGCTAAAATCGGCGCAGCGCCGTTTACTAAAGATAGAAGCGCAAAGAATCTGGTTAATTCCGTTCCAGCGTATAAATCGCGCACAATCGCCCTCGATACCACCATCCCTACTGAACCCGCCAGCCCTTGTACAAAACGCAGCAGAATAAATGTCCAAATCGAAGGACTAAATACACATAAGAACGATACGACAGTATAGATAATCAAACCAATTAAGAGCGGTTTCCTTCTCCCATTAATATCACTGATTGGTCCCGCAAACAGCTGACCTAACGATAGCCCCAGCAGGAAAAACGTCAGACTAAGTTGAATAAAAGACGGGCTCGTATGAAAGTAATCTGCTAATATGGGTAAAGCGGGTAAATACATATCAATGGATAATGGAGCGAAGGCTGCTAAAGAACCTAGCACCATGGCAATCCATAATCGCTTGGAACGTGTAATCGTTCCTGGATTTCCGATTGAATTATCTAAAGAAGAACCCAAAGTTGTTTCATCCCCTTCGCTGTTTCATTTGTTTTTAATTTTCTAATTATTGATACGATAAATCAAATGATTAAACTTAGAAACTAAAATTTTTTTCAACCCAAAAGGTAAGCATGAAAACAAGAGAGCAAGCTGAAAGGATTTTTGGCGAATAAATAGAATATTAATTAAACATGTTATTTTTTCGAAAAATTTAAAATAATTATATAGAAGAGGTGTTCGTTGATGAAAGAATGGACTAAAGAAATTGAAATTAATGCTCCTATTGAAAAGATTTGGGATTTGTTTGATGGTTCGCTAGAAAAGATGCAAAAAATTATGCCGCAAGTCGTTGGAAATACACCCGTGAAAGTGACAGAAGAAGGTGTTGGAACAATCTATCGTCAGCAGTATAAAGAAGGTAAACGGATTGAAGAGTATGATGTTGAAACATTAGAATATTTGAATACTCCCGAATTCAAGAAAATGAAGGTTGGATTTACCTTAGCTAACATATTTGAAATTACAGCCGCCTATGAAGTAACAAAAATAAATGAACAAAAAACACGTTTTAAATATACAACCACGAATAAACCATTAAAAGCGATCTTTAAATTATTCTTATGGTTTGCCAGTGATAAGACGGTAGTTAAGTTTGTAGAAAGGGTTAAGGAATTAGCCGAAGAGGAAAGTGCTTTAGTGAAATAAAGAAAGGAGCCTAGAATGGTAGATTATCGTTTCTCACATCGATTAAAGGTGCGTTATTCGGAAATTGATGGGCAAAAGATTGTTTTTAATTCACATTACTTAACATATATTGATGTAGCCGTCACAGAATATTTCCAGCAGCTTCTTCAACACGATGAACAGTTTGATTTTGTGCTAGCAAAATCGACACTCGAGTATAAACGATCAGCCTTCTTAAATGACTGGCTCACCATCTGGTGCAGGGTGGAAAGAGTAGGCAACAAAAGCTTGACTATGAATTTTATCATTACGCGAGAAGATGAAATCGAGCCGGTACTCCTGGCTGAAATTATTTACGTTAGCGTTAACCACGAAACCATGAAACCCTGCCCCGTTCCTGATTTTGTACGAGACCGAATCGAACAATTCGAGCTAGACTATCAAAAAAATTCCCCATTGTAAAAATGAGGAATTTTTTTATTAATCATTCACCAACATATTCGGTTCAAGAAAGTATAGACTTTCACTCTTCACTTTTTCCTTCGTTATTTCTTCCCATGCTTGTTTATAGAAGGACAGCTGTGTGCTATAAAAAGCTTGCAGCTTCTCATAATCTTCTTTCCTTTTTGCGTGGTCTGTCTTGTAATCAACAATTTTCCAATCGCCATTCTTTTTGTAAATGAGATCGATAATTCCTTTTACATAGAAAGGTTGTTTTACTTCTGGATTCTTTGTTATAAGAGCGTAAAGGGAATCCTTTTTTTCTACTTTTAACGTGAAGGGAACTTCCGCCAACACTTCATCGGCAGTTTGGATTTCATCCCATAATTCAGAAGTACGTAAGTTGGTAAGATAATTTAACACTTCATCTTCCCTTGAGGCAGGAATGTTATGGCTGCTTAATGCCGATTTGATGTACTTGGCAGCATCATAGCCTAGAACTGCTTTTTCAAATACATCATGAATAAGGGTTCCCCACTCTTTTCCTCCGCCCGCTTCCCGTTCAATCTCGAATACATCTGAAAAATCCTTATCCTTCGTTGGTGTCCAGTGTTCAAAGGATTTCACTTTGCTTAGCTCAAGCCAGGCAAGCCTATTGACTGTTTTTGCTTGGTATTCGGCAAATGTGATTTCATTGACTGCAGCCTTTACCTCCACCTCTATTTTAGGAACCTCCAACTCTTCCATGTTTTCGATTTCAAATAGGACATTCCATGGGTTTTTCTTATTGCTTCCATTGGAACTAATCACAAGTGCTTTTTCTGCGCGGGTTGCGGCAACGTAAATAATCCGCAGTTCTTCTTCTGTAAGGTAAATCAGTTCCTCTGCTTTATACGTCTCCCAGTTAAGAGGAACAGCGATTTCCTTTTCCTGAAAGCCATTCTTTGCGGTAAAGGTAAAGTATCCTTTGGAAGAATAATCTTCTCGCTTAATATGCTGTGATAAGAAGGACTCTGGATTCACTTGTTTAGCCGGATGAGCCAAGAAAACAATCGGTGCCTCAAGTCCCTTTGCTTTGTGAACATTCATGATCCGAACCGCGTCAGCCTCTTCCTCCATATTGGCCACTGCAGTTTTTTCAAAAAGCAATTTTGTTAGAGAATCGAATATTTGTTTGTAGTTTGTGTTCCCCGCGCCCTCCTGTTTACGCAGTGCCTCCATCATTTGCAACATGCTTTTATAAGAACGTTTATTCCGTCCGTTTTTTAACAGCAAGGGATAAAAGCCTGCTTCCTCCATAATACTTTCAATCGCCGCAGTGGGAGATAACTGACGAATTCTCTGTTGACATAATTTTAATATCGTCAATGCGTTTTTGAATTTCTCCTTAATGGCTGGTGAAAGGTCCTCTGGAATCTCGCTATAGATAGAGAACCTGCCCTTCGCCTGCTTCCATTCATACAGCTCTTGATCACTCATCCCGAAGAAAATACCACGAAGAACGGCAGCAAAACTCACTTCATCAGCAGGGTCTAAAAAGGATTTCAATAGTATCCATAAATCTTGGAACTCTCTTGTTTCACCAAGGATGACCTCTCCCGAAATACTAACGGGAATATCAAGTGATTCAATCATTTTTGCATATAGCGCAACGCCATCATTGTACCGTGTCAGTACCATAAAATCCTTTGCTCGATACCCTTTCTTAAGCAAAGATTGAATGGTGATTGCAATATTTTCTGCATCCTTTAAAATAACTTCATCTTTCTTACTGAAATCAGCAGGCACACTTAAACGTTTGATTCCCGTAAATCCTCTGCCCTCGTCGATGTGGTGGGCAATTAATGGGCGATAAGCTGCTTGATGCAGGGTTTCGACTGCTGGTAAATGCTTTTCAAAAACAATATTTAACTCTTCGGTTACCCTGTTTACCGATCTGAAATTTGTGGTTAACTGCAGGACCACTCCGTCATGTTCTTCCATTAACTGTTTCACACGGTTGTAGGTATCAATATCCGCTCGACGGAACCGATAAATCGCTTGTTTCGGGTCACCCACCACGAATAGCGAGCCTGCCCTCGGTTTGCACTTCGTCCATATTTGTTCTCTTGGATTCTCACTCGTTAGGTAAAACATAATTTCAGCCTGAAGCGGGTCCGTGTCTTGAAATTCATCGACGAGCAGGAAGCGATATTTTTCTTGAAAATAGCTTCTTACTTCAGGGTTCTTCTTTAACAACTGTGAAGTATGCATCATTAAATCCTGAAAATTTAATAATGAGCGTTCCTTTTTTAAGGCTTCATAAGCTATTAAAGCTTCTTTAATAAAAGCCACGATAAATGGATGGCAATATTCCTTCCAGGCTTGAAGTAATGGCTTAATTGACACCTCGAAAAATGAACCTATTTTTTCTTCGTAAAACTTGGCATCTTCTTTCGAATGCCAGCGGTTTAATGTAGGCTTTAAGCTTTTATTAAACAATTCAAAAATGTTAATCATGTTCTTTTCTTTGCTGACATCCACCAATCTTTCTTTTTGAATTCCCATGATGATGGCCTTTTGTAAGGAATCATACCCTTTTGCAGGCTCTGGATCTGGTATTGATTTCTTTGCTTCTTTTATAAGCTTCATGAAGGATTGAAAATCTGCTGTAAAATCAGGTTTACTAACACTTTCTGTCACCCAGTCAACATCGGAATATTCCTTTAATTTTCCTGCCCATGGGAAGATTTGATCTACACTTAATCCCAATTCATGGATTTGGTCAAAAAGATAGGGCTTTTCATCCATAATATCTTGTAAATACCTCTGCCACGCTTCTTCCAAAAGCTCTAAATCATCGGACTCTTCAAGTTCCTTAAAGGTTAAATCCAAATTGGCTTCAATCGGCCGTTCACGGAGCAGCTTGGCACAAAAGGAATGAACCGTTCCTAGAAAGCAGCGTTCAATATTTTGAAGTGCCTCTGATAACCGGAATATGATATCAAGATCCCTTTCTTTTTTCCAAGCTTCTTCTAATTTCGATTGAAAGCGCACTTTTAGTTCATCCGCCGCTTTTCTCGTAAAAGTAATCGCGACAATTTCTTCGATTTCTGCTGTTCCCGTCATAATGAGGTTTACCATTCGGTCTACTAGGCTCGTCGTTTTACCAGAGCCTGCGCCGGCTTCGACTAGGAAATTCGTTTGCAGCACGTATTTGATTTTATCCCTTGCTTCTTGATCAATAATTGTTTTAGTCATATGCACGAACCCCCTTTAACCTCTGATTAGACTGCTTTTTTTCAAGGGCGTCTTTATCATAGAAGTGACGGCGGCAAACCAGCTTGTATTCACAAAACTTACAATCATTTTCATCCTCTGTCATCTCAAAATGACCATGTTTGATTACGTCAACCAGCTTTTGCAAAATATCTAAACCATTGGTCCTCAAAGCTGCGTCCTGCACCCTGGTAAATCGCTGTGCCATTCCCTTCATTGTTGGGAAGTAATAAGAACTTTCCTCGACTGCACTGTCACCCAAATTTAAATGCTGTTCAATCGCTAAAGCATAAATCAGATGCTGAAGCTGACGCCCGCCTTTAAAGGCTTTATTTTTTTCATAACCATACGTACTTCCCGTTTTGTAATCGATGATATGATACCGGCCATCAAGGGATTGATCGACACGGTCAATGATTCCTGAAATCTTTATTTCTCCTGAAGGCAGAGTAATAATCGCCGGTTCTTGGTCCCCAATGCCAAATGAATATTCAAAATGGAGTGGATTGTAATGCTCTCCATGAGCCTCTTCTTCTTTTAGGAAAATATCGCAGCATGCCAAAATATCATTCATTTCCCGCTGATACACCCTGTCATTTGGCGGCGGCAAAAGTTCTTTTTCTTTTTCAATGAGATTAACAGCGATTGCCGTGATTTTTTCATAATGGATGGCATAGGTTGGTTTAACATTTTGTTGGGTAATTTCTTTATAAAATGTTTCAAAAATGCTATGCAACAGGCTGCCCCGCGCTGCCGGGTCCAGCCATTTATTTGCGTCATAGGAAACCTCTTCGATTGGCCTCACCCTTAATACTTCCTTTAGGAAGTAAGAATACGGACATTTTGCCAGTGTCTCGAGTTTTCCTGCACTCAATGTTTTTTCCTGATTAATGCGCGGGTCATATTGTTCAACATCCAATTGAATGAAACCGTCATATTCGGAATAACCTTGTGAAAAACGAGCACTTTCTGCCGAAAGACCGTCTTTAACATTCTGAAAATGGTTAAGAATCCCTTCGTTGACTTTTGAGGGTTGATCTTGAATTAATTTTTCATTCCAAAAGTCTTTATCCTCAAAAATCTCACTTGAAACAAGTCTGGAAACCTGAGACTTTAATTCTTTGAAATCAGCATCTTTATTTCTCGTCATCATTCGATAGCATTGTAAAATTACATGAGCAGGGTTCATAACGCGGTTATCATTGATGGAAAAATCACAATAGCTAACCGTTACCTTACCTCTTGAATGCGCTAACACCTGCAAGAGTGTATAGAGGTTTTCCTGACCTTTTTCACGAAGTAATGCCAGCTTATTTCCTAGTGCGATACGCTCTGTATCCAGCAGCAATGGATCTTCTCCTGAATCTCCTGGAAACTTACGGTTGTCGAGTCCTAAGATAAATACATTTGGTCTGCTGTTATATACACCTTTTTTGTAGGAAGTGATATGTAAATGTCCGGGCTTTGGACGCGACTGATTTACGCTTATTGTTAGCAGCAGATCATGGATTTTTCCCATGGCATCATGCCTTGATAGCTCTTCGTCCGCATATGGAAGTACTTTTTCGATTTCCTCCAAAAGGGTTGTTTTTGTAATTTCATCGAGCGCCGAACTGCTTTTACTATAATTCTTTACAAAATAGGCAATGCCCGTTAAACACCTTCTATAATTCAAGTTTCGGTCAAAGTCCGGCAGCTTCTTAAACATCTGAGTAAACCACTGATATAACCAGTTCAATTCATTTATTCGAGCTGCCGCATCTTCCTCCTTTTCAGCTAATCGTTTTATTTCGGTTTCAAGCTGTGTTAGGTACCGCTCCTTCGACCAGCCGACTTGTAAATCGCGAAGAACTCTAACGATTTTGGTTTTAGATGGTGCTTCATCATCAAGGGTGATTAACCCTTCATTGAGTAAGTCGATAATAGTTTGAACACTATAATTAGAATGAATCCAAGTTAACAAACCAGACACTAACCGCCCAGGACGGCTAAAGGAAACAGGCAGCCCTTCCCCAAAGGTTATCGGTATATCCAGCTTTTGTGCTAGGTGGTAAAATGGTGTAATGTAAGCTTCTGTATTTGTATAAAAAACCGCGCTTTCATCAAGTGGTGTTTTCAAGGATTTTATACTTTCTAAGACATGTTTTACTTCCATCTCCTCTGTTTTTGAAGTAAAAACATCTAGATTTACGGTCCCTTCCCCTGCTTCATCAAGCTGATACAGGCAGCTTAACGGTGTTGGCTCACCCCAGGCTATCGATGATAAACTAGACCTTTCCGGGATATTGACCCCTAGGACCGGTGCAAGCGGCAGTTTAACCGTTCCTTCCGGAAGAATTTTACTAAGAAACTGCTCCTCAAGATGTGTCAGCTGCAAATTCGATTGTAAAATAAAAACTGCATTTTCATCCTTTTTGGCAAATGGTATGGCTTTCATCAGCATGGAAGCGTAATCAGTGAATTGGTTGTTAACAAGCATTTTTTCATATTGGGATAAGATATGGACTAGATCATCCGCTTTTTCAGGGGCAAGAAAAGCATCCCTTATCAGTGTTCGTGCCTCGTAACCTGCCAGCCGCAGGCTTTGAAGGGTCGAAAAGATGGCATAACTAAAAGAAGGAGTAATCTCCATTTCTGAAAAATAACGAAGGGATCCCTGATTTTTTAATTCCTTCAATACCGTATAGGTTAAATGAACGCCAACTGTCATATCTAAAACTTTTATGGGCTGGTCTGAATGTATTTCCACTAGATTATGGGCCAGATTATGTACAGTCTTAAACTTTAGATTAATTCCCCGATGCCCCTCTTTAATGAAAGCTTCATTGATTTGCTCTCCAATTGCGAAAGAATCCACAATGACGATTTTTTCCTTAAAGAGGTATTGAGTACAGATTTGGTTTAGTTCATGGACTAACGATTGCATTTTACCCCTCCATTGACGGACCATTTTGATTACTTGGACACATTATATCACTATTCGATTTGATGAAGACATACATATCCATGAATTTACAAAAGTGCATGGATTAAACGGAACTTGTTGGAGATAATAACCACGATTACCTTGAAAGGATGGGATGTTAATGTCGTTAGAATGGTTTGACAGAGTTTGTGGCGAGCTTCAGGATCACCTGGAATCTATCTGTGAAGAGTATGAGCAGGTTGGTCAAATGTCAATAGAGAGAGCTGCCAAACACCCGAGGATCGAATTTTTTGTAGAAACGGAAGATGTTCATACAGAAGATGTCGATAGAGACTATTTTTGCACATTGTTCTTTGATCCTCAAAACGAAGAATTTTACATCGATACCTTTGATGTTGACAGTGGGCATACTGCTAAAATCATCCTTTCGGACATAGAAGAAATCATCGATGAAGTACACGCTAGTCTTCATGATTATATGAACGATGATGATCATTACACCGATGACGGTGTCTATCTTACTTCGGACGAAGTGTATGAAGACAGTGACGACTATTATGAAATGGTCGAGGTTGATGACGATGATGATGATGATGAGTATTATGAAGCACAGCAGGTAAATGAAGATGATATTTTTGAAGAGATTGATGTGGAATGGAATACACCGGAGGTAACGGCCTTCAAACATGAGGATGAGGTCGAAGTGACGTATCAATTTGGTGTTGTTCCAGAAACCGGTGACGGTGTTCTGAGAAGAGTAAACCGAATTTGGACCACAGATGATGAATTAATCAAAGACGAATCTCATTTTATTTTCAGTAAAGAAGAGGCAAGCACCATTATCGCAATGATTGCCAGCCATATGGATCAATTAAGTGAGTTTAATTTTGACGATATGCAATAAGAAAAGCGTAAGCGCCTTGTTCAGGGGCGACAGGCATAAGACGAGCCGACGAGAAGGTCGTTCTTTACCTTCTTGACGGATTGGCTTATGACCCCGAGCCCCTAGGCGCTGAAGCTGGACAATAAAAGTCAAAGGAGCATACCGTATTTGGTATGCTCCTTTCATTTTAATCAACGGTATAATCAATCTCAATCAAGTCCCACGGAGTGATAATTCCGAGAGGCGCCTCATCCTTTTTTCCGTTTTCAGTAATAATGACCGCTTCTAATTTCTTTTTTACCTTATGAGATTTTTCATAAATCGTTTCCACATCGAAGATATTCGTGCATTTCGCGACAAAGTCGACTGGGTGGTCTTTTTCGCATTTCATAATATCGTATATATGTGTATCGTCTAAATTTACGGAAGAGCTTACCATGTTCTGTGCCATCCATTTTACAATCGAGCTTGCTGTCAAAAGGCCTGCAAATTCTTTATTTTTATAAACCGGAAATTTGGAATAATTATACTGACGAATCGCTTCCGTCACTTTTAGGATACTATCGTTATAGTCAAAGTACAGAACATTTTTTGTTGCAATCGTCAAAGCATAATTTGGACGGTTAAAGACATTGGCGATTTTCTCTATATGCTCCACCACTTTAGCATTCGGTTCCGCGATATAATAGCCGACTTGCATTTTTTCGTGGACAATGGCATTACGGAGCTTTGCATATTGTTCCAAATCTTTTTTAAACGTGTCGATGATTTGATATTTCTTTGCTCCAACCTTCACCAATTCTACAAATCTATCATCATTAATTTTGACTATGTCCTTCATCGCATCATGCACTTGATTAAAGGCCACCTCAAAACGTTCTGATAGGATTTGTCCTTTTTTCATTTGTTTCATCTCTATCCCTGCCAATATGTTTACTTATTTCTTTAATTATATAATTATTGCGAATTTTAACCATCCCAATTTAGATATAGCTGGCTAATTTCTTCCTTGTGAGAAATCCCTTCATCATCAGGTGTTTCTAATATAAAAGGAATATGCTTAATAATCGGGGAGGTAACCATACCCTGAAGAGATTCTTCCCTGATTAAACCATTTTGAAAAATATTCGCATGACGATCCTTTTTGGATCCAGTTGGATACTTAGAATTGTTTAAATGTATGATTTGCAGGTGTTCAAAATAAGCCAATTCTTGACCTTTGGCAAAAAATTCTCTGGTATTTTCCCCATCCCAAAGTCCACTTGCAAACATATGACAGGTGTCGAGACAAAAACCGATTTTCTCCGGATACTCAGCCAGGTTTCGCACCTGCACTAATTCTTCAAAGGTTGTTCCAAGAGCCCCTTTTGTTCCAGCGTTATTTTCAATTAAAAGTAAACAATCACCGTTCCATTGACTAAGGACAGAATTAAGCATTTCAAGCATTAAATGATAACTGGCAAGCGGGTCGGTTTTACTGATTTGACTCCCAAAATGAACAACTACACCAACTGAGCCGCATGCGTCCGCTATTTCTAGGTCATTTAACAGCGAGCGAATCGTTAATTCCTTTTTATCCTCTGAAGGGGTTAAACTCGTAGAGTATGGAGTGTGTGCAACTGAAACGATCTTTTGCTCCTGACAAAACTCTTTACAGCTTGCGGCATCCCCTCGGTCAAAGTCCTTTACTGAAAGACTTCGCGGGTTTTTCGGAAAATATTGAAATGCGGCTGCTCCGAAAGATACCGCTCGTTTTGCCGCTCCTGAATATCCATTCCTAATACTTACATGACAGCCAAAAATCATTGTATCCCACCGTTTTTTAGTGTTAGATTTTGCATAATGAGTTTAAACTATTCTTATTACAATGGTTGTTGTAAGATAATTCAGGATACTTGTGGGAGGGGAAAAAGATGAGAAAAATAACATTATCAAACGGGAAAACGGTAGAAGTGGAATGTTTAAGCTGCGCGTTAACTAGTGGATTGATTGAGCCAGATGGCGGCGTGATTTTCGAGACAGAGCATTTCCATGCACATCAGGATGTTGCCTATCCAATTGAAGGGTTAGTCATATTGGCTTCGAAAAGACATATAAAATGCTTGGATGAACTGACGGATGAAGAACGACTAGATTACATAAATAGTATGACGGCAATCAGAAAAGCGCAGCGCGAAGTGTTAGGTATTGATTATGTTTACTACTTTTATAATGAAGATACTACTCATCATTTTCACACATGGATGGTCCCTCGATATGATTGGATGAATGAGTTTGGCGGGTCCGTTGAATCTGTTCGCCCTGTTCTGCTTCATGCGAGAAATCATTGGAATTCGGAAGATAATAATCAAAAGGTTTTGAAGGCGATTGAAGCCTTAAAAAAGACATTAAATTAGAAAAAACAGACTTTCGAAAAGTCTGTTTTTTCCTTACCATCCAGGGTACTTTTGGTGCCATTGTTCGCTATTTTCATAGTTCTTAACCAAATCATCAGCGAGCTGCGCCAAGTCTTTTGATAACTCTACTTCGCTAACCCAATTTTGTGGTATAGCCTCGATACCAAGATATGCCCCTATAATATTTCCAGTAATCGCTCCTGTACTATCGCTGTCGCCATTATGATTAACAGCCGTAATTACAGCTTTTTCAAAATCAGTTTGATATTTTAAAACGCAATAGATGGAAATCGCCAGCGCTTCCTCCCCTAACCAGCCTTCACCTAGACTTTCGATAGCTTGATTGTTTGGAGTGTTTGATTTTGCTAAGGCGATTGCTTTTTGAATAAGCTCACTGCATTCCTCACTAGATGGGTATATTTTTAACTCTTCTAATGATTGTTCTATTGACGTCTCTAAGTCTACTCCCTCCAAGATCGCTGCAATGATAAAACTCAGAGCTCCTGCAGAAAGGTAGCCGCTCGGATGTCCATGTGTAATCGCCGCACTTTCAAAGCCTAGCCTGAAGGCCTCTTCTTTCTTATTAACTAAACCAACAGGTGCGGTCCGCATTACACCGCCGCAGCCTATGCTATTGTTGAGGGGTTCTTCCATGGATCCCATTTTCCCGGACATCAACGCGTCTAAGCAGGTATTACCCGGCGCTCTCCTTGTATGTAAACCTTCGATTGAATGGATCCAGCCATCCTTTTCAACGTCACTACCCACTCCTTGCGTATCAAGCCAGCGCAGATAGCTTCGATGGATCACCGACGGAATATCGACGATACCTTTGTTTCTTCCTCTATTCTCTGCCCGTAGAATCCCTTCCGCTGTAAAAATCGTCATTTGGGTATCATCCGTGATTTCTACGAGATTACTTCTGCCTTTTACAAGATTCGTGATGCCTTGTAGACCGAATTTCCGTTTGATCTCATCCAGTCTCATAAATTCCACTGGCCATCCCAGCGCGTCACCAATCGCACCGCCAATTAGGCAGCCTCTACTCCGGTCATTACGTGTTATCATATGGGTCCCCCCTTTTATTCCTATATTTTAACAGAAAAAAAAGAGTTGTATCGAAATGATTACAACTCATTATTGATTGACTAATATCGAAATCAGTTGATCTTCTATTTTCTTGCCTTTTGCGTCATCCAATAGATTATTTAACAAGATTGAGAATATTAATGTTTGTCCACTCTTTGTTGTAACATAACCTGAAATGGTGCTAACGGTAGAGATGGTTCCCGTTTTTGCGATTACTTTCCCTTTTACCTCTGGACCTTTCATCCGGCTTCGTAAGGTACCGCCTTCCAATTTTTCACTTGCACCTGCGATTGGCAGCGAATGTAGAAAGGCAGGATACCACTTTTGCTGTTGAACTGTATATAACAATTGAGATAGTTGAGAGGCTGGGACTAAATTAATATGCGAAATTCCAGAGCCATCCCTCAGGACCAATGTTTTCGTATTAATTCCGAATTTAGGCAGCTCCGTTTCCATTACCTCTAAACCCTTTTCCCAGCTGCCCTCTCCTTTCACCACTTTCCCCATTTCTTTTACCAAGGTTTCGGCGTGACCGTTGTTGCTTAGTTTCATAAACGGGACAAGTAATTCTGAAAGCTTTATCGAGCTGTGGGTATGTAGTATCCTAGCCGTTTCTGGTGTGATACCTGTTTTCGTTTTTCCCGATACTTGAATGCCTTGTTCTGAAAGTGACTGTTTAAAAAGTGCTAAAGCAAATTTGGTCGGTTCCCAGACTCCCATCCATTCCTTTTCGGGCTTGGATTTGACAGGTAAAGTGCCGGTTATCGTAATGACATTTTTTGCGTGTTCCCGCTCAAAAGTAAGTTCCTTTTTTCCATCTTCCGGTACCGTTTCGGTTTGATTGATAATTTTCACAAAGTCAGTATTGGGAGTTACAGTTACCTCCGCCTTAGATCCTTCGCTGCTGCTGGGTTTTACCTGAAGCAAAATAGAACCAGAGTCATATTCTTTTGTTGGTGATGCGGTAAGTGCTGAAATTTGCGCACCATAATAGGTTTGTTCATCACTCCACGGTAAATCGGCTGAATAGCGAACATCGTCATACCAGGTATCATCGCCGATTACATTACCTGCGACCTTTTTTATACCCAGTTTCTTAAGTTCAGCTACTATTTTATCGAAGTCTTCCTTTAGGAGTGTAGGGTCGCCCTTTCCTTTTAAATAGAGGTTACCTTGTAGTGTCTTCTTTTTTACTTCACCGTCTGCCAGTAACTCCGTTTTGAAGGTGTAGTCTTCACCTAAAACAGACAACGCTGTGGCAGCCGTTAATAGTTTCAAATTCGAAGCAGGCCGCAGGCGGACATCTCCTAAATGATCATAAATGACTTCACCCGTGGCTGCCGAGCGTATACTAACTCCGGCAATGGCCCCTTGTAAGTGGGGTTCTTCATTTAATAACTGATTTAACTGTTGAGTTAGATTATCGTCCGCGAGTGCTGGATGAGTTTGTGGTAATAAAGCAGCTATAAAAATAATTAGAATGATCAAATTCAATCTTTTCAGCAAAATCCTTTTCCAACTTTCTCTTTTTTCATAAAGTCTTCCCAAAAAACAAACTTTTTCCACTTCTCTGAGAGAAAATTTTGCCATATCGGCGTTAATAGAAATATATCCACGATTGCCCACAAAAGACAAATTACCTTATTTCATCACGGCAATATTCTTACTCAAATAAGCCCAATTCTGTGGCGTCGGCAGGCTTATCTGCCAAAAAGTCGTCCCTGACAGCTGGTACACATCGATTAACCGATATTTTTCTATAAAACTTCTAATATCTTCAAACCAAACGACCTGTTCTGCCCCCGCACTCCAATGCCGATACCATGGAGACATGGAGCGCTGGTCGAATTGAATCGGCGATCCTGTTGAAATGGCTTGGTTTTGGGCTGAAACAACTGACATTGCACGTGTAACGTTCGTCCCAACTACCTTGTCATAGCCATAAAGCGGCAGTGCAATTTGTAGTTTTCGAGGATTGATTTGGGTGATAGAGTATTGAACGACCTGCTCCATCCACCAAATGGGAGCAATCGGATCCGGCGGTCCGCCTGGGTATCCATAATCAATTGTCATCACGGCAACAAAGTCGGCAATGGTCCCTATGGCTGCATAATCGTACGCTCCAATAATCCGATTTGTTGGAATATCTTCTGTTTTCGCATGTACATTTACATGGAGTATTAACTCTCCCAAAGCATTCTTTAAATCTCTTAAAAATACATTAAAATCATTACGCTGTGGAGGAGGAATAAATTCAAAATCAATGCTAACCCCGCCAAACCCTCTCTGCTTGGTCAAATTCACAATGCTCTGAACCAAATTCCTGCGATATACTGGATTGGCTAGGACATGACCGGCAAGCTCAGCGCTAAAATCAACTCCTGTAAAATTACGAATCATCAATAGCGGCGTGATATTCAATTGCTTACTCCTCGCCACTATGGCTGAATCCTCAATCAGGTTATAGGCGTAACCCTCGGTTGTAAATGAATAAGCTACCACCGCTAAATACGTTAATTGTCCGGCGAGCGAATCTAAAATCGATAAAACAGCACTCTCCCCTGATGGCACGATAAACCCTAATGTCGCTATTTCTAATTTTATCGGTGAGGGAATATGGATCATTTGTCCAACGAAAAGCTGATTCGGTTTTACACCAGGATTGGCCGCTAAGATCGTCGAAATATCCGTTCTAAACCTCTGGGCTAATACCCGAATTTGATCACCCGTTTTTATTTGATAGGAGCGGATTGGCAGTTGGTTGTCCGGAATATACAAGGCAAGACCTGGTACAAGCCCGCCGGCAGATGGCAGTCCATTTAGCTCGACAATCGTTTGGATGGGAACACCATATCTATTTGAAATTGTCCACAGACTCTCTCCCGCTCCAACCACATGTACACTCATACCACTCACACTCCTTTTTACCTACATCATATGGGAAAACCACTTAGAATATTGCTCTTTGTATGAAAAAAACGAACTGGGACTAGCCAGTTCGTTTACCCAAACTATAATCTTGGATCAATTGGTTCTGCTTCTATTGCTAGAATTCCTAACACACATTCATGAACACGGTCCAATGACTCTCTTTTAACAAATCGATTAACAGCTTCGATACCAAGAGCAAATTCCTTTAGAGCATTACGCTGCTTCTTGCCTGCATTCCGTTTCTTTAATCGAGATAAATTTTCTGGAAGCAGATAATCGATTCCATAAATGATATGCAAATACTTTTGGCCCCTTACTTTTATCGCAGGCTGCAAAAGTTTACCTTTATGGCGTGTTATATACGATTCTGGTTTCACAACAAATCCTTCATGCCCATCCTCCGTCATTTCTTCCCACCACTCAATCGCCGTTTTCATGGAGGCTTCATCATTTACAATTCGGTATTCTGTTTCTAAGAACAATCGAGAAATCCCGCTGAATTCTTTATTTTTCTCCATATGCCATGTATGTGGCTTACCAAAAAATGTTTCTGAGCTGTGAGCTAATGTGTGGAATGGTGCGATTTGGATTCCTTCCAATCCTTCTATTTCCCAGCAGTATGTCTGATACACCTCATTAAATACTTGGGTATTTTCAATCCCCACATCATTTTCCTGAACCCAGCTTAAAACATCCTTCCCACTATCAAGTGCCTGCTGTAGTGAATCCTTTAATTTATGCCGGTCAAGCTGCGCCATTTCCCCAACATGTGCATATTGGTTTAAAATCAGGTCTTTCGCCTTCAAATTCCAGGGAAGAATTTCTGCGTCAAGCAAGACAAAATCCGTATTGTATTTCTCGAAATAACCGCTTTTTACTAAATCCTCATTCAAGAGACTGACAACTTGTTCTTGCAGTTCTTTTTGAAAAAATGCCCTTCCTGTACGGGTATAAATGGTTCCTAATGTTTCCCTGCCAACATACTCCTTGGCAATTTCCTTATTTTTAAATAAAAACAGTATTCCCCTGCTGCCCATATGTTTCTTTTCCACGACCATCGTATCTACCCCATTACCTTGATAGTATTCGAACGCCTCCATCGGGTGCTCGAGGTATTCTTTCAGACGAGACGGTTTTGGAGTCGGACTCATCGTAGGAGGAAGATAGGCGATGTCTTCAAGCGGCAAGGTGTTATGAGATAGGTCATCTATAGCGGGTTTTACACCATCGTCATAGATCATAATTTCGCCATACTGTTCCGTTAACACCGAATAACCGTCTAGAAATTTCATGATATTCGGTGCTGCTAATCTCTTGAGTTCCCATTCCTTCAATGGATTGTCGGGAACATTTGCATAATCCTGTTTCGCCTTGACCGAAACAAATTGTTTTTCTGGATAACGGTATGCCGTTAAACTGCCACCGAAAACCACTCCTTGGTCTATATTTAATGTGTTGTTAACCAGCAATGGCTGCGGTTTTGGATCATGTCCCCAAAGAATGAGTTCACTTGATTTATGAGAAACGGTCCAATCTTTTCGGATTGGCTTGCCATTCTCATCAAGCCCCTCACTATCACCATACCGGCAAAAATCAGAAATCCGGGGTGACTGCTTTCCGATATAATGATCCTTAATTCCAGCATGAACAGCTACAACTGCATTAACCCCATTTTTTCGAATAATATAGTGAGATTTCGCTTGTAAGAGTAACTCTTTTATTTGTTCCTTTAACTTCTCGGCAGCCTCACTGCCGTATTTACGCTCATATTCTTCAAATTCAGCAGCAACATTTTCATCCCCGTGTGCCATCTTTACATTTTTCCCGTCAAGCCAGCGGGCAATTTTCCAGCCATGATTACTGTCAATCATATAGGCAAGTCCTGCTGCAACATGCTTTTGGAAAAATTGCAGTGTTTGTATGGACCTCGGTCCCCGGCTCAAACCATCTCCTAATGAAAGAATTTTCCTTCCTTCTGGATGGATGTAATACCCTTCATCGTTTTCCTTGTATCCAAGTTTGTTTAGTATTTCAAGGTATTCATCAAAACAGCCGTGAATATCCCCTATAAAATCAATTCCAGACCCAACATCAATATATAATGGGTTTTCTAGACGACTAACATTTACTACTTGAAGTTCATCTTCTCCAAGCATGTAAACACGGCGATATGGCTTCTTTTTAATGAAGCGAAGTGTATTTTTAAAATGTTGATACTGCTGCTTAATTCGGTTTCTTCCTCGAGGAAAAGCCCGCTCCATATCCCGTCTCATCAATTCCGTTTCTGAAATATTCAAGACGACCGCGATTACTGGAACATGATACTGCTTCCCCATTTGCAGGTATTTTTCATGCTCTTCTTCACGTAAATGGGTTGCGTCGATAAACGTTAACTTATTGAGTTTGCAGCGTTTTGAAATCACGTAATCCATGGCCTCAAATGCTGCACCAGATATTTGCTGGTATTCATAAAATAATGCGTCGCTTTCGTCTTTGGGACGTCCGTTCCAGCTAATAAATTCAATGTCGCTGACTAGAACGCGAAATTGATCAGAGCTGACCACTTCGGATGGAAGAATCTGCTCTTCTTGTATTAATTGATTTAACAATGTTGTTTTTCCTGTATTAGAGGGTCCAACTAGCAGGACTATTCCCGCATGAGGTAAATGGATGGTTGTCATTATGCCTCCTCCCTTCGAAATATGGCCATTTGAGTGGGATGACCAAATGTTGGATGCTCTTCACCAATCCCTTGTATACTGACTTGATAAGGACAGTTTTGAGACCATCTTTTCACATTCTCAGCAAATTGCGTTCTCGTCCATTCAAAACGGTGATCGTCATGACGCATTTCTTCTTCCATCTCATAAAGCACATTGTATTCCTGATTTGGCGTTGTCACTATTAGTGTCTTGGGACGATAATCATTCAAGATGGTCTCGATAATTTTAGGGAGCCTGTCCTCTTCGATATGTTCAATCACTTCACATAAAATGATGATATCTTTGTTTTGCAATCGGCTATCGTAATAAAATAATGATCCCGGCAAGGACTGTGGCTTGACATATCCTTCTGTTTTAATCACTTGCTCAAATCTTTCAATCGCCTTAATTCGGGCTTTATTCGAAGGCTCTATCGATAGAATTTCTTGAACTCCTTCAACAAAACCAAGCTGGACTGAGAGACGGCCTTCCCCAGCACCTAGGTCCACAATGGTTTCTTTGTGGGGCAGCGTTTTTATATAGTTCAATATATGTTCATAGCGGAGATCATTTAATCGAACCTTTTGGCTCTCAACCTGATTACGGATGTGCGGCTTCTTTTCGTAGTATTTTGATTGAGAAATGAGCGCATTAAAACGGAGTGCTCGTTTTACAATCAGTTGCTTTAATGGATGGTTTTCCAGCCATCCTTCTCCGTACCGATCGAGTTTTTCAATTTCTCTTTCATCTAAAAAATAATGCTTATAGTTATCGATGACGGGTATGAGTATCGATACATGCTTTAATGCATTCTGAACGCTCTGGCTCCCAGATAGTGTGACAAACCGAGCTGAGCTCTTTTCCCGAATGGTGCTGACTCCACGCTCAACTCCGACCTTGTACCCGATAGGTTCAAACAAATCAGCAATCTCTTCATCCCGCAAATCCGTTGCAACCGGACCAAATGCAAGCTCCATATCGAATTCGTGACCCACCCATTGCAGGTATTCTTCATCTGGTTTGCCATTTAAAGCAGTACCTAGAGCCTTGCGTATGGTGGTGATAAAAAGACTGCTGACAGCAAACTCGCGGTCATTTATGTAATGTGTAATATCAAATAAATCTGATGAGTTTCGCACCAGATCAATCGGGTCGGGCTTTACATAAATGACGAACTGAACTTCATCTTTTGTAAAAATAGGATAAACGAGGCGAACCTTGAAGCCTTTCTCATCCCGCTCATACGGGTTATTCGGGTTCTTCGCGATAAGATAGGAGACCACATCCGCCCCCGATCCCCTTACCGTTAATGACAGCTGCATACATTACACTTCACTTTCCTATGAACTATTTTCTACTACCTATTATCATTTCATAAAAATGGATATTTTAGAAATGATTGTAGATAAAATTTAAAGGGACGTACCTGTATTTGGTTACATCCCTTTGTTGTAAAAATGAAATTTTGATGAGCTTTATGTTATGTGCAATGACCGTGCAAGGTCTATATTATACATTTCGGTCAATACAGACCGCCTGCAACGACCGAAACACCTTTTTATTTAAGATCTCAGTCACTCCAGTACAAAGAATTAAATCGTACCGATGAAATTCAGTGATGCGATATCCTTGGAATCAACAACACCATCTAAAATTTTCTTAACGTCATTTAATGTATCCTTGAGACTAACTTCTGCTCCTTTAATACCGGTAAACGCTTCTGCGACATAGAATGGCTGTGTCAAATATGCCTCCAAACGTTCGCCCCGATGATAAGTCTCTATTTCTGAAGCAGGTATACCATTAATTCCCTTCACATTTACGAGTGATCGTAGTTCACGGTAGCGGCGTAATAGTTTTTGTGCTTTTTGTTGGATGGAAAGGTGGTTTTGGTCTAGATGTGCGCCTTCCAATACGGAAGATGTAGAGTAGATTGGGTTTACCGCTGGGAATCGATGTCTTGCTGCCAGATCCATATCAAACTGCCATAATGTTTCAAGCGGTCCATATGGAAGGTCTTCATCCACTGAAGCGCCTTTTAAATCTAGTAAAAAGGTTGTAACAGACTTAATATCGACATCTTGTAATTTTTCTTGAAGCTCGTAGATTTCCCCTGTTAAAACATGTGAACGGTCTGCAACAAAAATAATCTCTTTATTTTTTCCTGCTTTTGACATTTCAACAAAAGCCTTTTCAATGGACTCCGCTACAATCTCTGTATCGTCTAGAATTTCCGCTAACTCCGGGTGATCATTTTCTGGTTTTAATAATACCGTTGCATAACCCTCTCTTTTAAAACGGTAAAATAACTCCGCTAACACTACCAATTGACCCATCCCAGGTCGAGCAACAAGCCCAATGGTGCCTCCCTTCACGATTGGCGCAAACAAATCTAATGTTTTAATTTTCGTTTCAATCATCTCTACATTCTCCCCTCTTAAAATCAATTCATCTAGACTACATTGTGCTAGTTCTGCTAAAGCTACGATGGTACGAACTTCAGAGCGTCCTACTGGAATTTTCCCTGTGCATAAATTAGATACGGTCGCTGGCCTTAATCCTACTTCCTTTGCGGCACTGGTAAGATTGGGCACTCTTCTTCGTAATAATGGAACATTCAATCTTATATTTTCCATTATTTTCACCCCCTTACTTTATATAGTAAAACATGTTACTCTGAAACGCAACATCAAATTACGCTTAAAAGTAATTATTTTTCTCTCGAACGTAAAAAAAGACGATATGATTATAATTCATACCGTCAAAATTCATCTCCATAGCGAGTTCTTTTAAATTTAGCACTATGGCAGGCATCACACGTTGGAAACGAGTGATCCCAAGGGAGGTTCTTCCCACAGTTTCTACATTTTTTTACGAATTTTCGAATATCCGTTTTTAATTTATCTTGAACCTTGTCACTCATTTCTTCACGCAGCCGCTCCCAATAAATCGCCTCCGTGCGCTCGCCTAATCGATATAAAAAGAGCAAATGCAAGCCAAGTGCTTTATAGGCTAATTCGAGATCCTCTAAACTTCGTTCCTTGTATGGCGGTTCCGGTAAAGGCGTACCCTGGATAATCGAATACATCGTATCTTCCCATTGTCGTGTTAACGTCGGTTCATTTTTTGAAAAAGGAAGGTGTAAAAACCCATATAGGTCCATTAAAGGCAATCGAGCTTCAATTTCCGTCCCTGCAATCAGATTGTAAAGTGACCTCTCCTCAGCTAATGAAGCTTTCTTCGTTCCTGGAGGGCTTTTAAATTTCCCCCAAAGCTCAAAGAATGTTCCTAAATCACGATAATACCGTTGGAACCGCTCGAACACCGAGTTGGTTGGTGCGATGGCAAATGTATGAACGGGTTCATCCTCTTGATTAAGCAATCTCCTCATCAACCGAATGTCCTTCGTAAATGCGACCTTTCCCACATCATAGATCCCTTTACGACCTGCTCTTCCGGCAATTTGTTTTACTTCCTGCGAAGCTAACAACCGCCTTCTTGTTCCATCAAATTTCTCATTTTCTAAGAACACAATCCGGCGAATTGGCAAATTCAAGCCCATTCCAATCGCATCCGTGGCGACAATGACCTTAGTTTTTCCGTTGTTAAATTGCTCAATTTGCTTTTTTCTTGTTTCTGGCGGCATGCTGCCGTAAATCATGCTGACAGAATGGCCATCACTTTGAAGTCTAGAAGCTGTTTCAAGCACCCGCCTTCTTGAAAAACAAATCAGCGCATCCCCTTTTTTCACATGTTTAATATGGAATTCTTTCGATTCCACTTCTAGAGGGGTATCCCGGCTGTATTCGTGGATCTCAATGTCCGATTCTCCTAACAGCTGCAGCAGCATCGGTTTTGAATTCCTGCTTCCGATAATATGGACTTCATGTGCGTTTGCTTTTGTGATCGCTTTGTACCATGAGAAGCCTCGGTCCTTATCGGTAATCATTTGTGCTTCGTCAATGACGACAATATCATAGCTTTCCTTTTCATGAAACATTTCCACCGTGCAGGAAAAATGGTTAGCACCTGCTACGATTTTTTCTTCTTCACCCGTTTTTAGCGAGCATGGTGTTCCTTCAGCATTTAATTTATCATAAACCTCAAGCGCCAATAATCTTAATGGAGCTAGATACAAACCGCTGTTTGCCTGTTTCATTTGCTCAAGTGCATGATGAGTTTTTCCCGTGTTGGTTTCGCCAATATGAAGAATGTAACGAACCCTTCGACCAAGCGATGGGTTGTACTCCTGACCGAAAATATCCTCCATCATTCGTTCTTCTTCTTCACGTTTTCGTTGTAATTCCGCTTCTTCCTCCGCCTTTTTGCGTTCTCTTTTGGAATGGTCCTTTTCAAAAATTTGTTGATGAACGGTAAGGTCAAATGGAAGTTCTGCAATTTTCAATAAATCCGAAAGATATTCCTCTTGAATATCTTCAATAAAATAATCTTCGACCTCATACAAAAGTTGCGTCATGCTCCCCTTTATGTAGGCAGGAGTTAGTTTTTCACCAAAGGCTTCTTGAAACTGTTCTTTCATCTCCTGCGGGAGTTTTTCCAGAACCCTATGCGGAATCAGCTCTGACAGGTAATCAGAAATTAAGCTTTCATAGACAAAAAAATACGTTTGATATTCATACAAACTCCGTCCCCAGTGAACCGTCTTATGAATATCACCAGTTAATTCCTCAAAAAATTTTGCCACCGTTGTGTACGAATCCGGATTAAAATGACCTTCATCCACTAATTTTTCTTCTAGTGCAAAGGTATCGATATTTTGAAATTTCACATTGTTCTTTATATCCGCAGTTAATTGTTTAGCTGTAAAATGACGAACATAGAGATAAAGCTCAGGATAATCTTTCTCAAGCATATCCGCTGCCATTTCTTCAATTTTTTCGGCAAGTTTATGACGCATTTCGGCCAAGCGGTTTGCTTCTTTTCTTTTTATAAAATCTGCTTTTGCTTTGTGATATCTTTGTTCCCATTCTTCATCTTTTCCGGTGAAAGTTTCTTTCGTCCACTCCTGCACATGAAAGGGCTGATACTCTCTCATTTCATCTCGAAAAAGCTTATTAATAATCTTGCGGTCCACTCCTTGCACTTCAAACCCTTTATCCCGCAAAAATTCTTTTTTCTCATTCTTCGGGACATCATTGGTGACCTTATTTAGCCAGACATTGATCCAAATCTGCTCAAGATAATGCCCACGATCATGTAAATATTGGGTAAAAGTAGGGAGACTTTCTTTCGATTCTAAGTAATAATTCATATCTTCGATGACTTTTTTCTTTGTATGCTCAATCGCTTGAGGGTAAATATCAGTTAATTTATTCAACATCTTCCCTCCTTTATCAGTATTTGGTATTTTTAGTTTATCACTAAATCAGAAACCGAACAAATATTCGGAATCTAAATTTCTCGTTTATTGCAATATTGGTCGACTAAATCCTCTATCTGATCTAGTTCAGGAAAATCCCCTGAAAATTCAAATTTGATTTCTTCAATGAATCGATTCTTGTTGTAAACATGAATGGCCCCATTTTGGTGGCTGACACTATATTCTGGTACAAAGCGATATCCGTTTCGTTCAATGGCTCCCATGATAATCCCCTTTTTTAAAATTTTTTTTAGTATTTACTATTATGCTACGGTTTATCTCCCAAAAACAGAACGGTACTAAGAGAACAGCTCTAATCATATTCTCATAGGAGAAAACAATTAGAAGGAGTGGGAAGTTAGGTGATTAACGTAAATGTTCGTTTACGGCCCATTGTCAGCAAGATAAATTTACCCACTGTATTGAAAACAGCTATCCTTCCGGGCGACTCAGTTGAAAGGTTATTCATTGCAACCCAGGTCGGAGAGATCTTTTTTATAAGTAATGGTGGTATTAGGACTTTTTTTGATATTCGCTCGCGGATTATAAGACTTGGTGCGTCTGGTGGTTATGATGAACGTGGATTGCTTGGACTGGCGTTTCATCCCCAATTTTATTATAATGGTCTGTTTTATCTACATTATTCCGCAGCCGGAACACAAGGTCCAGGTGCGCAGCCTGAATCGTTTCAACCTAACCCATGTGACCCTAGAACGTTAGCTCTAAGGTGGGATAACAGAGAAACTTACTATGATCACATTGATACAGTGGAAGAATGGATTTTACAATCAAATGGTCAACCCCAAAAACGACGGACATTACTTAATTTAAGAAGACCCTTTTCAAATCATAATGGTGTCAATAGCTTAAACTTTTCACCTGAAACAGGAAAACTTGTTCTAACAACCGGGGATGGCGGATCAGGCTATGATCCATTTAATTTAAGTCAGGATAATCTGGAAATTGCCGGTAAGATCATTGAAATAGATGTAGCTAAGAATACTTTTATCTCTACTCCACCCGTGGTTACACGTTTTACTGAACTTCCTGTACCTATTCAGGAAACGCTTAGTGTAATGGCCAAAGGAGTTCGCAATATTTCAGGCATATCCTATCAAAAGTTTCATCATCAGTATGTTAAATACGTGGGGAATGTCGGACAGGATTTGGAAGAGGCAATTTTTTCATTCTTTCATTATAAACCCATTCCAGTTACTCAGCTTGTACAAGCCGCTTCAATGAATGTTGACCTTGACCAAGAAGGATTTATTAATTTTGGCTGGCGGGGGTGGGAAGGTGCTTTTCCTACATCGATGATGAGGGGATGCTCCGTAAATCCAACTTTAGATGAGAAAAACATCGCTTTTTACAATGAAGCTATAAACACTTCAGTGCGACGTCTTCATCCTTTGACTAGTTATTATCATAGAGATCCACGCCCCGATAAGTTTAGTGGGACGGCACTTACAGGAGTCCAAGCCTACATGGGGCATGCAATTCCCGCTTTAACGGGAAGCGTTCTGTTTACCGATCTTTCCCGGAAAGAATCTCAACCTCAGTCTAGAGGGGCATTAGCTTACACCCAAGTAAGACAGGATGGGAAACAAAATGATTTTAGTGTGATTAAAACCGATTATAATTTTGGGCCACAAGCCGCTTATTATGTTAGTTTGGGAAGTAATCTGGATCAAAACAGACTATATTTAGGGGTTTATGGATCGATGAGGGTGACTGATTTGAACCAGGGTACTGTATTTGAAATTATTCCTTAATTTTTCCAAATAAAAAAGGGAGTGGAGTAAATCCATTCCCTTCCTGGCTATGCGCCAAGT
The DNA here is from genome assembly GCF_044754045.1 of Neobacillus sp. NPDC093182. Classification (NCBI taxonomy): domain Bacteria; kingdom Bacillati; phylum Bacillota; class Bacilli; order Caryophanales; family Bacillaceae; genus Neobacillus; species Neobacillus sp. NPDC093182. The sequence continues at coordinate 33,391 of NZ_JBIVOI010000019.1, forward strand.
TGTATTTAAAATTCAGTCAATTTTAACTTGAAATCACCTTTATATGGGACATGTTCAACCGTTATCGTTATGTTTTTACCATCTTTATCTTTACCGATTCTTTTATAAGTGAATTTCTTTTCATTCAGCTCTGTAAGTTCAAGAACTGCGCCGTACTTCATTCCTAATGAAACATGTGCTCTTATCTTATTCCCGTGGACTACATCGTAATACCCGTAATCACCACGGCTTGCTCCTGTTTTCGCATCAAAAAATTCATATTTATTTGTCTTAAAATCATATTTCGCAAGCCCTAGAAAATTTGTGTTATAGGCCGATACATCGTTGCCGTTTTCATCTAATGCCACAGTCCCTTGCCAAAGGGTATCTGATAAAATTTTATCTCCATCCTTATCTGTAACAATTTCTCCAGTTTTGGTTACCAAGTTCTTATCTGGATCCGTAAAAGATAGATTTGTTTCTTTATATGGAATATGATCAACAAAAACCTCTACATCGTTACCATCTGCATCTTTTCCCATTCTCTTATAAGTAAATATGTCTTTATTGAGTTTTGTTATTTCAACAACAGCTTGGTAACCCATTGATTCAGATATTAATACTCTGATCTTTCCATCGTTGGTGATAAAGAACGTTCCTTTGTCACCGCGGCTCTTTTTTGTGTTTTTGTCAAAAAATTCATATCTCGCGGTTTCATCATCATATTTTGCAAGACCAATAAAGTTTGCATTCTCCTTTGTTAAGTCATTTTTTTCCTTATCATATACTTTGGTGCCTTGCCAATTTGTGCTGCTAAGAATATTAGCCAATTCCTGTCCTTTGGCTTCCTTATGTTGTTTATTTCCCTTTTTTTCAGTTTGTTCTTGTTTTTGGTCATTTGTTTGTGCTTGGGTGATTGTGCTGCATCCTGAAATAACTATAGTTAACCCAAGAAGAATAGATGGTAACATTTTTGCTTTTTTGTTCATTTTGTTGTCTCCTCATTTCATTATGTTGGTGTCAATTCCATAGTTTTGTTTATTGACAGGTTCTTTACAGGACCTAGTTATTTTTCCTCTGTGCTTTTAACAATATATTTTCAATCTCTTTAAAACCTTTCTGTCGTGCATGCTGTAAAGGGGTTACATTATTATGATCGGGAATATTCACATCTGCTCCATGATCGATTAACAATTGCACTGTTTGCTGCTGCTTTTCATCGCCATTATTCAAAATTATAGCTTCTAGTAAAGCTGTCCAGCCGAGATCATTTATATGATTTATATCGATATTAGTATTGGTAAGAAGTTCTTTAATAATATCTACATATCCATGTTCTGAGGCAGGGATTAAAGCAGTTCCTCCATACCTGTTGGTTATAGATGGGTCGGCACCAGCTCTAATCGTAAGTTTTAGAATTTCACTATACCCTTCAGCACCAGCATACAGGAAGGGGTTATTTTCTTTTTCATCCTGGATATTGACATCTGCTCCCGCTTCAATAAGTATTTGTGCAGTCTCTGTATCGTTGTTGTATGTCGCAATCATTGTGGAAGTTCGCCCTTCTGAGTCCTGTGTATTTATATCGACACCTTCCTCAATCAATCTTCTTACGGTATCCGCATCTTTGCCTTTTACTGCTTGAATCAGTTGTTGCTCCACATCAATTTCTACTTTTATTTCATTCTCCTGTTTATTTGAATCACTATCATTAACTGAGACACATCCATGAAGAATGAATATAGTTCCAATGACTATAATTTGGCGCCTCCACATGATTTCACCGCCTATCGGTATTTTCTATTTGCTATCCTCCCTCATTGATTTGACCATATATTTATGTTACTCCGTAATTTTAAACTCCCTCGAAAGAATTCCTTAAAAAAAGATAAACTTTTTCAGAAAATTTCTTTATGTTTATAAAAAAAGATCCGCCACTTTACGTGATGGATTGTATTTATATTATTTAGTTTAAACATTGAATCGATAGCCTGCTCCCCAAACCGTTTCCAAATATTTCGGATGGGCAGGATCCTTTTCAATTTTACCGCGTATTTTTCTGATATGGACGGTCACAGTTGAAACATCTGCTGCCATTTCATAGCCCCAAATATGTTCATATAGCTGCTCTTTGTTCAAGACTTGATTCGGGTGATTCACAAGAAATACCAACAAATCAAATTCCTTTGTTGTGAACGAGGTCTCCTCGCCGTTCAGATAGACCTTACGTGCAGACTTATCAATCGTAATCTCTTTAACCTTAATCATATTTGATTTTGTTTGACTTCCTGCTAGTCGTTCATATCGCTCTATGTGTGCTTTCACCCTGGCGACCAACTCACTTGGACTAAAAGGCTTGGTAATATAATCATCTGCTCCTAAACCGAGACCTCGAATTTTATCGATATCTTCTTTCTTAGCGGAAACAAACAGAATCGGGATATTTTTAACTTGACGAACTTGTTTGCATATATCAAACCCATTTACTCCAGGGAGCATGATGTCTAAAATAATCAAATCATAATCATTTTCAAGTGCCATTTGGAGTCCTGAATCACCAGAATGTTCAACATCTACATGAAACTGATGAATCTCTAAATAATCTCTTTGTAACTCTGCGATACTTACTTCATCTTCCACCAATAATATCTTTTTCATCTTTACACACCTTTCTTCAAAGAAAAGAAAACACTTGTACCTTTGCCTTTCTCACTTGTTGCCCAAATCTCCCCTTCGTGCTCTTCAATGATGTGTTTGGCAATGGCTAGTCCTAATCCACTTCCACCAGTCCGGGAATTTCTAGACTTTTCTGCCCGGTAAAAACGATTAAATATGAACGGCAACGCAGAAGGTTCTATCCCATAGCCATTGTCCGTTACTTCTACAACGGCATCAAAAGGACCTTCATGCAGTTGAATTGAAATATACTGATCACTTTTATTCATATACTTAACACAATTGTTAATGAGATTTACTAAAACACGTTTTAACTTCTCACGGTCAGCGGTCACGTATATCGGTTTATTTGGTGAATGGTGGTGAATCTGTATCCCTTTTTGCACTAAATCTAGATGAAGTTTTTCTACAAAATCGCGCATGTATTCAACTAGTTCAATCGTTTCGAAAGTGAAGGACTCTTTCTTTAAATCCAGTTTTGAAAATAAAAACAGTTCATCGATTAAAGAATCCATATCCCTTGCTTTGACATGAATGGTGGTTAAATACTTCTCCATTTTCTCTTGGGTATTTGCTACACCGTCTTTTATTCCCTCCACATAACCGATAATCGAAGTAATAGGTGTTTTTAAATCATGTGAAATATTTGAAAGAAGTTCTTTTCGATTTTCCTCATATTGAAGTTGGAGGGTGATCGACTCCTTTAGTTTTAGTCTCATTTCCTCAAACGTTTTATTTAATTGTCCGATTTCATCATTGGAAGTTATTTTGATTTCAAAATGTAAATCACCCGATTTAATTCGTTCTGCACCCTCTTTTAGAATGGAGATTGGCTTGATAATGCTTCTTGACACTAAATAGTTTAATAACCCAATAATCATAATAAATAGAAGTAGTAAAAGACATAGTAAAATGGGAAATAGTTCTTGAATCAATTGAGTATTCGAGCTTACCTTCCTTAATACAAAAATACTTCCTTTGCTTTTGTCCGTAAAATAAAAATCAAACTTCACATAGGTAAAATAGAAGTCATTGAGTTTAATGGAATCCCGAGTGTTTATATTCGTTTCTTCAAACTTAGGAAGTGATGTAACCAATGCCTGCAGATCTAATGTAGAAGTCGCATACTCAATGTTGTTATCTTTTCTAACGACAATTTTGATGTCTTGCTGTTCAAGCTTCTTCAGTTGTTCTTTATTTAATAGCTGCTCAGGTTTATTTTTTGCTAAAAGTTTTAAATCAAGAAACACACTTTCCTCAACTGGAGTCAAAGGTTTTTGAAGATATGATTTCTTATAAAAGTTGGCTATCGAATTTACATCGCCCGTTATCGTAAAAAGAAGCAAATAACCAGCGGCTAAAAATAAAGAGATTGAAAACACAATTACCCCCACGTAGGACAACAGAAACCTCATTTTAATGGACATACTTCACCTCCAATCCACCACTTTCGCTAAATTTCCATCGAGATAATTGAACCATATCATACAATTCTTAAAAATTTCGAAAAAATAAAGAAAAAATCTAAAAACAGATTAGAAAAAAATACAAAAAACGCTGCATAAACAGTGTTTTTTGCATAAATGGTGCCTGTCACCTTTTAATGAACCACAACAAATCCTTTAAATTAGAGTACTATTCTGAAAAATTTATCTTTATCAATAAAAAATGACTATCAAATTAACTTTAAATTTGATAGTCATTTTAGTGATTTTTTTAATTGTTTACATTGGGAACGGTGCCGTTATCCACGTCCTATTGAAAGAGTTAAGCTGTTGTATAAACTTCCTTTTTATTGGATTCATGACGAATTGTTGCTTGTGCAGCCGCTAATCTTGCTAACGGCACACGGTATGGCGAACAGCTTACATAATCTAGTCCTGTTTTGTAACAGAAATCAATCGATGTTTTTTCTCCGCCATGCTCCCCACAAATTCCTGTTTTCAATGCAGGCTTTGTTCCACGGCCAAGTTTAACTCCCATTTCTACTAACCTTCCAACACCATCTTGATCAAGGACTGCAAATGGATTTTCAGGCAGTACCTTATTTTCGATATAATTCTGAAGGAACTTGCCTTCTGCATCATCACGGCTATATCCGAATGTTGTTTGTGTTAAATCGTTTGTACCAAATGAGAAGAAATCAGCTTCTTCAGCAATTTGATCAGCGGTTAGCGCCGCACGCGGAATTTCAATCATCGTTCCAATTGTATATTCAAATTGCTTCCCTGTTTCTTCCTGCACCTTTAAAGCCGCATCGATTACAAGCTGGCGCATTTCTTTCAACTCATTTACATGACCAACCAGTGGAATCATGATTTCTGGCTGAACTTCCATGCCTTTGTCAGCAAGCTTAGCTGCAGCATAGAATATCGCCTTTGCCTGCATTTCATAAATTTCTGGATAAACCATCCCGAGACGGCATCCGCGGTGTCCAAGCATTGGGTTGAATTCATCTAATTGGCGAACCTTTTTCAATAGCAGCTCTTTCTTTTTGAGTTCAGGTGAAGCAGGGTCGAGTATTTGCAGCTTCGTTACCTCGACTAACAGCTCTTCCTTATCTGGTAAAAACTCATGTAATGGCGGGTCTAACAAACGAATCGTTACTGGGAATCCTTGCATAGCCTCAAATATCCCTTCAAAATCGCCTTGCTGCATTGGAAGCAGTTCATCAAGAGCTTCCATTCGCTCTTTGAATGCTTCAGCTAAGATCATTTTTTGAACGATTGGAATCCGTTTTAAATCCATAAACATATGTTCCGTACGGCATAATCCAATTCCACCTGCACCGAATTCAAAGGCTTTTTGTGCGTCCTCTGGATTATCGGCATTGGCACGAACCCCAATCTTCCTTTCTTGGTCAGCCCATGCAAGTAAAAGCTGGAATTCATCGGAAAGCTGCGGTTCAATCATTGGAATTTCGCCAAGCATGATTTCACCTGTTGAACCATCAATGGTGATGATATCTCCATAGTTGATAACCTTCTCATCAACCGTAAAATGTTTTGCTTTTACATCAATCTTCAGTGCGTCACATCCGCAAATACACGCTTTACCCATACCACGAGCAACCACTGCAGCGTGACTTGTCATACCGCCGCGGCTGGTCACGATTGCCTGCGCTGCTACAATTCCGTGAATGTCATCAGGAGTGGTTTCTGGACGAACAAGAATGACTTTTTTACCAGCATTCCCGAGTTCCTCTGCTTCATCTGCATCAAACACGACTTGACCAGTTGCTGCACCAGGTGATGCCGGAAGACCTTTTGCCAATAGCGTACGCTGATATTTATCATCAATTCTGCGATGAAGAAGCTGATTAAGTTGGTCTGGGTCGACACGTAGCAAGGCAGTCTTTTTATCAATGATTCCTTCTTCAACCATTTCTACGGCAATTCGAATGGCAGCTTGTGCAGTCCGCTTTCCATGACGGGTTTGAAGAATAAACAATTGACCACGTTCTACTGTGAATTCAATGTCCTGCATTTCTTTATAATGCTGCTCAAGACGTTTGCATGTGTCAGCAAATTGCTTGTAAACAGATGGCATTTCATCCTTTAATGTCTGAATTGGCTGTGGTGTACGAATTCCTGCTACCACATCTTCCCCCTGGGCATTAATTAAGTACTCTCCGTAAAGGACATGCTCACCTGTTGAAGGATTTCGAGTAAAGGCTACACCTGTACCTGAATCATTACCCATGTTTCCAAACACCATACTTTGAATATTTACTGCAGTTCCTAGGTGATCAGGAATTTTATTTAAGCGGCGGTAGACGATGGCACGCTGATTATTCCAAGAATCAAACACCGCATTAATCGCAAGAAATAGCTGTTCCTTTGGATCCTGCGGAAATTCTTTTCTAGTATGCTTTTTAACAATTCCTTTGTACCCCTCAATGACTTCTTTCCAGTCTTCAGCAGTCATTTCCGGGTCAGCACTATAGCCTTTATGCTCGCGTGTTTCTTCTAATAATTGTTCGAAATAAAACGTATTAATATCCAGGACAACATTACTGAACATTTGGATGAAACGTCGGTAAGAGTCATAGGCAAATCGAGGATTATTCGTTAATTTCCCCATACCGATTACGGTTTCATCATTCATGCCTAAGTTCAAGACTGTATCCATCATCCCTGGCATTGAAAATACTGAACCAGAGCGAACAGAAACAAGCAGCGGATTTTCCGGATCACCCAGCTTTTTCCCCATTTTCTCTTCTAGGCTGCTTAAAGCTCCTAATACTTGACTCTCAACAAGCGATGGAATTGTTTTTCCTGCTTCATAATAAGCATTGCATGCTTGAGTTGAAATCGTAAAACCATAAGGTACTGGTAAGCCGATACGTGTCATTTCGGCTAAGTTTGCCCCTTTTCCTCCAAGCGTTTCCTTCATATTTCCATTTCCTTCATGAAACAAGTAAACGAATTTTTCCATCATCATAAGCTCCCCTCTTTTTTCAAAACTTCTACTATTAATCCAGCAGTTTCTTCTATTGCTTTATTTGAAACATTGATAATCGGACAGCCTACTCGTTTCATAATTTTTTCAGCATAATCCAGTTCATCAAGAATTCTTTCGAAGCTCGCGTAACTTGCCTTTGAACCTAACCCCAAAGCTTTTAACCTTTCGAGACGGATTTCATTTAATTTATCGGGAGAAATAATTAATCCAATACAATTCTTTCTCGGAATCGCAAACAATTCCTCCGGCGCTGGTACCTCTGGAACCAAAGGAACATTCGCAACCTTAAATCGTTTATGAGCTAAATACATGGATAATGGTGTCTTCGATGTCCTTGACACACCGATTAACACAATATCGGCCTTAAGAATTCCCCGTGGATCACGGCCATCATCATACTTAACGGCAAATTCGATGGCTTCTATTTTTCTAAAATACTCTTCATCTAGTTTTCTCATTAATCCCGGCTGGTGATGAGGAGTCTTATTAAAACTAGTGGTGAAGGCATTTATCAAGGGACTAAGCAAATCCACTGCCATAATGTTTTCTTCCGCCGCCCGGCGATCCAAATATTCCTTCAAAGCTGGGACCACAATCGTATAGGCAATAATTGATTTTCTTGTTCTAGCTAGAATAAGGACATCCTCAATGTCTTCAAAATCATCAACATAGGAATTTCGTCGAATCTCAACATTTCCTCCGTTAAATTGTGTTGCTACCGCTTTTACTACAAACTCTGCTGTTTCCCCAACCGAGTCCGAAACCACATAGACAACTTCCTTCTCTCCTAAAATCACTGCCACTCCCCTTTATACGGAATTTTGCTCCATTATTTCTAGATATGCTCGTGTAATGGTTGTTTTCGTAATCCGACCGACAAGTAAATATGTATGGTTTCCCGGATTGATTTCTTTGACTACAGGCAAGGAGTCAATGTGATTGGTAATCATCTTTTTTGCCGCCTCTAACAAGGTTTCATCAGGTGTGACGGTTATGATGTTCGGCATTCTGGTCATAATGACACTGCAGGGTAATTCTTGCAAATCTTTATTGCCGATGGCTGTTCGTAGTAAATCCTTTCTCGAAATAACCCCGGCTAAATAGCCGTCACTGTCAACTGCATAAAGCGTCCCGACATCTTCTAAAAACAGTTGAACAATCGCATCATATACGGAAGTGGATTTTTCAACGACAATCGGAAAAGCTTTATAATCCGCAACTTTTCGGAGAATGAATTGTTCCGCTTGCTGCTTTACCTCATGGTTATGATTGAAAAAATAACCAACGCGAGGTCTGGCGTCCAAATTCCCTGCCATCGTTAAGATCGCTAAATCTGGTCTTAAGGCTGCTCTTGTTAAGGAAAGCTTCTCTGCAATTTGCTGCCCCGTAATCGGACCGCTTTCCTTCACAATCTTAAGAATTTCATCTTGGCGTTTCGTTAGTTTAATCACATTGACCCCCTTTTCAATTTAATCATGTTATTTTTTATGCCAAAATTTTAAATGTGCTATACTTATTAATATATAGTATATTACATTTATACACTTTAGGGAACAATTTGTTCAACATATTTTTATTAAAAAACTCTTCAAAAAAAAGAATCCTACCGGATAGGATTCTTGCTATTTTTGACAGTTAGGACAGAAAAAGGTTTTTCGAGAAGAAATCATTTCTTTTATGATTGTGCTTCCACACCTTTTGCAATTTTCTCCTTCTCGGTCATACACCAAGCATAGGTTATTATATCCGCCTGTTAGGTTATCCCCTTTGAAAAGAGGATTTTCCATGTAACCTCCATGCTGCAACGCGTCGAGTAGAACTTGCTTCATTGACTGGTATAGTTGAAGTCGCTCATTCTCCCCTATGTCTTCTATACTTCGTTTCGTTTTGAATCCTGCGTGATAACAGATCTCGTCGGAATAACAGTTCCCAATCCCTGCAATAAACTCTTGATCAAGGAGTTTTGATTTGATTTTCCCCCTTCTGTCACCAAGGAGCTTTAAAAATGCTTGTGCTGTAAATTGCGGGTCCAATGGCTCTGGACCGAGCGGGGATAATTCTTTTTCAACATCCTGTTCACTATATAAATGTAAATAACCCAGGCGAAGCCCGATAAAATACAGATGCTGATTCCCAAATGATAAACGAACCTGAATCGTCCGGTCCGGTTTGTCTTCCTCCGTACCAAAATACATCCAGCCGCCGAGCATTAAATGAAGCAACATAACTTGTCCATTATATAAATGAAATAGTAAATGCTTCCCCCTGCGATTAACTGTCACGATCTTCTGATTTGTGACGGTGTTAATGAAGAGATTTGGGTTCACATTAACTGATTTCTCTCGATTGATTTGTACTTGAGTAATGGTTTGACCCGCTATTTTTTGATTTAACAATCTTCGGTAATTTTCCATCTCTGGCAGTTCAGGCATGAATTCACTTCCTCTCTACTGCTTTTTCATATTTTTTCCCCGAAAACGCAAAAAAACCGAACTTTTTAGTGTTCGGTTTACGTATGATTATTTTATGAAGTGGGCCTAAATGGACTCGAACCATCGACCTCACGCTTATCAGGCGTGCGCTCTAACCAGCTGAGCTATAGGCCCAATTAGTAGAATTGGAGCGGGTGATGGGAATCGAACCCACAACAACAGCTTGGAAGGCTGTGGTTTTACCACTAAACTACACCCGCGTTTAAGCGCACCATCAATAGTACATCAAACATTATAGCACCCTAAAGATAGGTTGTAAACTACTTTTTATCTTCTTGGAGATGTTTAATCCTCTGCAATAATTCCGATGAATCTCTTGCTGCCATAAACTCACCATTAACAATCGCATAAGGAGAGTTTTTGCATTCCTCACATCGACTTTGACAATGATACTCTTTATATTCAATATTTTTTTTACTCAGAAAGGTATTATACTCTTTTTGTAAGTCTTCTGTTAGAAATCGGTCGAGGTTTTTCTCACAAAAATCAATTTTTAATTTCTTTTCTTTTGTAAAAAGTTTAGTAATAAAATTCATTTGTTGAACATCTCCACTGCCTGTCATCTTACATTAAGTATACCAATTATAGCTCAAAAGTTCTCTACTAAACATAATAAAGAGCAGCCATTGTAGTAACGGTTGCTCTTTATTATCTATATATGGAATTTTTATCTTTTTGAATGTTTTTTATCAATTTTCGCCTCAATTCTTTCCATTGCTTTCATGTCACTTTTTAATTCCTGCTTGTTATCATCGACTAATTTCTTAAAGCTTATTATATTACGTTTCCTCATTTGTTTCTCCACCTTTCTTATGTTTTCATTATACATAATATAGAAAGGGTAAAATCAACATAAATATTACAACTTTTCGAACTTTTTATATTATCGGAAAATTAGTTAAAAAAATGAGGACAACCCTAATGGATTATTCTCATTTTGATGTTCTATATGTATATAAAAAAAGGTGCGTACTTCCATAAAGGAAACACGCACCTTACGATAATAATATCTAACATATACAAGTCTTCCGTTTCAATCCTACTCTATTTTTCACTTCTATTTTTTTTATGTATTCTGCTGCAAGAGGAACCTTACAAGCTGTGTTCCCTACGTCTACCTGCACTTTTCCGATGTAAGCTGCTACTTCTTTCGCTTCCTCACTTAGCTCTGTTACATAGGCACCGACAGAAATAACAAATCCATTCATCACATATCGTACACGGTTTCGTTCACCATGAACGTTATTTTTCACTTGGTTTAATAAATCACTAATTTCAGCTAAGTTCAACTTTTCATCGGGAGTTATCGATAAATAATTCGAATAGGTACTCCAGCCGCAAACTGCAATCATTTCTTCCTCGGATTTCATCCACTCTCTCGCCAATTCAATAGCAAAATCACTTTCGGCCGCTACTTGCGCAACAGTATATTCGGCTGCCATATACCAGTAAGCTTTTTGAGCCCAATCATGTAATGTTTCTTTTGAAATCAATTTTGGATTGACCGATAGACCTGCCAAATACATCGCATCATGATTACCAGAATCATATAATTTTAATGCTAATTCATGATCCTTCTTCACGTATTTAACAAGTTTCTTCAAATCCCCAATTTTCACTCCAAAATAAGGCTCTTTTACCCCGTGATTGTTATAAATTTGCTTCGTTTGCTTGGAACCTAACTCTTCAAGTTTTTGCACAATTTCTTCATACGTCACGCCATTCATCCTCTCAAAAAAATTTACTATCTCATGCGTTTATAAACTTTTGTTACTATTCGCCGCTTGATATTCATAGTCCTTTTTTCAAGACATTGCCTATAACATTGTGTATTTTATCGCAGTATCTTATACTAAATTATGGAAGTTTATCTGAATTTTTAATTATCTATAAAAAGGTGGTAGTTTCATGAAGTTAGGGGCATTTTCTGTAAGTTTAAATGTGAAAGACATTCATGTATCAAAAGAGTTTTACGAAAACCTAGGATTTCAAGTATTTGGTGGTGACATCAATCAAAATTGGCTGATTATGAAAAATGAAAATTGCATAATTGGACTATTTCAAGGAATGTTTGAAAAGAACATCCTGACTTTTAATCCAGGATGGAATGAAAATGCAGAAAATCTTGAACCATTTACAGACGTTCGAGAAATTCAAAAGCAGCTTAAAGAAAAAGGAGTAACCATGCTATCGGAAGCCGAAGAATCAACGGAAGGACCAGCACATTTTATCATTGAAGATCCAGATGGCAATCAAATTCTCTTCGATCAACACAGATAATAAAAGTAAATAGAGCGATTGCCCGCTTACTGCAATCGCCCTTCTTAACTTTCAACTTACACTAATTAAGAAACCTTATTGCTTATTTCCGTTATCATCATATAAATCGACATAAACAGTACCATTAGAATTAATCTGCGCTAAAAAGACATCTTCAAAGGTATCTGCCCCTTTTTTCTTTACCTCACTAAGGAGCCAATCTTTTGTATAGCCTAAGGATCTTAAGCGTTTTTCTAAAAGAGTTCCATCTATAATAATTAAGGAAGGGGCATGGTCCGCTTTCATCCTTAGACCAATGTCTTTTGCAGTCAGCGCCTGGAACTCGGGCTTCTTCATAACACTAATCTGCCCATTTGTTTCCAATATGGCCATCTCAACCTCATCAATCATGAAGGCATCTTTTTCCCTTAAGCCATTCATTAAATCATCATATGTCATCTTATGCTTAAATAAACTTTTCTCCATTATTTTGCCGTCTTTAATCAAAATAGACGGACTACTCTCTACTAAATCTCTAAACTTAAACGATTTAATAGCACCATAAGCAAGAAATACTGATAAAAAAGTATAAACAACTAATCCTATTAAGCCATTCACAATTTTCATTGAAGTATCTATTGCTATTTGTGAAGCCATGTCTCCAATTACAATCCCAACCACATAATCAAAAAAAGTAAGATGGGAAATTTGCTTTTTACCAAGAAATCTTGCAAGAGAAAATAATACTAAAAAAGAAAAGATAGCCCGACCAGCCACTTCTACATATTCCGGCATAGCAACCTCCAGATATTTTTATCCATCCTATCTTTCCCGATTCAAGCGAAAATATCTTTTCAATCAAAAAAATAGACAATAAGACCCAAAAGTTTCTTTGCACAAGAAAAATACTCACGTACGTTGAAATAAACAACTTCCGTGAGTATTTAGAGTAAATTTAAAGATTATATTTATAATAGAAATTCAACTTCTTCATCCAATAAAGGATCTTTATTCTCGTTGAATGGCGGGTAAATAGTCGGATGAAGGATACTCGCTATCTTAAATAATCCAAGTAATAATCTAGGTGAAGGTCTACAAAATAATGGCTCATCCAATATATATAATTCATTGTTTTTAATGGCATCCATGTGTTCCGTCCCAGGGCGTTTTAATATAACCTTTGGATTAACTTTTTCTTTCTGCACCCCCACCCAAATAACGGAAATAACATCGGGATTTCTTTGTACGATCTCTTCCCAATCCGTTTTAACACTTGATTGCGCCATATCTTCAAATACGTTTCTTCCCCCTGCAAGTTTACTTATTTCGGTTAACCAATTGGCTGAGCCAGGAGTAAAAATAGGTTTTGCCCACCATTCCCAATAAAGGGTTACAGGCTTTTGTATTTGCTGTGATAAAGATTGAAATTTTTCGATTATACGATTGTACTTTTTAAATAATCGTCTGGCTTTTTCAAAAGTATTGGTAACTTCTCCAACGAATAATATACTTTCTCCTACCTCTGTTAATGTCTTAGGATTAGGTACAATGACAAACGGTATGTTGCGTTTTTCTAACTCTTCGATATTGCGTTCCATTCCAGGTACTGAGAGCGAGGCTAATACTAAATCAGGTTGTAATTCTTCCACTTTGTCCATATCAATGCTCAAATCAGAACCTAATCTTGGCAATGTTTGAATATCCTCCGGCCAATCCGAATAGTTATCTACACCTACCAACGAAGATGTTAACCCTAAGTAAGCTGCTAATTCTGTATTACTTGGACATATGGATATCAATCTCATATATAAACCTCCTTCATGATTCTAAAATTCTATTCCCTTTACAGCTGGGATGCCTTCATCGTAATAATGTTTTTCCGATTCAATGACTGAAACAAGATCTGCTATCTCTTTTATTTCTTGCTTGGCATCTCTTCCGGTAATCACCAGATGAACATGGGAAGGTTTATTTTTGATTAGATCAATCACTTCGTTTAGAGGCAAAACATCTTCAATTGGAAACTTATTAATGGCTAATGCATTATTAAGTTCGTCTAAAATAACCAAATCGTACTCTCCACTCATAACGGCCTCCTTAGCTTGCGGCCATCCTTGCTTTAAGGCTTCTCTATGTTCCTCTGGAGTTTTTGTCCAAGTGAAACCAACTCCTAGTTGGACCATATCAACGCCCAGCCTTTGCAAGGCAAGTTGTTCACCATAAGTACGCTCAGGTGATTTAATAAACTGATAGATCTTCACTTTAAATCCTCGACCAATTCCTCGAAGGGCTAACCCTAAGGCGGATGTCGTTTTGCCTTTTCCATGACCTGTATAAACAAGTGTTAAGCCATTTCGATTTATTTGTTTACTCATATCGCTTTCCCCTATTCTCCAGACATTTTCTTATCCAATTCTCAACCATTTCTGGGCAAGAGGCAAAATGAAAATGAGTGTACCCAGCTGATAAATTATGTAGTAAATACCCTTCCTTGCTTACACCTCTCATTCCTTTCGTTTCATAAGCATAAGGCACATCCTCTTCAACGGCTTTGAAGATTGAGTAATGAAATTCATGACCTCTGGCACTCAAATCCTCAAGTATAAAATTAGCATTTTGCCCGTTAATCTCTCTATATCCCAATGCAGCTAATTTTGTTTGCATTTGTATGCTCCCTGATATAACACCCGCCATTTCATGCTTTTTCTTATCCGTAGTTTCTATGAACTTGGTTAAATACATGAAACCTCCACATTCAGCAAGTGCAGGCAATCCATTTTCAATCGCTTGCTTTACTGATTGCTTTGCTTTTAGATTACAAGCAAGGTCTTGTGCAAACTCTTCTGGGAATCCGCCGCCTATATAAAGTCCATCAACATCTTCAGGTACCTCCTCATCCGCAAGTGGCGAGAAATAAACAATTTCAATACCTTTTGCTTCCATAATTTCTAGATTCTCAGGGTAATAGAAATTAAAGGCACTGTCTTTTGCTACAGCGACTTTCACTAGATTTTCTCTCTGCTTTTCAAATATGGAAGACTTTCGACTTACCTCTAACGGCTCAGCAACAGCTAATTCAAGTAGTTTCTCGATATCGACAGTCTCACTGACCAGCGTGCCTAATTTATCAAAAAACGAACCCAGTTCTCCTCTTTCCATAGAAGGAATTAGTCCAAGATGTCTCTCAGGAATTTCAATATCTAGTTCTCGTTTCAAATAACCAATAACAGGAACGTGACATTCCTGCTCAATCGCTGTCTTGACAAGCTGAAAGTGACCATCGCTTCCCACTTTATTTGCGATAACAGCAACTATTTTGGGGCCCTCGGCAAACAATTGAAAACCTTTTACGATCGCTGCAGCACTTCTGGCCATGCTTTCACAATTGACAACAAGCAAAACTGGACTCTTCGTATTCATACTAATTTCTGCTGTACTTCCCTCATTCGTTTCAGGATTTTTCCCATCAAAAAAGCCCATGACCCCTTCAATGATTGAAATATCGGCCCCCTGACTGCCATGACTAAAAATATCCAGTACAAGATCTTTTGTCAGCATCCAGCTGTCTAAATTTCGAGAGTTTCGTTTCGTTACAGCGGTATGATAAGAAGGATCAATATAGTCAGGTCCACATTTAAAGCCCTGAACGGTTAAGCCCATTTTTTTTAAAGCAGCCATTAACCCAATGGTCAGTGTTGTTTTCCCCACACCGCTTCCAGTTCCGGCAATTACGATTCGTCGTTCCGTCATCTGCCATTCCCCCCCTTTTTAGCACTAAAATCCGAAAAAGATCCAGGATGTTAGTGAACCTTCTCTAAATCCTTGCTGAGCATTTCCTCTATGGCACCATACACTATTTGACCAATTCCTATTCCGACAACTGTTCCTGAACCTGCGCTAGATATTTTTTCCCCTTGCTGTGTAAGCCCAAGGAGCAGGGTATCGGTTGATGTACCAGCAGGGGCGGTTTGGGAATCTATCATATGAAATTCCTGCAATGCTTTTACTTTTGCCTCGGTAGCAGCCATATATCCATCAACAAGAGCACCATCTGTAAAATACGCATCTATGAATATCATTATGTTGATGGATTTCCCTCCCCATGCTGTCACAATTGCCATCATATGAATATTTTCTATTTCTTTCGTTACAAATACCATTTCCTCAAGTTTTGCAGCTGTCATGACTGCGGCCGATAGTTCGTGAGGAATCGAGTACTTTTCCATCAAATGCTGTAAATCGTGGTGTGGACCTTGAAATTGGCAAAAATGTTTTAACCACTGTATTCCAGCACCAATACTCGTATTTGATATGGTACGTAATGGTTTATCAAATTGAACATGAATATATTCTTCTGTTTTTCTTATCTTATAAAGGTCTTCAAAGTTTAACGACATACTTGATGTAAAATAGTTTGGTGTCATGAGAAGCTGTGGTTTAGGAACAGTTGGGTGTGATTGGGCATTCACTTTCACCTCATAGACCTTCTTTAATTGATCTTCTTTCCTTAATAGGTCAACATCTCCAACTTCTAAAAAGCTTCCATTATGAAGTAAGGCAATTCGATCTGCATAGAGCGAAGCAACATTCAAATCATGCAGAATAGAAAAAATGGTTAACCCCGTTGTTTGTTGTCGTTCTTTTAATAGATTCAACATTTGAAAGGTATGTTTAATATCTAGATGATTGGTAGGCTCATCTAAAAGTAAGATCTCAGGCTCCTGAGCTAAAGCTTTGGCCAATAAGACTCTTTGTTTTTCACCACCACTAATCAGACGAAATTGAGTTTTCCGAAGGTCGCCTATTTGGGTTATTTCCATAACCTCCTCAATGACTTTCCGGTCTTCTTTCGAAAGTTGCTTAAAGATCCCCTTTTGATGAGGATAGCGTCCAAGACTAATGATTTCTTCAACGGTATAATCGAAGGATACTTGAACTTCCTGTGTTAAAACCGCCATTTTTTTTGCTTTTTCCAGTTTTGAGAGAGATGAAATTTCTTTACCACATATGGAAACTTTCCCGCTAATAATCGGCAACTGCCCTGTTATGAGTTTAAAAAGGGTTGTTTTCCCACTCCCATTTGGCCCGAGAAGAGCAAAAAACTCTCCTTTTTTAATTTCTAAATCTAGACCTTTAATAATGGGGGAATGGGTATATCCACCGACCAAGTTTTGAACGTTAATCATTTATTCGTCCCCCTTCCAAGTCTTTCTCTAATCAATAAAAGGGCAAATACAGGTGCACCAATTAAGGCAGTAATCACGCCAATTGGCAGCTCTTTAGGTGCAATCATGGTTCTAGCCATTAAATCAGCTAGTATAAGAAAAGCTCCACCCATTATCAAGGAAAGCGGAAGGACATGGCGATGATTCGGTCCCGTAACAAGTCGGATTAAGTGTGGAATAACAAGTCCAACAAAGCCAATCGACCCTGAAACAGCTACTGCTGCACCGGTTAATAACGATGCACCAATTAGAACAAATGTCTTTCCTTTTTTAACATCTACTCCAATATGATCTGCTGCATCCTCTCCTAGTGCTAGGGCATTTAATTCACGATAGAAGTAAAACAACACAATGGAACCGATTATCATAAAGGGGATGATTAGTTGAACATAACTCCACCCTCTCATTCCAACACTGCCATATAACCAGTAAATAATTTGAGTCATCGCGTCTCGATCTCCCAATGAAATAAGAAGAGATACAAGCGCACTAATAAAGGCACTAACAATGATTCCTGCTAAAATAATCGTTTCAATTGCTAAACTTTTACTACTCAATCGAACGAGTCCGAATACGACAAGTAAAGCAATTAATCCACTAAAAATCGAAACGACCGGAAGCGTAAAATTTCCTAAACCAAAAATTGTTACTTGAAAAAACAAAACGAGAACAGCCCCAAGTGAGGCTCCTGAAGATACCCCAATGGTGTATGGGTCTGCTAGTGGGTTGCGTAAAAGCCCTTGAAAAGCTGCACCAGCTAATGAAAGGGCTGCCCCTACACAAAAGGCAAGAAGAACTCTTGGCAGACGGATATTCCAAATGATCATTTCTTCATTTTTTGCTACTTCATCAAGCCAACCCATATTAATCGTTTTATCTAGTATAATATGTAAAATAGTAGGAATTGGGATTATTACACTACTATAAAATAAGCCAAGAAGGCTCGTACCAAGTAAAAGCCCTCCGCTTATCAAATACAACCAAACTATTTTACTGCTTAAATATTTCCGGATAGATAAGTTCCGCAAGTGTCTCGACTCCTTCAATTAAACGAGGACCGGGTCTTGTAACCGTATCGCTATCAACGTCAAAAACGTTTTTATTTTTTACAGCTGGCACTTCTGACCATCCTTCACGATTCAAAACCCCATCAGTTGGATTATCTACATAGTATCCATAGGTGGTAATAATCACATCAGGGTTTAATTTGACAATTTCTTCTTCCGTCATCTTTACCCAGCCCTCTTGATCTTCTGCGGCATTAGTGGCTTGAATGGTCTCAAGCATTTCATGCATAAATGTATTTTGTCCTGTCGTAAAAATATCTGGAGCAGGTGAAACTTCTACCCAAACTTTCTTTTTATCCTTGATAGCCGCTGCTTTGTCTTTGATTGCTTGAAATCGTTCTTTCATATCAGAAATAATTTCTTCTGATTCGGTCTTACTTCCAGTAGCAGTACCAATCATTTCAATGTTGCTATATACGTCCTCAAAGGATACAGCACTTCCAACAACAACCACGTCAATACCAGCTTCTTCAAACTGTTTTAAGGTTTCTGGATGTGTTTTATAATGATAATCTGTAACGAGCGCTATATCTGGAAGTAATGTGAGAACAAGCTCTGATTTGATATCCTGTGCACCAACCTTTTCAATTTCTTCCACTTCTGGTGGATAGTTATCATAATCTGATACGCCAATGACTTTATCGCCTAACCCAAGTGCAAACGCTATTTCTGTATTACTAGTCTGAATCGAAACAATTGTTTCAGGTTCCTCATCAATCGTTACCTTTCGATTCGCATCGTCGGTAATGGTTACAGGAAACTGAACTCCATCATCCTTCTCCCCTTCATTTGTCTTGTCGTTTTGGGTAGCAACTGCTTTATCTTGAGTGTTCTGTTCCTGTGTACCACAGCCTACAATAATACCCATGCTTAACAGAAGAACAACACTGAATAGTCCCCACTTTTTTACAATCTCTTTCATCACTTTTTTCCTCCTTCTATTTTTGAACACAAAAAAACGCTGTTCCAGAGGAAAGCGTAGAGTAAAGGCAGTTTTATAATACATTGTCTTTTGGACAGCATGATAACTTGCAATCGTCATAATAAATAAAAATATTTACATAGGATTACCTGCACTTTAAACATTCCTTTCCTCGAGGAAGCTTAAAAAACATAATAGGCAGGTCTCCTGACTTGCGAATCACTGGTTGGTTATCCCTTCCCATGTAAAAAACACAGTGGATAAATATAACCTTCCTTCTCGCTTACAGTGGCGGGACCGTGTTGGATTTACACCAACTTCCCTCTTAGTCTCAAATAATCCTATTCAGATCATTTAAGAAACCTATTTGTCTAGTATTCATTTTTTTGTTATAAAGGCAATTATAGTAGAGTGTTCCACCTTTGTAAACTATTTCTATTTTTTCTTTATCTCATTTATTTCCATTTTAATTGCTGACGGAAACATGTTCAAATGGCCATGAAGGCAATTGTTTGCGAAGCGGTTTATCTTCTCTATAACCTAAAGCATATTCCCCTTGCATAATCGTATGAATTTCTCTAGTGCCTTCATAGATCACTGGTGCTTTAGAGTTCCGCAAAAAGCGCTCAACTGGGTATTCATCGGAATAACCATATGCCCCATGGATTTGAACGGCATCATTGGCAGCCTCAAATGCAGCATTACATGAAATCCATTTAGCAAGTGACGTCTCTTTTGTATTTCGTTTACCCTGATTTTTTAACCAGCCAGCTTTAAAAACCAACAATCTGGAAATTTCAAGATTTGCGCTCATTTTTGCGATCATTTGCTGTACAAGCTGGTGTTTTCCAATCTCTTTGCCAAATGTTTTCCGTTCATGGCAATACTTAAGGCTTGCTTCAAGGCTGGCTTCTATTAAACCTACTGCTCCTGCAGCTACTGTAAAACGGCCGTTATCTAGGGCAGCCATAGCAATTTTAAACCCTTCTCCTTCTTCCCCTAATCTGTTCTCAACAGGAACCTTTACATCCGTTAAGAATACTTCACCGGTATTTCCAGCGCGAATACCCAGCTTTCCCTTAATAGCCTTCGTTTCTACTCCTGCAAAACTGCGTTCAACAATAAAGGCAGTAATTCCTTTATGCCCACTATCATGATTTGTCTTGGCAAAAATTAAGAAATGGTCAGCAACATCACAAAGAGAAATCCATGTTTTGGAGCCATTAAGAATATAGTAATCCCCATTTCTAGCAGCTGTCGTATTCATCGCTGCAACGTCAGATCCAGCATTCGGTTCTGTTAATCCGAAGGCACCAATTTTACGTCCCTGTGCTTGAGGGACTAAATACTTTTGTTTTTGTTCCTCCGTTCCCCATTGCAATATTGTCATACTGTTTAGCCCTGTATGAACAGAAACGGCTGTCCGATAGGCAGTATCTCCCCGTTCTAATTCTTCACATACAATGGCCAGTGTATTATAATCCATGCCTGCCCCGCCATACTCTTCAGGGATACAGACACCCATTACTTGCAAATCCGCTAATTTTTTCAAAATCGCCGGTTCAAAATGGCCTTGGCGATCCCACTCCTGAATATTTGGAATGATTTCCTTATCGACAAATTTTCTCACCATTTCCTTTACACTTTGCTGCTCATCTGTTAATTCAAAGTTCATCATATAAATTCCCTCCCTCAATAAATACATTTTATTTTACATTTACATTTACCTAATGCTCCCTTCACGCTATCTCTCCATCTTAACTACTCGATGTACAAAAAAGGAGCCAGCAAAACAAACAATGATGTTCCTCATTGATTGCCTTACTGACTCTTGCTCATATCTCGTTTCCTGCAAAGGAAGTACAAGTGCAATTAAGTCAATTTACCGTGGATGTTATTATGATTATACAATTTATTTTCTGAATTTTCCATAAATCAAAAAGATTAATTCGTTTCGTATCTCATTGCTCCCATGGCAAAAGAATTAGTTTACCGGTCGTTTTGCGCTGTTCCATGAGCTGGTGCAGCTCCGGGGCCATGTGTAAGGGTTGGATGTTCCCAATGACGGGTTTAATGGCACCTTTAGCTGCAAGTTCAACAATTTTCCCAAGGCTTTCAAAGAACAAATCTTGGCGTTCCGTAACCCGCCCTAGTAAAAAGCTACATAATAGAAAAGAAAATAGCTTTCAATTATACTGTTGATTAAGGTGCAAATAATTGCTAGAAGGAAGGACTACAAATGCTATTTTATGTAATTGCCATTCTTGTTCTTGTGATGGACCAGCTTTCTAAATATCTAATTCGTATCTTCATCGACATACATGAAAACTTTACTTTGTGGGGAATATATTTTACACATATCGAGAATAGCGGGATGGCAGGAGGATTATTTCATGGCTATGCTCGGCTCTTCGGAGTTGTGGCTGTACTGTTCGTGATCGTTGTTTTATATATTCGTAGAACGGGAGAAATGAAGGGAGCTCTCATCGATAGTAGTTTTGGATTCCTAGTCGGAGGAGCAATTGGAAATGGCATTGATCGGCTTTTATTTGGGCAGGTAACAGATTTTATCCCGCGCTCTGGTGGAATTCTTAACTTGGCCGACCATGCTATTGAGATGGGGTTGATACTGTTTATTATCTATGGAATTGTTAGCTGGTGGAAAGATAAGCGCTAGATTCTCTAAAATACAGATGTACTGCCAATGTGGTAAATGTCTACCATTTCTTTTCCAAAAATAAGTTCAATTTTTCTGCCTCTTCTGCAAACATTAAGCCCCACTTTTCATTGTATGAACACACTTCGACCTTTCTCAAACCATCTCCCTCCTAATTTGCCGTATAAATCGTTTTTTATCTCAAAGAATCTTCACCATATAATCATACAGATGTTCATTAATTTTGATCAATTTACCACCCTTATACCCAATCTGCTCGTATAGCTTTTTTGCATTCGGGTTATCTTGAGCAACATTTAGAGAGAGTCTTGAATATCCCTTTTGTATTGCTGCTTTTTCGGCTTCCTTTAGAAGCATTGATCCGATTCCATAGCCTCTAAACCGATCAGCAACACACAGGGTGTCGATATAAAAATCCCCCTCGTCAGCTTCCTTATCCAAGAAAATCATTTCATTCCTTCTTTTCTTCCTTAAGCGTTTCAAAATAGGTTCGTCTAATCGAGGTGCAGCCTCTCCCGGATAGGTAATTACGATCCCTGCTACTTCTCCTAAAATATCTGCAACAATCGTATTTTGGTAGCTAAGACGATTATTCTCTTCGCGAAAGAAATGCTCCAGCGTTTCACGGATATTTTCACTCTTAGATTGTCCAGTTAACTTCTCGGCAATATCATCAATTGCGATATGAATGAGTTCAGCAGCTTTCTTTGCGTCCTTTTTGATTGCCCCCCTAAATCTCAATTCTTGGGCAATAATTTCATTCCAAGAAATTCCATAGGGGGCACCATCATCCGTGTATCCTGCAATATAATAGAAGTTTTCGTCTGAATCCTCTTCAAAGTATTTGTTTTGTTTATGACGTTTTGTTTTTGGTTTTCTCTTCAACTACTTTCCCTCCGTAGCAGTTGTCCCAATCTTCCGACCGAGAGAGTTTCAGCGGAAAAAACATTCGGGATAGTGATGTTCTTCTGTGTTCAAATGAGGCAAAAAAGTGCCAGGTACCAACCATATCATTGGAAGGTGACAGGCACTTTTATCTCTAATTTTTAGCGAATTGACCATCGACTTCAACGGTTTCAAAAATATTAATAAAGGCTTTTTCATCGTGGCTGCGGACAATTTTTTTTATTTGCATTGTTTCATAACTTGTTACTACCATCATTAAAATCTGTTTGGGTTCCTTTGTATAGCCCCCGAAGCCCTCTGTAATGGTGATACCTCGATAGATTGATTGTAGTAAATCCTCTCGTATTAACTCTCCTTTCGTCGTAACAATCTGCATCGTTAATTTGATGTGATTCGTGTGAATGGTATCGATCATCTTACCTGTCAAATAGATTGACAACAGTGTGTACAATGCAATATTCCAATTGAAAGCAGCACCAGAAATTAGAACTATAACGCCGTTCATCGCCGTCAGAAGCAAGCCCACACTAACATTACTAGTTCGTGAAAGGATAATCGCAATGATATCCAATCCGCCAGAGGTGCCAGAATACTTCAAAATCACGCCAACACCAATACCACCAATGATTCCTCCAAATATTCCCGACAGCAGTATATTGTCTGTTAGAGGAACGATTGGCAAAAGATATAAGAAAACGGAGAGTGATACCACACAAATCAGAGTATTGACTGTAATTAACTTACCTAGCTTAAAGTATCCCAAGATGAGTAAAGGTATATTGAGTAAAAGATTCATTAAACCAATATCAAATGGAGTGACTAACCCAATTAAAATGGCAATACCACTTATTCCGCTGCTCAAAATCCCGTATGGGACCAAAAAGAAATTAAAACCAAATGCAACAATCAACGAACCAACGATGACAATTAAATTTTTCATACCTATTAAAACTCCATTTCCAGAAAAAGTAATATAAAACCATAAATAGGACGGACTTACGAGAATAGTCTAATGAGAAACTGAAGGAACTCACTATTTTTTAGTATAAAAAACTCGTCCCAAAAATAGGGACGAGTTCTTGCTCTCGTTATCACCCATATTCCGCTAGTTTCGCATAATGAAACATTCCGCTCTCAGTTAACGTACCGTCTCACGTAATCCCATGTAACGGTGGGATATCCGTCAAAGCTTACTCCGTTCGACTTTGCATCTCGTAAATGATTTATATAAAAAGTGTCCATCGGCTTTCACCAAGCCCCGATTCTATGGGAACAGGATTCTTTTTATACTATCTTGTCACTGATTTTTATTATTATCAGTAATCTACCAAAGGGAAAATAAAATTGTCAATATTATTTCCCAATATATCATTATTTTGAATATTTAGGATACATTTTCCAATCCCAACAACTGTTAATCCACATATTGCTTGAATAAGGATTTTGCGTACCTTCATTATTTTCACTCATATTTTTTATTTATAATTTATGTTATAGCAGTGGGCGTCTGCAAAGTACCAAACGAAAAAAAGAGGCCCTGGATTCTTAGACTTCTAATTAGTTACTGATCCTATTAATTTTAATTCCTGTTTCGCTCGTTTTTCAGTTCTTAAAATACCATTTTGTACTTCTAATTTTTTTCTAATCGGTCAATATCGTTCCTTACCACTTTTAACTCTGAAAAAATCCCTTCAAAGAGTTCTCTATCTGTCACTATAGCCCTCTGAGTGTTGCCGGTACATGTCTGTCTGGGTTTAGGGTCCCCACTGCTCCAATCGATTTGTGACTGATATTTATGGATGCTTCTCCTCTATTAGGTCGTACCCAAACACAAAAAGCACCCACAAACATTGATATATCAACATTTGCAGGTGCTATTTCTTTTACAAAAATTCATCTTATTCAGATGAGAGTTCTATATATTTGACTTGAAATCAAATTTTGAAAAAACAAATCCAGTCGAATTGAAAACTTAATCATTTTTGGAACGTCTTTTTGATGATTCTGTTGGATTCACTACGTCTGAATTTTTCTCTATATCTGGATAAAGAACTTGTTGTTGTTTTTCTTTTTCATTTTCTTTTTCTTTTTGTTTTTCTTTTTGTTTTTCTTTTTGCCCACGTATCGTATAACGAGTCGTGATCGTATATAAAAAATTTTAATGTTTCTCTGGTCTATCACCAAGCGAATAAAGATTAAATTTATAAAAACAAGGACATACCTGGGGCTTCAGACTCTCAGTTTATAAAGCCTAGTTTTTTATAAACGCCCGAAGCACTATCTACTTATAGGAAGGAATAATTTCTTTCCTGACTTTAGGCTTAATCGTGTTCTTATAATCGGCTTCTTTTGGAAATGATTATAACTTGAGATTTCTGCTAGCTGCACTTTTTTCAAACCGAACCACCATAAAAACATCATATAAGGAGACATCGTAAACCATGATCCTTGGTTTAACAATAAAAAATTAAATATCCCATGTAGTAAAACAGGAAGCAATAGAGATACCAAGAATAAAGGCCATTTCAATTTTTGGGTAAACTTTGCTTTGCTAATATAATACCCCATTATAACACCAAACAAGGCGTGGCCTGAGACAGGCAGTAACGCACGTGTCAGCGCATATTCCATCCCATTATTCATTAAATACAGAATATTTTCGGCGGTTGCAAACCCTAAAGATATGGAGGTACCATAGACAATTCCATCAAACGGCTCATCAAATTCCGAACTCTTGTATGCAATGAAAAATAAAATCGACCATTTAAAAAATTCCTCTATCAAACCCGAAGAAAAAATAGCATAAATAGAGTCATATTGAACAATATTTTCTATTTTAAGAACATATTCAATAAATGCAATCGGAATGATAATCAATGCACCAGAAAAAAACGTGTTTAATACCATCGATACCGGTTCTGGTTCATACTTATCTTTTAAATAAAAATAACTCAATAAAGCAAAACCAGGGGCAATACCAGCTAATAGGATTCCTAACATTTACAACCCCCTAGGTAAATTAAAATATATTTTTAATAATACCCTAAATAGAATACAATTGAAACTGATTCCATGCTACGGAATACTTTTACTTCTGTCATCGACAGCCTCCAGAAAGTCCGCCTGTATATATATATATATATATATATACTTTTTAAAGTATCCAATACCTGGCTCTTGGTTAAACTAGCTTTTTTATTAGATACTCAGCGTCATTTCCAACCCCTTGGAGTAAGGCTGAACCTCTGCGATATTGCCAGGGTAGCCCTAAAAAGCAGAGTCCCTGAATCGATGTAATGCCTCTGTTATGAATCGGCAGTCCCTTTTCATTAAAAATGGAAGGAATATTAATCCAACTATAATCCGACTTGAAACCCTGCTTGACCAGCACCAATAACTAATACGTCATAAAGCATGTTCTTTCTCCCCTTAAAAATAGACAAAATGCTTCCCAAAAATGTCAGGAAGCCATGTCTTATTTGTCTTTTTCACTAAGAAGTGGTAAGCCATTTAATGTCACATTAAATTTTCATTCAAACGTTCATTTGAATATAGTATATACAAATGGCATTTCACTGGAAAATCAATTATTTTTATCTCCGACGAATTAACCGGCCTTCACTTCGATAGACGAACGATTTGCTTGTTTCTTCCAGAACATAGTAATAACGATTCCTAATGTTAGGATGACCGTCGCCAAGTAGTATGGGTAGTTAATATCCAAATCAAATAATATTCCCCCTAGAATGGGTCCACTAATATTGGCTAAACTGGTAAACATCGAGTTCATTCCTCCCACAAACCCTTGTTCATTCCCAGCTATATTTGATAGATACGATGTAATGGCTGGCCGGAATAAATCGAACCCTACAAAAACAATAAAGGTAACAAGTAAAATAGAGAAATAGGAATGAACAACGGTCATTAAAAAGACCAATACAGCTGATAATAGTAAGCTGTAGCGAATCAGTTTTATTTCTCCCCACATTCTTGTAAGCCGGTCAAATAATATCACTTGTGAAACTGCACCGAAAACAGCACCACCTGTGATTACAATGGCGATATCCGATGGTTTGAATTGAAATTTGTGATCCACAAATAAACTAAAAAAAGATTCAAACGCTGCTAAACCAAAGGAGGCAATAAAAATTAAAATAAATGCAAGGAAGTATTTTGGTTCAATCATTCGCTTAATGCCATTCTTAGTTCCTGAAACCTGTTCCATATTTTCCTGAGAACGATTTGGCTCAGATAATAAAATAATGGAAAGAACAGCAGCGACGGCACCAAGAGCACCTGCGAACAAGAATGGTACACGTGTTCCAAATTCAGCTAAGAACCCGCCAATTCCTGGACCTATGATAAATCCTGTACTTATGGCAGCTGACATATACCCGAGTGCTTTTGGACGAGTATCCAAATTTGTGATATCTGCAATATAAGCAGTAACTGCAGGCATAATGAAGGCTGCACTAATTCCACCTAAAATACGAGAGATAAATAACATTTCAATTTCTTTGCCAATTCCAAATAAAAATTCTGAAAGGCCGAAAATAAACAAGCCAATGACGATCATAATTTTCCTGCCAAATTGATCTGCGGCTTTCCCTGCAAATGGAGATACAATCAATTGAGCAATGGCGAAAGCAGCTGTTAAATAACCCACTGTTGTCCCTGTTATGCCTAATTCATTCATCAGCGTTGGTAAAACTGGAATCACAAGTCCAATTCCCAAAAAGGCTATGAATAAATTCATTAATAATAATCCTAAAGTAACTTTTTGATTCTTCATCTTCTACATTCTCCTTAACAAAACGAACCTCTTGTTTATCATTTGTTTTTACAATTTCCATCGTAGTGTATATAGTAACTATATAGTCAAGGGTGGTGCTGTAAAAATGGATAAAAAAAATGGGAAATATTTAACGACGGGTGAATTCGCGAAACTTTGCAAAGTAAACAAACAGACTCTCTTTTATTATGATCAAATTGGACTTTTGTCTCCGATATTGAAAAATGAAAAAGGGTACCGTTATTATTCAATTCACCAAATAGAGTTATTCTTTGTGATCGATTTATTAAAAGATCTTGATATGTCGCTTAACGATATTCAACTCTATATGCAAAATAAATCTCCAGAACGTTATTTGTCGTTAATGTATCAAAAGAAGGAAGAGATTGTGAAAAAGCGTCAGGAACTCGAAATGAAGGAAAAGTTTATCGATGCACAAATAGGATTAATAGAAAAAGCGTCACACCTTGATTTTCATCAAGTTACGCTTGAACCGTTGCCAGAAGCAACACTCTATTTAAGTAGGAACATTGAAAATATAACGGAAGAAGAATTTGTAGAGTTGGTTTCAGATTTTCTAAAAGAATTGAACGAATCACATCTTGATACGGGATATCCCATAGGCGTTATCACCAAAAGGGAGCAAGTATTAAAAGGTGAATACACGAATTACAGCTATTTGTATATGGAACAACCAAATCCAAAGGAAGGACATCCGTATTTTAGAAGTGTTAAGGGGAATTTTATCATCGGCTATCATATTGGAGATGTGAATACCATCCATCACACGTATAAGCGGCTTTTATTAGAAATGGAACGGTTACATGTGGAGGTAGGAGAATATGTTTTTGAGGAGTATATCTATGATTCCGTTGTAAAGAATCAGAAGGAACATTATGTTACCAAAATTATGATTCAAGTGGACCCTCATCCTCGGATGAACTGTGATATCAGGTTTAGAATGAAATAAAGAAACGGAATCGTCATCATACATAATACTGTCGTTACTAAAACTCCAATGGAGGCAAAAAAAGAATCTGCTCCATATTTTTGTCCATAGAGAGAAATGGTCGGGGCAGATGGCATACCCGAAACCAAACCTGCAATCACAACTAAAGGAAACGGGATAGACAGCGCCAAAAATGGATTCAGCAGCAGCGGAATCATGAGTAGTTTAGCAGTGGCCATTCTCCATAATGACGGCATTTTTAACAAAGAAAAAAATGACTCCCCTTTTATGTTTGCCATTAAACTCCCAATGATGACATAGAAAGAGGAATAGTCATCTTTCCTACCATTTCAAGTCCATTCGATACGATAGCAGGCCACCCAATCGGGAGGAAAAATAGTAGTATGCCAATGCATCTTCCCCTCCTCGCTTAATGTATGAACAACATTACACTTTTGTTCATACATATGCGAAGGTAGAAATGTCTGCAGACTGTTTGACTATCGAGATATCGAAAAATACTCATCATCGTTTCATTTGCTAATCCCTGCTTGTTTGTCGGCAGATACTTTTTCATTATATTTGTATGATTTTGGAGATACTCCATAAACCCGTTTAAATGTTTTTAAAAAATAACTTTTACTTTCAAATCCTAACTCATAAGCGATTTGTTCCACTGACTTAATCGACTGATCTAGTAATTCTAGGGCTTTTTCCATTTTAACTCTCGTCACATATTCAACAAAACCTTCTCCCGTTTCTTTCTTATACATCCTGCTGAAATAACTAGAATTTAGATGTAAATGGGCAGCTACCTCTGTCAACGAAATCTTTTCGCCAAGATGGGTTTGTACATAATTTTGTGCTTTTAATACATCTTCATTTCTAGTACTTCTTTCTAATAACTTGGTGACTTTTACGTGCTGATTGTGGTGATACCGTTCTTGGTCCAACTTATTTTTTAATCTTTCAAGTAATGCGATGATATTACTTTCTTCCATTGATTCTTTTAATATATAATCATAGGCTTCTAACTTGATAGCTTGTTGTGCAAAGGTAAACTCATCATGGCAAGAAAGTATGACATTATAAGAGTTGATGTTCGATTTTTTCAACTGCTCGATTAATTCAATTCCATTTAGTTTTGGCATGCCAATATCGGTTATCAAAACATCATAAGGGTTCTCTTGCATAAATGCTAAAGCTTCCTTACTATCTTGAAAGCTTGCGACTACTTGGAAGCCATAATCATGCCATGGAATATGTTTTTTTAAAAATTCAATCACGATTACATCATCATCTACCAATACAACTTCATACATCCTGCTCACCTCTTATCCACCGGAATTTGAAACGTTAAAGTCGTGCCTTCTCCTTCAATACTGTCTATCCTCACTTGGAATGCTTCTCCATAAATCAATTTCATTCGTTGGTAAACATTTTGTACCCCTATTCCGTTAAACGATTTACTACTTTTTACATTATCATGATTATTTGGGTGGAAAATTTTCTTTCGCAATCCTGCCAGTGTAAGCTTATCCATTCCTTTACCATTGTCGGTAATGATTAATTCCAGATACGTGTTCTTTTTTTCCTTTGCAATAATCTTAATGGTTTCTTTCCGATTATTACTCCCATGTATGATTGCGTTTTCAATAATGTTGTTATATCATTTTTCGTTAAATACTTTAGCTCCATTTGAGTCAGAAACTATTGTGAACCAGTAAATTCCTTCTCTAATTTTATTAATTTTAATCTGTATTCTGTTACCTTAAGGAAATAATCACGGAAGTCGTGTGCAATAAAACCCATATTAAATAATTGAATCGTAGTTTTCTTAACGGCATGTTGTAGTAATGCCATTGTATGCACACAAGTCTCTCTCATTTCTGGTAGAAGACAATTTTCTTTAATAATACTCAATTGATAAATACAATTACTTAAAGTGTCGATTTGTCTCTCTAATAAATTAACACGTTCGGAAATACCTGTTTGCACTTCGTTTTCTACTACTGACAAAATATCATAAAGAGTCTGTGTGGCGATTTTTAATGAGCTATTCAATTGGTCAAAGGTTTTAAAAAAATTATTAATTTTCATTTGTTTTTCTTTCCGTAATATCTGAAATATAAATAAAAATGAAACCGTTACAATAGCCAACAGTATTATATATACCAAATAAATGACCCCTTCAAAAAGAATTTATTTAATCAATTCACCACGCCACTTCCCCTGTTACTATACATATCATCTATTTTACCAATTAATCAATCTTTTCATTACCATTTAAATCACCAATATATCATTTGTCATACTAGGTTTTGAATTAATTTATCAAAATGAAGCTCATCTGCTATTATTCAATAAGGGAAATTCGGTAATAATGAACAGTGAATGAAATATTTGAGGTGGGAAGAGATGGTCCATCACTGGATTGCTAAATTTTTAAGAATGCACGTTGTGTTAAGAATATTGTTGTTAGCTTCATTAATTATGATCCTCTTTGGATACATCATTCATCTGATAGAACCGAACAATTTCCCAACGGTTTTTGAAGGTATTTGGTGGGCAGTTGTTACAGCTGCTACTATTGGATATGGGGACTATGCTCCAGAAACATTTGCAGGAAGAATAACAG
This sequence comes from Neobacillus sp. NPDC093182, assembly GCF_044754045.1. Taxonomy (NCBI): domain Bacteria; kingdom Bacillati; phylum Bacillota; class Bacilli; order Caryophanales; family Bacillaceae; genus Neobacillus; species Neobacillus sp. NPDC093182. The sequence continues at coordinate 64,437 of NZ_JBIVOI010000019.1, forward strand.
GAATTATCCTCATGTTAGTAGGGATTGCAATCGTATCGTCCTATTTTGTTAGCTTAGCTGCTACAGCTGTAACCATGCAGGCAGCCTTTATCGAAGGCAAACTCAACTTTAAGGGGAATCAACATATGATCATAATAGGATGGAATGAACGGTCTAAAGAAATGATTGCCTCAATTTATAAAAAAGATCCATTAAGAAAAGTAGTCCTTATTGATGAAACACTGGATGAAATGCCTGTAGAGTACAAAAATATTCATTTTATAAAAGGACGTGCCAATCAAGATGACATTTTAAAAAAGGCAAACATTCATGGTGCTCAATGTGTTGTGATAACAGCCGACCAACATAAGAGCGAGTCGTTTGCAGATATGAATACGATTACTATGTTATTAGCGGTAAAGGGAATGAATCCAAAAATACGTTGCATTGCAGAAATCCTTACTTCTGCTCAAGTGGAAAATGCCAGGAGAGCAGGAGCAGATGAGATAATCCAATCCAATATTCTTGCAAGCTCACTCATCCTTAACAGTTTATCATCTCCGTCAACAATGGCCTCTATGATCGATTTAATAAGTCATTCAGATAACCAAGTACTCTTAACATCAGAACCTTTTAAAATTGAGATGGTGGGGAAATCCTTTAACGATGCATATATTCATTTCTTTAATAAGAATATCATGTTGGTTGGAATAAAAAGAGGGGAGAAATCACTTATTAACCCCTCACATGATTTTGTTATTAAAAAAGATGACCTTGCAATATTAATTACCGAATAGTAATGTGTTACTTCCTGGCGAATAATCCCTTCTCTTTAAAATAAAATTAAAGCATACTTTTTTTTGTACCCATAAAATGTACAAAAAGTATGCTTTCATTTTTACTTTTTTAAATGGAAAGGTACTGTTGTTATTATCACGTTACTCCGATGAAGCAAGAAAGTACGAATCAATAAGCTAGATTGATTATGGAGAATATTGTGCCAGCCTTTCTTAGGAATAAATTGTGGGATCACAACGGTAACCTTATAATTATTTTCACTTGCTTTATGTTCCACTGTATCGACAAATTTAGTTAAAGGCGTAATAATGCTTCTGTAATGAGAATGCAATGTCACCAGTCTTACATCAGGCTGCCACTTATTCCATTTTTCTTCAAACTTATGCTCGTCGTCCCTTTCGAATGCGACATAAACGGCAATAATTTGATCTGGTTTAAGCGATTTGGCATAGTTAATTGAATTTTCTACCACATGAGTAATTCCAGCCACTGGCACAATGATCACATTTCCATCAATCGGTACAGCAGGCTCACAAGTGGTAATCCTCAACTGATCACCAAGGGTATCATAATGTTTTTTAATTCGGTGGAAAACAAAAATAATTATAGGCAGAAAAACTAAGATTGACCAGACCTGATTAAATTTAGTTAAAAAGAACATTATTGTGACGATAAGGCTAATTAATGCACCAGTTGTATTAATAATAAATTTTGGGACCCATCCCTCTGGTTTTTCACGAAGCCATTTAACCATCATACCTGTTTGAGACAATGTGAATGGAATAAACACTCCAACTGCGTAAAGTGGAATAAGATGTTCAGTTTCTGCGTGAAAGGCAAGGATTAAAAGGATTGAAGCTGCCCCAAGGATAATAATGCCATTTGAATATCCTAATCGGTCCCCTCTAATAAGAAACATCCTTGGAATAAATTTATCTTTCGCAAGATTAACCGCCAATAATGGGAATGCAGAATATCCAGTGTTGGCAGCAAGGATTAATATTAAAGCAGTAGTTCCTTGGACAAAGTAATACATAAAATTCCGTCCAAAGATTTCCTCTGCAATTTGCGAAACAACGGTCACCTCTCCTCTTGGAGCAGTTCCGTAAAAGTAGGCTAAAGTTACAATTCCTGAAAACAAGATAGCAAGCAAGATTCCCATCAAGATTAAGGTTTTTGCAGCATTGTTAGGTGCAGGATCTTTGAAGTTAGGGATTGCATTAGATATAGCTTCAACTCCTGTTAAGGCAGAACTCCCCGAAGCAAATGCCCTTAAAAGAATAAACAAACTGATCCCTGCTACTTGTGTCCCGATAGGGGTGTGTAATTCAGGTGCAACTCCTCCTGTTACAATGTTAAAAAGACCGACACCAATTAATATGAACAATGCTAAAACAAATAAGTACACTGGGTAGGCTAATATAGAAGCAGACTCCGTTACTCCTCTTAAATTCAACAATGTGAGAAGAATAACAAATACAATGGCAATTTCAACATTATAGTCATGTAATTTAGGAAAAGCAGATGTGATAGCATCCGTACCTGCAGATACACTTACAGCAACAGTTAAAATATAATCTACCAAAAGAGAGCCACCAGCAATTAAACCTGGATTTACCCCTAAATTATTTTTCGAAACAACATAGGCACCTCCTCCATGAGGATAAGCAAATATGATTTGCCGATAGGACAGTATGAGAGCTGTTAAAAGAATTAACACACCCACTGCAATAGGAATGGAGTACCAAAATGCTGCTGTTCCTATTGTTACCAACACGATTAATATTTGTTCAGGACCATACGCTACTGATGATAGTGCATCGGAAGAAAGTATAGCCAGTGCTTTGGTTTTATTGATTTTTTGTTCCCCTAATTCATGTGATTTCAAGGGTCTTCCAATTAATAATCTTTTTATTGATGAAAACATCAAAATTCACCGCCAGGTTTTGAAATGAATAAGTTATGTAATATGTTGCCCAATAAACAATTTTTTTCAAAGTTGAAATAAAAAAAGTGTCTACAAGTCATAGTTAATAGACCTGTAGACACATCATTTTACTTGCATCACAAGCTCCACCTTCCTTCTCATTAACGCTTACGAGGTTAGCTGTCGGATTCGGACCTTTGAGTAGCCCTACCTAAAAAGGATTCACCCCTAGGATTGAGAAATTATCCAGGATAATGTTTCCCCCGTACCATATGGTTTCAGCGATTTAAGAACTTTGAAACTGTGATTATATTACTCCTGTATTTACCAAAAGTAAATAAATTTTTTTGAAAAAGATTAAAAAAACATGAATACAGAAAACGTAATTTTAAACGATTTGCCCAGTTCGAAGGAGGAATTAATATGTTAAAAGAAAATAAACCTTTATTATCTGATGAATTTTTAGATGAATTAGCTAATGAAATTAACCAGCTATATGGAAAACATATAAATGAACAAAATACAGAAGCAATAAATAACGATTAAGACTTCATGGACCGCATTGTTCTTGCGGTCTTTTTATATGCAGGCGAAAATTAAAAAGACACCCATTCGGTGGATGTCTTGATTACCTTTCATTTCACCTAATATTTGCAAACTCATTAATATTATCTCGATGTCCTAGTACAACTAATTTATCCCCTTCTTGAAGAATCTGATCAGGAGATGGGGAAATGATTATATTTTCATTATTAACAATCGCAATAGCAGTCAAATTATATTTTGCTCGCAAATCTAGATCTCGTAAATTTTTTCTTGTTATTCCTGAAGGAATCATTATTTCTTCAATATTATATTCTCTTGAAAGTTCTATATAATTCAACACGTTAGGTGAGAGGAGCTGGTGTGCAACCCGTTCTCCCATATCCCTTTCTGGATGTATTACCCAATCTGCTCCAACTTTTGTTAATACTTGTCCGTGACGTTTGTTAAGAGCTTTTGCAATTACTTTTTGTACCCCAATTTCTTTTAAGAGGAGAACCGTTAGGATACTAGCTTGCATGTCATCACCAATTGCTACGATTACATAATCAAAATTTCGAATTCCAACTGATTTAAGTGATTCCTCTTCAGTAGAATCAAGTACAACAGCGTGTGTAAGCGATAATTTGCTATCTTCTATACGTTCTTCATCTAAATCAATCCCCATGACTTCTTGCCCTGCTTCGAATAACTTTGATGCAATACTTGTTCCAAATCTACCTAGTCCAATAACAGCATAACTGAGCTTTGCCATAGTTTATTAGTCACCCCAAAAGAATCTTAATTATTGATTAAACCCTAGCCAATTAATATTTTTTCTTCTGCATATCTAACCTTTGCTTCTTTTCGAGTATTTAAAAGAGCGAAAGCCATTGTTAAAGGTCCAAGCCTACCAATAAACATCATAATCGTAATCAAAAATCTCCCTATAGGCGAAAGTTCTGGCGAAAAATTTGCAGACAAACCTACTGTGCCAAAGGCGGAAATCGTTTCAAATAATATTTTGCTCATATCAGCTTTCTCGGTAAAAGTTAATAAAAAGAAAATGAGGAAAATAAAAGTCATTGCCGTCACAACAATTGATAATGATTTATTTACCAATCCCCACGAGATTCTACGTTTAAAAATATTCACATCATCCCGGTTCGTTACTACTGTCCAAAAAGCTAAAATAATAATGGCAAAGGTCGTTACTTTAATTCCACCACCGGTAGATCCTGATGATGCACCAATAAACATTAGAGCCATCATGAAGACAAGGGAAGATAAGTTCAAAGCACCAATATCAATGGTATTAAAACCGGCAGTCCTTGTTACAACTCCTTGAAAGTAGGATGCCCATAGCTTATCCCCCAACTCCAACTTTCCAATAGTCGAAGGATTATCGTATTCTGAGACCAAAATGATTAAAGGTCCTATAATGTTAAGTATTAGTGTCATAAGCAATACGACTTTAGAATGAAGGGATAATTTGCGTAAGGATTTTTTATGAAAAAGATCGAGAATTACTGTAAAACCTATACCCCCAGTGATGAAAAGAAGGGTAACCATTATATTAACTGTCGGATCACCTACCCATTTGCTTAGGTTGTCAGGTTCAAGTCCGAACCCAGCATTATTAAAGGCTGAAATAGAGTGGAATATACCATAGTAAATTGCTTTCTCCAAGGGCATTTCAAATGACCAACGAATGGCTAGAGTAGTAGCACCAATTAGTTCTACAATAAAAGTAATGAGGATAATCCTCTTTACAAGGGTCACTACTCCAGCAAGTGAAAATACATTTAATGAATCTTGCAATAATAAACGTTCCTTCAGACCAATCTTTTTACCTAAGATAATAAACATGAATATACCTGTGGTCATAAAACCCCAACCACCGATCTGAATCAAACAAAGAAGAACAATTTCACCAAATAAGGTAAAGGTTGTTCCAGTATCCACAACTGCCAAACCTGTAACACAGACAGCAGAAGTTGCTTCAAATAAAGCATCAATGAAGCTAAGTCCACGTCCTTTTTCATATGTAGATATTGGTAGCATGAAAAGAAGGGTCCCCAACAGTATTAGACTACCAAAACCTATTACAAGTATTTGGGCAGGATGCAAACTAATTAAATTCCCTTTTCGTTTAAACAATTCCACATTATTGACTCCCTTTAAATATTCAAATAAATCATGCTTTTTAAAAAATATTTATCCTAAAAAAATTTTGAAATTCTTTTTTATGTTATACCCAATTGTCTTCGGTTTATGAACTCCATTTAGAGAACTTTACTGGTAAGCTAAATAGAAAACGGTTACCCTTCTCTTTAAAAGAATTTTTTTATTAATGGAATATATATTAGCTTTTTAATGAACAAACTAACATTTGAGAATCTAGAGGAGGTGAGATAAAAGTGGAAGCCAACGTTATGAGTATTGTTCAACGTGAATTATACATGATTACTATGGTCTTTCTTTTTGGATTAGCGGCCATGAAACTTTCTGAAAAAACAAAAATTCCAGATGTCGCCCTTTTTATGATAGTAGGGATTTTGCTCGGACCATCCGTATTCAAATTGATAACAGTTCCCAATGATTCAGTGTCCTATCAATTTATCATTGTAATAGGCTCGATTTTAATCCTTTTTGAAGGAGGAAGAGCCATTCTCTTCTCTGTTCTGAAAAAGGTCTGGATTACAATTACTCTTTTATCTATACTAGGAGTCCTTGTTACAGCCGTTATTGTAGCGGTTACTGCTTATTATTTATTAGATATACCTATCATGTATGCACTTTTGCTAGCTTCCGTAATTGCGTCTACAGATCCCGCAACTTTAATGCCTGTATTTAAACAAATCACAATTCAAGAAAAAGTAAGGCGTACGGTGGAGAGTGAATCAGCATTTAACGATGCAACTGCTTCTATTTTGACATTTACCGTTCTAGGGGTCATTTTGGGACAAACAGAACTCTCTGTATCATCCAGTATTTGGAGTTTCTTTCGGGAAGCTGGAGGAGGAGTTTTAGTCGGAACGTTAATTGGCTGGATAGGAAATATATTATCTTCAGATCACCGATGGGGTCTATTAAGAAAATACGGTACGGTTGTTAGTCTTGTTGTAGCAATTAGTTCTTATTTGGCAGCAGGCTATATACATGCAAGTGGGTTTATGGCTACCTTTACTGCGGGTTTAATATCGGGGAATCCTGAACTATTTCGACTTAAAGTTTCCGAAGAAACAAATGAAACTGTATTTGAATTCTCTGAAACGATAACTTTACTTTTGAGAAGCCTTATCTTTATGCTGCTTGGTACCCAGGTTGATTTTAATATTTTATATGACTTTTGGATACAAGGGATATTGATAGTCCTAGTCTTTATGTTTATTGCTAGACCTCTTACTGTCATTCTTTGTACTTTGCCTGATAGAAGGGCAAAATGGAAATGGAATGAGATTGTTTTTATGTTTTGGGTACGTGAAACAGGCGTAATCCCAGCCGCACTTTCTGGTATGATTGTGGCTTCAGGGGTCGATTATGGTAATGAAATAGCTTCAGTTACATTTATCGCCATACTAGTGACGATCTTGATTCAAGCAAGTACAACAGGTTTTGTAGCAAGGAAATTAGGAATTACATTAAAACCTGTTTAAATTATATATAATTCCATTCTCCAAATATCTTTAGTTAAAAAAGGAATTAGCTCATCTGACTTGTTGAACATATGTTACATTTATAATTTATAAGCACCATTCCTTTAAAAGCCACTGCATTAGAGTAGTGGTTTTTTGTATTTAAAAATTTAATGCAATGTGTGTTTCTTGACCTAAACCTCCCCCGTTACTTGAAGTACATTTCTTCACTTACTTAATTTACAGTAACGCCCTAGCTGCTCTGAGATAAGTATTAATTGTTGTGTCCTTTAGTTCCTTTCGTTTCATTGACAGAATATACTGATCCACCACTTGTTTATTAATAGCAGTAATATCAGCAACACTAACATCATCAAGGAATCTAAAAAAACGAACCAGATTTTGCTCATAGAACCGGATTGTCATTCCAGATAAATTTTTAATTCGGTTTGCCAACTGAAAATCCTCATACATTTCCCTTATAGTTTTTTCTTCAGCTTGTGCCACTATTCTTTTCACTTTTCTTGCTTTAGTCATTTTACTCTTCTCCCTTTAAGAAAATTTGGTCTTAAAGGTACTTAATAACCGTAAATTGTGTCCACACGATTAGCATATCGCTTTAGTCCACTAAAACGAAAAAAGGCCAATGCTCGAATTACTTCAAAGCATTGACCTATAAGGCTTTTAACCTTTATTTGATACCGGTGGTCGGGGTCGAACCGACACTCCAGAGGAACACGATTTTGAGTCGTCTTCGTCTGACAAATTGCCACACCGGCTGACATATCAACATTTTGATTGTTTTGGTTAATAATTCCGCATAAGATATAGCTCAATTATGCCTTAACCCGCCTGTTTAGTCAACACTTTTGTTCTTAATTACGAACCGCGCAAGTGGACCTTTCTGTGGTCTCCAGTTCTTGTTAATCATTGTAGAAATCCCACTAAGTAGTTTTTCAGGTTGATCAGCAATTTCTCTTGCAAAATCTATGATGTAATTATAGGTTCCATAATACTGACCATTTTTCCATACTTCAATTGATTGATTCTTACTTCTTCTTGGTCTTGTAGAGGAATAACCTCTTTTCGTAATTTCATCTCTAACTCCAGCATACTTAAAATTAAACTTACTTTGCCCTAAGCTTCTATATCTTTTTATTAATTTGTCTTCATAATCCTTAGCTGAGTCCCTATCATCAAATTCAGCTACAATTTTGTATTCAATAAACCCTTGTTCCATTAGCTGCTGATGTTCGATATTTCTCCTTGTGCTCGATCTTCTCATTCTGTACCAAACTCCAGAGCCAACATAGCAAACACTCCCATCAAGAAGATGTTCATAGACTATAAACTTATCAACTCTTCTAAGTTCATTGGGATGAAGTTCATATTTCTTGACTAATTGAATTATTTTTTGAAATGTTACGCCATAAATTTTTGCAATATCCTGGTTAGTCATCTTATCTTCTAAATGTTCCATTAATTGTTTTTTTGTTGGTAGCATTTCTATCACCTCTTTTACTTTATATCTTGTAGAAATCATTTGTAAAAAAAATGTGTTAAAATAATTTGAGGTAAATTACAACAAAAGGGAAAAGTGAATGGGAAGATGGAGAATAGATTTTTCACAGACAAAGATTTTTCTAACATAAGAAGAACTTTTTATAATTTCTACAAAGACGAAGTAACAGGAGGCTTAAGAGGCTTTAACGGATTAAATGAGGAGTTAACTCTGAAAGAAGTTCAAGAAATTATAGGAGGCTTAACAACTACCTATTTAAATATAAGTGAAAAAGAATATGAAGAAAGAACATTTGCTCAAATAAAATACGATGTTGAAGATTCGTTTAAACAATTTATTGAAGGTCCTCTAATAAAAAAGCTCTTTAGAAAAGATTTAAAAAGACATTATACAATTAAATGTGTAAATTGCCTTAAAGAAATATCCACAAAAACAGATAAAGGATATTGGATAGCTCAAAATTGGCATAATCAGATACACGGAGAAAAATTTTGCTCAGAATGGTGTGTCAATAAATATATTGATGAGATCAAACAAAATACAATTAAAGAGCAAAAAGCACGATATGGCTTATAAAGAAAATTTAATCACCTTGAATTTCAAATCAAGGTGATTTTAATTTATTTTACTCTCTTAAAAGGATTTTTATATTTGTACTGTAAAAAAGAAGAACCCTTTTAGGGTCCCTATGAATTTATTAAAAAAATTTTTAACAATTGATATTATTCAGTAATATCCAAATAATTCATTCATACTTCAATTGCCTTCTTACCTCTTTCGGTAATATACAACTTTTCTTCCTTCTGTTCTAATCTACCAGAAATTATATTGATATTAATAAATTCTTCAAAATTGGTAAAAGACAAAGTTTCAGAATATTTATCATTTAATTTTTTTCCTAATTCATATAATGAAATACCATCTGTTTCACGACTTATTTCTCCTAAAACTTTAGTTGCTTTGCTCTTAAGAATTGTCATTTTTTAACCAACTCCTCTATATAAATATTCTGCATAAAATCACATAATTCATTTTCTATCAAACTACCGATTTCTTTAGTTTTTATGTTTTCTCCAATCAAGAAAATATGAAACAATTGATCAGAATCATTCATCAATTTTAAGCTATCTAAATAAGGTGAAAGCCTATGAATTGGAATAACATTTTTTTCAGTGCCTACAACAATTTTAAGTTCAGAGTTTCCTTCATTATCAAATGAGATTGATTTTGGAGGTGTCGATTTCATAAGTAAAATTGTATCGTGTTTATTTTTAATTTTTTCTTTAAACACTTCAATTACCCCATCTGCAAACAATAGTCCAAAACATTCCTTAATAAATTCTTTTTGATCAATAGTCGTATGTGTTTCTTTTTCTATTCTAATTTTTAATGTGTCAAAAAAGTTTAGGTATTTGTCATACCTTTTAAAAAGAGTTACTATGTTATCTGTCCTTCTAAAGATAAATGTATTAATTAGAAGAAGCAATGACTTTATCTCATTGTCGATTATATTATTATCTAATCTTGAATAATAAATCTCTTTTATTAAACTATTAAACCAACCTTCATCACAATAGAAATAATTATCTTCATTAGTAGCTACTCTTACCGTACCATTAATTTTACTCCAAAGGAAGTGGAAATTATTTTTCTCAAGTATCCCTTTTATCCATTCTGCTCCTGAATTGGTCCTAAAATAAATTGCTACTAATTTTTTTGTAATTTCACCTATAATCTTGTCCATTCTGACTTTACTATGATGATAGACTAAATACTTATAATTTAAATAGCGTTGGTGATAAAAGGTTTCAATTGTAGAAAGCGCTTGAACCTTCGGTAATATTCTAAAAGTTTCTACATTTTCAACTGTTTCAGATGTTTCAGATTTTTCAATTGTTTCAGTTACTATTGTAAAATTATTTAAGAGCCTTTCCATGTCTATTTGACCAAGTTCTAATCCTGATGACTTCGGGTCTCTTAAGGAATAATCTAACCGATCAGCATCCAACTCACCTGACACCACTTCATAAAGAGTTTGGAGAACAGGTATTTGTTCTTGTTTAGTTAATATTTGTTTAGCAATTGTTCTACAAAGACGTTGAAAATTATTTAAATTTCCTGAAGGTATTATTTCATCTAATATTTTAATCCCAATCATTTCGTGTAGTGCTTTGTCTACAGTTTCAACTTTCAGAAACTTCTTCATGCTTAAGTAATTTTCTAAAAATTCTTTTTCTTTTTGATTTAATTCCCTTTGAGATTCCTGTAACTCCGAAATGTAATCTCCCAAAGCGTACTCAATTGTATGACTATATGGGAAATGCCCAACATCATGCAATAAACACGCTAAACGTAAACTTTGAAAGAGTATGGACTTTGTTAGCTTAAAAGCAGTATTGGAATCTTCTTTTGTTAATTCATTTTTAACGAACTTTACATCTTCATCTAAATTCAAACCATATTTTATAAACGTTTGATTTTTCTTTTCAATAAAATCATCTGTAACTGCAATTATATTGACCCCTACAATTGTGGCTTGGGTTTTTATATATTGATAAGCTTTTATTAAAAAATTTCTAACATCCTTATCTTGAAGGTCTTCGGTTGCATTTAAAAATATGTCACCTCCAATTTTCATTACACCTAAAGAATGAAGAAATCTATCATGTCTGTTTGATGGATAGGTATAGTATGCAGATCCATTTTGTGAGATATATCTTAATCTTTGAAATAATGGGTGTTGAACAACACTTTCCTCTACATCCGTCATATAAATATAATTATGTATTGGATCTCGTACGTTTGTTTTGTTTGACACGGTTTTAATTATTCCCCCAATCATTTACATATCTATAAATTTATTCTACAAATACTAATATTTTCCTCTAAAAATATTTAATTCCCCCAAAATTAATATTTTATTTCATATAGGTAATATAAAAATCTTTAATTATTTATAACATTTCGTTTAGGTAAATATAATTATAGTTTGGCTATCACCTTAGAAATGTTTTCATCCAATATAAATTCATTGTTACTATCTAAAAATTCTAATTGATTACCATCAATATTTGATTCAGCCATTAAATATCCACCATATTCTAACCAATAGACCTTATTATTCCTAATAATTGGAAATACCCTCCAATTCTTTTTGAAAATTAACTCTACTTTTCTAGTTGTTTTAACCTCTATACTTATCAGATCACTCTTAGGTTTATGTTTATCATTCAAATTTGAGAAAGTTTCCTTAGTCCATTTGCTTATTAGTTTTGCATCAAATATATCTTCCTTAAAATCTACATTTTTATAATAATCTTGTGAAAGAATACTTGCATCCTCTCGAGTAATTGAAATTTTGCTAGATAGAAGGTAAGCTACTACTGGATCATAAGTTCCCCAAGTAATTAATTCTTTAATCCAAAAAACAATCCATGGGAGTCCAGTATTTGGCCAGTCATCTAGAGAAATAAACCTTAATACGTCATTCTCCTCAACTTTCTCCATTTGCAGTGATATAACGGTACCCAAACCCCAATTAAACTTATAATTAAAATTATCATATACAAATTTTATCCATGTAGGTATGTCTTTACTTTTGGGTTTTATAGTACTCTGATTATGAGAAAGCCACCAGTATAAAACATCTTCCCAATCCGCGGCAGCTTTTCCTTTCCCCACCTTATTTTTCATTTCAAATTTTTTTAAATAAGAAATTTCTTTTACACAAGAAATAATATATTTAATTTTCTCTTCTTTAGTCCAGTTTTTATAGTCTACTCCTGTTTTTAATTGATTTACTATATCCTCATGCAATTGAAATAGTTGTGATGCAAATCTAGGTTGTAATCCGGTCTTATATATTTTACGTCTTTCAGATTTTTGGGGATAAATATTATCAACGATAGCTGTACCTCTATTAATATAGATTTCCTCTAATTCTTCTTTTTTCGTTGTAAAATAAGCATATGTCTTTTTCCAAGTATCTTTTAGTAACTTTTCTAGTTCAACTTTTGAAATACCCTGGTTCCTTATATTTTCATATTCTGAAATTGCAGAAATAAGGATAGTATCTAATGTATCTAGCGCTTTTTCCGCCTCATATTTCGAGTCTTTCTCAAAAATATCTTCATTTTCACTTGGGATACACGTTTCTAGCCATTTTGAAAATTCCTCAGAAGAAGTTGAATCAGTAATAGTTTGCCATTGTTCTTTTATATATGTAAGTAATTTTGCTACTGAACTTGAAATACTTTCCTGCTCATCAATTAAATCTTCTTTATTATTAGCCAAAAATCCTGTCAATATTTCATTATAATCATTACGTGCATTTTTTGAACTATATTTAATAGACGGAGATAATCCTTCTAAAAAAATTAAACTCTTTCCCTCAGTACCGTTACCTGGTCTCCCAGCTCTTCCTACTAAATTACTAAATTCACTTACTGATATTGGATTTCCTCTTCTGCTAAGAACCGGAATTATTACTATATCAAATGGTAAATTTACTCCCTCTGAAAGTGTCGATGAGGCCAATACAACATGAACAATTCTTTTTGTAATAACTTCTATTAAAAGTCTAGAAAGAAGACCTGGCATTTTCCCATAATGTACAACGATTCCTTTGTTTAACAGTTTATACTCAACTGATTGTTCACCATAATAATCTTTGCACGATTCTAAACATTTATCCCAAAGTTCTTTTTCTGCATCTTGTGTTGGTTTTCTAAAAAAAGTTGGTATAGCATCTTCCCCGTATATGTTATCTATTACGTCAAGAAAATCGGTCGCATACCCATTAACATGTTGCATAATAGAAATAAGGATGGTATTTTGTTTCTCATATTGTTTTTCTTTAGCTAGTTGCATAGCAGACCAGAAAAGAAAAGGTCTAGAGGATTTGCCAAAGCCTTTATCCTTTCCTGTATACTTTTTGGGTAAATCCTTAATTCCTAATGGACTAGAAGGAAATGGCTTAGGGATAAAAGGACTATTCTCCCCTTCCTCTTGTTCACTAAACCTAATTATTGCTCCATTTAGTAAATCATAACGTATACTAAAGTCTCCTTTGTTAGTAAACTCTAATCTTCCAACTAATTGTCTTGTACTTCTATATGGAGTCTGTTCAGCCTCCGATTGATTATTTGTAATCCAGTTTGACAAATTTTTAGCGTTATTTCCAATAACAGCAGATAGTCCTATTACTGCTCTTTTATTATTATGTAAAAAATTTATTAATCGGTTACTTAATGATTCTAATCTTAATGACCGATTGTCTCCTGAAACTAAAGATTCAATGTTGTTGTCATATTGAACTGAATGGGCTTCATCTATAATTACTAGTGACAAACGATGTAAAAATAGTGGCCCTAGAAATCTTAGTAGCGCTTCACCTTTTTCATATGTACATATTAGAACAGTCTTTTCATCTTGATTTATCCATGCGTCAGTTGGACCCCAATCATTCCCACCGTATAAACCCGTAACCTTGATATTAGTATCACTTATACCCTCTAACACTTTACTTATTTTCCATTCTGCCTCAGTTGCTAAAGCCCTAGAGGGTACTAAATATAGAATTATAGGTTCACTTGGTGCCAGTATTTCCATTATAGTTAAGTGATCAACTACAGAATCAGCTTGAATATTACTATTTACATTTGAATAGATATTTTTTATTATTGCCAACTCAGCAATAGTTGTTTTTCCCGACCCGGTAGGAGTACATAATACAAATGACTTTTCTTTTTTAAGTTTTTTTATTCCTCTAAGTTGAGATGGCCATAATAATACCTTATTCTCTAGAAAACGATTCTTAATATAAGATTCTATAGCAACATTCAACTCTTCATTGTCTTTGTCTCTTAAATCTTCCAATACATACCTAAGAGAATTATTTATAAAACTTCTAGTAATCTCTGCATATAATTTTGAAAGAATCCAATTTAATGATTGGCTGTCATGAAGAAGTAATTTTGATACATCATAAAACTTACTAGCTGCCAATTGTACTCTTTCCTTGGTATCTCCTTGTAGGTAGTTAATTACAATTCCTATAATGCTAACAATTTCACGTACAATATATTCATTGAAATCCTCTTCGTAAAATTCCTTATCAGTATTCCCACTTTTAAAATCGTTCGTATCCCAATAATCTTTTATTTTCGGTAATAAATTTATAAAGTCATTTTTTACAAACAATCTTAAAATTTCAGATTCATATGTGGTGAAGTTTCTTTCACCTAATAAACCATACGCAAGTGCAGGGTACCCTGCAATCTGATAAGAAGCTGCAGCAATTAGGTGTAATGGATATTCGAAAATATTAATTTTAGGATGAGAAAGCCATTCAAGGATTTCTCCTGCTTTACGAAAAAATTCGTCCCACCCCGTCTTTTTACTTTCTTTTAATTCAAATCCAAGGTAAATGAACCTTATAGATTCATTTAGGAGACTGTGAAAATTACTTTCACTCCAACTTTTCAATCCCTCTTGTTGTAAATTGATTTTTGTATAGTGGCTATATAATTTGGCTATAGTAGGCGGAAACTTCCTTGAGGAGAATTCTTGTTTATACAATTCAACTAATTCCTCTATACCCATCCTGTTTCCGTTTTTATCCAACGTTAGTCATTTCCTTCCAGTAGAGATTTTCTACAAGTTCATTAACATTAGAAAGATGAACTTCAACACACTCTAAGTTACGGTCACCTTTGTATGTTTTATGAGGTTTATTACAATCTATCCAAGTTTCACTATTTACCGGAGCTCTACCACAAACATAACTAACTAGATCAAAACGCTCAGTTTGATAATTATTTATATAGAGGGTTGAAATTGCCTTTGCCCACTTTTTTGCATATTCAGTGTCATAGTCATTAAGTATTTCTAAAATCCTTAATAGTTCTACAGGAACTGGATTTAAATCACTTATTTGACTATGTGCTTTATTTATTAATGAACTATCATGATCATTAGTACATTTGGCTTCGCAAAATAAGGTTTTTACTATTTCATTTTTTTCGTTGTCTAAAACAAAGGCTACACAATCATCGCCTGGCCTTCCGATAGTTGCATTCTTTTTCATTCCTGTTCTTTTGAAAGTTTCTAATTGATCGAATGCTGTTTCATGGTGACGAAAACAAAAAACCGGTACTTTCCAATCATTAATACTAAATGGTGAAAAATTTTCTGCTATTATCCCAGCAAAAATCTCACCGAAATATCCTTTTAATGTTGTTAAATTTAGTTCACTTGGGTAACCATAAGCTGGGTCACTTTTCCCTAGTCTATCAAAATCAATTTCCACACTGGGGTCTAAAGACTTAACTAAAACCGATCTTTTATGCCTTTTATAATCATCATGAGCATTATCAATTATTTCTTGCAATATTGGTAAGAATTCATCTCTTAAATCTACAACTTCTGTTAATTTTAAATGATTATATTTTAAACTTTCATTTTCATTTCTACTAGATAATAACCAAGAATCTAATTTATCAACTTTTAAGTTAATATCCATTGGCAATCCTCCAAAATGTTTACAGCTTTGGTTACATTTTACTACAATTTCCGATATATTCCTTGTAATTATAGAAAAAATTAGTAATAAAAAATTCAAAAGATTTTTCACGTAGATTTAGAGTTTTGGACCTTGTTTTATTCTTAACCATATGGACATTTTTGTAGTAAATTTTCAGGTTGTATTTTTCTAATTAATTTCTTCAATAATTTTTGATTTAACATTTATGCACTGTACAAACTCGGTTCATCAACCTCACTCAATTCGACTATTTTTCTTTAGATATACCATTTTTTTAAGACGTAAAATATTGATTTATAGGAAATAAAAAAGAAAGCCAGAAGACATTCCGATGTTGATTCATCTGAATTTGTCTAAGACTTTCTAACTAATTATTAGTTCTCTGATATAAATACTTACTTGGAAATCAAAAGTGCAGTATATGTCAAAAGATTTGCCGAACCGAGACTAGAACTTTGACCGACTGAGTAATGAACTTCAACATTCGGATTCTTTTTCAATGCCTCTTCAAGTTCTTTCAAAAACTTCTTCTCATCTTTATTTTTGATGATTTGAATCATTTCCCCACTACCTCTCAAATTTATTAATAAATCACAGCTCTGAATTCTGTACCTAACTTTTTCACTCTTAATCTAGTATTTATTTTGACATACTTTAATGCTAGTAGAATTCCACTTTATTGTAAGCGTTTTCGGATGTTTGTTCAAGATTATATTTATTACAAGACGTGCAAAAAAAAATACAAGCCTGACCATTTTTTGATCAGACTTGTTATGTTTCTATTCCTAGCTTATATTTCAGCTTTCTGATAAAGAAACTGTTATTATCGATCGTTTTTGTGAACTACTTGTTTGTATGATTACGGTCATTGAAATGTACCACCTCCGACATAGTTTTTACCACCGAATGACAGACTGTTTACCACTGCAATCCATCTGGTGATAAAAGATATAAAACCTAGTTTTGATAATCAAAATGTTATAAAAAATTGATTGACTTTCAATTAGATCAGTCTTCTGCAAACGGTCCAGATTAACTCTTGTATTACGTAGTAGACGTATAATGCGCAACAATTAATTTCTTTTATGAACGAATGTCCTTTAATGGAGGTTTTATTTTATCGGTGGTAGGCTTTCAACAATCGGTCCAGATTGTGGAGAAAGAGTTCGTGAATTGGATTGGTATCACATTTAAGTTTTTTGAGATTAATTGGAGTGAACCAAACATAAATAAATGAGGTTTTTAAAAGCTAGAGCAATTCTCGAAGGTGAAATAAACGATTTGATAGCCAGAATAGGACCACTATAAGCTCGAATAAGACAATTGTAAACTACCAAGGCTCAATACAGAGGTAATTGAAGAATTACAATTAGGAGTGGGAGAGTCATCATTAGATTGTTCTCTCGCTCCTTTATGGGTTTTGTTGGCTTTAAATTATGAATAAAAGTAATTCGAGTAAATTTAATTATATTTAATGAATCTATAATGTTATTATATAAGTGGGTAATTTTCCCTATACCATTACGTATAAATTAGATTCAACTATTTAAATCAGAAATCTGTATTGAATACTGTATGTTTTGATTCTAAGTAGTGCAATATGAATTAGGTATTTAAAATGGAGGTAGAATTATGAATAGCAGAGAGGTTTTAGAAAAAAGATTGCAACAAATTACAGATACGATGGACGCTGTTGAAGAATTAATTAATGGGTTAGATTTTGTTATCCCGAAAAAAGCGAAAGATTTAGTGATTAATGCTTTAAAATCAGATGAGATTACTAGTATTATGGAAGGAATCAAAGAAAGAAGACCCCCTAGATTAGTTATAATGGGGCGCACAGGTGTAGGAAAAAGCAGCCTTATTAATGCCATATTTGGTGCATATTTAGCGGAGACTAGTGCTATAGAGGTTGGTACTAAAGATTCTCAAGTATTTCAATATAAAAAGAATGATGAAGTAATATTTGAAATTATTGATACTAGAGGAATTAAAGAAAATTTAAATGCATTATCAAGTACAGCTGAAGAAGATTTAAAAAATGTAATTGAAGAATTTGAACCAGATGCCTTTTTATTATTAACCAATGGTGCTGAAAGATCTACTTTAAGAGAAGATGCTGTGTATCTTAAAGAAGTCTATAGTAGTCTAGATATAACTGTCCCTTTAGTTACAGTTATTACACGAATAGATGATATAGAGCCAGCTAGAATTAAGGAACCAACAAGATATACTCAAAAGAAAAAAGATAACATTGCAATAAAAGAGCAACAGGTTAGTCAAGTATTAGAAGAAGTAGGATTATCAGATACTTTTATAGTACCAGTTTCTTCATATATTGAATGGAATCATGAAGACCCGGAATCTTTGTCTCCAGAAGAGCGTGCGGAACTAGTGATTGAATTTGATGGAAGATACAATATTGATAAGCTGGTAAACTTTTTAGAAGAAAACATTGACTTTCGTGCCGCTGTATATTTAATGTTGAACAACAAACTTGATATAGCTATTGAGAAAATTGCCAATAAGTTTGTCAAAGTGTTTTCAACAGCAAGTGCAGGTGTGGCAATTACTCCGATACCAGCAAGTGATATTGTAGTTCTAATACCTATACAAATAGTTGAAGTTACTCTTATAGCTTATCTAAGTGGACAAAAGATAGATAGTAAGATGGCGAGAGAATTTATTCTTTCGTTAGGAGGAGTAGCTTTGTTTGGATTAGGATTGAGATTTGTAGCTCAACAAGGTGCGAAATTTTTAAATGTATTAATACCAGGTTCAGGATCTGCTATCAGTAGTACAATAGCTTATTCGGGAACTTATGCAGTAGGTAAAGCAGCAATAGCTTACTATATAGATGGAAAAACAAAAGAACAAGCAAAGAAAGAAATGGAAGATGCGAAAAAAGAAGAACAGTTGCAATAATAAACCTCACTTAGATACATTACTGAGAACCGTAACATTAATAATATTTAAAATAATGTTCTTCCACAATCGGGCGCGTTTATTTCATAACGCGTCTTTTTGTTGTTTAGGGTGTTAATCTTGATTCAGCGACAAAAAAACCAGAACTCTATTTGCTTCGCATTACAACCTTACTGTGCAATAAAAGCTGGTAGTCCACTTTCTGGCGCTATTACGGAAAGCTTAACAAAAGCCTAATTCCTCGGTAAAAATAGGAGGATGCTTTTTTAATTCAATATCTCAAAAGTTTTTCTATTGGTAAATGCGTTGACAGCAAGTGGTAAATTCCATGGCAACTGATGGTACAAAACATGGCAGAAGTGGTACCTTCTTGTGGCTGTAATCATTGTACTTCTTCTTCCTACTGTTCACATGATTATCATTCGTAATTCTTTATGATTTCCTCTTGCCATACTTAGGACCGACTCCTTTAGTCCTTCGAGTTCGACACAAATCTTGTAACCTAGTATCTTAGCTGCTGCTAAATCTTCTGCATAGATTACATGTAGTTTTCCACCAATTATGAATTCGAATTTCTTATTCATAGTTCTTTCATCCTAACTTCTGCTCGTTTGATTATCTTCTTCCATCTAACGCTGATCGAACTTGCTGCCCAATTTCCAATTAATGATTTCGAAACTCCGAAATATTCAGCAGCATCCTTCCTTGTATCAAAAGTTATTTGACTACCAGTGGTTAAAGTAATTACCCATTCTTCATTTCTATAATTTCGACCTTTCAATGCATCCGAAACTTTCTTCTTAATATTAGGATTAAGAGTTGCCGATGATCGACCTAAATTCTTCCGATGTTTTTCTGTGAAAACTTTCTTCTGGCTATTTATACTCATTTTAACTTTAGTTTCATCAGAGAGGTCTGGAATTGTTCCTTTTAAAGCTTTGTTTGTCTGGGCTTCTCCGATAGACTTTAGTTCTGCAATCCGTTCTGTCTCAACTTGAATAGCTTCTTCTTTGGTCAAGTCTTTACGATAGATTCGTACAGATGTTTTATTAAGAGCAACCATTCTATAAAATTCTTTACTTCTTTGATAATAGCTGAACAATCTATTCTTGCTTCCAGCTCCTACATGAAAGACTTCCCCAGTTTCAACATTAAAATATTCATATACGTAGTACATAAAATCATCCTTTCAGTAAAGGGTCAGGTTTGAACTCAAATGGGCGAATTGGGACCGTCACCAAAAGTGGACTCTCCCTCGTAATTATAAGATTGTCAGCGTTTTTTTAGAACATAGAGGCGGTACCTTTTGATAGCTGTCTCGTGCTCAGCACTGCTACTTAATCTATCTATACTCTATTTAACCTTCAACATCTTCACTTACTCTCAGAAAAACTTAATTAATAACGATCTATACAACAACAACTACATCTATACACTTCATCACTTCACACTACTATCAAACAACTTATCTATTTCATATCTATAACTCTTTATAGTCTATACATACTTACTTCACATACATACACACTACTTCACCACTACTAAACACTTCTCACTACACATCATCATCTATACATACATATTTTACTGTTATAACTGCTCTAACTATCTACTTTTATACACTGTAATAACTTTTATAATAGTTATTAGAAAATGTTTGGCTACATACATTATAAGAGCCAGCTATACATAAGCTCATACATATATAGGGACATACATATATAACACTTATATATAAATAGCCCATATATTCTTAATTATTATTCCTCTTTATGATTATGGTTTAAAAATGAATATTCTGTTTGTTTGTTGATTGACCACTTCATCTGCACTTACATCGCCTCTTCTTCAAATAAAGCTATTTGTACCATCCTTTCATATTAGAAAGAAAAAGACTCTTGAAAAGAGTCAAGTAATTATTATTTAAGTTGAATTGACCAACAGCGCTTCCTTGTCGTTCATCTTACTATTAAATCTTTAAATGCTTTTACTAAGAGAATCAATTACAAACTTCCCCGATAGCTCGATTTGCAACATTTTCATTTAACTGTTTATATTGACTCGGCATGCAAATGTATAATTGCCCTAAGATTAGTCGTCCTAAACGAAACGAATTATTTGCTGTTTGACGACTTACTCCAATTGATTTTGATGCGTCTTCTTGTGAAGGATAAGAACGAATGTATTTAAGATTTTCATCATACACAGCCCAATAATTATTTGTTTTTCTCATGTCATTTATTACCGCTCTACGTTCAATTTCAAAATTCGAAAGAGTCCAACTATCATGTGCCCCAGACTTAAAAGCGTGTTGAATATTTTCAGAATGAGTAACTAGTTCTAAATTCGTAAGGTAATTGCATCTTTTTCGACCATTTTTATGATTAACTTGATTACCTTTTGGAATTGGACCAAGAAATGCTACAACTATTAATCTATGAACATAATAACCATGTGTTGAAAGATAACGATCTCCTTCATGACCACCATTCAAAGAATAAATTTGAACTAATATAAATTTGTCACCTTGAGAACTTTAACTCGTCCTTCATTACTTACTTTAAAAACGACTCCAGGTTTTTTAATAATTTTCCACTGTTCCATTTCAGTTTCCTCCAGTAATAAGAAATTTAATGGCAGATATAATTACTGATACAATACCTAAGCAATCTAGTGGATAGTTAAATAAGAATTGTTTTATCATTGTAATTCTCCTTTGATTTACTTTTCTTTTTTGTAGCACCAATACTTACATCTCAAAAAAAATAAGCGCTCTTTTCGAACGCTTATCATTTTATGATACTCTTCTAATTTCAGTTATCGTTGTTCCAAATTTATTACCTTTGTTATTAAATAAGAATTATAATAGATTTGGAACATTTAATATTGCTTCATTTAATATCCAGTACATTTTCATGCGATTTTCGCCTTTAGTTTCCTTTTTACTTTCAATCACATACGGAATATTATTCTCAACAAAGAAAGCATTGATAGTTTTCATACCAATTTTTGTAGAACCATCTTTTGCGCGTAAACCATACTTGTTACTAATCACATCGACCAGTTCTTGTTGACCCTCTTTAAAAATCTTCTTATTTAAGTAATTGTCGATAATATCAAGCTTGATAAAATTTTCTCTTTTCAATTGTTCCAAGTCAATATACTGTACATTAGGAAAGTAATGTTCGAAGAACTTTTCAAATCCGAATTGGTCCATATATTCATACATCTGATACTGATACTGAAGATATGCTAATCCAGTTTGATGAACCCGTAAGCAAGTATAATTTTGATGGCTGATTGGGTCCATAACCGTATCAAGATAAAAAGCTCTCATTGACTTATTGATAATGTCTAAACCATATTCTTTAACAAATTCAATTTCACCAAGTTCCATGAATCTTTCATAGTATTCAAGTTGCTTATCGAGATATCGTAACTTTGCTTGAATAGACTTCTTTGAAATTCGTTTATAATAAACATTCACTTTTTTATTTCTAACTCGACCTGTAGCTTGTACGAAAGTATCGATGTCACTGATTCCATGAATAATAACCGTTTCAATTGAATCATCTTTAATTTCTGTTGCTTCAGTCATGAGTTTTGTTGTATTCAATACATCACATTCGAATTGTTGTTGCTCAGCAATCTGTTTGAATTCTAATGAATTTTCACGATTGCCTGAATGTAAAACTTTACTGTCCCCAATATTGAAGTCAGATATTGTGCCAATGGAATTATGATATACAATAACTTTATTCCCTTTTTCAACTTCATCATGAACAACTGATAAAGCTGTTTCATCTTGTTCATATCGAAACATGTCTTTAACGTTATTGTTATAGAAGTTTGCTTCATTCAATACTTCAAGATTATTTTTCCAAGGAAGATATGAGAGTCCGTCAGAAGTTGCTGTCATAAAGATTTTTACTGCTTTGTCATTCTGATTTATGAAGTTAAATGATAACTCCGTCTTTGTATTAAATGAACTATCACTGACAAAGTAATGAGCTTCATCACAAACAATATAATCGAACGATTTCAACATAATATCATTACGCTCTATCATTTTTTGGTAAGCTTGATAAGTCTTGCTTTCAAACATGCCGCCTTTGAATTGACGAATACATTCTTGTTTGTATTCATCTAAGTAGCTTTCCTGTTGTCTTAATGTTTGAGTTCTATGAGACAAGAACAATGTTCTTTTGTTATTTTCTAAAGCATAAGGGAGTAGTACATGTCTTACCCAGTAGTTCTTTCCACTGTTCATTTCAGAACCAATAAGATAGTTTTTCCCTTGCTCCAATAGACCAACAATGTCAGTAGTAATTAAATCACTTACATAAATTCTGCTTTCCATTTTTCATTCCTCCTTATAGACTTTATATCTAAATCCAGAAAAACGTAAATTAACTGATCAAATTTTTTACTAATTCAATTGCAGCAGCTGTAAACATACCGATGCAAAATTTGAACGGAATTTCAGCTGCTTTAAGAACGAATCTCTCCATGCCTTTTCCGCCTTTCAGACAAAATAAAAGAGTCAGCTTTCGCCAACTCGTAAGTACAGTTAATCCCAATTATTTGAATCGTTGAGTTTTTGTTTCTTGTCTTTCATATAATCTTTGACCAGCTCGTTTACGATTGAACTTGCATTCAGATGATCGTCTTTGCAGTATTTCATAAAGTCTTGAATAACTCGAACATCAAATGAGAATGTTCGAATATCATCTCTTTTTACCATAACTATCAGTCTCCTTGTTTTGTATTACTTGTAATACATATTAGTAAAAAAAATAGAACTCCTTAAAGAGCTCTCTCTATAAATATTTAATACAACTTCCATTTTTCGGACATTTTTTATACACTTTTTAGCCCTCTCATTTATATACACCACGAAATCCTTTTTTTGTAACAACTTTTTATAAACTTTATATCTCTCTCTATTAATATACTCCATAACTTCCATTTTTTAGACAATTTTTTGACGAGTTTTTGACAAGTTTTGTCATTTGTAATACAACTGTAATATTTCAAATTCTAATAGAATAAAAAAGGATTTTTTCTCTTCTTCAATTCCCTCAGTTTAATTCGAATATCTCTCGAACGCTCACATATTCGCAGGATTTCATAACCCCTGTAATAGTGTGTACGTGTAATAGAAATGAGTTCAGATCATTTTGGCTTCGTGAAGGCATAGTTTTACCATCATGAAATAACAATTAATTTAAATTAATTTAAATTAATTCAAATTAATCGTTGATAAGAAAGATTTAATTTGATATTATTTAGTTGTAATACGAAGGGGGATAAAAAAATGATTACACAGCTCTCTACCAATTCTTTTCAAAACAGTAGTAAAACACAAAAAGCAAGAGAATTAATTGTGGAAGAATTAATAACTACAGGCCAACCTTTGCAGCATAAGGATATTGTTAAGCGTTTGACTGAAGTTAAAGATGAAACTACTGGGGAAACTTTCTTTTCAAATGGAAATATTAACGGAGCATTTGTTTCACTTAATAAATACATGCGTGAGTTAAATGTTACTAAGTATAAAAAAGATGGTGGTGTTTATTATGAGTACATTACAGACACTACAGACCCTAGCAACATTGATGAATTAAATCTTAGTACGTTAAACGGATTGTTAGATAATCTAAAAGAATGCTTTAATGCTGCTAATTTATTGAAAAGCGAAATTTTATCAGGGGAATTTGAAAAAAGTGATGAGGTACTGAACTTAATTAGTAAGATTAATGACTTAGAATTTTTTGTACTACAAAACGAATTTTAGAATGAACTTTATTAATTTCTTTGAGTGTGCGAATGCTGCAATAGTTAAATAAAGAAAATTTAATCGACACTTCCTTAATAATGTAACGTGGCCATTGTTCAATATGAGCAGTCGCTTTTTACTAACGATGCAGTTTAGTTTGATTAAATCGGAAGAATAAAAAAGTTCAGCAATTGATGAACCTTTTTTATTTTCCACTTGGGATTATGAGTTTTCATATGTTTTTTGATCATATATTCCGCTTGATTATTAGTGCTGAAGCTGTGTATCGTGTTGTCCTTTTCTGTGCGTATGGCAATCACTTCTTTATATGACATCGCCGTTCCTGATGCCTCATGGATTTTGATGATGCCTTCTACTTTTTCAATGAAATGTTTGTTGATTTGACGGATCTTTTCTTGATGTAACTCCTGATTTATCTTGATGGTTTTTAAGCGTTTTTCTTCCAGGTAATCATCTATCTTTAAATATAAAAGAACAAGGAAAACAATGGCGCTCCCAATAGAAAGAAAACCGGAAAAGCTACTTAAAAACGGAATCGGACCCAGCACACGTTTTCGTTCGTCCAAGACTTGCTGATCTTCCTTGGTGTAATAGGCCTTTGAATTGTCTTCAATATCTCCTGGTCGACCCGTAGGGGAATTGTAGTCTTCCACAACTTTGTAAGGTTTGATATTTTGCGAAAACCATTCAGGATGTTCTTTTTTTATGTTACTGATTTCATTGGCAAGAGCATTATGTGCGAAAAATGAGCCAATCAACAAACATAATACAAACAATATTCTCTGCAAAGGACATCCCCCATTTAGTTGGTATGTTCCTATTTTACCAGATTTTCTCTTCTGGTTTATGGAAAATAGGTATAAAATTGTAAAGGAAATTACCAAGGATGATAAATCAGTGAAGAAACAACTCAAACGAACTTACTTTCATTTTTAGGGATTGTTCGTTAAATAACTCACTTAAACTTAGGGGTAGCTTTTGTTGAATAGAGGTGCAGGGACCGAAATGGTCCTTTTTGTTTTGATAATTGAAATATAGATTTTTATTGTAAAATAGCCGGGCATTAGCCCGACTGAGAGAAATAGAAAACCTATTTTAAATTAGAGTTTTTCAATTATGCTTATATTTTAAAATTGAATTTAAACTATCTAACTTTTTATTTGAGTAGGTTAAGTTATTGTTCGATTTTCAACTTCTTCCAATTCTCAACACTTATGTTAGGAACCCACCCATGTTCCTGAAGCCAAACTAGATTTACGTAAATGAATTTCTTTTCATTGTTTAAGTGATTCATGAATAATTTAAATAATTTCATCCGCAACTTATCTGGTATCCTCGCGAATTTAAAGTATCTATCCATAATGTTCTCAATCATTTTAATGTTTTTACCCACACAATTTTTGAGATTAGAAATCTTTGTTTCATTTAAGTAGTCCCTTATATAAGGTATTTCATCGGAACATAATTGAATGCCTTTATACTCAAGATCCCAGCAATCGTACTGATCCCCTTCTAGTTGCAAGTTAGCTACCTCCACAAGTTTCGTATAATCACTTAAGATACCTTGGACCCTCTTATAACTGCCATGCTTTATAGGATTATACTTATAGTCGTATACTCTAGCCCTAATATAGTCGGCAGCGACTAATTTAGCCCATAAAGTTCGATGATTCCCATCACTAGATACGTAATATTCATCAAACTCATCATAGTAACTTAATTCTACTGCTGGGAAGTTGTTACTTACAAAACGTTTTCTAAACTCCTCTAAAGTCGTAGATTGTAATCTCTTTTCATTTCCTTCCAATCTATTACCAGCGATATTTCCAGCTTTCAACAGAACATGGTCCCACCATGAAAAACCAGGTTCTCCCCTTGATAATCCTTTGATTTTGTTAACAGGGACAAGTCGATATTCTCGCTGATCGCTGACGTCAAAAAAATAATAAAATGGTGCATCACTTTTTAATGTGTCATTTTTCAAAAAAGATAAATGTTCCTCGTTAACCCCGGCATTAAGTAAAGTCATCTCAATATCCAATTAAGTTCCCCCATCCCTATTAGTTCTCCGAGTATTTTATAAATGTATTATATTACATAATTATCCAGTCACACATCAAACAAGAATCAATTAGGCAATTAAACTGAGAATTTTATTCTATTTTAACTAAGGAAAAGGTAAATGAAAGATAAAGCATGTAAGGGGCGTATTTATAAAGTACAATAAAGAATATAATTAATAAATGGAGGCAATTTAATGGCTAGCCCGATTACAATAATCAAAAATGATGAACTTTTATTTGAAGCACCAAATATTCTAGAAGCAGCTAGATTTCTAGCAGACCACCTCAATACAACTACATCAAGGTGCTATGATCCAATTGAACGTGGATATGTATATAACATCCCTTACTATGTTAAGCAAGACGAGTTTCGTTTTGTTGTACCAGAAGATATTTCTTCAAAACGCCGTAAAGAACTTGAAGAAAGTGACCATGAAAATGCTCGTCGTATTTGGTTAGTATCAAATAATCCAGAAGAATTTGAATTAGCGAGAGCGTATAGTGAACGTGAAACTTTAGAATGGAAGCGATCTCGGAATTTTGAAAATGGTGATATTTTATATATATATGTTTCAGGAAATATTCAACAAGTCTGTTTTAAAGTTGAAATTATACAAGGGTTAGTACCACCTAATGAGGTTAAGTATAATAAAATGTTTTGGAAGGATTTAAAGAAATTTGAGGAATCCAAAGGAGGAAAATGGACTCGTTTTCGTTTCCTAGAAAAGGTGGATACTCCTGAGCTATCTCTTTCAAAATTACGTGAACATGGTTTGAAAGGGAATGTCCAAGGTCCGATGAAACTCACTGGAGAACTTCGAGATTATATCATGGTATACTTTGAACATGATTTAACAGAAGGTTATTATCCAGATGAAGTCCCTGATAATTTAGAAGAAGGTATGCGCAAAACAGTAATGGTCAATGTATATGAACGCAATCCTATTGCTCGGAAGCGATGTATGGATCATTATGGGGTCCAATGTCAAATTTGTGATTTGAATTTTGAAGATACATATGGAGAAGTAGGAAAAGATTTTATTCATGTCCATCACATATTACCACTTCACAAAATACAACGTGGCTACGAAGTAGATCCTATTCGAGATCTCATTCCTGTTTGTCCAAACTGCCATGCTATGCTTCATCGAAAAGAAAATGGTGACTATTTATCAATAGAACAACTAAGAAAACGTATTTTAAATAGGGCCTAACTGGTCCTTTTTATTTTGGTTGATAAAAAATTGATTTCATTATCCATTTCAACTAATAAAAGCATCTAGTTTATTGAAGGAAATACCTCTCTTTTAATAGAATTATTAATATATATTTAGTATATACATCAAAAAGAATAGGTTATGTTACATTGAAATTCTTATTTTTTAATTCTGGCTTTGAGAGGAAGATATCAATGAAAGGCTTTGGTACTTATGAAAATTTTAAAGATCGTCTTTACAGGAAAGAAGCATATTTACAATGGGGACATAGTGAAAATACTTTAGGAGTAATTCTGCTGCATAATCCAGGAAGTGTTGCCTTAAAAAACAAAAAGCTCTGGACAGAGATAAATAATGGTAAAGTAAATATTGCATTTGGAGAGCTCGATATATTACAGAATGACCCACTTATAAGAGTAAAAGATATTATTGAATATGCTTTTGAAGAACCAGATGGACGCCTTTATATTTATAATCTCTTTAATTTGGTAGATTCGAATAGGCAAACAGCATACGAAACTTACGAGAAGATAATGAATGAAACCCCTACTGAATTACTCTACCCTGTTTTAGAAAAACTAATTGATTCCCCATGGATTTGGCTTGCATGGACTGTTTCACCACCGAACAAAATTTACGTGAAATCTTACGAGAATTTGGCCCTACAAATGATTCAGGAGCTTGAGGCAACCCGAAACTTTAATTATATCGGTTGGTTAAAGGATGAAACACACCCAGAAACAGGTTATTCCATCTATCCATATTATCCACCGGCACCTTATCACAATTCTCCGGTTTGCGTTGAGGAATATAAAAAAGAAATAGCAAGACAAATTAGGGAATTAACAATTCGTACTCAAACAAAGAGTAAATGAATAAAATAAAAAATCTAGCGATTATACGCTAGATTTCAATAATAGTAGGAGAATATTTGAAAGTTTTTACAAAATCAACGAGGCATAATTCGCAAAGGTCAAATTTCCATCTTTCTTCATCAAAACCTGATCCATATCCAAAAGATAAATTAAATGAATGGAATTCATCTTGTTCGAAACCGAAGTCAGTTATTTCTTTAGACTTACCGCATTTGTTGCAAGTGATAGATTTCAGAACTTTTTTTGTTACTTGTATTTCATCAAATTCTTTCATAGAAAGCCTCCCATCCAGTTATTCGTAATGTTCAAGCATCATTCTTATATTTTACTAGAATATCCCCTAAATTACATCTTTTTCAATCAAACACATCATAAGCAGTCTCATGACACAGCCATTCAAATGCAATTGCGATCTTCAAGATTGAACAAATTCACTTCTATAACACCGGAAAAAAGCAATACTAAGAAGAGGCTATTCTCATTCATTTTTCAAAAGATAAGAGCGACAATTTTTGAAGCTAAGGAGCGCAATTTCATGGAAATTATTAAAGATGGAGGGCTTATGATTCCTTTATACCATGGTACTTCAACCTTATTCTTGGAAGACATTTTAGCAAAAGGATTAGGGGCGGTAAATCCAATAAAAAAGTATAGTATAATGGAAACACTTGGGAAACTAGTTCATAAAGGTTATGAGTATATTGAATTCTTGCCAAAGTCCGTACATTGGCGACTAAAACAAAATAGTGATATTGTTAATCAAGCAGTAGCTAATTTTCGTTATAGCGGTGTTTATTTGACACCCAGCAAACTTACAGCAGTTAGATATTCAAGGAATAAATATGGCTCCGAACTTATTTCAAATACTATGATTCTTTATCTTTTTCTAGAGGAATATTCAGTTCCTATTGAGTTGGACAATGATTTTCTAAGTCATATAATAAATTGTTCGTATGAACCAGTTGTTATTATTGCTTCAGGAGTTGATTGTTCTTTATTTCAGTCAGAGAATAATAATAAACTTGTCAAAGATACTTTTAAACAACTCCAGTTCTTTTGGAAAAGGGTTTTGATCCTCAACAAATAAATTTTGAATTACCGCTGCCCAATATAATAACTCCGGAGCATCTTACCGTGCTAAGTGTAGTAGAATACAACAACATTATAGAAAAAAATAAGTTTATTTTTGGGTAAGGTTTGTTTCATAACAAACAAAGAACAAACAAAGTCTGGTTCGTATATCAGCAATTTTTTAAAGGATGATGAATGTGAACATTACAATTGAAATTCATTACAGAGCTTTTACAAGCAAATGTGCACAACATGGTTCTTTTCAATCAAAAGGTCGGAAACCCGAATTTATTGCATATCACTGGTGGAAACAGATCAAGAAAGAAATGTCCTACCATGCAGAGTTAGAAAAAGTATTGGTCGATGGAGATAAAGATATCACCGAGATAGTTAATGTATTGGAGAAACAGGAATTAACAAATATTGATGATAATTAGAATTTACCTTTTTAGAAAGTAAGCCCGCTTACTATTTTAGTAAATTTTTTATTATAACGAACTTTATTTCTTACTTAATATAGGGATGGTTTTAAAAAGTCAAATTCTTTTCACAATTTTTCCATTTACAAGATAAAAATAAGTTCATAATTAATGGAAAAGGAGTGATAAAATGAGTAGACTTGTACTTATGGAAGTAGCTATGAGAGAAGAATTACCTGAATTGTACGATATTTATTTTGGAGGAAAATTATTTCTTCATTATGAAGATGCTAAGATTGAAGAAGATGCCCCATTTATTGTTGTTGGAGCGACAGATCATATGGGGAAAGAGGCTGCAATTGAACTCATACGAAGATGTGAACAGTTTAAAGCGTATCATAAACATCTCTTTGGAATTGAAGTAAAGTCATTTGTTACAGATGATAAGCAATTTAAAAAGGTAGATAATTGGTTGTGGTATTTTCATCCGAATGGAATTTATCGTTAAAAAGATATATATATTAAAAAATGAAAAAGCAGTGAAGTAATCAATTATAATATAACACTGCTTTTTGTATTAATTAGAAAACATTTTTTTGTGGATGATATTAAGACTTAGGTTCATTTACAACTTTATACAATTCGATAAAGTATTATAAAGCAGCAACGTTTTTAGAGTTCTCAATTTTATTTTTACAATTTCAACTTTTAATTTATGCCTACAATCCGGGTAATTAGAACATCCATAAAACTCGCCATAGGGTCCTTTTTTGCGAACCAAATATAAAGAAAACAATTAATGATTTTAAAACAAAATATTATGACTAAGATTTTAATTTAAACTTCAACTAACAGACAGCTTACTTAAAGATTGGTGTTAAATTTTAAGTAAAAGAATGCCTAATTGGGTTTTGCGACTAGAATCATCTATAAAGTTACTCATACTTATCTTAAAATGTTATTAAATGTAATTATTTCTAATTTTAATATATAGAGGAAAAAAATGGCTATAGAGACCACTTTTAAAAAAGGTGAACCAAAAGATCGATTTCAGCATCCTCTTTGGTCACCTATTTTGAATTGATTACTATTTATTCTACACCTAAAGCTTTAAACACCGCGTCCTCTGCGGATTGATAAAAGCTGATTTGAAACTTTGCAAATAATTCTGCTGGTACAGATGGAATATCTACAGCGGATGTCATTGGAAGTAATATTTTCTTAGCTCCACTATCGAAACAGACTTGAAGTACATTTGCTAGTTCTTCTACTTTATTAATCGTACCGCTAATACTGATTGAACCTAATACTACGAGCTGGCTTTGCACAGGACGAATCATTGCACCTGAGCATAGACCTATAAATGAAGCGAGTGATAATTCACTTGTTAATCCAACACCTTGTATATCTTGGATATGCATTAAGTAATCTTTTGTGGTTGTACTAATTGTGCCACTAATATTTTTATTATTGGCCTTAAAGTATCGGTATGAAGTGTCAATGCTTTCTTTTGCTTCACGGTCCGTTCCTAAGCCTGTCTTTTCAAACTTACCGTTACCAGCTACTACTTCTGTTTCAAGTTTGTAAACACCAATCATCCCTGATTTACCACGAGCTACTGTATATACGTGACCTGGTTTACCCATACCTTCTGGGATAAGTTTGCCGCCACCTTGCTCAGATACGGAAACAAACTCTTCATTTAATGTTTCATTATCAATATAAGAAAAATGTACATCGTAAAACTCCATGCCACCAATTTTCTTTAGCTGTTCTTTTACACGACGACGACCTTCAAGTGCGTAGCGTAATACTTCTTCTACGTCCTCACAAGTAAATCCACCATGTGGATACAATAGTTTTATAAAACCAGATACTGTTTTACGAACAGCTATTACATCACGTTGATTTAAATTATTTCCTAGCTTGAAATATTTGTCCAATGCATCTGAAAATGAGCGTTTCCGCATTTCTCGTAAGTATTCCGCCAAATAATCAGTGATAAAGCCATAATCATTTGTGAAAAATTCAGGACGCATCTTTGGAACTTCCCAGCCAGGTAAATAATAATGCATTCGATCAAAAAATGCAGAATCATTTGCTATTGCTTCAGGAAATGGATCAAATAAATGGGATGTTTTTAATAACACATCTACGCTTTGATTAATATTACCGACAAATACCATTGATGCACTTGCATTCTTTTCTTCACGTCCACGTGCAAATGAACCTGAAGCCATGAAATCTTTCATAATTTGAATGCCATCTTTATCTTTAAAAGTAATACCCGCTACTTCATCAAATGCAACCGTATCCCACATACCAACTAGCCCAATTTGCTTACTTGCCATGTTGTAGAACAAGTTTGCGACGGTTGTTTGTCCACCTGAAACTAAAATGGAGTTTGGTGAAATCTCTTTATAAACGTGAGATTTACCTGTACCACGTGGACCTAACTCACATAAGTTATAGTTGTTTTCAGCTAGAGGTATCAGTCGTAAAAGCATATGCCATTTTACTTTATCTTCTAGTTGAGTCGGTTCCATTCCAATTGAACGAATCAGAATATCAATCCATTCATCTTTTGTAAAATGTTGGCGTTGATCTAGTAAATCTTGTAGGTCCATATTTGGCATTTGAATTGGATCTAGCCCCGCAATAACAAATGGACTTACTCCTTTTGCTTCTTCATCAAAGAAATATTCCATCTTCAAAATGCACCATATACCGCCAGCTAGTAGCTTTTCATACTTTTGTAAATAATGAGCTGAGATTGGTACACCTTTTAATCCTAAATTAGAAAATTCAGCCTCATATACGTCTTTCTTCTCGTTTAACTTCACACTAATTTTATCAATGATTGTGTATTGACGTAGCTCTTTAATTTTGGACTTAATCTTTTCAGCTTCATCAGGGCGCACAAAATTATCAGATAGGATTTTCTTTACCATTTCTACACCATCTTGAATGCTATCTTCCTCTTCTGTTGCACAATACATTCCAAGCAAATATTCAAGAACATAAACCGGGACATTTGCCCCAGCTTTTATCTTTTTGGTTAAGTCTTTACGAACAACTTTTCCTGCAAAATGAGTGTTTAGTTTTTTATTTAAGTCTTCCATTTTCGCTTCCCCTCATTTCTAAAATCCGAAATCATTTGTAAATGTAATATCAATCGTGAATGGGTATTTGTTGTATTCTTTTTCTACACTTTCTTCTTCGTCCTCAAGAATGAGATAATAGCGTTTTGTTTTATTATACGTCATGCTCTTAAGTACAAATTTCTCTTTAAATGTTCGATCTTCTGGTTTGTCTGAGCGTTTATCTGCAATGATAATGTTCTCGTTTGATACTCGATTTCCTTCTTCATCTGAAATGTACACTTTTAAGCGCAGTGGAACTTTTTTATCTTCCACTTTTTCTGTTTGGAAAAAATCTAAATATGTAATGCTGTTTGTGATTTTACGAGTCAAGCTCGTTAGCTGTACA
Source organism: Neobacillus sp. NPDC093182 (assembly GCF_044754045.1). Classification (NCBI taxonomy): domain Bacteria; kingdom Bacillati; phylum Bacillota; class Bacilli; order Caryophanales; family Bacillaceae; genus Neobacillus; species Neobacillus sp. NPDC093182. Next base: position 98,225 of record NZ_JBIVOI010000019.1, read on the forward strand.
TCAACCTTCTTAATGTCATTCTTACTGTTCTTGCTACGATCATTTTTGAATTTAATTACTGGTACAACAACCTCTTGCAGCATTGCACCGCCATGAACATAATTTGCACCTGCTCCCTGCTTTGCAAAACGTTCTGCACCACGAGGAACAGTTACATATATATAACTATTATTACCTAAAATATAATCCATTGAGAACGTTAATGTCCCTTGAATATCTTCCTCTTGTTCTGTAACTAGAAAACGACGATTATCAAGGACGACATTATTTGTTGTTTTTATCACTTTTTCATGTGTTTCTAATGAGCTGCGTTGATATAAGAACCCATGATCCGCAGTAATATAAATGGTCGATGCACTCACATGGTTAATTAAATTATTCACCAATACAAGTAGTTCTTTAAACGTATCATCAACTGCTTCGAATACTTTACGCTCCGTTACTGCATGATCCCCATGTGCATCAATTGTATTGTGATAAATATAAATTACTCTCTTTCCAGTAAACACATCACGATATTGCTGACGATTGTAGTCAATCACATCTTTATATTGAACAGCAATAGCATCACCTGCATGCTTATTTAATACAGAATTTCGATTTTCTGTACTCGAAGCCTTCAATCCGTCAATGTATATACTTTTTTCCACGAGACTTAGTTCTCGATGTGGTAAAAGTGATGCCATTCCTAAGTCTGTATATGATGGTAACACGCCTTGCATTGCACTAATTTCCGTTGATGCTTTACGCTCTACATTTAATAACTCACAAAGTTCCTTTGCTGCTTCATAGCGTAGCGCATCAGAAATAATGACAAATACACGTTCCCCTTTATTCACATGGCTTTTAATATGATTGTTATAAAATTTGTGCTGTTGTGGTAATCCCAGTAATTCCCACTGGTTATTTGGATTGATTTCAATTGCTTTTGACCACTGAACAGAAAGCTCATTCACATACCAATTTGTGTACACATTTTCTATAACTTCTCGTAATCCATGTAGTTGCTCTCCTTGATTTACTTTATCAAGTGCTGCATAGAATTTACGGTACGCTTTATCAAGGAATGAATAACTATTACAATAGGATTTAAACATTTCTTGTGCATCTGCATAATGAATTGTTTGTTCAAGATCCTTCACCTTTTCTAACAATGAAATTGCCCAATATATCGCACCTAGCTCATATTTATAAATAGGATACCAATGTGATTTTCTTCTTTGGTTTACAATCCCTTTATATGCTTCATACTCTTCAAGACCTTCTACTAAGTCTTTGGAAAGCTTGTTGATTATATGAATATCAAAATAACGGAATGTATCGCAGCCAACAAATGCCGTAAGGTCCCAATTTGCAATATACTTTTCTACATTGATTCGTTCTGATATTTGGTCTGATAATACCTCGTATGTTTCTTTATTGTTCATAAAGTGATCAATAAATACAACACTATTTGTTACATTATGTGCGACAAATGACGTCCATGTTAAAGGGATTTCTACCTTTAAGCTCTCAGAAAGATGTGAAATACTGAAGAATGTAAATAGACTCTTTAATGATTTGTCCGAATGTTGGTAGCCGAATCCTTTCTCCATTAACATCCAAAACGTTTCTTCATCACCAAACTTCCCTATACTTTCCCAATACTTATTCGTTTTCTTACATTCTTCACAAAATAATGCCTTAAGTACTTCTTCTAAGCTTTCATATGTACACTTACAAAGGGCGGATAATACTGCAATATCAATAGTTTCCTCGTTATACTTTTCTATACGATAGCCTGAAAAAAGAGCAAAACGTTCTTTGTTATTAAAAAACTTCGCATATTTTTTAAATACAGAACGAAGACTATCATCATCCACACCTAAATCACGCATAATAACCGTAATCTTATCCGTAGCAAACTCAAAACTATACTTATATGTATCTAACAACCAATCTTCTCTTGGAGATGGCTTTGGCATTACCGAATAGATTAAAAAGTGAGATACTGGGTCCACTTTCTCAATTTCATACTTTGTCGCAAATAAGTTATTCTGCGTCATTTCCCAAATCCGAACATTCTCTAATGATAGTCCTATAATATCTTCTTGAAATTCGCCTGCTTCATCATACCAAAAAACAATATGTCGCTGCTTTCCATCACCTAATGGACGAGCAAACATCTCCATTAACATTCGTTGTACTTCCTTCAAATTCATCACAAATCTACTCCTTCAAAAAATGGCTTAGCCGCTTTTGGCTAAACCATTTTTAATTGTACACCTTACAATTTAATTGGTGATAGCAGATTCGCCATCAATGGCTTCTTTCCTTCACCTTGAGGAACTTCAACACCTTGGAACTTCATATAGTTTACTTTTACACCGTCATCTAAATCTATGCTAATACGTTGATTCGCAACGTGTGCAATCACTTGATCGTACTCTCTACATTCTAACAATTGCTTTTGAAGTTTCTCTTTTTTATCCTTTGCAGATTTCTTGTCACGATCAGAAACATCGGATTCACTAATCACTTCTTGACGGTGCATCTCAGCTTCATACTTTCCCTGCAACATATGTAAATAATCAGTACGTACCTTGGCAACTGTACTTTCATCATAACGATGCATATATATCAACGCTTTAAAACCATCTTGCTTCCCACTTTCAAATAACCAGTAGATTGGTCTCTTTTGGTTATTCGAAGAATAGCGTTGAATATGATCTTTGTAAAAATCCTTTAAAAAATACCTTCTTAAACTTTGCCTCGATGTTTCGTTAGCTCCTCTTCCTAAACTATTAGCTATAAATTCTATGTTATCTTCTAATTTCTCATCGCCAAAAACTTCTTGTAAAAATTTAATCAACCTACTCACAATATCATCTTCAAAATAATAATCATCGGTAATTGGAATCACATTATCATTAACTATAAAGGAGAACTGCTTATAATTTTCAATATTAAAGTCTCCACCTGCAAAAGCTAGTCCATCTTTATGTATTGAATATCTTCCAAACATACAACCAATAGCATATGAAATAAAACTCTTGATATCATAATGTTTATCTGCTTTTGTTAAAGTGATATTATCTTCACATACCTCTATACCAGTTTCTTTTTGCAAATTGTACAAATTAATAAATATTTCATTAATTCTTTCTTCATTCTGCTTTACAATCTCTATATTTTTATTAGTAGTTTTTTGCCACTCTTCAAAGATTATCTTCAGTTCCCTGTGTTCGCCTTTCAATTGAATAAATGGATGCCTCTTAAATTCCCAAGTATTTTCATTATAACCCCAATCAATTTTAGCGATGTTAACATTTACTAAACTTAAAGATTGTATTTCGTTAAAATATTCACCAAATTCTACAGGGACATTATTTACATGTCCCACTTCATAATTAACTGTTGCACTCAAAAAACTCATAACTACATCCGCTACTTTTGAATTTAAAAGTCCTAATAAGGCATATTTCACATTTTCCTTACCAGGAACATTAAAAATTGAGCATCCCGAATCGGCAAAAACAACTCCTTGTTCTACATTTCTAAATGATATACCTCCTATTGTGACCTTAGACCAAGTAAGACACTCTTTAAAATAGTATTGTTTTGAAGGTAACTTGTTTCCAGATTTGGATAATTGATTGTAATTAAACTTATCAAATTTTAATATATGTGCAATATTCCCATACCACTTTCTGAATTTTCCTCCTTTGTTAAATGGGACATATAATTTATGTGAATTTATAAATTCTTGTACATTTCTATATTCAAATCCAATTTTATTAAAATTAACTTCATACCACAATCTAACAAAAGTATCGTTGTTACCAGTTGCTAAACCTTGTCTAGGGTCAGCAATATCACTTATTTTAACTCCATTTTTATAAAAACCTAAAATTGTTTCGTTGATATTATAAGCAATAGGATTTCCAGAAATAGATTTAAACTCAATTTGTTTATTGTAATAAACATTATCATTATAAAAGAATTTTTGTTTTTTAATTTCATTGGATTCAACTTGACTTTTTTTAACAAATAGTTTTTTATATAGACCAATATAATTTTTTATATTGCTATTCTTAAGGACAAAGCTAACAGTCCCAAAATCGGATCCAAAAACACCTCTTCCAAGATGTAGTAAATTAATGATTGCTGTGCTATTGAGTAATTCATGTCTAAAATCCTCATAAGAAGATAGATACATCCAAGTTGGAATATTTATCATTCCAACATATCCATTTTCTTTACAAAGGGCAATAGATTTTTCTATTATTACAGTACTCATATCTTTTTTGCTATTCGGATAGTACTTTTGAGTAAAATCCAATAACTTTGTATTCATATCACTACTACCCATATACGGAGGATTGGTAATAATTATATCGAATCTCTCACTCATTATCTTAGCCTGTTTAATTAGTGGCAAAATAACTTCTAATAAGATGTCTCGATATTCTATAGAAAAGATGTTCTCAAAACTTTGTTTATTTTGTAATTCTTCAATCCCTTTCTCAAGAAGTGTAAAATCGAAATTTGTCACTTCTATTATAGCCCCGTACTCTTTTGCATTTTTAAATGTTTCAATAAGATAAAACAGATTATTTCTTAATATTTCCTGTTCTATCTCTAAACTATTATTACTACTAACAAAAAAATCTATTGCATCTTTTGAAATTTCTTTACTTTCTTGAATAGCTACTAGATTGGGCTCAAGAGTATGTCTAAAAATACGACGTTCATAACTACGTGCTTTCATCATTATAGCAAAGTACGCCAACTGTGCTGCACGATCATCAATATCAAGACCATATAAGTTTTTCTCAATAATTAACCTTGGGATATCACGTTCAGAATAGCCTGCTTCTTTATAAATTTGATAAAGAACATCAAATGCATACACAAGAATATGTCCAGAACCCATACATGGATCCAATACTTTAATATCTTCGGGATTTAATTCTTTGTTTTTTAGTTTTTCTAATTGTTCCTGTACCTCTGATTCTTGTTCAGTTTCTTCTAAATAATATTTCCACTGTTGTGTCAGTTCTTCATTAGGATGGGACTCTAGCCATAAACGGCCTAACGAGTTTTCAACCATGTAATTTACAATCCATTTCGGAGTAAATATTTGTGTTTTAGCCGGCAAGTTTTCTTTACTTACTTTATTTCCTTTTTTTACAGCAGCAGCTACTTCAGCTTTTTTTTCTGAAATATATTCCTGATATAACCAACCAATAATTTCTACTTGTTTTGTCCAATCTTCTTCTGGAATCATTGTAACTAAATCACGTACCACAGATCCTTCTTGAAGTAAGTTATCAGGTAATAATAATTCTGTGTAATCCTCAATCTTTTCAAACATGTATGGTAGTATGTCGTTTAACTTATTACATTGTTTTATTAATATGTACTTAAATAATTCTTCTGAGTTATTTTCATCTTGCAAACCAAATACAAGTTCAATATCTAATTCTAAATCATCTGTAATATTTGTTACTTCTTGAATAACATCAGGCTCAATTTTCCCTTCTTGTTGGGAAGATAATATGCGAATACCAATCGGTAAGTAATCATTTACTTCCATAAAACGAATGGCAATAAAACGGTTAAACCATGTATAAGCAACTTCTTCTACTACTTGTTCATAGCCTTTTTCACGAATCTTTGCGATTAATGTATCGTATTGTTTCTTTTGATTTTTGTTAAATAATCGCTCTCCAATACGAAATCCATCTTGATATATTTCAGGTTCTTTAATATCATCTTTTGTTATGCCTAGTTCATATGCATTTTGCATGACATTTCCCATTAACTTTACACGTGCTGATGTCGCAAAGTTTTTAATTGCTGATTTATCCATCATGTAACCTGCCTTTAGCTTCGAATTTTAAAGAGAAGGGAGAAACATTCCTCCCTTTTAGATTAATTTGATCACTTTATCCTCATTTAATTTCTCTTCAAGCTTTTGACGAATATTATCAAGAACTTTATCAACATCACCTTTTGATTTAATCTCCATTGTACCTGTAAGTAAACTACGCATACTTATATTTACAATTTCTTTTACCGGTAAAACAATAATAGGTGGTGTATCACTATCATCTATTGGATCTGGGTGAACCACTGGAGGCTTAATTTTTTCTTTCTCCAATGCAAATTCATTAAAAAATCTAGTTTTAATACGATCACTTTCTTCTTTCATGGCAATTACTTGTGAGAATTCATTGGCAGTTTCTAATTTGACCAATAGATTATCGAAAGTAGCTTTTACTTTAGCTACAAACTTATTCTTAAACTCATACTGCTCAAGTTCTTCCATTACTGTAGAGAAATCTCCTTTAATAATGTCCCGAACAGGTTCGGATTCTTTTTCAAGTAATTCGGTGTATTTTTCAACAAATTTATCAACCAATTTCGGCAACTTATAAATATCTGAATAAGGCTCTGTTTTCTTCAAGATATCTTTCATATCTTTAATAATTTTCCTTGCTTCTTGATCTGTTACATACGTTTGACTCCGTTCAAAAATAACTTCTTTTTCTTTTGCTTTGTCATACGTTTCTCTTTGATCCTTAAAGAAGCTTTTTACAACACCCACATCTTCACCATAATCAAAAAAATCTTCTTCCACATCTTTTAGCTTAGAATAGAAAGTCGCAGTATCTTGAATGGTGAGTATCGTATTAAATGCATCTAATCCATCTTCTAATACTTGTTGCCCTGGATAATGTCTGAATTTGTAGTTTACTAATAGTGATTCAACTTCACTTTTTTCATCTCGAACCAAGTCTTTCAAACGCTTCATTAATCCATCTTCGTCATTTGGTAAGGATGTAATACCAAATACTTCTTTACAAATGTCTTTAGCTTTATTGATTAATGTAGTTGAGATGCGTTCACGTTGTTTGACAATTACTCTGTCAACTTGATCACGTTTTGTTAAATAATTGATCAGATTTTTATCTGTCGGTGATACCATCTCACTTGCTAATTCCAGTTTGATTTCCTGAACCTTAAAAAGCTTAATGAGGATAGCGATAATATCAAGTTCATTCCAACCATAGGGCTCTTTACCAAATTGTGTTGTGATAAGTTTTACTGTTAATTGTTGCTTACGATCTTTGGCACGAATGATGTACCTATTTACTTCTTGAACTGCTAGGTGATTTGGATCTTCATTAGCTACACCTAGAGACATTTGCATAGTTTTTTCATCCAACAATGCCTGTAATTCTCTTGGTGAATCAATAAACGTTTTCACATAATTCAACTTATTATAAAGGGAATCAATTAAAACTTTGAATCCATCATTGATTTTTTCAATTGGGTTCTTTTCTTTTGTTTCTAGCAAGCTACCATTAACATATACATGTGCTTGACGAAGAGCTTCTTGTAATTGAACAGTTAAACGATTCTTACGTTCTGTTACTTCACGACCTTTTCTTGATTTAATATCTTCAATTGTGGCAGATGATACTATACCACCTTTTTGCTTTAGGTAGGCTTGAATCTTCATGATTTCTTCCATTTCTTCTAAATAAGAAGTATCAGAAGGAAGATGAACAATAACGTTCTTTTCTCTTGTTGACATAGATCGTAATTCAGATGAATTCAAGTCACTACCATTATCAAAGTATGGTGTTAATATTTTCAGTCCAATTTCATTATTTTGTTGTCCACGTGTACGGTCATCAATAATCGCATTAAATCCGAAATTATAGCGTTTTGAATAGCTATATCTCTTACTTGTGAGAATCGATTCGAAAATCTCTTCACCAATTTTTTGGGTCAATTCACCAGAATCAATACTCATATTTTTGATTTCACGGTTTACATCTTGCTCATCGTTTGTTAAGAAGATATACTCATCACCATTTTTTTGGACCAATGTTTCTTTCACAAGACGATTTAATGATTTTTCTATTTCTTTTTTCAGGTCAATTTTATCTTCATCTATATGTTTCACCATCAGTGTTGATATATTTTCTAAGGTTGATGGAACTTCTTTTACGTACTTGATTAAGAACAATAGTTTTAATACTTCAACATCATTTGCATGTAGTCTTTCGTTGTTTTCAGCATGAATGATTACTGTACGGATTGCTGCATCTAAGAATGAAAACACCGTATCAAAGAAAGATGCTACTGGGACCAGTGAACCAACTTTTTTATCTGCATATTTCATCGCAGTTTCTTGAAATGCTGCAAGTAGTGAACGCTCACCTTCAGATAAACTCTTACCTGAAGCACCATGTGTACGAATACCACTGAATACATGCTGCAATAAATTGAATTGATATGGAGTAAAAGGATATATATCTACAAAATCATCCTCATTCTTGAACATTTTCATTTCAGCTGTATTGCTTGAGAATGTAATTAAGTTCTTTAAGATAGAGCTCTTTTCTTTATAAAGCAATTCAAGGGTTTGCCTTGCTACACCTGTTTTTTCGAGTATACGCTTTTTGATAACTTCATCGACATTTGCACTTGAGAGGCCTAAACGAGTGTTGAAACGTGCTGTGATTTTAGAGAAGTCATTTCCTTTTACTTTTGTAACAGAATCAATGTCTTGTTGGCTTGTAACAATAACCCATACTTTCCCTGCACAGTGGACTCCTAATTCTTCAACTACTGTTTGGAGATTCAACATTAGCTGTGAGTTATCACCAATGTATTGTCCAATTTCATCGACTAAGAAAATGACATGATGATTCTTACCCTTGCTTTCCACATATTCGCGTACTTTTTGAGCAAAGCGTTCCACACTTAATGAATAATTTTCTTCAGCTTTGTTGTACCAACTACGTGCTGCTTCTTCACTCATTTTCGTTGTTTCTGCAAGTGCACCTACTACACCGTCTTCCTCGTAGTAAATATCATAGCGAGCATCTTCCCATGAAGAACCTGATAGTTCTTCAAATTTTGTTTTAAATGCTTCATATGTATTATCCTTTACCATTTGGCGTTCTAAATCTGCAATCCATGGTATTGAGCCACAGAACCCTTGCTTTTCATTGAACACTTTATTGAATACGTTAACGATAGCATCTTTTTGATTCTTAGAGTCAGATTCACTCTTTGCATCAATATTAAAGAGAATAACATCAGTCGTAACATCACCAGCTTGCTTCATATTTGCAAGCACCATTGGGTCACTGATTTTTTCTCTGAAGAAATCTATTGCTTTCTTCGTTTCCTGGTCAATCATTACTGTCTTGTTCTCTAATAAATAAGACAGAATTTTTAGGAAATGTGATTTACCTGATCCGAAGAACCCAGAAATCCATACGCCCATTTTATCGGTGTGTCCAGCAATCCCTTTTTGATAAGAAGCATAAAAATCACGAATATGTCGTAGTAATTCATTGGTTACAACATATTCATCTAATTCCTGCGCAACATTTTCTTCATCTGCTTGACCAACTTTAATAACACCTTTAATATCACGGTCAATCCGCTTTACAAACATCTCTTTTAATAACACAGACTACACCCCATCCTTAGTCTCATTCGTATTTATCAATTAATTGAAAGGCACGATAATAGTTATCATCTTTTATCTCATTAAATAACACGAGTTCTTGTCCATCGTAAGAACCTGGAAAAAACATAATGACAGGAACTGAATCTACTGCACTATGTAAATTATTTAAAATTGTATGAGAACGAATAATTGGAAACACCTTTCCAATCCCCGTTAAGAACACCACATCATTCTCTTCAACCCGTTGCGAAATATAATCCACTACTAAATCACCATTTAGGGTTAAGCGTAATGCTTTCTTTGTTGCATTTAGAACAAATTCACTTCCACGCTTTTGTTCCAAATCAAAGTTTTTCTGTAAATAACCTTTATTTTCTAGTATCTCTAATACTATTTCATATAAATCAAATTCACGAATATATACAGATGAATTTGAAGTATTGATACGTTGCTTTAAATAACTTATGTATTCACGAACCCTCATTTCTTCCTGGGGATCGTAATCAAAAATGTAATAACCAATTTCATTTCCTAATCCTTTACTTTCACGGAATGATGGGTCTGAAATTTTATCTCGTATTTGATCCAATCGTTTTTGAATATTTATCATGCTTATTCACCTACTAATAAATGAACAAAATGTTCATCCCCAATTTCTTTTAAATGATTTTTTACATCTTCTCTAAAGAATGGCTCACCGATTTCTCTATCGTCTTTTTGATTCTTCAGAATTCCTACTTCAAACAAAATTCGAATATATACTTGTTGTAGTTTATAGAACGTATAGTCTTGCCATCCATTCACAACTTCGGATTCTTCACGCTTCCTTTGGAAAAAAATATTGAAGTCTTTATCAGATAACATATTCTCCTTCAATATGCGTTTGTCCTTCAGCACTTCATCCAGAAATTCAAAGAACAATCGATCTGTCTTTAAGACTGAATATAAAACAAGTAATTTACTCGTTTCCACATCAGCTTCAGCTATTTGTTGGATTAAGAAGTCATCCAAGTTCTTCAATCGACCTAACACTGTTGATGCAATTTCCTTTTTACGGGTTTCTGTATTCACTTGAAAAATATTTTCTTGAATCACTATATCTTTCACTTGAGCTAAACTAACTCCTTTATTTATAAGGGATGAAACCTTTTTCATCTCAAAATAAAACAAAGGTCTCGACTTAATTGTTGAACGATATTGTAAGTCTTTTACCATTATCTAACATTCCTTTGGTCCGAAATTTATATTCTTTTCTATAGTAACACTAAAAAACTTAACTTAAAATAGTAGGTGAAACCATTAAAACAAAACTCTGTATAATACATCATATAAGATATCTTTTATCTCTCAATTTATGAGCGTTCGAATTAATACGTTGGGTTCTGCCTGACTATTCTTAAGTGATATTTATTGAGTGAGTTAGTTTCTATATCATGCCACTGGTGCCATACATGTAATTCAAAGCAAAAAATATAATATGAATAAAAAAATCCTCTACGTCTATACAACATGGAGGAAAGTCCACAAGACGTGTATAAGAGAGTTCATATTCTGCGAACTACAGGGATTAAGTGAATTCGATGTTTTTGGAATAATCGTCTAAATAATTTCGATTTTTAGTATTAAGTCTGTCAAAAATGAAACACAAGAAAAAAATAAGACAGCCTAAGCTGCCTTAATCTTTTACATATTCAAGATTTCCTTCCGAAAATTCAAACCATTGCTTCAAATATGCTCTCATTCTACTTGATGGAATTTAGCAGTTCATTGGAATGATTTATTTATTGAAATTAATCACAAGTATCAGCCCACATTCACTGACTTCCAGAGGATACTCTGAAGAATCTTAATAATAAAATAGAAATTTTATAACAAAAAGACCGAGCAAACTCTGCTCGATCATTTAGATAATTTCCCTGCTAGAAAATACTTTTCAGCAGATTCAGGAATCCAATTAGTATTTGCAGCTTTTTCATAACAGTCTTCTTGAATTCCTTCTTTGTGATTCCCATTATAGTTAAAATTTCTTTGTCCTTCTGACTATTTTCTTCAAATAAATGTCTACCTAATTTCATAGACAAGGGTTTATTCGGTTTTAAAAAACTAGGTGTTACACCATAGTCTAATTCAGATATTCCTGCTAAACCTGTTTCAAAGTCTAAGCCTCCAAAGATACCTTTTGATTTTGATATAATAGATTTTGCGAATACTGCCGGTAGTATTGTAGATTGTTCAGTTGCTCCAAACAAAACAAAATCTTTAAATGTTTGAAACTTTGTAATCTCCCCTTTAGTATTTTTAACCATCTTCAGATACTATTCTCTTGCATCCCTTATTGATATTGCTGCTAAGAGTTCGATTCTTGTAAGGGGGGCCCAGTATATCCTTCTTTAGTAAGTTCACTTCAAAAACTTCTATAGACTTATTTAATTTGTTTCGTTGTTCCTTTGATAAAGTTTTTTCGAATGATTTTAATTCCATTTTAAGGACCTCCGTAATTTGTTTTTTCTTACGGCGTCATTATAGGGACGTTATAGCGAATGTAAATCAAAATCAGAAAAAATATTAAATTTTCGAGAAACCTTGGATGTAAATCTTTATTTACCAATAGTTTGAAAGATATTTTTTTTATGAATCAGCTGATTTTTTAACTCAATTCGAGGAATGATGTTCTTGTTATAGAAAACTCAAGAAACTATTTGTATCTGAAGTAAAATCTGATGTGATGCCGATACTATTGACCATAGTAGTCAATTCAAAACGTTTATTTTCAAGTTAGCCTTATAAACCTCACTTTGACAACGAAATGAACAGAAGGAGTCATATGATAGCTTGTCATGACTCTTGAATTCCCTGTTGTGAGTTACGTATTAAATGGTATTTAAAAAGTCACAGCAAGCTAACGTATGACTTATGATTACCATTTAAAGTGATCGGTAAAAAAATTTTCAACTTTTGACTAAATAAAAAAATCAACAATTTTTAGTAGGTAATCAAATGTTTCTAAACGTAAATTGGGAGAACAAAATAAAAAGACTGTACATTTAAGTTCAGCCTTCCTTAGTCCCAGTCTTCTTCTACTCATTCTAGTCCAGTTGGATTGTAGAACTCATAAAACATTTCTCGTAAGAAGTCTGCCCGTTCTCCGTACGAAACCCACCTTTCAAGATTTTTAACAATTTCCATCATTTCTTCAGCAGTGTTTTTTTGTCCATCATAATCTTCCTTCTTTCTCTTCAGATTGTTCCTATGCGCAATTTGAAGGAACTTAACAAAATAAATAATTTTAAAAGACCAAACTAATTGTCCCTGAATTACAATCTAGAATTTATCCTAAAGGTCATACGTGGATCATCTGTTGAATTTTTAGCGAAATGTTAGTAAATGTAAGTTATATACAAATAGAAGTAACAACACTCATTCTGTTATCCACTAAAGACTATTATGAAGCCATTATTTGTTGTAAAATGAAAACGACTGCAAATGAAGATTGGAGGAATATTCATGCCTGTTGGATACTCTATGAAAGTAGCTTGTTATAAAAAATTAGAAGATGGTTCTGAAGTATTTGTTCGTGAGTTCAATACTCTAGCAGAAGCATGTAAATGGGCAACTGATAACCATATCATGGGAGTAGGATGGGTGCAAAAAAGTATAAAAGATAATATTTATCCAGATCTACTTTATGTTAACTGGAGAAGGTACCCCAATGCCAATAAGTATCGTTTTGAAAAAGTGTTTGATTATAAAAACTGATAGTTATAATTATAAAGGAGATTAATTAATGGGAGTAGGTTTTCCAGTAATTTGTTATAAAAAATTAGAGGATGGCTCAGAAGTTCAAATAGGATTATTTAGAAGTAATACAGAAGCTAAAAATTGGTCTGTTTCAAACGGAATTATGAGTCAACACTGTGCACAAAAAAGTTTAATAATTAATGAATACTCTGAGGCTTTTAATACAAGGAAATTTCCTAATGCAAGTCAATTCCGATTTGTATATGTTGAAAAGAAAAAGTATCCGGAAGATTTATTTACTGTAAAAAATCCACCCAAACCACAACGACAAGAACGGACACCGAAGATAGTTTTGTATCAAAAGCAGAATAATGGAGAAGAGAAAATTATTACAAATTTTCATACAGCCCAAGAAGCGTTTAAATATGCAGCTTTTAATAAAATAATGAGTGTGGGATGGGTACAAAAAACCATTATGGAAAATATTTATCCAACATTTAAATATAAAAATATTTATCCTGATGCTCATCTTTATCGTTTTGCTAAAGTGAACAATCAGCTGGACAACCAATCGTAGCAAGGAATACTTGAGCCACCCTTCTTTAAGTTTTCTTCCATCTTATCAAATGGATCGATCAGTCCATGTTTAACCTGACTTCTGTTTAAAGTGTTTGTAAGACATGTCCGAAGATAAGCAGCATAATTCTGAACTCCTTGAGCTGCATTAGTTTCATCTACCACACGAAGACATAATTCTTTTGACATGCCTTTAAGCCTGAATTCATTTGTCAAATTGAATATGATATCATCCTTGTTACCTTCTTTGTTAACAATTTTATCCTTGTTATTTTTCAATTTTTCTTTTTCATTTTTCTTTTTATATGCTTGTACTTTTTGTACAGGCTTGGATTTACCTTTGTTACAGGCTAGGATTTCACTTTTGTCAAAGCTAACAAAATCCTCAGAAGGCTCAACCACTATATTTTCTTGTTCATTAGTCTCATTCAGTTCTGCCCTTATGTCAAAGCTGACTAATTCTTTTGGGAGTAACTGTTGAATAATCTTGTCTGTAATATGGAAGTACTTTCTTGCAGGTGAACACATTATAACAGCTTCAATGTATCCAGCTTTTTCTAAGTCTTTTATTGCTTTCACTTGTTGTCTGTATGTAAGAGCAGTTTCTTCTTCTATAACTTCACTCGTTAGATAGAAGTATTCTTTCCCATTCCGATTAGTCAACATGTTCTTATTTCCGAAGCTTTCAAAACTGCTGCACAATTGTCCAAAGATGATCGCTCCGTTTACTGATACTTCTCTTGCAATTTCTTTGTTGAACATAACGAATCCTTTACCACTAAGAATAGATAATAATTTCATTTTCATCTTCTCCTTGAAATACAAGGAAGTTCGTCTTATAATTAAAGAAACGATTCCTTGTGAATTTGTTGTGACCTTGTCGTAGGGTAGCCGCCCATTGACCGACAAGGTTTTTGTTTATAATTATATTTTAACACTTTAAAGCATTAACGTAAAATATAAGTTGGAATATTCTGTAAATAATTAAATTTCTAACTTGTCGATTGAACTATATCTCTTCGCTTTTTCTTCCAAGTCATTTCCCCATAAAGCTACATATTTCTTTGTAACAGAAAGATCGCTATGACCTAATAGAGCAGCTAGGGAGAAAGCATCCATTCCAGCTATTATTGACCGTTTTGCATAAGTATGTCTTAGAATATGTGGACTGAATTGTTTTTCAATTCCTACATCCTCTTTATACTTCTCAAATCTTGTTTGAATACTTCTTGGTTTTAAAGGCTTATTATCTCTGTTTATGAACAAACATTCATGAGATAGTTTCCCTCGTAGTTTGATGTAATTCTCAAGAATAGCTTGAACTTTCTTTGATGGAAAAACAAGTCTTTCATTAAGGTTCTTCGTATTTCTAATTAATAGCTTGTTCTTTCGAACGTCCTCTACTTTAATTCCTACTGTTTCTGCTAATCTAACCCCAGTATCTAGCATTACTAAAAAGATTGTTAAGTCCCTTTCTCCGATGAAGCTCCTTTGTTTTTTCATGAATTTAGTTAGTTTAACAATTTCATCATCATCTAATGTTTCAATAACTCTCTGACGATCTCTAAGCTGCTGAATATTTTTCATTGGATTCGGAGTAACAGCTCGAATTCTGTACAAATAATTGAAGAAAGCACTTAAAGCTCTGATTCTGGTGTTGATGCTGACAATCTTAATTTTGTCCTTTAAATGAAGAATCAGTTGCTCAACATCTTTCTTCTTAAGTTCAACAACTTCTTTCTTAATGTCCATTTCAGCTAATGACCTTTTAACTGCATTAAGTTCACTCCGATAAAATTCTATTGTTGAAGGTCGTAGGTTTTTAAGCTGACAGTCCCTCTCGAACTTAGCAAATCCTTCTTCATCAGTTAATTTCTTTCTTACTATCTGTAACTCTTCTTCTGTTAGTAATCCCCTTCTTGCCATTTTTCTTCCACCTCCGCATAAGATTTGAAGCATACGATTTCGGCCTGTTTGAATCTTATGCGAAATGCAAAAAAGACCCTCAACAAAATGTTGAAAGTCTATCTTTAATTGATACCTGAGGCCGGACTTGAACCGGCACGCCTTGCGGCACCGCATTTTGAGTGCGGCGTGTCTGCCATTCCACCACTCAGGCAAATTAAATTATTACCAATGTAGATTTGTCTTAGACACGTTCTATTTTGAGTCGTGCGCGTCTGCCAATTCCGCCACACCGGCAAATTGTTGGCAGGGGTAGTAGGAATTGAACCCACACCAAAGGTTTTGGAGACCTTCGTTCTACCTTTAAACTATACCCCTATAAAAACATTGGTGGAGGGGGACGGATTCGAACCGCCGAACCCGGAGGGAGCGGATTTACAGTCCGCCGCGTTTAGCCACTTCGCTACCCCTCCACATGAGAGAAATTGAAAATTAAAATTTATGGCGGAGGAAGAGGGATTCGAACCCCCGCGCGGTTTAACCCGCCTGTCGGTTTTCAAGACCGATCCCTTCAGCCGGACTTGGGTATTCCTCCGCAGTAAAAACAGATAGTATAACTTTGTGAAAATATTTGGTAGCGGCGGAGGGGATCGAACCCCCGACCTTACGGGTATGAACCGTACGCTCTAGCCAGCTGAGCTACACCGCCAAATATATCATATAAAGTTATGGTGGAGCCTAGCGGGATCGAACCGCTGACCTCCTGCGTGCAAAGCAGGCGCTCTCCCAGCTGAGCTAAGGCCCCAAAAATCGTTTAATGGTCGGGAAGACAGGATTCGAACCTGCGACCCCTTGGTCCCAAACCAAGTGCTCTACCAAGCTGAGCTACTTCCCGATAAAATATGGCGCGCCCGAAAGGAGTCGAACCCATAACCTTCTGATCCGTAGTCAGACACTCTATCCAATTGAGCTACGGGCGCAATTATAACTTCTATTCTAGAAATGGTGCCGAGGACCGGAATCGAACCGGTACGGTAGTCACCTACCGCAGGATTTTAAGTCCTGTGCGTCTGCCAGTTCCGCCACCCCGGCAACATTGGAGCGGAAGACGGGATTCGAACCCGCGACCCCCACCTTGGCAAGGTGGTGTTCTACCACTGAACTACTTCCGCATTATTATGGAAATTTTATTTTATTTATTGTTATTTTCTAACGAAAATAACTTGGTGCGGGTGAAGGGAGTCGAACCCCCACGCCTTGCGGCGCCAGATCCTAAGTCTGGTGCGTCTGCCAATTCCGCCACACCCGCATGTAATATTGCCTTCTAAAGAACTAACTAGAAAACTAAGTTGCTAACTTCACTGCGTCATAGCAGCGACATTGATAATCTTACAACGAATTACGACAAAAATCAACACTAAATTTTAAAGTTTTTTTTAAAACGCAAAATAGTACTGATATTATTGCAGAATATATATTATCGCCAAACCTACACTATGCAGAGGTTGTAATAAAAAAATAAAAAAATGGTTTAGAACGTTTTTTATGGGTAAAAATACAATATAATTCATTCCCCAAAAAAGGAGATGATGCAACCTTGAGTTACAATCAGAAGAAAGACGCTGAAAAAATGCCCTCAAATCACGGAGATCAAGAAGAAAACGTACCTAATAGCGAGAAGTCACCTGAATTTGATGTATTCGGAACTGCCCTAAATGACCTGCACAGTCCTTTTGAATTCTAAAAAACCCAGTGTATCAAAGAGACTGCTCTCTTTGATACACTGGGTTTTTCACTTACGTTTTAACGCCTTCAAAATTATCGCTTCCCCATTAAATGAAATAATTTTTTCATCCTGTATGAGTATTCTAAATTTATCTTTAATCTTATCGGAAGATTCAAGAATAAATTTAGTCAAATGATTTTTTTCTAATTCCGAAAGCTTCATGTTAGCACACCACGATTCAAATCGAAACGTCTTCTCAAACCGATGCCATTCAAAAACTTCCAAACCGCTATCCTCAAGTTTTTGGATCCATTCGGATTTTTTCCAGGCACGGAAATGACTATAATCACGTATTTTCTCTATCGTATTGTAAAATTGATCATATTCCTTAGACTCAGGTACAACATTATCATCCAATAAAAATTGGCCGCCCGGCTTCAATACTCGATATACTTCCTTTATGAATAAATCCACATTCGGAAAATGATGTGGCGCAATCCTGCAGGTAACAATATCAAACGATTCATCGGTAAAAGAGAGCTGCTCTGCGTCACCTTGAACAAATTCCACATTTTGATGGCCGTTTTCTATAATAAAACTCTCAGCCGCTGCCAACATTTCTGCGGTTAGGTCGACTGCTATTACTTTTTTAACCAAGGGTGCAAACGCATTGGCTGTATGCCCGCCTCCTGTAGCAACATCAAGCAATACATCCTGACCATTGACTTCAGCCATTTCTACCATCTTCAATAAATCTTTTCCATCCTTATGAATGGGACTGGAAACGTACGAAGCAGCATTTTTTCCGAATTGCTGTTGAACGTCTTTTTTAATATCCATACTGTATCACCTCTTAATTCTAATTTATTCTATCATGCTAATAAATAAAATTATGAGGTTATTATGAATTCCAATAAGAAAAACTTATAGTAATTTAGACTTCAAATTCGAGTACTACAGGACAATGATCACTGCCCATTACATCACAATGAATATCCGCATTGATTAACCTGTCGCGAAGTTTTTCTGAAACAATAAAATAATCAATCCGCCAGCCAATATTCCGCTCACGAACCTTAGCCATGTATGACCACCATGTATAGGCTCCTTCTTTTTCTGGATAAAAATAGCGGTAGCTATCAATGAACCCAGACTCCAGCAGTGAAGTCATTTTTTCTCGTTCCTCCACTGTAAAGCCTGAATTACCTAAGTTAGATTTGGGATTTCTTAAGTCAATTTCCTGATGGGCCACATTTAAATCCCCACATAATACAACAGGTTTAACTTGGTCTAATTCTTTTAAATAGGAGATGATTCGATCTTCCCATTCTAAACGGTAGTTTAGTCTCGCTAAATCCCTTTGTGAGTTTGGAGTATACACATTCACAAGGTAAAAACCTTCAAATTCCAATGTCAGGATTCTTCCTTCCTCTTGTGAATCCTCATTTCCTACACCATAAGTGACAGAAATAGGTTCCTTTTTGGTGAAAACAGCTGTACCTGAATAGCCTTTTTTGACTGCGTAATTCCAGTATTGATGATATCCCTCCAGCTCCAAGGAGATTTGACCTTCCTGTAATTTCGTCTCCTGCACACAAAAGATATCTGCATTGACTTCATTAAAATAATCTAAAAATCCCTTATTCACACAGGCTCTAAGCCCGTTGACATTCCAAGAAATTAATTTCATGATTTATATCCCTTCCCCCGTTATTTACTAATTATTCATAGATTGATAGGAGACATTGTATCAGCTTTGGATAATGAAGGAAAGCAGTTCGTTTTGCTGATATATTTTTTATAAGGAATACCGTACATAAATTTCCAAAAAACGGGAAAAATATTTTTAAAAAAGGATGTCCGCATGAAAGATTTAATTAAATTCCTAACGAGATACGAAAAGTTTGTTTTTATAATAATGATTGTTGTTCCCTGGCTGTCTGCTCCTTTTTTAGGAAAGAAAACATTTAAGCGATTTACCCCAGGTGCATTGTTTATTTGCATTTTCGTTTTAATTGAAAGTTTGGTTGCACACAAAAGGTTATGGTGGTTGTTTCATAAAAAACTTATTCCAAAAGTTTTTGGGGAACTTCCACTAATCCTTGGGCCATTCTTTATTGGAACCCTTTGGATTATGAAATTTACATTTGGAAATTTCAAACGATACTTTCTGACGAATTTCTGTATAGATGCATTTTTTGTTTATATACACGTTCCAATTTTAAAAAAACTGGGGTATGCCTCTCTGATCAGATTAAGTAAATTCAACTTTTTAGTCATCTTTTTAATCAAAGCTATCCTCTTATATCTTTTCCAAATCCTCTTTGAAAAGAAAAAAATCATGAGATGAGACCAAAAAAGCAACTGTAAAGTTGCTTTTTTCACGGTATCAAATATTGTTCTGTTAATTGTGTCGAAAATAGCTGCGATGCTGGTACGATTTTGATATTACGTTGTTTGTATTCTTCCATTGATTGAAATATCCCTAAAGAACACACCTTACCTGTTACGCCAACATGACCAATTGCAATTCCTCTGCCAGTGAATTCGGTTATTTTCGCCAATCTCATCATCTGTTTTCTAACGTGGCTCGATGACGATATATCATCAAGGAAAACATCCCTTTTTAGGAGCGGCACATTCATTTCTTTTGCGAGTTCTGGAAATTTCGATTTAGGGCTTGTCCCGCTATCAATGATATACAGCTTTCTCTCCTTGGCCACTTCAACAATCGCTCTGACGACTTCTTCATCCTCTACTGCTAAAGACCCCATGTGATTATTCATCCCAACTGCATATGGTACAGACTTTAATGCTTCCTCTACTCTTTTTTTCACCTCTTTAGGTGATAAGTCAACCGTAATCGGTTTCGGACCCAGCCACGAGCGCTTTCCCCTTTTCGGCTGCATCGGTAAATGAACGATTACTTCAAATCCATTTTTGTGCGCCCATTCTGCATGCTTCTTAGAGTGTTCAGTAAAAGGCATAACCGCTGCCGTAATTGGAATGTTTCCTTCAAGAAAATCTTTAACTCCGCCCGTGCCTCCGCCGAAATCATCAATAATGATGGCAGCTTTTAACTGCTTCTCCACATTCTTTTCCGCCGAAACTGGATATTGCATGAATAGCAGCAAAAACGGGATTAGTATTGGAGCAAATCTTTTCATAAAAACCTCCCATGTGATGTTTTTACGTTAATTTGCCCCTAAAGAATGGATTCATTCTAACGGATTATATGAAAAAAGAGCCCAATTGCTCGGCTCTGTAAGTAATCCTATTCGTCGTAAACTTCTACTTTTTCCATGATGTCGCCATTTCTCATTGCTTTCGCAGCTTCAAGACCAGAAGTCACTTTACCGAAAACAGTATGGACACCATTTAGGTGTGGCTGAGACTCATGAACGATAAAGAATTGGCTGCCGCCTGTGTCTTTACCAGCGTGCGCCATTGATAGAGCACCTGGAACATGTGTGTGCGGATTGCCTTGTGTTTCACATTTGATTGTATAGCCGGGACCACCTGTTCCACGGCCTTCAGGGCATCCTCCTTGGCTTACGAATCCAGGAATAACACGGTGGAAAGTTAACCCATTGTAAAAGCCGCTAGTTGCTAGCTTTTCAAAGTTAGCAACTGTACCAGGTGCCTCGTTTGGATATAATTCAAACTCAATTTTTTCACCGTTTTGCATTTGTATGTGTCCTTTTTTTGCCACAATTAACATCTCCTTTATGTAAAAAAATTCATTTTCATCATACACTTTCCAACACAGAAAAGAAAGTTTCATGGTTTAAATTCATAAATTTGTGGTATTATAACAGTACCCCTTCCGAACATTCGCTTGTTGCGGGACACTTAACCACTGTACGGACGGAAGGGGTACGTAGTGTCGTTGGTAGCGGCATTACAAAAGCCAAGACTTCTGTCTTGGCTTTTTTAGTGTTCTTTATTTGTTAATTGATAAAATAAAAAAATAAACGAGAAGAAAATGAGATAACCATAAAAGCTATAGATATGCTTCCAATCACTGGAATGTGCAAATAGTCCAAACAGTTCAGAAAATCTCTCAACGATAGGGATTAATAGGCTGAGAAATAACACAATTCCCACTTTTCCCCATTTATTAACCTGCTTCATCTTAATAAGGTACACTAGAACAAGAAGTGGAAGTCCTATGAAGGTGAAAGCAATATTAATCGAAAACACTTCAGGAAACGGTCTAATCGGGAACATGTACAAATTCTTCCCGACAAAGTAGAGATCTAAGCTAGTACCCAGCAATATCGCCAATACTAATACAGGAGCGTATTCTTTAATCAAAAATGGTAATGACTTTTTTTGCCAAGGAGGCAAGTTCAAGCCTTTCGAGCGTTTTACAGTATTCATATTCAATCTCCCCGTTTATTTGTGTTTCATTAAGCTCCGAGAGATAGTCGGCCACTTGCCAATGATGAAACCAATCTCCCTTTTCCGCTTCTTGATGCTGAACGTTTTTCCATGCTGACGTTAAATCTGGACTGTAAATTTTTTTAGCTCCCCACTTCAGTTTGCAGGCGTTTAATCGAAGCTGATAGGGAATTCCAGGAATTCCTTCGTTGACATTATTAAAGATATGCGGCCAATAATCTTTTCTCGACCCAGTATGTCGGTGTGCTTTTGCCCATTCTACAAATTGATTTAATAATTCCTTTTTTTGAAAAAGCACAGCATACAATCTTCTTCCTAATATAATACGCTCATGTAATGATTGAAACTGATGAAGTGTTTGCCCGGCTAAACTCTTTTTTCGATAGGGAAACAAAATATGATTAAAAGAAAAGTAATCCTGTAGTTTAAACTCCAACGTGTTTAAAACATCCTTTTGATAGATAGGATTTTGAATCACCCTTTTTTCTAAATAACTTTGTTCATTGATAACTAAAGCCATAGTGAGAATGTACGAGTCCCGCTTCCTCCAAAAATATTTCCAAAGCGTTTCCATGAAAGTGGATATATTCAAATAGGGCAACAGGTAAAAGAGCGGTTTATTTCTTTTTAAGCTTTCACCGTATAGTAAAAACTGTGGATAGGCGTCTTGAAAAATCAGCCAATTCCCGCGCTCTAAGAAAGTGAAATAGGCATTCCTTTCTTGTTTTGTAAGCAGACGTGTAAGGAGATCTCCTTTTAAATCGGTCATGTTCCAGCCGCCATTTCTAGAGACCATATGTCCTAAAAATGCCCAATGGATTTCGGGATGTTTTTGGTAAAAATCAAAATAGGCCATAGTCCTTGTAACATTATTCAGGTTCAGTTCCCTTGTATTCCTTCTTATCCTTTCTAAAATACCTTTCTCCTCGCTAGTTAATTTATTATTGTCAATGTCGGCTGGTTGTTTCATTTTTGCCTTTAATTCATCCTTAATGGTTTCAATTGGCGTTTTTTCCCGGCTTCTGATAAAAAAAATAATGATAACCTCCCTTGAGAATTCTCTTTCTATTTCCTGAATATGTATAGATGAGAACATTCAATTGGGAGAGGACTGAACAATACGATGACCGATACAAGTAGAGGCATTGACTGGTTGGTTGAGACACTTAGAAGGGATCAGTCTCCCGATGGCTCCTGGAATTATCCATTCGAAACTGGATTATCGACAGATGCCTATATGATCATTTTATTACGGACATTAGAAATAAATGATGAAGAATTAATAAAGGGTCTTACTGAGAGGATTCTGAGCAGACAAGAAAGAAACGGCTCTTGGAAACTTTTTTACGATGAACGGGAAGGAAACTTTACAGCTACAGTGGAATCCTATTACGCCCTTTTATACTCCGGATACTATGACAAAAAGGATAAACGTCTTCACACGGCGAAAAAGTTTATTTTATCCAAAGGCGGAATCGAAGAGGTTAGTATGTTCACAAAAGTGATGTTGGCCTTAACCGGGCAATTAAAATGGCCCTCTTTCTCCCCTCTGCCAATTGAAATTATTTTATTACCACTCTCTTTTCCAATCAATTTCTATTCTTTTTCCATATACGGCCGGGCAAATTTAACACCAATGATGATTCTTGCGGATAAGAAACTATCGATAAGGACAAATAGGAGTCCTGATCTCTCGGATTTACGGGCGGGCAGGCTTGATTCTGAAAACTGGATTCGTTCGGAGGAAATGCGTTCTCTCTTCTCTTTTATTGAAAAAGGTGTAAAGAATCTAATCGGGCTGCCCCAACAGCTTCAGACGCTGGCCATACAGCGCGCGAAGAAATATATGCTTGAACATATTGAAGAGGATGGTACGTTTTACAGCTACTACAGCTCTACTTTCTTAATGATCTTTGCCCTGATCTCACTAGGATATAAGAAAACCGACCCTGTTATCACGAAGGCCATTGATGGGATTAAATCAATGAAATGCACGATTAACGGCCGCCCGCACATGCAATACACGACAGCAGATGTGTGGAATACCTCGTTAATTGGCTATGCGCTGCAAAAAGCTGAGATTTCACCTAAAGATCCTATGGTCGAAAAAACCAATCAATACTTACTAAAAAGGCAGCATACTAAATTCGGCGATTGGGTGATCCATAATCCTGCTAGTTTACCAGGAGGCTGGGGTTTCTCTGATATTAATACCATTAACCCCGATGTGGATGATACCACTGCATCATTAAGGTCGATTTCCAGAATGGGCGCCAGCTATCATGATGCCTGGAGCCGAGGAATTAACTGGCTCCTATCCATGCAGAATGACGACGGTGGCTGGGCAGCCTTCGAAAAAAATACAGATACCAAGCTTTTTGAGTTCCTGCCCATTGAGAAGGCTGAATTTATCCTAACTGACCCATCATGTGCAGATATCACCGGGCGTACTCTTGAATTCTTCGGTAACTATACGAATCTATCAAAAGACCATCAAAGTATTAAAAAAGGTGTAAAATGGCTGCTGGATCATCAAGAATGGGATGGTTCTTGGTATGGAAGATGGGGAATTTGTTATATTTACGGCACGTGGGGCGCAGTAACGGGTTTAGCAGCAGTTGGAGTTTCCGAAAGTGATGAGTGTATTCAAAAAGCGATAGAATGGCTGCAAGGCATTCAAAACAGGGATGGAGGCTGGGGTGAATCCTGTTATAGTGATAGTAAACAAACCTATCAGCACTTAGGGGCCAGTACTTTAACCCATACAGCCTGGGCATTGGATACTTTAATCAGTGTTTCAGATAAACCAACACCTGCGATTCGAAAAGGTATCACATATTTATTAGAGAATCTGCAAAAAGAGGATTGGACCACAGCCTATCCTAAAGGGCAGGGAATGGCGGGTGCTTTTTATATTCATTATCATAGCTACCGCTATATCTTTCCGTTGTTGGCTTTGGCTCATTACCGTAAAAAGTTTGAAAAATAACTATTTGGTGAATTATTTCTTCTGTATCAAGTTGTGTTTTTAATAACTTTTTCATTCTAAATCTTCTTATCTGCCAAAATGTGTCCCTTACCTGCATAGATTCCTATTTACCTGCAAATTCCTTTTGTTTATCTGCCTAATTAATTCCACAGCCCAACTTGAAGCTGAAAAAGCCAGGCGGCTGCCTGGCACAGGTATCTAATTTTCCTTTATTTGGATATATAGACTACATATTTGTGTGAGTTCCTTGATCATGGTGAGTTTTTCAATGGCCTTTTTCATTCTAAATCTTCCTACCTGCCAAAATGTGTCCCTTACCTGCGAATTCTATACTCTTACCTGCATAGATTCCTATTTACCTGCAAATTCCTTTTGTTTATCTGCCTAATTAATTCCACAGCTCAACTTGAAGCTGAAAAAGCCAGGCGGCTACCTGGCACAGATATCTAATTTTCCTTTATTTGGATATATTGACTCATATTTGTGTGAGTTCCTTGATCATGGTGAGTTTTTCAATGGCCTTTTTCATTCTAAATCTTCTTATCTGCCAAAATGTGTCCCTTACCTGCGAATTCTATACTCTTACCTGCATAGATTCCTATTTACCTGCAAATTCCTTTTGTTTATCTGCCTAATTAATTCCACAGCCCAACTTGAAGCTGAAAAAGCCAGGCGGCTGCCTGGCACAGGCAACTAATTTCCTTTATATGGATATATAGACGCCGAATTAGATTGGATTTAGGTTCAGGAATGTATGATTTCACATAATTCCTTATAAATTTCTACAATTTCTTCTACTCTCATCCTTACAAGTCCGCTAGAGGATGGGGCAACAAAGTCAATCGTATCTGGAACGACGGGATTATCCTGCCTCCCCCAAGGAACATTTTTCGTGCCACTATATTTCTGATAGACCCCCTTACCTACAAAACATACCACCTGAGGCTTAAAATTCTCGATTTTTTTCCTGAGAATATCTTTTCCTTCTTTGTATTCCTTGCTTGTAATCTCATCCGCTGCTTTCGTCGGTCTCGCTACAATATTGGTTAGCCCCATCCCCAGATCTAGCAGCTTGGCATCTTCTGCAGGCTCAAACTTTCGAGGAGTTAATCCTGCTTCGTGTAAGATTCTCCAAAACCGGTTATTGGGATTGGCAAAATGATGGCCGGTTTCGCTTGAACGTATACTCGGATTGAATCCGACAAATAGTATCTTTAAATCCTCTTTTATATGGTCATCTACTAGTTTCAACATATTGCCCCTCAATTCAAAAAACATTCATGACCCTATTTTACTAAAACCTGATTAGTTTTCATAATGATTCCAAGAAGTAATGACGGTTGCAAGTAAACCAACGATTGATACGATTAACAATGAATATAGTAATCTAGGTTCCTGAAGAAGAAGGAGACTCGAAATAATAATCACTGTATCAATGGCATAGCCAATGATTCCGACGTTAATCTTTGTCCATTTTGCCAGCAATAATGCGAGCAGATCCATTCCACCGGGACTGATGTGATTTCTTAGCATCGTCCCTACCCCGATACCAATAATGAGACCACCGATGATGACGGAGCTAATGATTGGTAAATGAAATACATCCCTTAAAGGTACTAACAATTCAATCATGAAGCCTGAAAAAACAGCCCCTATTAACCCATATAAAAAGTAATGAAAATCCGATTTATATGCAAGGAGGTAAATCGGAATATTTAAAAAAACAAAGGTTAATCCAATACTAAAATGCCACAAATAGTTGAATAATAAGCTAATCCCAAACATCCCGCCATTAATAAGGTGGAAGGGCAAAATAAATCCGTTTACCCCAATTCCAATCATCGTACTGCCAAATCCAATCACCGCTAATTTTTTCAGCATGATTCTCATCCCTTGTCCAAATATCTATATACTACTAATATGTTTGTACAAGGTCGTTCATTCACAATAGAGTAGGCGCATGAAAATATTTCATGCGCCTCTCACAGATCCGTACGTGCGGGTCATCGCATACGGCTCCTCCACTTTATCCCCTTTGGGG
>NZ_JBIVOI010000020.1:0-124777 GCF_044754045.1 Neobacillus sp. NPDC093182
GCATTATTTGATTATCAAAGTGTTGAATCTTAATTGATAAAAACTGTTTAATCTTATTTATTAAAAACTGTTGATTTCTACTTGACGGTTACACCCCAGGGTCTGTTCCGGCTATGATCCCTTTGGTAGATAGTACTGACACTCCTATTTTTTTCGACAGAAAACCACTAATCTCGGGTGGTGACAGACACTCAATATGAAGATGAGGATTACACTTTGTCAGCAAAGCAAATTGAGTATGCACTTTCTTTGATTGAAAAAATAAAAATGAATTTGAACTGGCAATTGAACCTTCCAAGTTAACCATTAAAGATTTAAATAGATTGATTGCCTACATTCGGATTAAAAAATAAGGGTACGCTTATTGATCTGGTAAAAAAGGTGTTTTAAGGCAAAGGAATAGATTTGCTTAACTATTTAATCGAATTACTCCAAATGAAAAACCCCCGTTCCAAAAAGGGACGGGGTATTAATATTATAGAATATCGTTTAAAATCCTCTACTGTATTAATTAGACCTTCTTCATTATATCATTGGAAAATTATCTATTATACTCCGACTTCCAAACTATAATATTTAACCAAATACTGATCAATCATTTCTTCCACTTCATCAGTCGAGAGCATATCTAAGATCATCGCCCCGCCAACTACATTCAAATATTTATTTGCCTGAACAAAGTGATCTCGTTTAATCTGAATTCCTCTTTTTTCAAGCTTAATAATTGATTTTAGAATACCCCTGGTAATATTGCGGTTAGATGTAAAATTACTTGAAAAGAAAACAACACATCTTGCAGAGAAATCTTTTTCAGTGAAGAAGTCCGTTAACCAGTAGGGATTACTAGTATTAGATTCATCATGGGTCATATATCCTACCCACCACAATCGAGCTAGAATGTGTACAAATAATGAGCGTTTACTACCATTTTTAAAGAAAATGGCTGTATTGATTCGTTGATCCTTTTTATCTTGTAATTCACTTTTTAAGCGATAGTAGGTAAAATCTCTAAACTGTAAATGAGCTAATCCTGACCAAAGTTTTTCTTGTGTTGCTTGAGATACGGTAAAATGTTTTAGGGAATCATAAATGACTTTTACATTTTCTCTATCACTGAAAGCATAGTCTTCATGGTAGTTAAATTCTGGCATTTCAAAGTCAATTTTGGATTCAACTACTCGACCCTCTTCACGAAAATAATTGTCAAACCAAACGTTATCTTTTGTATAGTAATGTTCTTTATATGAATCATAATTCGTCCGTAAATCCATTAGAGTCTCATCTGTAATGAATGATAATTTCACTTTAATCCTCCATTTTATTTAGCTTCTCAATTTCTTCGAGGCTGGTTTTTAATGGTTTTCTTAATACCAGTTGAGCAGCCTTCAAAGCCGACAATGAATCCGTACCGACGTCGTGAATGTTAACATTGTTATCAGCAAAAATTTTCTCCAACACTTGATACCAGGTGTACCCTTCCAAGTCTTCACGGTTATCTTGTAGTTTTGAAAATACATATACTAAACTCGGAACAATGACAGTGGACAAGATGGTGTTCTTTAATCTTGAATTAGCATTTGATGCATATTGGTTATATTCATATTCCGGTAGTGAAATCGTAATAAAGTTGGAGTGGATATCCACTTCCATGAATTCATTTTTATTCGATTTCGTTACTTTAGCAATGGAAGGCAGATTTAAAAGTTCTAAATTCTCTTCGAATAAAGTCGTTTCAATCGCATCCCCAATTGCGAGTAAGTTTCCTTTTTCAAAAGAAATTGCAATATCTTTAAACCAATCATTTAACAATTGGTTTTGATAGTTATCAATTTTCTCACTGGCAATAATAAAGGAATGGATTAATATTTTTCCTCGGAGCACACTTGTTGGGATTGAAATGTCCAGTGTCTTTTTACTAGTTTGATAGGCTTGACGATAACTAGTCTGACCACATTCAATATGAACTAAATAAACCCCATAGTGATTGTCAATTAAATCCTGAATTCCTTGGTTAATTAATTCAAAATCGGCATGAATCTTCACTTCACCAAACGATTCATAAACTTGGATTTTCGTGTTAAAGCTTGAATCCAAATAGTCGTCATTATTCATATAAAGAACAGGGTATGGATAGGAATGATTAATCTTCATACAATTCCACCTCCATCACGCAATAATTGGAATAATCAATCTCAACATTTAACACAACACCCTTATTTTTTGTAAGAGTGTTAAGGTATACAGTGTTAGAACTTATTTTTTCAATCGTAACATTACCATCATCTGTAAAGGCAGCTTTAATCGGCAAATCATAATCACTTTGCTCCCCTACAACACTAAACACCAAACGACCTCTTGACAGAGTCTTTCCTGGTACAATATTAAACTTATATTTACCATTATTTCGATCAACACAAACATATCTTTGCTTAACCTGAATTGGGTGTTTACTAGGTTTTCTCTCACTGCGATTTCCTTGTTCTCCACATTGATTTTCATCCATCTCGTTATTTCCGCCAGTATTGGCTGCGCCGGCACCTTCTGTTCCTCCGTCAGTATGTTCACCAGTACCGTTTCTACCTTGATCACCTGTTGGAGAAATACCATATTCCCCAGCTAACTGTTCTTCAAATTCCTTCGTGTCCTTCCCTTTTTTTCTAGTTGCTTTAGGTGTTTCTTTTTCCTTATGTTTCGTAACAATTGCCTTTATTGATGAATTTAATGATTCTGTCTTACTCACGGAGGATGAGTCACTAAAGTCCTTATTTGGTAAAAAGTCGCTTAATCCAACAGCATCCATTTCATCTGTAATTTTTTCCTGAAAAGTATTCTTCACAGTGTCACGGATGAATTTCCTTAAATCAGCATATACCTTTTTGGCTAACTTAAGATCCTTCTCATACCGCTCCGGCGCCCACTCATTGTGTGCAGGGTTCTCCATTTGTTTAAAGATGTTGTTCATCTGTGATCCAGTTATCATCAAAAGCCCAGTAAACGATATGCTCCCGCTAATATTCTTTTGCTCAAAAATACGCATTCCTGTTTTTCTCGTCATTAATACTCTCCTGTTTAAGTCCTCACCATTGAGTAAATAGAGTTCCGCTTCTCCTTCTTCAAAACGAGTCCCTTTGGAATAGTTAATGGCTGGGTACGGGATTTTAATGGTTTTGTTGGAGATTAAAAGATTATAATAATTCTTTAAAATCCTGTTATCTTCCGTGTCTTCTAACTCATAAATCAATTGACCAATATTTTGATCGTTGATTTCAAAATCGTTAATTTTGACAATCAAATTCCCCTTAAAAACAGTAATAAAAAAGTTGAATAAAACAGATTTTTTTATTTCAACTTCCCAATCTTCCTTAGGTTCAAAAGCCGAAACATAGATATCCGTTCCCGTTTCATTTCTTTGGAAGCTCTCATCAAGATGTATTAAAGTTGGAATGGCCATTGAGTGATCATTATGCGTGTAATATCCATTACCTAATGTCACCTGGTTATCATTCTTTTTAAATGACATAATATTTGCTACACCAATATGTGATTGATATCCTGAAGTATCATAAGAGGAGTAAAAAAGCGTTCTCAAATTAGAATTGAGAAATGGAGCTGACTTTCCGATACCAAAGCTACCGCCAGAATCTCCTTCTTTATTGGAGGATCCTGCTTCTTTGATTAAGGAGGACCAAGGCGATCCAAGATCACCTTCCCTTGCACCTTCTAAGCCTTTTGTATTAAAATCACTTATTCTTAAGAAACTGATTTCATTTCGACCTAAAATGGATAATGCTTGTTCAATGAAATCTTCACTTTTTTGATTATGACCTTCCCAGGTTTGTTTGCAAAGTTTAAAGACGTTGATTAACTCGTACCGCTTAGGAAAGTTATTGATTGGCATGGAAAAACGATTAAACTCCACCACAACTGGGTTGTTCTTATCCTTAACAGCATCCAGGGAATTCTGGCAAATTTCTCTGGTTATTGAATCCAAGGCATTGCCACGGAACGTTTCCAACCCCGCATTATTAATTGAATTGATCATCCCGCCGACTGCAGCAGGAAAATTCCAAAAGGTCTTCATTTTCAATCCTCCAAATATACATATCTATTGTAAAAAATTGTATTTTTGAAAAAAATATCATTTTTTCAATGAAAAAAATTTATGAATATTATTAATAAATATTTCTACTATAATAATAGTGCAATACTCACATTATAACATCCACCAATTTACAATAATAGACATATTACTTGGTAAGAATGAAGTAAGCCAATAGAAGCATAAAAACGTCAAAAGGGACGCTTATTTTTAGCAGCCCTTTTGACTTCATATTATAGTCCTATTGGCGATCTTGCCTTCGTTCAAAGTGATAATGTAGGCGATATTTACAATTTTCCTTTGTCCATTCGAATAGAATATCCTCATGATTTTTAATGACACCCACTTAAGAAAACTTATATAAGAATTAAATTCCTGTCGATATTGAGGAGAATCAGTAGCTCACTGTAAATGTAATTCCAAATAGGTAGGTCTTCTTCCTATATCCCTCTTTAAATCCATAAAATCATGGAAAAGCTTCTCTCTTCTCGGTTGGCGTTTTTTGATTATTTCTTTAAGAAGGTGAATGACATTAACATCCAAATCAATCTCACAAAAGCCCAGAAATGTTGGTTGGATGTTTCTAGTTTTACCACCATTAGGTTGTGTATCAAATAATGCTAATTTAATATCCGCATTACGATAAATTCCGATTAAGTCAATAATTACACATTTTTCCTTGTGAGGATGCAGTCGAAGTCCACGGACTATTTGTTAAGTAAAAACAGTCAATGATTCCGTAGGCCTGACAAATAAAAGCGTGTCTACGGCTGGAATATCTACACCTTCATTGATAAGGTCAACCGTGAAAATAATATCCATTTCACCCTTTGTCAGTGATGAATGGCCTGATTTCTACTGATTCCAGTTTGCTGAGAATGGAGACTAACTGTATGAGCCATGGTTATTAAAGTATTTTGAAAAAAAGTCTGCTTGTTTAATAGACGAACAAAATCCTAGTGTTCTAGTCTGCTTCTTCTCTTTCCAAGCATGTAATATCTTTTTAGCTAATTCTTCTCTTAATTGAACTTGTAGTAATTCCTCTTCAGCATATCGATTTCCCAGCCATGTTATTTGATTATAGTCTGTGTCATCATAAACCCCATAATAGGTAAAGGGTCCTAACCATTGCCGGTTAATCGCTTCCAAGAAATCTAATCTGAATGCAACGTTCCAATCACAAAGACCATTTACATTGTGATTGTCATTTCAATTAGGAGTCGCTGTTATCCCTAGTGAAATTTTCGGCTAAAAATAATCTAATGCACGTTTATATGAATCCACCGCAGCATGATGGAATTCATCCACAATGATGTTTTCGCTGATATTTGATCATAATTTGCTCGATACGTTTCGAGGGTTTCTTTAGTTAATGGGACAGTTTCACCAGAATAAATATCAAGAAATTCATTTAGTGCTTCATCAAAGATATCCTATTCAATTGCTCTTCTAGTAAATATATCTTTTAGTTATTTAATAACTTATTTGCTTTTTCTATGACTTCTTTTGAAACACTTTTACTAGTAGATAGTACAATGTCATTTAGCGCTTCCTTCTCCCAACCATTCTTAAATATATTAATTGCACAGTTTACACGAGTTAATTGTGCTTGAAGAGAAGTGGATTCACGATTTTTGTCATATAGCTCATTAGCAAATATTTTTTTATGTTCTGAAGTAAGAGTTTCTCCTTTTAAGAACAAATTCTTATACCCTTCATAATTTTCAATAAAACTTGTTTTTCCAACACTATTTAAAAGCCTTTTATAATTCAAGTTTTCACCATTCCTAACCATTTACATCAGTTTTAACAATTACAATATTATTTCAATATTTAGTACCCGAATTAAGAAGCATACACACTCTTATCACTGAACCATTTGGTCATTTTTCAATGCCCAATTGTTTCACCTTCAACTACATTACGGAATCAGCATTAATGGAGTTCGCCATATGAACCAGTTCAATTATCCAAGTATCAGTCAGTTTATCGAAAAGAACCGTCCACTAAAACAATAATGGACGGTACATTTAATAAGAAGGAGACTTTTGTCCTAGAGAATTAATATAATCCAAAACAAAAAGTTCATGTTTTATATTTGCTTTGTTTTGTAATTCTTTAAGAGACAAGTCAGTATTTTTTAAATTTATTTCTTCAGTGCCATTATCATCTAATCCAATAATTAATAAAGGAAAATTAAATATATATTTTGCAAAAGATATTTCATTAATTGTTTTTTCAAATGTTGCTACTCCACTATCGATTCTTTTTGATAGGGACTCTGTAGGCAAAATAATTATACCTATATTATTTTTGGTCATGTTATTAACTAATTGCAATTTGAAATAATTTCTATATGAACTTGCTACATTGCCAAATTCAACTTCTAGATGTATTCCAAATGAATTGTCCTTTGAAGTAAATTCTTTTAAATAATCAAGCTTGATATATTCATCGTTTATTCTAAACGGATAACCTGCATCCCAGCCGAGTGTTTTAAATTGTACATTTAGATAACTGTCCATTATTTGTTGCACAATATCTAACTTTGCTTGAGCATTAGACTTGTTTTTGTATACTGATAAAGGAGTATTTTCGCAAACCCATATCAACTCTTTATAACAATCATAAAAAGGCTCTTGCAAAAGGATATTATCAGCGGAATTATGACTATAAATTCTTAACTTCATAAATTATCTTTCTCCCATAGCAACAAGACTAGTTTCAGAATTATCCTTTTCACATATCGTTTCAATAATTTCATTTAGAATTATTAAGCCAACTCCAATTTCAGATGGAATTAATTGTCCCAAAAGTGAAATTTCAGTCTGATTTATACTATTCTTTACATTGTTATTCGAAATAGTATCAATAAATTTTCTAACGGATTCCAGTATTTCATCTGGTCCCATAATGTTTTTTTCTTGACGTTCATCATTTGTCATACAGTAATTCTCCTGAAGCATGAAAAAGGAAGTAATTGAACTTGTAATATTATGAGTAAAATTTTTTATTTCATCCATTAATGATTGATCTATATAATCAATAACTACATCTTTCGGGTAGAACACTTTACTACTTTTTCCCTGGCCTTTGTGTAATTCAACTTCCCATTTAAATGATTGATTATGAAAATCTGATTTATAATTTGTTAGTTCCACTCTATATGCATCCATAATTAAATATGGAATATGATACTTAAATCTTGCCTTTTGAAGCTCTTTACGTTTCTCAGCTTTAGGTGTAAATTCTGCATTATTTAAATTAGTAAAATCAGTATCGTAAACATCTCTTTTACTATCTTTTAAGTATTCTTTTGGAATATGCATTTTTTCTATAATTGCAATTTCTTTTGCAAAAGCAAAAGATAATTTTGGAGGAACAGCATTTCCAACTAACCTATATTTAGTAAGTATAGAATCTCCATAAAATTTATAATCTAGGGGAAAGCTCATTATTGATGCAATCTCTCTGATTGTTGGATTTCTATATTTATTTGAACTACCCTCAATTCCATAAATAATAGATTCTCTAGAGCTCGATGACATTGTAGCCATGATAGTTCTTGATGGGTTATTAAGGTTTTCAGGAAAAGACATTTTTCCCATGTAGCCTTTATCAGTTTTGGCTCTTTTAGCCTTTTCCCATTCATGTTTCGCTATTTCTTGTATATAAAAATGGTCAGTTAAATGACAAGATTTTACTTTTAATGTAGGATAATTAGGATCAGTAATATGGGCTTTTATAGTTGATTTTATTGGTGAACCTACACCATCTAAAATATTTTTCAAGGGTACAATATCTTTATCATTTTCTATACATTTTTTTGGCTTCGGAAAGTCACCACAAAAATAACGTTTTCTATTTTGTGCTACACCATAATATTTAGCGTTGTATATTCCACTTGAGTCATTTTTAACATAAAGTACATTTGATGGCGAGTCTTCAAAACCAAATTGTGTAATATTTAATTCACTAGCTGTATATTTATCTTTAATAAAATCTTTAACATTAGGAACGTTTTCTAAAATCCAGTATTTTAGAGTTGGATTATCTTTAAATTTTTTTCTTGCAATAATTCTTAGATAAGACTCAACCAGCCTAATACCAAGGGATTTGTCTCCCTTACCAGATTTATTTGAATTAGAAAAGGCAACACAAGGTGGTGAGCCAATAATTATTTCAGTATCTTTTACTATTTCTTCAAATTCATCTTCTGGTAATAAAGATAATGCTTCCACATCATAAGGAATTGTCTCTGCTTTGTGATGATTTTTTTCATGAGTTATTAGTGCTGGTTGCCATTTATCGACAGCCAAAACAATATCAAACCCTGCCATACGGAACCCCTCAGAGAATCCTCCTGCACCACAAAAAAAATCAGCTACTTTCATACTTTCCACCTATTTCTTAAGTTTTTCAAAATTAATTTAGTTTTATGGTTTCAATTTAAAATACCATGTTTGCGGTTCTTTAGTCCATGTTTCTAAACTATTAAATACATTTGTATAAGGATTACAAATAATTAGCGGTTCATAATTTTCAGATTCTATTTTAGTTCTGTCAACTAAATAAAGAAAATAGTTTTCATTTTTCTTTTCTGAAACTCTTACCTCATTAATTGACCAAAAGAAACTTGGTATTCCATCATATGATTTAACTTCAATGAATTTATCATAAGCTTCAGAATTGCAACTTAAAAATGAAATAATATCATATCCGGCTCCTACATCTATATCAGAAACTTTCATGATTTTTTCTAAGTCACCCCTGCCCAAGCATTTTAATCTTTTCCTTTCAAAGTCAATTACAAAATCTTCTGCCATTTGACCTATAGCTTCTTTATGTTCTTGAATTCTTTTAAATTCTTCATATGAAATAGTTTTTCTTCTTACTTTAATTAGTTTCTCTAAATCCTTTAGAAAGTCATTATTTACAACTAAAAGGTTGCTGTTGGTCCCATAATAAAAAAAATCTAATTTAAGCAGTAAATTTCTTATTCCTGAAAATTGAAAAGGAATATTATTATTTTTAATAGTAAATGAACCAATCACAGCATCAAATGAAAAATTATTTATATCAATAATTTCTATCAATATTTTTTGTACAACAAGTATAGTGAATTCTCTAAGTGAAGAATCAGTTTGAATAGATTTTTTTATATCTAAGCCATCATAAGTAAGGTAAATATTCTCACTGGAGTCTATGTCGACTAAAGATAGTGTATAAAGTAATTTAGTAATTGCCCTTACTGGTAATGCTTGATAGTTGGTTCTACTTAAACAATATTTAATAATATTATCCAATTTTTGTGAATTGGAAGAGAGAAGTTCTCCAAACAAAAATAGGAAATCTTCTCTCTTTCCAAAACTATTATATTTAGTTAGTTCTTTGAACATATTTATTAATCATCACCTTGATATCGTCATCCTCAAATTCCTCCTCAAGAAATCTAAAGAGAGGGATATCGGAATTCTCAATTAATTCTGTCATCCTTTGCTCTTTTAATGCTAACCTTTCATGGATTACTTCATCAATAGTGTTCTCACTAACCAGATAATAGTAATTAATTGTATCTGTTTTCTTCAATCCATATCTGTGTATTCTATCCTTTGATTGTATAAATTGTGCTGCATTAAACGTTCTTTCAATGTAAATTGCATTGTGACATACCTTGTGTAAAGATATTGACTCTGAGGTAGCAAAGGGATTAGCAATAATAACCTGAAAAGATGAATTATTATTATGAAATTCGCGAATTATACTTTCTCTAGTTTCAAATTCTGTGGAATCATTAGAATCTGATTCAACCGGCACGGCTCCGTATAACAACTTATTTTCTATTCCACAAGCTTTTAGATATTCACTAAATTGCAACATATTTTCAATAAATGTCATCCATACAATAACCTTTTCATTTTTCCCGATTTTTTCTAGAATCAGATTCTTTGCTACAATAAACTTATTCGGAACTTCAATGTTATGATAGTTGAAAATTAAACTAATTATTTCAGAATCATCAATGAAATTTTCATTTGCTAATTGGCTATCTTCTAAATAATTTATTAAAGGCGTGGTAAGTAACCTCGGATTTGTTGCAGCTTGCATCATTCTAATCAAACGAGCTTTAACTAAGTAGCTTTTCAAATCATTTCCTGCTTGATCACTATCAATCAAATAATCCATATATTTACTTTCTATAAACTTATACACTTTTTCCTGTACGTTATTCATTCGGACAATGATTGGAGGATTATTTATGGGATTCGGAATTCCTAAATCCTGTTTTTTTATTCTAATATAATAAGGTTCAATGCTGTTTACTAGTTCTGTAATCCTTTCGTCATTAGAATTCTCTGACATTTCCTCTAAATGATATTTCTTAAAATTAATAATTTTTTTTGTTGGCCAAATAAATTTAAAAAGATTCATCAAGTCTTCATATCCGTTTGGTGCAGGAGTACCTGTTAAAATCACTCTTGATTTACTATATTTAGCCAATTCTAAGACTGATTGAGCAATTACCCCTCCATCAGTGTTTTTTATTTTATGAGCCTCATCCAATACTACCATAACTTTATTCATTTTTAAAAATTGAATCAAGTCATCTTTCAAAGATACAACACCTTGATATGAAAGTAAGGTTAGTTCTGCTGGAGAGGTAGAAAATAAATGGTGTATTCTAGCTGTTTTAGAAATACCTCCGGAAAGCCTTATTGATGGAGGTTTGGATCCAAAACATTCTTCATATTCATTTTCCCATGGGCCAAAAGAGCTTAATGGACCAATAATAAGTAATTTGTCAACTTTTTTCTGGTTTGAATCTTGTAATGCCTTTAAATAGGAATATGCGCCATAAACAATACTAGTTTTACCAGCACCTGGGACTGAAAAATTACAAGCATTTTGTGAAAAAGCTAAATGGAAAGCTGACAATAATTGAAGTTCATATAAACGTCTATTAGGAAGATTAACTTTAAGACACTCCACGAATTCATTAAATTCCTGTTGATTAACATCTTGATTTCTAATTCCTTTAGCCTTTTGTGAAAACAAATCAAAACTTCGCTCTTCTTGAAAAAATTCACTAAGAGATTCCTCTACATTAACAGATCTTTCTTCGGTGATATTAAATTTTTTTAACATTTTTTGTATTTTTACTAGTTTATCTTCTTTTTCTGTTTGTTCATAAGATACAATAATTTTACTTTCATCACTAA
The DNA here is from genome assembly GCF_044754045.1 of Neobacillus sp. NPDC093182. Lineage (NCBI taxonomy): Bacteria > Bacillati > Bacillota > Bacilli > Caryophanales > Bacillaceae > Neobacillus > Neobacillus sp. NPDC093182. The sequence continues at coordinate 11,320 of NZ_JBIVOI010000020.1, forward strand.
TATAAGCTGCTAAATAATCTTTTAGGTATATTTTTGCTCTTTTATTTGAGATTAGTTTTTCTGTTGCACCACTTAATATATAAGTACCCTCATTTTCATTTAATTCAATTGAAATTGATGACATAGTAACAATCCTCGTTAATTGCTAAATTTTGTTTTGAACTTATCGACTATTCCCATTAATTCTTCAATGGTCTTTAATTCCTCATTTTTCGATAGTGAATCTATATTAATTGATTGTAGTGTATTTAAGGCCCTATTTAAAAGCTCTAATGGTTCATTTGCTTGCTTGAAATTTTCCAGTGCACCTTCTGAGTTTTTCAAATTATTTTGTAAAGTTAGTTTTATTTTTTTACTCCAGTCATTATCTCTAGTTGTAAGAAGCTTAGATCTACTTACATCTGGATTATCATTAAATATTTTACTTGGTGGTGGTTCTTCGATATTTTCTATAACATCCATATGTTTTTCTAAAAAACTATTCCAAACTTTTTCGTTACAAAATATCCCATCTTTTTTACTTGGCTTGGCAATAGTTCTAAATTCTTTTCCTTCATATTGTGCGCGAATATAATCAAAGCAAACAGATTTTAAATCGGAAACGTCGCTTTCATCATAATCCCAATTTACTTTGTTACATCCATTTGGAGAATTATATTGTTTTAAATAACTATGCAAGTCAACCATAGGACCTTCTCTTTTTTCTAATCTTGTATATATACCTGAATAATCTAAATAATCCAGGTAATCATCCATTAAATCCATTATTTCTAAAATTTTTGTAATTTCCTTTGGGTTTTCGCTCATCATATTAGCGATATCATTTACTGTAAAACCTTCTTCTTTTAAATCCTTACATTTAAGGTACTTTTCTATTGGATTATAATCAAGCTTTTCATCAGCCCCTAACTGATATGTTGTTTCTAGCTTAATTACTGCTTTTTTGTCTGCGTCTTCCGGTAAAATAACAGCTATAAAATATTGACAATGGTCTACATTGTGACTTTTTTTTGCCCATTTATCTCTATTTCTATAAATTCGATTTAATAAACTTGCTCTTCTGTTTCCATCGATGATTATACCGTCACTAGTAACTATTCCATATTGTTGTTGACCATATTCTACTAAGTTTTTTTCAGTTTTTTCATTTCGTTTTTCTTGAGATTCCCATAGAAATTGTTCAATTATTTTTTTGTCTTCCAACTCTTCAGGATTTAATTCACGATATTGTCTCTCATAAGATTTTACAGCACTACCAATCCTACCATTATATTGATTATAAATTAAGTAATCTAATGGTATTTTGTAAGCATTCATACTTTTATTATCGCCATCATAATTTATCTTAATTCCTGTCATTGCAGGTTCACCAGCTTGAATTTCTTTTAATTTTTTCTTTCTTAATTCAATCTCCATAGTTTCCTCCTAAGTCCATTATCTAAACATAAGTGTTAGATAACATTAATTTGATATAAGTTAATATTAGATTGGTACATGAACACTTATCATTCATTAATATAATAATAAAACAATTCTCCTATATCTTGGATATAATTACTTACAAAAATCCTACTAGAAATTAATTAAAACACACGTATTAAACAATAACAGTACTGTATGCTTGTTTTATTATAAGACTATAGTACTAAAATGAACTAGTGAAAAATGTTGGTTTTTGTCGAATATATTACTATTTTTATAATATAAACCTTTTAATTAATAATATTTTTGAGAAATCTCCCTATAGATTAAATAAAAAGAAACACACACACAGATTGATATGTCAACTGAGTGTTTTATTTTTATTAATTAAATTCACTTTCTCTTTCTCTATGCACCATCGTTCTACCTTCTGCTGCAGTGATTATCTGCTTTAATCTTTTCTACCCACTTGCAGAGAAGTGCCGTCTAAAATTAGGAAGGTGCCTGGGACTTTCATTGGTAGCTTTATTTATATATAATTATTTATTAGATGTCGCTTCATAGTGTTTCACCGATTAATATAAAAAACAAAAAATCCGGCGAATATGAATATTTACCGGATTTTCATAATTATTTCAAACCTTCTTTAGAAATGTGCACGAATTTTTCAAAATCGGATTAGTATTTTTTCTTTAACTAGGTTAAGTAAATGTTCTTTAATTTTTGTTGGTATTAATACTCCAGAATATCTTAGACCTATTTCTATATTTTTTTTCATTCCATGCTCTGTTAAATTTGCGGAGGTTATTAAAAAATCTTGTTCATCTACTAAAAGCAATTTGGCATGCAAACTGACATTTTCCTCTGGCACGTTCCAATAATATAGCTCAAATGGAGGGCCATTTTCTCCCCATAGTCGCTTAAATCTTTCTAAATTGTAATGGTGATGATGCAGGGCCACCCATACGCGGCATCCCCGATTGGCAGCAGATCTTAGCCTGTCCACAATTTCAACTATGGGCTCTGAATTCGAGCTAAAGGAATAACCAACGACAAATACATCGCTTTTTATTGTATTAATCATTTCAATCATGGTAGAAAAAATCGACTTAGTCACGACACTTTTCCTTGAAAATGGGCCATTCCAAGCTAAATCTACCCTGGCTTGATTTTGTTCATATAATTTTTTGGTTTCGTAGGCACTTTTAAGAGCTAGCAGAACGCCTTCTTTATCGATGGTCTGCAATTTCCAGCTTCGAATAAATTCGGCAAGAAACCGCAAGTCAACAGACAAGCGGGCAGCAGCACTCCTGATACTGCTAACCCCGCTATTAGATGAGATTTGATTACATTTAACCAGTTCACACAAATCTTGAAAAGACTGATCATTTAATTTTTGGGTTAATTCAATAATATTTCTATACATTAAGATTTCCTTAAAAAGAAGTTCAAATTTTGATTCGATACAGTTTCAACGAGTAGACTTCTATCTAAGTATCGATTCGTACTTTCACACGATGTTTCAGCGATTAGCAAACACGAGTGACAGCATGCACCATTTAAATCACGGTGATGATGAGGCTCATAATCGGAACAAAGAGGATCGGCTGAACAGAGTCTAGCCTCCTCTAAAGCCTCCCATAAAATACTCGAAAATTTTTCCGAATTTCCTAATTCCACTAGACCGCCTAAACTTCCTTCAGAATCAGGTGACGCTGTATAAATTAACACACCTGCCATGCTGTCTTTCTTTTCAGGCGATTTACGAGAATAGATTCTTTCTCGTAACGAAGAAGCAGAATATCCAGAATGCATGCATAAATGCCGAATCAGAATGTGTGCCAAGGAATGTAACATGACATATCGTACCCCTGGAAATGGCGGCCGATAATCCGGTTTAATTCGGCGCTCTTCGTAATATTGATTAAATACATGTTCTAAATTCTTTTCATATTCCTTTACCGGGTCTCTTTTTTCCCATTCCCGTAAATAATCTTCGTTCACGGCAAAAAAGATACCTTCACCATATGTTTCCACCCCTGGCAGCCAATCTAGATTACCTGAGCTGAGGGAAGCAAAACCAACATCAGCTTCATCTCCTTCGGTGAACGCCTGTGAAGTTACATCGGGTGCAGGATTGATACGTGTAAAATTTCGGATAACACGTACTTCCCTTAACCGGCGAACCATGACAAGATTTGATATTTCATGTTCATATTGACCAGTCAATGGCTGAGGTTCCATTTCAAATAAATTGTTTTCTTCTTTAATTTTTTGATTGGAACTTAATACTTTCCATTCAGGAAGAAGTAAATCATCATGGTTTATCTCCTCTTCTTCCTTTGAGTTCGTAATGGCTCTCCAAATTTCTTCATGAGAAAACTGATTAAGCTCTGGAAAGACATTCATATCAAGCATAAGCTTTAACTTCTCATAGGTGTTAATCATAGATATTCTATCTGATAATCCTTCAAGTACTTCTACAACAGGAGATTGTGTCTCTTTCGGAATAGATAAGACCCCTTCAATTACTGGGAAATAAATATTTGAGGCGCCACGCAAGATAATTCGCTGCTCCTTCCCGCATTCTTCCTCTTTGTTTTTTCCTAACCAAGGTCGTCTCCCTAGGCATGCCGGCAGCGCTTTTTGGCTTTTGTCGAAAGCATCTGAAAGCGGTCTTCGTGTATCACATGCCTTACATTCAACAATTTGAACATCTTCAAGTTTTCCTTCAGCGGCAGCATCTCTTAGATAAAGGCGATTGGTTTCCTTGCATGACCGATTTTTTTGATGAACAAAGGAGTTCCAGTGGAAATCATTCAGGTGTCCGCCGGTACAGGCTGAGAGATACCGGACAGGGAATGCTTTAACATTTTCACAATTCGCGTTGTCCTTATTGTTATTGCAAAAAATAGATCCGTCCGTTTTTTGTGTGAATTTGTAAAAAGGCGCTAACTTGCGGCAATTGGGACAAACATAATACGTTGGATAACGAAAGGATGGAATCGTTGGGATGTCCCCTTTTGTTTTGGTTGGCAAGGATCGAATGGAATTGACTCTTAACCTTTTTCTTAATCTAGGCTCATCGATTTTTTTTGTATCAGCCAAATTCCAATAATCTATCCCGGCCAAAATGATTGAGTAATCCGGTAAATCGATTATAGCCCCAGGTCCGTAAGTTGATACAAATTGACTCGGGCGTATTTCTCCAATAGGTTTCTTCATATTTCAATGACTCCTTTAGTCTTCCAATAAATAAATTCCAATTTGAGGCTCGACATCTCTCATTGAATTTGGAATGGGTAATGCATCAAAATTTTGTTTAACACCGCTTTCTAAGGATGTGATGAGGTGTGGCGACTCTCCCTTTTTGGTATAGGTCAATCTTCCTTGATCTGCTTTTTCACCCCATATCCTGATGATTTTGCTTAAATCTTCATCTACTTCACTTGCTCTTTCTGCACCGTCAATTTCCTTTACACGCATAATGATGGTTTCTTTTAATTCGTTGATTTGATTTGTATAGTTTTTAATGTTCTGTGCGCTATCATTTTCAACAAAGCCTTCAATATGCAGTCTGCAGAGTGCGACAAACATTCCTGCTAATGCTTTATCTCTTGCTCTTGAGGCAAATGGCGTGACACTGATGGCTTCTACATACCGATACAAAGAGGAATGATAGCCGATAAAATTTTCATAATGAGACACATCCCTTGGTCTTACCCAGTTATATAACGTGATAACCAAACCTGGATGTTCCCGCCCAACACGGCTAGTTGCCTGAATATATTCTGCTGTTGTCTTTGGCTGTGCATTTACCACCATTAGACCCAAACGAGGAACATCCATCCCTACGGAAATCATATTACTCGCTAATACTGTATGAATTCCTTCTCCGGTATCTTCATTCACTTGTTTTTCAAGGTTTTCTAATATCTCAGGAATTTTATTAGACGAAATACGGCTGGTTAATTCTGGTACGTCAAAGCTATATTTTCGTGACTTATAAGGAAAAATTTGACCCTTTGTTCTTTTTTCCAAAATATTCATCCTAGCTCTGACGTCATCCTCTACTAAACGAACGGCTCCCCCTAATTCCCGTAAGCTATTGAAATAGCCGACAATCGTCCTATACGGATCAATATTCTCATCCTGATATTTCATGGGTCCTGTTGAAGCAAGAAGTGCAGCATAAATTCGAAGTAAGGCTGTTTTCATACTTTTTCCTGGAGCGAAAACCCCTAAATAAATCCTGCCGGGTTTATCTTTAACAGACTGTTCAACAGCAAAGTATGAATCGGACGCATTAATCCCAGGGCTTGGAAATATCGCTAAATCCCGATTAAATAAAGCTCGGACCTGCTCTTTTGCTCTTCGAATCGTTGCTGTTGAAGCAATGACTTTGGGCTTTATTTTCTGCCCATTCACCTCATAGGAACAAAGCTCATCTATAGTGGATTCATACAATCCAACAATCGTCCCAAGTGGTCCAGAGATTAAATGGAGTTCATCTTGAATAATAAGTTCCGGCGGCAGGATTCCTATATTTTTCCCAAAAAGATTACTTGTTTCTTCCACCCATGGAATTCTTGCAAACTTATCGACTGTTCCGATAACTAAGCTTGGATAGTGGTCGTAAAGTGTATCATCGACAACATAAACAGGTAACCCAATTGGATTATTTACTTTTGAGAATTTACACTTCCTGTTTGAACAACAGATATTTAATTGACCTGTTTTAGGATCAGTCACATATGAAAGGCGTAAATTCATTTGTGAATCCAATAGAGGCGACCCGCACCATGGACAGACAATCAGTTGGAAAGGAGAACCGTTTGGAAAAAAAACATTATCCAGACTTTTCGTTCTCATCGCATCTAACATAGTCTGCATTGCCTGTTTTACATCCTTGCTCTTATTCGGCGTACTGCCACCGCCAACCCACAAACCAATACTAAACGGTTCATGTCCATATTCAGTAGTATTTTCTTTTCGAATGACTTCACAGGCACAGATTAAGGAGGTAGCTCGCTGAAATTGCTGGATGGTTAACAGACGCAGTGTATACCGCATAATAACGGTTACCCCTTTTGACCCATCCAAACCACCAATGTCTCCACGGAGCCGTCTAAATCCGAGTGTAAAAGCAGTCAGCCCTAAATAGGCTTCAGTTTTACCGCCGCCGGTAGGAAACCAAAGTAAATCGCAAATACGACGGTCGTCATCTTCTGGTTTCACAACTCCTGTTAAACTCTGAAGGATAAAGGCAATCTGAAAAGGGCGCCAATAGGCTTTGTAAAAATCTTTGGCTGTCGGCTGATAATCCCAATTCTTCTTTTTCTTATTTTCACGTGCAATCACGCCATGTGCCCGCTGCATGGCCATGGCACGGTTGGCAAAGACAAATGCTTTATAAGCATTTGTGTTCGTCCTAATTACCTCAAGACCGGCAGCCATTCTGTCATAGGAGGTCCGGCAATTGCTTTTATGCTTTTGGGCTATTTCTTTTAAATCGTCATCGATATCCTGGATTTTTGTATCTAGTTTATGTATCCATTCATCATACTCTTGCAATAAAGGATATAATAATTGATAGACTTCATCCCCATTTGCTGCGTTAGCTAACTCCATCATTCGTAAGGAGCCTTCTCCACCCCATTCCTTAGGAATCACACGCGGGACCTCATACTGTGGAAGAGTATTGGTCACTAATTTACCAGCTCTTTTGGTTCTATCATCTACGTCGAACCACTCAACTGATGTTCCATGGCCCATGGCAAAAACTAATTTATCATGATAGAGAAGATCGTCACTTAGCGTTTCTTCAAGAGGGAAAACATCCTTGTTCCCTTCTAATTGTCTGGTCATAAATGGATGAGTGAAATTCGTATCTCCCGATTCTACTTCTATTTTCGGCTGAAAAAGAATATCAAAGTCTTGCTCGATTTTCATCTCTTTAGAGAAAAATCTTTTGTTTACCAAAAAAAGACTAATCGTATATTTATTTTGAAACCCTCTGATAATCCATTCCAAGTAGACATCTTTATCCTCTATGAACATTTGGTGCTGCCGCGTTTCAGTTTCTTTTACCTCAACATGGAATATTTCTTGTCTAGGGACCCGCTTCCAGTGATTATGGGCTAACTTATGATATCTTCCATAGGAAGCAATAACTTTTATGCTTTTACATTGTTGCTCAACGGCAAACGACAATCCAATTGAAGACGGATTCAGAGACTTACTTAAAGGAATATCCTGCTCCTCTGTATTTTTCTCTGTTGATTCTTTTTTCTCATGAATCTTAACCTGGTCATCCTCTGAAGTCGAAACCTTTGATTCCGGCGGCCAGAGAATGCCATTCATGTACCGTAAAGATGGTAATTCTTCCAGCTCTTCTTCTTCTTCATTAGGTCCGGTAAACTCAAGCCTAAGCCGTTCCAACAACTCATTTCTAACGCGCTCCATTTCCTTTTCCACAAAAACACTCCTCAATTTCCATTAAAATGGGGATAGAAATATTTAGAAAATATATATACAATTATAATATAATATTTATGTAATTGCTTACAAAATAAATATGGGGGCGTTTTATATTTATACTTTTACCGAAAACATGAACACTGCCCAACTAACAGCCATTAAAGCACCTCCAGGGAATTTTCTCATTCATGCCGGAGCCGGAACCGGCAAAACGACAACCATTGCTGCTAGAATACTCTATCTGCAATTATCGATGGGAATCAATCCAAGTAAGATAAAAGGAATATCCTTTTCTAATACCGCGAAAAATTCATTAAATGAGAAAGTAAAGGAAATGATAAAATTAGAAGGAGAAGGCAGTGAAATAGAGATCAATACCTTTCACAGTTTTGCCTTTAAAATCGTATTATCAGCAATTAAAGAAGGAAAGCACTGGCGAAAACATGCACCATCTATTGTATCGAATGCAATGGATATTTTTTATGCGGCAAATAAGAAAAAAATAGATTACGAGGATTGTCCTAAATTCTATCAAGCTATATCCTTTTTAAAGCAAGGGAAAAATCCTAATCATAAAATCTATTATTCTTCTAAGGAATGTTGTACGAAAGGTGATTTCTTGATTAAAGGGATTAATGGTGAGGATATCTACCTGCCATTTGCACAGATTAAAGAGTACTGGGCTAATTTTGACAAACGAATGAAAAAGTTAAATTTAATCGATTTTCCTAGTTTAATAACAGAAGCGATTGAAATATTGTCAAAACCTGAATCAACTGTATATCAAGATTTGATTAATTCCATAGATTATTTAATCATCGATGAGTATCAAGATACATCTGTAGCTCAAGAAGTATTAATTCTAATGTTGGCAAAGTCAAAGAAATTATTCTTAAATGTGGTCGGAGACAGCCGTCAAACAATATACAGCTTTAACGGCTCTACTATTGATAATATCTTATTATTTAAGAAAAAGCTGGAAAAACTTAATGTACCAGTATTAGAGACGATTGATTTGGAAAAAAATTATCGCTCTGAGCAGCGTATTTTAGACCTAGCCAATCATATTGTGAATCAGTCTAATTTATATCAATCGAACTTAACAGCAAATAAAACAACTGTTGTAGATGATAATGTGGTTCTTGTTCATTCAGGACGTTACGAGTTGGCAGCAAACTTTGTGTTTTCTGAAATAAAAACCTTGATTGAAAATGGTGTAAATCCAAAAGAAATCGCTGTCCTTGTGAGAAAGAATAGTGAATACTCCCCTCACGGAACACATATCGCGAATTTGCTTGAAACAGAAGGGATTCCTTATCAATACGCCGTAAAAGTTGCCCAATCAACCATTGAGTTATATGAAAAAGCATTAGAAATTTGTGCCTTTCATATGGATATGTCAATTGAAGAATTGATTACTCTTGTCGGTCACGATACTTCATTAATACCAATTACAGCTCATCGTACTAATGTGATCGATATCTTAGCGGAACTGCGAAATGAACAATGTGAAAATGGCTATGAAGCTATCGTTCATTTAAGTGAGAAATTAGATTATCCTGAAGCCCTTATTGAGGATAACAATAAAGTGTTTTTAAACACTATTCATAGCGCTAAAGGGTTAGAGTTTCCTTACGTTTTTGTTTTATTCTTGGGAGATCGGTCGTTTCCACATGGAAAATATCCTGATATTGAGGAAGATCGCAGACTGCTACATGTTGCAATTACAAGGGCGATGAAAAGAGTTTATATACTTGGGCAACCTGGGGTGCGTAACTATTCTTTTTGGAATGAGTGCAATCAAATAGAATCGAAACAAATTGAGTATTTAACCGAAAAAGAAGAGGTTTTTATTGAAGCAAATGAAAAAACAACTGAAGAATATCGCCGTATTCGGGAACAGATGGTAGAAGATGAACAGGAAGAAATAAATTTTGACGAAATGTGGAATGATTAAGGGGATGTGGCAGGATTGGCACCAAAAAATAAAAAGTTGACTATAACAGATATACAAAAAAAATGCATCGAGTTCCAACCAAAAGGATCATTGTTGGTAAATGGTATTCCGGGCAGTGGAAAAACAACGATACTAATTGAACGAGCACGTTATTTACAAAAAAAAATGGAGAAGAAAATCTTATTACTTGCCTATAACCGTTCGATGACGTCTTATTTAAAGCAACTTGCAACGAAATCTGACATTGACGATTTAGCAGTAGATACTTTCCATTCATGGGGAATCAATATCCTTCGCTCAATCAATTACCGCTGCACCTATCCATTATCGAGTGAAGATAAATATGAAAAAGTCAGATTTGCTCGAAATATTGTCAGAAAACAAAATGCTACTGACTTCATCCTGCCAAAATTTGATTCGGACCGAAGTGAGATTTCCTTTTTAACGCAAGAAATTGATTGGATGAAAGGATTAAATATAAATACCCTAGAAAAATATCTTGCTACTTCCCGCTTCGGAAGAGGTTCGGATATAAGAGTCACCAAAAAGCATAAAATATGGATTTTTGAAGTGTTCAGCAAATATAATGCTATCCTATTTAAGAATCGATTAATCGACTTCCATGATGTGGCTATTGTCTTATTTGAAAAAGCAAATATAATACCGAAAGAATTATTACCAGATCATATTTTAATTGATGAAGCACAGGATTTGTCTGCAATGCAATTAATGGTATTAGCGCAGTTTGCGCAGAAAAGCTTAACCATTGGTGCTGACAAAGGACAGCAAATTTATAAAAACCGTTTTTCTTGGAAAACTTTAGGAATTGACATCCGTGGAACACGGACAAAGGTATTAGGTCAAACCTTCCGTTCGACAAAGGAAATCATTCAATTAGCGAACAGCTTCCAGCAGCAGGACGAATTGTTAGTAAAAGATGAAGAATACATTGAACCTACCCTGCCGAAAAGATCGGGTCCTAAGCCAACCGTTATGCTATGTAAAACCTATGGTGAAGAAATCAAGCGAGTAATCGAGAAAGTGAAAAAAATTCGAGCAAATGATAAAGCAGCAACCATCGGACTAATCTGTGTAAAAAACGAAAAGATCAATGCTTTTGTTGAAGCAATGGAGGAACAGGGTATTCCAAATGTCATTGTGAATGAACAAGGAGCAGATTTACTGTCTCCTGGTGTTAAATTGACCACTTACTTCTCAGCCAAGGGATTAGAATTTGATCATGTATTTGTTACCAACCTTCGTAAAAATGCTATGCCAAACCTTAGGGTATATTCCGGTGAGGATGAGAAGGATGTTCTATCCACAGAGCGGAAAAAATTTTATGTAGCAATGACACGTGCGAAATTATCCTTAACGATAACTGCCGTTAATCCATACTCTGAATTTATTGGTAACCTAGATAAAAGTTTGTATGTAATTGAATAAATAAACACCTTCAATAGCTGCTTGAGAGTCTGGAAAGACCCAAATGCAGTGAAAACTAAATAAACACCAACCTATATATCATATTATTCAATATGGTATATAGGTTGGTGTTCTTCTATGGGTAAAAGAGATCATTATCCATGATATATCGTAAAAATGCGCAACCCTTCCTTCTCGATTAAAAATCCCTTCAGAACGGTTCTAAATTATTTAATTGTACCAGTTACGATTGCCCTTTCTTGCACTTTTCCCCTGCCTATTCAACTTACGATATGTTCCTATTAATCCTAAATTGATAGGAATGATATAATTAAATATTTCTTCTAATTAATCTAACAAGAGGTGGAACTATGAATAGGAAGAACACAAATGGACAAGATGAGCAAATTATTTCTCTCTATTTATCCGGTGAGTCAACTAATAAAGTTTCTCTCAACACAAGTAACGTTATGATAAAAGTTATCTTTGATTGACACAATCTCTGAAGGTTTCACTTCTATGCGTGTAATTATCTATATACAATTCTGATTCTGTAAAGTAGTGAATGCAAAAAATTGGCAACCAGACCATATCAAATTAAATATTGGTGGCTAATGTTACTATAGCCCTATAGAATATAAATTGTTAAACTATTAATTACAGGCCCATAGAGCCTACTAAAAAAATTTAAGGGTGAAATTATGGAAGAAAACAGAAAGCTAGCTTTGATTGTTTCTTATTACCTATCAAAATTTGATAGGAAATCCTTAGTCAATTTAGGATTTTCCTCTTTTACTCAAGCATTCAACCATATAGGGTCGATTTTAAGTGTGCCGGCGAACACCATTAAAAATATGAGAGAGAACTTTGATCCATTGCATCCGAATGGTCGTGTAGGATGGTATCAAAGAGAACTAACCCCTAGTCGATTAGATGTTGTTGAAAATTACAGCCATTTCAGTGAATTTGCAATGACAGAAATAGTTAAGGAAATACTAGAAACATATGGCAAAACAGAAAATACTTTGAATCTATACACTACAATAATTAACAACGATGAAAATGAAGAAAATATTAACAATGGAAATACTAAAACTTATACAACTAGAGGTATTACAGGTAATAAAGCTGAAGAACTTTTTATTGAAGCATTTAATAACGGACAAATAGAAGGTTATTCTGGAAGACTAATTGACAAACGAAATGATGGCTGCGGTTATGATTTTGAATTGGACTCCCAAGAACATAGTGTAGTGTTTGAAGTAAAGGGCTTACTTGATGAAACAGGCGGTATTAACTTTACAGATAAAGAATGGAATGTGGCTAGTAAATTGAGAAATAAATATATTGTGGTATTAATTAGTAATATTAAGGAAAATCCTCAATTTTCTTTGTTTAAGAATCCATTTAAAACTCTTAATGCACAAAAGAGAATCCAAAAAACTATATCTATAAATTGGTCTGTGCCTAGCAAACAGCTATTCTAAATTAAGTAAACACGCTTATAGAACCAGCTAAAACTTAAGCTGGTTCCTTTTCTTGATTATCAGAAAACATGAGGGTAACCACTAGCCCTCTCCCAAATCTTAATTTTTTAGTATTGTTTTTGCTAAAAAATTCAATACCTTCTTTACCTAATATTGTCGAAAAGCTAATCGGACATAGTCACCTAATGTACATTGGCCAGCCTGGTAGAAACTTACGTGAAAGACCTATATCTCCCTTCTTCATTAAATATAAAAAATACACATACAGCCGACCCAGTTACTATTTACCTGTTAATTTCGAAGTATTATCAAAATACCTTTTCGAAAATGTACAGTCCCCATTGCATGATAGCAGTAATTCACCTACATCTGTTATCCCAACACCTATACGCATCAATAATATTGTAATGAAATTGTTTTTTTAGTAATAGATTAACCTTTTCTATTTATTTTAAGGATAGCCTTCATTATACATTTTCAGTATTTTTTCCTAATGTAAAATTACCATAAAAATGGTTAGAAATAACATTTCCTTAACGATTAATAGTATAATATTTATGTAATTTCATTTATCATTAGGTCTTATATTTTCACATAACGAGGAGCTGTTATAATGAGTGAACATGTGTTATTGCTGAAAGTCGGAAATGCACTTGAAGAAGGTAAATCAGCCTATGAAGCAACCCAGGGGAACTGGGTATTAGCAAGAGATAAAGTAAAAAATGGCAAAATCAAATATGTTGTGGGCATTGATCATAAAAAACGGCATCAGGTTGTTGGTCTTTATGAACCAAAAATGTGGTATGAAGTTGTTTGGATTGCTGAAAATATAAACAATAGAGAAATGCCGAGATTTCGTTTTGAGGGAATAGAATCAACAACTTATACTGTTGATGATTTGAATAAAGTTTATGATAGATTATTAGATAAATTTGGATATGGGGAAAAAGCATACATATCATTATTTGATTTAAACGATTTATTGTCCTCACACTGATAAAATAAGGGCGTCATGAAAACATAATTGTGCAAGGTACGCTCCAATCAACAAAAATAAGAAAAGTGCTAGGTCACATCAAATTTTCAGATGAAACTGATGTGACCCCGAAAAGTTAGAGTTTTATATTAAGCAGCTAATTGGCTGGTATGGATACGGTATTGAACCGGACTCATGCCTGCCAATTTTTGCTTTATGCGTGTTATTATAATAATTGATATATTCTTCAATTCTCTTTTTTAATTCCTCAAAAGAGCACAGTGGTTCCCCATAATACATTTCTTGTTTTAGTAATCCGAAAAAGTTCTCCATGGGCGAATTATCTATACAGTTTCCTTTTCGTGACATGCTCTGAAACACCTTGTATTCCTTGAGCTTTTTTACCCATTTATTATGTTGATAATGCCACCCTTGATCAGAATGTACAGTTGTTCTAAACTTTGAATCTTTTACAATTTCTAGAGCTTCCTCGAGAGGTTTGAGCGCTAATTCTAAGGTTGGGCGCATACTTATCCCATATGATAGAATTTCGCCGTTGAACATATCCATAATTGGATTTAAATACAGCTTTAAACCGTCTAAACACTTGAATTCCGTAATATCTGTTGTTAATTTTTGATGACACACAGTTGTGTGAAAGCGACGATTGATACGGTTCTCGGCAACCGTTCCAGTCGTTCCTTTATATGAACTGTACTTTCGTGATTTTAATCTGAATTTATCTCCCTTGAGCCCACGCTTATTCATAATGCGTTGAACCTTCTTATGATTCGCTTTTATTCCACGGTTACTCAATTCTAAATGAACACGACGATAACCGTAATTTCCTTTATGTTCTTCGAAAATGGATTGAATAATTTCCTCCAGTTCCTGGTCTGGATTCTCCTTTTTCATGTTTTTAATATGATAATGGTAGGAGGATTCGGGAATGCCGACTATTTGTAAAACATCTTTTAGTTTGAAGGTTTCTTTGAGTTCGAATGATAATGCTGCTTGTGCTTTTCGAGATAGCCCTCCGGATCCATCTGAAAAGCTCGCAACTTTTTTAAGTATTCTACCTCTAAACGTAGAAGTTCGTTTTCTCTTTCCAACTTTTGTTCATTTGTCATTTCTTTTGGTTCCGTGCTTTTTTTGTTCTTTGCTTTATCAGACATAAGAGGCCGTCCTTTAGGTTTATTCAGGTCTTCAACACCCCCCTCATGAAAAGCTTTCTTCCATGAAGCTATCAAGGGAGGTTTCGTTAACCCAAAATGGAGGGCTGTTTCCGTTTCAGAAGAACCTGTTCTCTTCATAAAGCTTAATACATCAAGCTTGAATTGAACAGAATAAGTTTCCTTATGTTTCTTCTTCATTAACCCTTCAGCTCCGAATTTCTCGTAAACTTTAACCTACCTCTTAAGTTGAGCGCTGCTTTTCATCCCATACTTCTCAGCTAAAGGGTTATATCCCAATTTACCCTCTTGATACTCTCTGACCAACATTAACTTGAATTTTCCACCATATTTTGCCATAAAAAAACACCCCGAAAGCTAGATTTCACTCTAACTTTCGGGTTGCACCTCAAACCTGGCACTTTACTTTTTAGTGCAACACCGATATTTTTGAAGCGTTCCTTGAACCAAAAAAATCTAAGCCAACAATAATTCGTGTTGATACCATGCATGCACCATGATAACCTTTCCTTCCATGACAAAAAAATCCCTATCACATGGAATAGGGATCAAAGTTAACATAGATTTGAAAATTATAGTTAAATGTTATTTTTTCTTGCTGTTTCGCCTGAATTACAGTACGTTCCTCTTTTATTACATTCACTTCTATTAATTTATCCATTAGTGTTTCAAAAATATTTTCGAGGGTTGATTTTACAAATAATCGTTTAACATCATATCTTTGCTCGAAATCCTTACGTTCTGTCTCATTGTCATATTTACTTATGAAAAATGTCCGGACTATCTCCCTTACTGTAAATCCTTTTGTAAGGCTTTTATTAAATATAATTCCTATTAAATTTATATATTCTTTTTTATTTTTCTTTCCATCCGACAAATAATCCGCCAATTTGTCTAGGCTCTTTTCATTTATTATGAATTTAGGATTACCAGAAAATATATCAGATTTGTTTATAAATGCAATTGATTTTTCCTCCTTTGTTTTTAAAAACAAAAAAGGTGATAAACCACTTTCTGGTTCATGAACATTATTCAAATTAGTATTTGGACTATTTGAATTATGATTGTTTGTCTCATTATTTGCTCCCTGCTCATCTAGTCCATTTTCTTTAAAAAGTTCTTCCATATCTTTAAGGTAGTCTTGAGTGGTTAAAATAATTGACCTAATTTTATGGACCTTTGCATAAAACCGCGCTTCATCTTGAAGAAGTTCAACATCAAACCACAAGTTTTTTTCTGAATGAATAAATTTGTTCACTGACTGGTTTCCATAGACTTGTATGGTTTTGATAAGATTATGTAAGCTTGATCTTTCAATATCCATTGCAGCTGTAAAACGATTCGCATCCATTAACGGAGAATAAGTTAACTTTTCCTCCCACTTATTTATAAATTGATTAAATTGTTCAGCTTTTGATTGAGTGCTTTTTTCGTAAAGCTGCGAAATGAGGTTTATTTCACCCTTCCAAAAATGTTCGAGTACCATATTCTTGAGTCTATCTACAGATTCATTTAGGAAAGTAGCTTTACTTGCATAAGCTTTTATTACAAACAGAATAAATCTCATTAGTTGTTGCAAATCTTTGGAGGCTTCCACCCACTCTTTCATCGCTTGTTCTAATTGTGAAATATTAACATTTTCTAGATTCGATAGTTTCCAGGATAGTGTCTTATCGATAGTAAACTCCATTTCGATTGGAAGCTGCAGGAAAGCTGCAAGACTCCATTTGTACCCTGAAAGCTTAAGATAATAGTCTGATTTACTTACACCAACTGCTAGAACATCTTCTCCTTGTTTTATATATATCATTTGACTAAATGGGATTCCAACAAGCTCCTTCACCTCATCAAAAAGATTTAACTCCAATAATAATCTTTCCAATTCCACGATACTTTTACAAATATTTGGATTTGGATTTAACATTTTCTTTACTTCTGAAGAGTGAAAGTCAATTCGTGTGAGGACGGTCATTCTGTATCACCTTTATCCGTAATAATAATTCTTTCTAAGTCATCAATTAATTGTTTTAGCCTTTCCTGTTCTTCCATTAGCTCTAACGTTCGAGTTTTTCTCTCTGAAAAGTTAATGGATCTATTCGTTACTAATTGGTGCAATTCATTTTCGCAATCAACTTGTTTATTGTTTAATACTAATAGGTAATTTTGCAATGTTGCGATATGCTTCTTTACTGCATCTTTCCAAGTATTAACTAAATTAGAGGATGATTGTCCTTGATTCATTCTTCACTTTTCCTCTCTCGTTCTTGTGCAAGTAATCTTACTCTCTCATAGAACTTAATGTTAAATTCAACTGATTTATATAGTTCCTCTATTGCTGAAATGTTGCCATTAATAAAGTTCGCATGAACTCTCTCGGAAATCGACTCTTTAAATTTTGTTTCTTCTTGCGTAATTTCCATAAGTTTACTCTCGATTTGTTGGATTAAAATGTCCGTATCTAGTTGTTGCAGCTCTTTTATGTCCATGTCGGATGGCTCATTTTCCTCGACTCCGCTTTCTAGCAATTCAAGGAATTCTTCCTTTCGAACCACCTTCAAGCTTTCATTCTCTTCTTTTTTACCTGATTCAACTGGTTCAACAATTTCTTGATTTTCTTCATTGATATAATACCGGGATAGCTTACTAATACTTAGTCTCCAGTACCCCTTTTTGCCTTCTACTTGCTCAAAACATTCATTTCTGCTAAGCAGGTTGGTTACAGTATTTTTAGTCGTTGTACGTTTTTCAGCTATTTTATCCAGTAATACAGACCAATGCATTCCAGAAGGATGAATGGCCAGAGTTTCACACATTAAACTAAAAATGGATTTATTAACTGATTTGCTTTCTTCCACCAGTCGTCCGATATCTAAATATCGCTGTTGCTCGGAAGCATAACGTTCATCAAATCCTACTTTATGAACCCTGATTAAATACATAATCTGATTATCGATTGCAAAACTCAATTTATGTCCAGGCTCAATCAAGTAATCAGCGAAAAAGTCCATGACACCGTCACCGAAGAAATAATACTTATGACCATTATTCTCCCAATTCCACTCATAGCGGAATTCTTCATACTGAATCATAATTTTCCCATGGTTATTTTGCCGGAATAAAACAGACTTTTCGATTAGACCTTTCGGTATGATAAAGAAACCCTTTACCCTGTCATAATAGGAAATTGTATGATAGGCATACAATTTATCATCAGATTTCTTTGTATCATTACTGGTGACATTAATGGGATGCCTTGAATTTGGATGAACTTGATCCATTAGTTCTTTCAGATTTTTAATGGTTGGCGTGGAGTTTTTTACAGCATAATATACATTTTCGCGATTTTCTATCTGTAGATTAGTTACATCTTCACTATAGGTCCATTTATGTGCCTCTACTTGTTTTATTTCCGGTACAACGTCTAAAAGGTCCTTAATCGCTTCACTATAAATCGAGAAAGATGGTTCATTTTGTGTAATCTGAAAAATATTCATGACAATCTGACTGGTCGTTACCTCCTCCTTACTACCTTTTATGAAGTTGATAATTTTATAGCTTAATCTACCAACTTCTTCATTTATTTCAACTGGGACTTCAACCTCTTGTTCCACATTACTATTCTCATTGATTCCCATCATTCTTTTTATCTCAACCCTGTTTCCAATAACAGAAAAACGGTCATCAAATAGCGGAAGGAATATGATTTTGTCTTTATCTAGTTTATTTAGTTGGACAACCCGTTCAACGACCTTCTCTCTATCAATTCCTATTAAATCACTATTAAATATATACTCATAAACAAAATTATTTATTATGATCCATTCCGATAGAATCCAGAAAGGTGTATTTTCAATCTGGGAAAAGCGAATATCACTTAATAAAAGTTGTTTTAACATATCCTCAGATTCATAAAACCTGAGTCTCTGTTTCATATCAGATATTTTAAGAGGTATTTTTATAGGGTTCATATAGTTGTATATTTGGTTAAGTCTAGCATCAGTTTTATCCTTGATTCCCCATAAACCCTCATCAACCTCATAAAAGAAGGACTTTGGTGCATAAAGAGCTAAATCCACAATTCCTTTAATATCGTCCGCTTTAGAATTCAAATTGGTCCAATTCTTTTTCACGTAAAGCAATATTTCATGATATGGCAGAATGTTTTCTGAATTCTGTAATAATGCCTTTTTGATTAAACTGATATTACTGTAACAAATACCTGGCCGATCTTTGTTCATCATTTTCATTTCCATCACTCCTTCGTTTATATTTTTTTGTTTTTCCGTTAATTCTTCCTCGCGAGTGTTTACATATTGAAGCCATGCAACAGTATTTCTTGACACCTTTTCACCAACGGACTCTTTCATTAAATTGCCGCCGATTGGATTTCGTACAACTAGCAGCCCAAGATCCTTGATGGCTTTTGTTTATTCCGCCATATTTAATGAAGTTGGTGCTGAAAGCAGTGTATTGACCATTGAGAAGTAGGGGTGCTTCATTATTTGATTTTTGAGTATTGTCTTTTTTTCATTAGAATGACGGAATCGTTCCATAAATACTCTATTTACATTAAAATTATCGTCAATGAATCCAAGCAACCGCAAGCCTTGTCTATAGCTAGATTTAAGCCTTTGTACATTTTTATCCTCGATTTGCAGTGTTATCCTTTGTGGATGAATTTTTCCTTCAGCTACTTCCTCAAGGAAATCGAGAACAAACCGTAGATTAGCTTCAGGAAGTTCATGGACGAAGTATTCCTTTAGTCGAATAGCGGATCTTCCAGCCTTCTGAGTTTCCTCGACGAACGGCAATTTTGAAAACAAAGCCAATAAAAAAGAAGAACGTCCCTTTGATGTTTTTAGATCACCAGCATGAATGGTTCTCAATACACTTAGAAATTTCCAAACCTCTAAAAGATAAGATTCAGAAATAAGTTCATAGGAATTCCGTTTCTCTCCTGCCAGAAATTTAGCCCTGGATGCTTCTGTTTTAACATAGAACCCATTTTGGTCAACTGAAATAATTTTGTTAATGGAACCCATACTAAGCGTATGAATCTCTTTCAAGGTACTTAAATAGGCAATAACCAATTGTTGTAACAAAATTTCCACAACCTTTAGTTTTCTTAATAATCTTATTTTACCAAAATATTTCAAAGTATATATCAAGAATTACTGCTTTCTATTAATAAAGGCGCGATTTATCGCTTCCTTTTCAATACTTTATTGTAGTGTTATTACATCCTTGGAATTTTGACTAATGAAGCTGGGATTGTTTTGAATCCTTTTTCTTCAAACTTCTTTTATAGGAGTGTATTAAACTAAAAATCAATCTCTTCAAAAAGTTCAACAATATGGTTCATTAGCCCAGGATTAATTTCTCTGTATCAATAATATAATTTTTACTTTTCTTTCTTTATACTAAATCTGTAATAATGAAAAATGAATGAGAATAATAGTATTTTAAATTTTTCAAAAACCATTATTTAATATTTTGGCCAGCTAAATCCTCCTTAAAATATCTCTTCTCTAATTTATTTAATTCATGCTCCCATTCAGTAATGACATAACTAAACTTTATATCTCCATTTTTCTGGCCAATTTGAGCTTATCATTTTCTGCAATTGTATTGGCCACCTTCTTTAAACCTAGTTGGACCACATTTAATTTATCTATGTTGCAATTTTTAACTCTTTCAATTCTTAAGTCTCTTTAACACTTAAATGATATATTTTCATCATCCTATTTATTTACTATAATGAAATTAATTTAAATCAAAAAGGAAGGGAATTAATAGACGATGTCTAGTATTAGCCACATCATTTCAAATCTTGAAAATGAATTACAGCTGCTTTTGATTCCTTATAAGGAGAAAATTGAGAAATTAAAACTGGAAAATCAAAAACTAATTTCGGAAATTAATTATTTGAAAGAGGAAAAAGGTGCATTACTTGAAGAATTGAACATTTTAAAGAAAAAAGAATTGGAAGCATCCGCTTCATTAAAAGCTGCGGATCTCCTGGATGATTCACTTCCAGGTACTTTAGAGGATGACAATTCTTGTATATTACTTTCTGAATTTAATGATTCCATTGAGGTAAATGACATGGAAAAAGTGCATCATATTCTTGAACTTTTTTGCAAGAAACCGGACCTTTTAAGAGAAGCCAATCATGGTATAAAAGATTTAGTCTATAACATCCTTCATTACGTGATTGTGGCTGATAAATTGGAAAATGAATTTAGCGATAGAATAGTTGGCAACTTTTTCAGACTATTATTGATTCTTCGCAAACACCATAACGCTTATATCACTCTTTTTCTAAAAGAGAATTATCCAGATTTATTGGATTGTGCCCTATATATTAATGAACCGAAGACAATTATTCGTTTCCTGAAGCTATTATATGAATACCAATTTAAGTCTGAATTGACGGAGGCACTTGCCCATATTTTTAAGGTAGAATGGGGATTTCTCGACTCCATCGTATCAAAGGCAGAGTTTTGCTTCTTTTTATGGTACTCGTTCTTGTTTGATTTAGATCAAGAACTGCTGGATCGAACCGAAGAAGCTAGAAAATGGCTTGTAGAAAAGAATAGCGTTTTCCAGTTATACACGTTTATGTACGACTGCGTTAATGCTAATAAGGTTACGAATAAACAAAAACAGCAAGATTTAATTCTTGGATTTAACCAAAATAAAATATTTGATAGCAAAGAAACACAGCGAATATTGGACAAAGTCCATGAAAAATTAGATTTCTTAATCATTACTACTCCTGCTACCACTTTACCTACCTATACTAATGCTCTGCAAATGGTCGATTCGACGAAACTTAACCAATTAATTAAGGAATTACAGCTACAGAAAAGAAATGTTCTCGTTCCTTTATATACGAATGGAACGGTTTCCATGCCAAGTGGCGGATATGCTAGTGTAACTATCTATGAGGGCAAAAAGAAGAAAAAAAAGAAGAAGAAGGCATTCATCGCTAGAGAAATTGTAGATGAAATTAATCAAAGAAACTATCCAGAAAGAATCAAAACAGAAAAGTACGTCGAACATGTTCAGCCTTCACCTTCCATCATGATAAAACAAAAGGAAACCACCTTTCAGTGGCCAAGTACAGTACTAAAAGAAAACCCTGAGAACCATTTACAAGATAAACCGGCTTTAAACGAATACAGTGAGTTGAAAAAGCAAGGCTATCAAATTACAGGACTAACAAGAGCCAAGCGCTGGGAGATACTTCAAAAAGCTGTACCTTCATTAGGGTTAAAAAAAGTTGCTTACACCATTGCTTATAACATACGGCTACGAAAAGGTCATAAAAACGGTCTGACCAAATTTAGTTACTCAATTGGTGAATGGGAACATGATTTAGAAAGGTTGAAGAAGACCTATTACAAAAAAGAGTTTACATGGCCGAATTTCTAAATAAACCTAGTTAAGATACAATATTTGTTTTGCATAAATTGGGGGTAAAAAAATGTCAAGAAATTTTTTAGAGATATTTGCCCCTAACTCATATTGTTAAGGTAATCATTTGGGATGAAGGCAAAAAGTAATTAATTATAAATATGAAAATGTTTATATATCTGGTTTGAGGAAAGACGATTTTGGGGTACTCCTTAACTTTGAAAATGGTGATTAGGCTGTTCTTATGGAGTTCATGTCCACATAGACGAAAGGAACTATACAAACATTACAAAGACCTTATTGTAGAGGAAAATGATAAGTTTGTCTATCTAAATACAAAGCTAAAAGCCAAGGTTAAATATAGGAACTTAACTAAAAAGGGTTTGTTGAGAATTCCGTCTTTCGTTGAGTGGATTAGCTGATACGGCTTATAATAGAGAGCCAATGTCTTTTATGCTGAATACAAAAGGAGTTCAATCTGCAATGATTGAACTCTTTCTTATAGTTTAATTTTTGATACACATTAAGATAAATAAATAACAAGATTCCTAGTCAATTGAGTTATGCATCGTGTTATCGAATCTTTTCCAAAATATCTTGTAGAAATATTCAGGAATGATTGCAGTTGAGGTCCTGAATGTAAAAATTATGTCCTGCAATCTCCTTGCCGTTTCCAAATCTACCTGACTACCATCTAAAAGAGAGGATACTTCTTGTTCTTTTTCCTTTTTATCCTTGACCAAAACTTTGTGTTCAATAATGGATTCTAAAACAATTCCTACTATTGGAATGGAAGGTATAAATAATTCCACTACATATTCATAAAAGGACTTATTTTGAACTAATGCGAAAATAGCTTCTCCGAAAAATAAGATTGAAATCATTAACAATATAAAGTTGCAGTAACCTTGCCTTAATCTCCAACCCCAAGATAGGTTCGCTCTCTGGCAGTGTATAATGTTCTGTATGTGTGTTTCCTTATTATAATTTGCATACCAATTTTGAAGCCTCGAACGATTACCTTTGAAATTAGAGTCAGCTTCAGTTATAATTTCCCGTGTTAATTTACTACCAACTAGTATATTATTCCAGGGTAATCCAAATAATGATGTATCAAATTCCTTGCTGCAACAAGGAGTACATCCAAAAGTGGTTTCCGAACGATTAGGACATTCAACTATTGGGTTCACAATGGACACCTATACCCATGTGTTACCAAATATGCAAAAAGAAGCTGCCCATCAATTCGAGCAGCTCATTAAATAACCTATGTAAATGATGAAAAAAACCATGTTACCAAAATGGGACCAAAGATAAAATTTTATGTTGTTGGCCAACAACTTTAACCTCAACTTAACTTCTCAAAAACCTTCAAAAACCCTTATATATCATGGTTGGCGGGACTGCATGGGAAACGAACCCACCAGACCTGGCACGCAGGTCTCAAGCAGTTTTGAAGACTTTGGAGGACACCAGTCCCCCACTCAAAATCTCTTTGCCTATCTATTCAGATCAATTCTAAAAAGGAACAGATCGTTAAGATCCCTTTATCAAAGTTTTCTAAGTTAAAATGTTCATTCGGAGCATGGAGATTTTCATCTGGCAACCCGAATCCCATTAAGACAACTGGAGAATTTAGGACTTGGTTGAAATCCGATAAAATCGGAATGGAGCCCCCTTCTCTTTTATAAACAGGTGCTTTTCCATAAACCTGTTCATAGGCCTCAGCCGCTTTCTGAATCATCGGATGATCGATTGGGGTTAAGAATGGATTCCCAGTATCTTGAAGTGTCACTTTTATCGTGCATCCTTTTGGTGCTTGTTCTTCTAAATGCTTTTTGATTAATTTTTCTGGTTTTTGATTATTGACTAGACGGCAGGTGATTTTGGCATGCGCCTCGTTCGGAATGACGGATTTTGTACCTTCCCCCTGAAATCCGCCCCATATGCCGTTTAATTCTAATGTTGGCCGAGAACTGATTTTCTCAGGATATGGATAATTTGTTTCCCCTCCCGTTAATTCCCTTAACCCTAACGATTTTTTTAGCTTTTCTTCATCAAAGCCCAGTGCTTTAATTTGTTCATTTTCAAATTCTGTCAATTCTAAAACATCATCATAGAACTAATCCACATTTACCTTTCCGTTTGCATCATGAATAGTAGAAAGCAGTTTCACAATAAATGGTTAGCGTTCTGAACTCCCCCGCCGAACATGCCTGAATGCAAATCTGTATTCGCCGTTTAAAAGGAAACCTCAAGAGCACACAGTCCTCTTAACGAATACGTAATCGCAGGAACTCCTCTATCCCACATATCAGAATCGGATATGACCACTACATCACAGGCTAGTTTTTCTTTATTTTCGGATAAAAACTCTGGAAGATGAGGACTTCCAATTTCTTCTTCTCCTTCAATGCAAAATTTAAGGTTTACCGGTAATGACTTCAAACAAACCGTTCCTTTATATCAAAAATGCAGCCAGTTTCCCAAGGGACTGACCGCGTTTACTGCTTCTGTATGTACGTCACTATTTAGCATTTAAAGTTGTCCCGCCAAGTTCCGGTAATGACCGTCGAACTCTCGTGCAATGCCAAATCTTTGACGTTGTCCCCTATAAATCAAGAAAATAAATCTGGTTTTTCTTTTAGTAAATGATTTAGCAAGTCTGTCATTTTTACTGTGTCACATACTCTAACTGTTGCATCGCCAAATTGTCCTTTGTACATAACTAGATTTTTTAGAAAAATATCTTCAACCCGCTCGAATTTTTCAGAGGTATGACCAATATGTCTTCTTTGCGGTATTGAAATTTCCGTTTTATCCGGTAATATCGTGTAAAGCATTTCGTGATCATCGGTCAATCGACCTGGTATATCAAGCCATTCCTCGACTCCATGAATATATGTACATCTTCGTAAATCTACTCCTATTAACAAGATGGTTGCCTTCTGATCGAGTAATTTCCCCCAACTCGATTCGCGTGCACAAGGTGTGTCAAATTGTTCATTTACCGCAATAAATTCATGTGCTTCTTTTCCCAGGGCAGCTACCGAATGCGTTGGATGCCATGAGCGAACAACACCCGGACGTTTTCGAAACAGTTCCGTTAATAACCCAACACAAGACGGTGAGTCATTGACATAAAATCGAGGATTCTCCGCATTAATTTACGACCATGTATGGGTAGGAAAAACCAAAAGACCATTTTTCATATATTCTGAAAGTGCATCAAGGACAGTATCCGCCCCACCCTCTACTTGTCCAATACTTTTCATTGATGAATGAACAAGTAATGATCCATTTTCGTCGATTCCCAATTCTTTAAGATGCTTCAATAAATCTAGCTTCTTGTACATCACATTCAACCTTTCAACCTTTAAATATACCAAAAGAATACCATATTAGGATGATTTGTCTATGTTACCCGGAGAAATGCAGGATTAGTCCATCCAACAATTTAATAAGAAGTTAATTTAAGGAATTCTTCTGCATCTTTTACGCATAATGCCATTCCTTTTTCCCAGAATTCAGCTGAAGTAATATCCTCTCCTAAATGTTTCATAACTAAATTTTCCACAGACATTCTTCCTGAATCTCGAAGTAAGTTCAAATAATCTTTCTCAAAGTCTTTCCCTTCCTCCTTTGCCTTTGCATAAATGCCCAATGCAAATAAATACCCAAAAGTATATGGGAAATTATAAAAAGGCGATTGAGTAATATAGTAATGAGGCGTCCAAACCCAAGAATAAATCGAAGGTTGTTCTAGGGATCCAGCATACGCCTCATTTATTGATCTCTTCCATTAACTGGTTTAGGCGATGGACTGAAACTATACCTCCATGACGTTCCTTGTAAAATCTCTGTTCGAATATGAACCTCGAATGAATATTCATAAAGTTCATTACACTGCGTTTTAGTTTTTCATCTAGAATAAATAATTTTTCTTCTTTTGACTTTGCCTTTTTTATAGCACCATCTAAAATAATCATTTCAGAAAAAGTTGAAGCTGTTTCAGCAATGCTTAACGGATAACGCTTATTCAACCCATTAACAGACTTCATGGCATGATTATGGAAAGCATGCCCCAGTTCATGAACAAGCGTTAACACATTTAAAAATGTACCGCTAAATGTCATAAAAACTCTTGATTCACCTGTGAGTGGAAAACCAGCACAAAACGGAATAGCGGACTTATTCGGACGATTTTCGGCTTCTATCCAACCTTCCTTGAAAGCTTGCTTAACGAAGCTTTTCTAATTCGGTTCCAAACTGACTAAAATGTTCTGTTATAAGTGAAGCAGCTTCCTCAAATGTTATCTCTTGCTTACTTTTTGTAACGTGAGCCCAAAAGTTATAAGCTTTCATACTAGATCCGCCTATCAATTCAGCTTTTCGCTTCAAGTAATTCGAGAAGGGTTGTTTATATTTACTGATCACCGTCCACATCGTATTCAGTGTTTCTTCCTTCATTCTGTTCTTTTTCAAAGGATCTTCTATTACACTTTTTATCCCGCGTTTATTATTTACCTGTATACGAAAGCCAGCAATGTGATTGATTATTTTACTGAATAATTCTTCTTTCTCTTTCCATACTGATTCTAATACATAATACGCTTCCTTACGTACTTCTTCATTTGGATGCGACCGCAAGTTAATAGCTTGCCCAACCGATAGATTTTCTTCTTTTCCATTAATAAGTATATTTACGTTTATACTACTTACTAGACCATTATAGAATTGTCCCCAAGCATGGTACCCATCTACCATTAAATCAGAAAGTAAATTTAGTTCCTCTTCAGACAAATTCTTATCTGCACTTTCACGCCATTCGTTTAGAATAAACCTATATTCTTTTAATTCTTCTGTTCCTAGTAACCTTTCCCAAACATCTTCCTTTGTATATATAAATATCATCTTTACTTTCGATAATTCTTTTTCAAAACGAGATTCTATTTGAGCAATCTTGCCACGTAAACTAGTAGCATCTTGATCCTTTGGATTTTGTGCAAGGAGACAAGTGATAAACGAATTAGCTTGCGATAAATACAAGCGAATGTTACTGATGTTTTCTATTAGATCTACCACTCTGATTACTTCATTTGTTGAAAGTGGAGTAATAAATGAATTAACACTACCTTCTAGGTCATGAACAAGAGCTTCTAATCGATTGATATGATCTAAAAATTCACTTGATTTACCTCCCCCCATAAAAACCTTATCTAAATTCCAAGCTTTCGGATAGCATATTTTCTCCATTCGTTACCTCCCCTAATATGTATATTTCACCAAAGGCGAACGTGTATTCCTATCATAACACAATTTAGAGTTGAAATTTTCCTTCAATATAAAGAGACATTGATTTTTTAAGATCAATGTCTCTTTTTCATTCATTTTAATAAACCACATGAAATAGGGTTTTTCTTAAACAATCCTTACTCCATCAAATTTGAATTTATCAATCTATTCCCTATGCCCAATACATCTCTCCGCTTGTTTCTTTAATTAAAACCTCGTCTAGGAAGTCGACTGCTTTTTGGAATCCTTCCTGAATCGACATTAACCCATCTTCATGTTCGATACTGATGCTTCCATAATAGCCCACAGTCCGAAGGGCACTAATAATCTCTTTCCAGGTGTCCATGCCATGCCCATAACCAACGGTTCTGAATACCCACGAGCGATTAGCGATATCCCGGTAGGATTTTGTATCCAATACTCCATTTAAACGATTATTCTTGGGATGTATGGCTGTATCTTTCGCGTGAAAATGATAGATAGTCTCGCCTAATTCTAGGATGGAGTCCACCGGATTCATTCCCTGCCAGAATAAATGGCTCGGATCAAAATTCACGCCAATATTGTCTCCCGCTTCCTTCCGCAGTCGAAGCGCAGTTTCCGTATTGTACACAACGAAGCCCGGATGCGGTTCGACCGCCACTTTGATGCCGCGGCTTTTCGTAAAAGCCGACATATCCTTCCAGTAAGGAATCACCTTTTCTTCCCATTGCCACTCTACAATTTCTGAAAAATCATTCGGCCAAGGGCAAGTAATCCAAACTGGACGCTGAGACGTTTCCGACTCTCCAGGACATCCGGAAAAATTCACAATTGTATCAACACCCAATGCACGAGCAAGAAGAACCGAGTTCTTAAAGTCTTCATGATGCTGCTGGGCAGTTTCCTTATTAGGATGAAGAGGATTACCGTGACAGCTAAGTGCACTAATTTGCAAATTATGCTCTTGAATCAGCTCTTTGATCCTTTCAATTTCATTTGGTTTATCCAACACTCGTGCTGGATTTAGATGATGTTTTCCGACATAACCGCCGGTTGCAATTTCCACCATCTGAATGTTTTTTTGCGAAATATATTTAATAGCTTCCTCGAAGGAATGTCTTCTAAATAATGTTAGGAATACTCCTAGTTTCATTTCTCCACCCCGCTAGCTACTGGAAGAATCTCCTCAATCTTTGTCCACCGTTTGTCTTGTACAGACTTTTCGACCGCTTCTAATACGATTTGGTTTCGAAGGCCATCTTCAAAATTTGGAGATGGACTGTAACCGCAAGTAATCCCCTTCATCAGCTCTGTCATCATATTGATAAAGGTGTGTTCATACCCGATAATATGTCCGTCTGGCCAGTAAGCACCTGCAAAAGGATGATGCTGCTCGGTACAATTGATGGTGCGGAATCCTTGTAGACCTGGCTCATCGTCTACAAAGAAAACTTCGAGATTATTCATATTTTCTAGATCCCAGCGAATCGAACCTTTTTCCCCGTTAATCTCAAAACGATTTCCATTTCGGTTACCTCCTGCAAAGCGCGTGGCTTCAAAGGTTCCGATAGCATCATTCTCAAATCTTGCCAAAAATGCGGAAGCATCGTCTACCTCTACCAGACCTTTTTCTTCCATATTCCCTCTTGCACTTAAGCCCTCACTGCTGCTAGCGATTGGACGTTCTTTAATAAACGTTTCCATCAACCCAATTACTTCTTTAAATTCACCGACTAAAAAACGAGCAAGGTCGATAATATGAGCGGCTAAATCACCATGTGCTCCAGAGCCGCTGACTTCCTTTTGCAAACGCCAAACTAGTGGAAACGCTGGATCCATAATCCAATCTTGCAGATAGGTTGCACGGATATGATAAATCTTTCCAAGCCTTCCTTCCGATATTAATTTTTTTGCAAACTGCACGGCAGGAGAAAAGCGGAAATTATGTGAAATCATATGAACCACTCCCGCCTCCTGAACAGCTTCCAACACCTTTTTGGATTCTTCTACCGTCATAGTGAGTGGCTTTTCACAAAGAATATGTTTGCCCGCTTTTGCAGCCGCAATCGCCATTTCAGCATGGACATTGTTGGGAGTACCGATATCGACTAAATCAATGTCTTCCCTCTCAACCAATCGTCGCCAATCGGTTTCATATGAAGCCCATCCCATTTTCTCTGCCGCTTGTTTTACCCCTTGTTCATCACGTCCAGCAATTGCCTGCATGACCGGCACAGCCTCAGTATCGAAAAAGAAAGGTAGATTCCGATAGGCATTAGAATGTGCCTTCCCCATAAACTTGTATCCAATCAAACCAACACGAACTTGTTTCTTATTTACACCCACCAAATTTCACCTACCCTTTCCTTAATAAGTAAATGATTTAAAAAGGAAGTTGCTTTTTGGAAACCTTCTTCGACGGACATTAAGCTGTCCTCATGTTCAATGCTAATGGCACCTTGATAGCCAACAAGCTGCAGAGTACTAATAATTTCTCTCCATGTGTCCTCTCCGTGCCCATAACCCACTGTTCTAAAAATCCAGGAGCGGTTAAGCTCATCACGGTAACTTTTTGTATCAAGTACACCATTGGCATCAGTATTTTGTTTATCTACACCTGTATCCTTTGCATGGAAGTGATAAAGAGCCTTTGCCTTTGCCAACTCTTTAATCCCTACAACCGGATCCATGTTTTGCCAAAATAAATGGCTCGGGTCAAAGTTCGCCCCGATTTGATCGCCACACTCCTTGCGAAGGCGTAATAGGGATTCTGTATTGTAAACAACAAATCCTGGATGTGGCTCAATCGCTACTCGAACTCCATATTCTTTTAAAAATAGATTTTGTTCTTTCCAGTACGGAATAACCTTTTCTTGCCATTGCCACTCTAAAACAGCGGAGAAGTCATCCGGCCATGGGCAAGTAACCCAGACAGGATTTAGAGAATATTCAGATTCACCAGGGCAACCAGAGAAGGTAATGACATTCTCAACATTGAGTTTTGAAGCTAGACGAACAGTATTTTGAAACTCCTCATGGTGTTGCTGCGCAATATTCTTGTTAGGATGAAGAGGATTTCCATGACAGCTAAGGGCACTAATTTCCAGCCCTCGGCTTGTAATGGCTTTTTTAAATCTAGTTAATTTCTCCTCATTTTCTAGTAATTCTGCTGGATTGCAATGGGCATTTCCTACATAGCCTCCAGTTCCGATTTCAACTGCCTGAAGACCCGCTTCCTTAACGGTATCTAGTGCATCTTCCAAACTTTTTTGACCAAATAAAACAGCGAATACTCCTAATTTCATCCTTTTCACTCCTAGTTTATTAGGTTACTATTGTTCACTTCAGAACCATTAATCCTTCATTGCTCCTGAAGTTATTCCGCCAATAATGTATTTTTGTAGTGTTATGAAAATGAGAATAATAGGAATCGCAGCAATCGTTGCAACGGCCATCAGTTTATTCCATGCTGTACCGTATTCCCCAATAAATTTATATAACCCCAGTGTTAATGGACGGATTGTTTCATCGGTTGTTAAGGTTAACGCGAATAAAAAGTCTCCCCATCCCCACAAGAAGCAGAACACGCCTACCGTCATAATCCCTGGTTTCACCAATGGAAGAATAATTCGCCAAAACGCTGAAAACTTATTGCAGCCATCGATTTGTGCCGCTTCCTCTAAACCGCTGGGCAATGATAAGAAATAAGGGCGAAGAACAAGAATCGCAAAAGGCAGGGCATGGGTAGTATTGGCAATAAATAAAGCAAAAAAGTTATTCACTAAATTAATTTTGGAGAAGAAGATAAACAGCGGCATAGCTAACATAATATTCGGAAGCATTTGAACCGCCAGCAAAATAAGGAGGATGAATCCCTTCCCTTTAATATTTTGCCGGGCTAATGCATATGCACATGGAATCGCTAACAATAATGTTAATACCATCGTACCGGTCGCAATAATGGCACTATTCCCGATATACTTCAACATGACTTGATTTTGAACGAAGTTTTCAATATATGCGCTAAAGGATGGATTCGCAGGAATCACTTCCGGCGGATAAGTGAATAACGCGTTCATCGGCTTCAAAGAGGTGATGAACATCCAGAAAACTGGAAAAAGAAACAACATCGTTGAAATGACCGCAATAAATGTATTGAGATATTGAGTTCTTGTAAGTTTTGCTCCTCCCACTATTGTTCCTCCTTCCGAATCATCCATAGATAGATAGATGCAAATACGCTTAAAATTACAAACATAACGGTCGCTACAGCAGCTCCCATACTAAATTCAAATTGCTGGAAAGCCAGTTGGTATGCATATAATGGGAGGACGGTAGAAGAATTAACAGGACCCCCGGCTGTCATAATAAAGATCAAATCAAACACTTTAAAAGTGTAGACAATACCTAACATTAACAGTATGAGTATAGTAGGTTTTAGCAGGGGAATTGTAATATGGATAAATCGTTGAAGACGATTGGCACCATCAATTTTTGCTGCTTCATAAAGATCATCCGGAAGAGATTGCAAGGCCGATAGAAGGATTATCATATTAAAAGGAATTCCAACCCAGACATTTCCGATAACGGTTCCTACTAGAGACGTATTCGCTTCTGTCAGCCAATGGATTGGCTGATCAATAATACCGATGGTAAGAAGAACATAGTTAATAATTCCATAATCATTGGATAGCATCCATTTAAACAAGGTAGCTGTAATAACAATTGGTAACATCCAGGCTAAAAGCATCAAAGAGCGCATTAAATCTCTGCCAGGGAATTTTTGATTGTAAAATAACGCAAAGGCGAACCCGATGATAAACTGAAATAGTAAACATGCAGTAGTAAATACAAAAGAGTTTTTCATGGAAACAGTAAAGTTGATATCTTTAAAAATGTTTATGTAGTTTAACAAGCCAACAAATTCACGTTCTCCAGCCAAGTTCATAATCGTTACATTTTGAAAACTAATAATAAGGTTATAAGCAATTGGAAAAAGCATAAATAGACCAATGAAAACTAAGCTGGGTATTACGAAAAAGTAACTTGTCCATTTACTTAAACTCTTAGCAAGCTTTCTAGACTGTTTGACCGTTACTTTACTTTGCACAGCGCTTTGCAATTGGGACATATTTTTCATCCTCCTTTGATTTACTCAGGGAGATAGAAGGGCTTCTATCCCCCTAAATAAAGCTATACTCTATGGCAGCAATGGTTTAATTTTTGCGTCCGCTTCTTTCACAGCGTCTTCTGCAGATTTAGCACCCGTTAATACCTGCTGAATCATTTCCTGTACGGCCTCAGAAATTTTAGGGTAATTCGGACCATAAGCGCGGGCTTTCGCTACTTCCATACCATCAGCAAACGTTTTCAAATTCTTGTTGTTTTGCCAATAAGGGTCTTGGATGACATCTTTTCGGCTTGGTAGTCTTCCTGCTGTTTCAAGGTATTTTTGTAAATGTTCTTTCTGTTGAATAAATTTAACAATATCCCAAGCGATATCCTTATGCTTTGAACCAGCTGTGATTGCCCAATTTTCTCCGCCTAAAATAGTTCCGCCCTCTTTACCTTCAGGAAGTGTAGTAATATCCCAATTTACTTTTGCTTCCTTCTCTAGGAAAGGAATTTGCCATGTTCCATTGACCATCATCGCAACCTTACCTGTTGCAAATTGAATGGCAATAGCTTCCTGGTCTTGTGCAATAACTTCTTTGGACATATAACCCTTATCTACAAATTCTTTCCATAGATTAATAGCATCAATTGTGCCTTTACTATTAAACTTATCTAAATCAGATCCTTGCTGCCAAACAAACGGCAGGAATTGGAAGGTACCTTGTTCCGTTTTAATAGCAGATACGGATAATCCGTATACACCATCTTTTGTTAGCTTTTTCGCTGCTTCCTTTAATTCCTCCCAATTTGTTGGAGGTTCAATCCCAGCTTCTTTCAACATATCGGCATTATAGTAGAGTGCTAGATTGTTACTGCTGTTTGGAATACCATAGTTTTTCCCTTTGTACATGGTTGAAGAAAAAGGCCCTTCAAAATATTGTTCTGCTTCTCCCCATTCTTCTACTTCTTTCGTAATATCTGCAAACACCCCTGCCGCTGAAAACGCTTGATGGTCAGGATTATCAATGGCTACAATATCAGGAAGCTCACCAGCTGCAGTCCCCATCAGGAGTTTGTTTTTCAGATCAGCGAATGGTACATACGTACGTTCAATATCTACATTCGGATTTTCTTTTTCATAGGCTGAAATGATCTCATTAATTGCCTGTTGAGTTGCTTCTGGTGCATTATAGTCCCACCATGTAATTTTGACTTTCTCTCCATCCTTGCTGCCAGTTTCATTTCTACTATCATTAGATGTTGAAGTCGATGAACAGGCAGCTAAAAATAACAACAGCATAACAGTAATGATTGACAATAGTCGTTTCATAATTCATTTCCCCTTTTACTTGTTCGTATTTTTTACCCCTTAGGAAATTTAACTGTGCTGAACTGGTGAAGTAGGTGAAAAATTCTTTGCCATTACTTTTTGTCCGCTTCGTGCAGAGGCAATTGCCATACACGTTAACTTAAAGCTTTTAAAATTATCTTCAATGGTAGTCGCTGGCTGCCGATTTTCTCTGATGGATTTTACCATATCATCGAGAGATGCCATTCTGTCTTCAAATTCCATTTGAACAAGTTCAACCCGTCTGCCAGTTTGATCATCTTCTAAATAACAGTGAACTTGGTCATCAATCATTTCAATTGCCCCTTTGTCACCTATCACCCGGATATCCCCATTCCAAGTGGTTTCCTTCCCCCGCGAAACCCAGCTTCCAAAATAGTTAACCTTTACATCATCTTCAAAGGTAATCCATACTCCCGCTGTAGGTTTGCCGCTAAACCAACTCCACTCAGGACGATAACTTTGAGCAGACACTTCCAACGGCTCTTTATCTAGCAAATATCGTACGATATCAAAATGGTGTATGGACATATCCTCTAAAAGAATTTCTTTGTATTGGTCTCTCCAGCCGCCGAATTTCATAGCCTTTCTAAACTCATATTCTATGTAGCCTATCTCGCCAATGGTGCCCTCGTTTATTAATTTCTTTACTGTCTGAATAGGTGAACGCCAGCGGTAATTTTGACTAATCATTACCTTTTTATTGAAATCTTTTGTGAAGTTTAATAATGTTTCTGCTTCTTCAAAGGTGTGGGTAAGAGGCTTTTCCATCATGACATGGAATCCGCTTTGCATTGCTTGAATTGCAAGTTGCTGATGGGTCTTAGGAGGAGTAACAATGAGGACTAAATCTGCTTGTATGGTTTGAAATGCATCAGCTGGATTTGTAAATATTGCTTCTTCTGGTAATCCAGTAATTTTTTGGGCTTCTGCTAAATTTTCAGGTACCAAATCAACTATGGCAGCTAATTCTGTATTTTTATAATTCATCACCAATTCCATCCAAGACTTACCGAAACTGCCTGCTCCAACTTGGATGACACGTATATTTTTCATAAAATTCCTCCGTTCGTTTTAAAAATCCAGATAAACCAATTCATCTCATTTGGATATTAAGCGCTTTCATTTCAATTTAAATATTTTAATTAACGTGATTAGTATAGGGTTTCCTGAAATCACCACCTTTAAATGATTATGTTTGAGTAAATACTCCACAAAATGACGTACGATAATCATTTTACTCTAAAAAAATTGAGTTTCTAAATATAGAACCTCGAATTTTCTTTTGTAATAATCTCAAGCTTTGTAATGATTTCTTTATTGTTCATATTTTCTTCTCCCGCAAAATGGTCAAACAACTTTTTAACGGCAAAATATCCCTGATTACTAGCTGACTGATCAATCGTTGCCGTTATAACCCTCTTTTGAAGATAATCATAAATCTCTTTACTAAAATCATGACCAATTAAAACCTTTTTACTATTTAACTTTTCAAGATACTTAGCAACACTGCTTAATTCTGCATTCGAAACATAAATTCCAGAAACTTCATCCAAACTGGGTATTTTTCGTTCCAAATCCCTATCAATGTCTTTCCGATCAATTTTGATCGGACCAATCATTTGAATATCCGGATATTCAAGTAATACCTCCCGAAAACCAGCAGCCTTTTCTTGTGCTTGATAGGATGTTTCAGTAGAGGTAAGAAGAGCTGCATTACCCGATCCGCCTAAAAAATTGCATAGAAGTTCCGCTGCTAACCGACCTGCATTTCGATAATCGGATCCTACATAGAACATTCTCTTACTAGCAGGAGAATCATGGTTAAAGGTAGCAATTTGTAAGCCTTTGTCAATACCATAATCTATTAAATTAATAAAAGGATTATCCCCGATTGCAATAGCCAATGCATCAGTTTCCCTTTCCTCGATTATCCGCTTGATAATTTCCTCGCCCCTTAATAAGTCCTGATCAGGGATTTTGTATTTCTTACCCACTACACCATAATCATTCAGTTCATTAAAGGCTTTATTGATCCCCTCTTCCACCTGCTCCCAAAAATGAACAGGATATTCTGGAATCACTACAGTAATGGTAAATTGTTCGTTTCTTGAAAGAATACTTGCAAGTCGATTGGGCTTATAACCTAGTTCCTTAGCTTTCTCCATAACTTTATTGTACGTTTCTTCTTTCACATTACCTCGGTTATTCAATGCTCGGTCAACAGTAGCTATGGAAAATCCTAACTGTTGAGCTATTAATTTCGCAGTAACTTTTGTATGCGTTTCCATATAATCAACCTTCTAAATGTTATTTATCTTGTCTATGATTATCGTACATCATTTTTTAGCGCAATTCAATGATTTATTTTTAAAAATTTAAAATATTTAAATTATTCGGTCGCATATTAATCGAGAAAAGTTCAAATTCAGAAAAAAAGAGGGATACTATGCGATCCCTCCCTTGCCTATCTATTCAGACCAATTCTAAAAACGAACAAATCGTTAAAATCCCTTTATCAAAGTTTTCTAAGTTAAAATGTTCATTTGGAGCATGGAGATTTTCATCTGGCAGCCCGAATCCCATTAAGACAACTGGAGTATTTAAGGTATGGTTGAAATCCGATACAATCGGAATGGAGCCTCCTTCTCTTTTATAAACAGGTGCTTTTCCATAAACCTGTTCATAAGCTTCAGCCGCTTTTTGAATCATCGGATCATCGATTGGGGTTAAGAAGGGATTACCTGTATCTTGAAGTGTTACTTTTACCGTGCATCCTTTTGGTGCTTGTTCTTCCAAATGTTTTTTGATTAAGCCCTGGATTTTTTCTGGATTTTGATTATTGACTAGACGGCAAGTGATTTTGGCGTGTGCCTCGTTCGGAATGACAGTTTTTGTACCTTCCCCCTGAAATCCGCCCCATATGCCGTTTAATTCTAATGTTGGCCGAGAACTGATTTTCTCGGGATATGGATAATTTGTTTCCCCTCCCGTTAATTCCGTTAAGCCTAACTGTTTTTTCAGCTTTTCTTCATCAAAGCCCAGTGCTTTAATTTGTTCTTTCTCAAATTCTGTCAATTCTAAAACATCATCATAGAACTGATCAACATTTACCTTTCCGTTTGCATCATGAAGAGTAGAAAGCAGCTGGACTAACAAATGGTTAGCGTTCTGAACTCCCCCGCCGAACATACCTGAATGCAAATCGGTATTTGCCGTTTTAAGGGAAACCTCAAGAGCACAAAGTCCTCTTAGAGAATAAGTAATCGCAGGAACTCCTCTATCCCACATATCAGAATCGGATATGACCACTACATCACAGGCTAGTTTTTCTTTATTTTCGGATAAAAACTGTGGAAGATAAGGACTTCCGATTTCTTCTTCTCCTTCAATACAAAATTTTAGGTTAACCGGTAATTTATTTTCTAATTTTAGTAGTGCTTCGACAGCTTTAATATGTAAGAATGTCTGCCCTTTGTCGTCTGTTGCCCCTCTGGCAAAGATTTTTTCATCGCGGATGTCTGGTTCAAACGGAGGGGTTTCCCATAAGTTAATCGGGTCAACGGGCTGTACATCATAATGACCGTATACTAATACAGTTGGCGCATTTTTCTGATGAAGCCAGTCTGCATAAATAATCGGATGACCTTTTGTTTGTACGATTTCAACGTGTTCCATACCAATGTTTTTTAACTTATTGGCAATCCAGGAAGCTGCTTTTTGGATGTCCTCTTTATGCTCCGATAAGGAACTGATGCTTGGAATGCGAAGTAATTCTTTTAATTCCTCAACATTTTCTTGATGATGCTTGGATATAAATTCGGATAATTGACTCATGTTCTCACCTATACTTTTTTATTTTCACTTCTATTTTACACAAAAAATAAAAAGAAAATAGAAAACCAGCTCTAAAAAAAGGGAGAGAGTGTATTTGAATATTAAAAGTGCCTGATACTACAAGATATTATCAGGAAATTTTGACCGTTCTCTGGACCAAGCCTTTTTCCCAGAATTGTTAAGTCTTCAAACAAAGCTTTATTATTCAAAAAAACGCAGCCAGCTTACCAATCCGGGCACCGTGCTCTTTTTTTAGCGGCGTTTGATGATCCTTTTTTCCAGTATTTATGTAATCTATTACATACATTTCGTTCAAAAATGAATTCGGAGCAACACTTACTCTTGCATAATGCATAGATGTATCATCATTTTTTAACAGTTTTGCAAAATAAGCTTCATACTCATTTGTTTTAAGTTCATCTGTATGAATTGTGTAAAAGTCATTTTCCGTTAATTCTAAAGTGACATCTAAAATGACACCAAATAAGCCATAGCCGCCAAACACATACTTCATCCATTCCTCAGAGTCATTCCGTGTTACTGTTTTAATCTCGCCAGTCGGAGTCAAGATGGTCATTTCCCTGACTGTTCCAGCCATTGGGCCAAATTGGATATCCCGCCCATGAGCATTAACTGAGAGTGATCCTCCTATTGTAAAAATCGACTGTGACTGTGTGACTTTTAAAGCTAGCCCATAAGGTTGAATCGCTTCCTGAACATTTTCCCAAGTAGCTCCACTTTCTACTTTTATCGTTTTATGCTGTTTATCTATTTCCAGGACTTTATTGAACGTCTTCATATCCAATACTACACTATCCTTGTAATATGTGTGTCCGCCTTGCGAATGCTGCAGTCCTGCTGTGGAAATATGATGGCCCTTTTCATTCGCTTCCTTCACAATTTTTTGTAATTCTGTCCGATTTCCTACTTTTATTATTCCTTTGATCCGTTCAGGGAGCAGACCTGAATAATCTGTTGTCATATTGCTCAGTGAGAGGCCATATTTTCTTTTTTCAATAGGAATGTTTAATAACACGGAGACAACAAAAATACATACTACAATTCCAAGAAACCATGGATTTTTATGTATTACCTGTTTTGTTTTTTATAAGTGATGGCTTCAACAAATCAACCCCAAAAAGTGTAATATTACACTAACTATAACAAGAGATGTCAATTTATTGCAATACTTTATTTTTATTAATTACGTTAAAGGATTTCATTAAAAAATGCCAGGCACCAACCATAGTAATGATTGATGCCTGGCATTTTTCTTATGTTCATTTAGTACCATAATGGATAGAAACCATGATTGCAACATATCAATGGAAAGCTTTTGCTCCTATATCTGTTCGGTAATGTGCACCATTAAAAGATACCTTTTCTACTGACTTGTAAGCTAATTCCCGTGCGTCTTTAAGCGTTTCACCGATCGCCGTAATTCCTAGAACTCGACCACCATTTGTAATAATTTCCCCATCTTTTGAAGCGGTACCGGCATGGAATATCATCGTTGGATGAACGACTTTGTCCAATCCAGAAATAACTTCGCCTTTTTCATATGGGCCTGGATATCCTGCTGAAGACATAATCACGCAAACGGCCGCCTTGTCCTTCCACTTCACTTCCACATTTTCTAATTCTCCGGTGAGACTTGCAATCACAATTTCAAGTAAATCTGTTTCTAATAATGGAAGGACAACCTGGGTTTCCGGATCGCCAAAGCGTGCATTATATTCAATGACTTTTGGCCCTTCTTTCGTCAGCATCAAACCCGTATAGAGAATTCCTTCATAAGGTACTCCTTCCTCTTCCATCGCTTCGGCTGTTGGTTGGACGATGTCGCGAATAACCCTTTCAACTATTGAAGAATCAATATGCGGTAAAGGAGCATACGTTCCCATTCCACCCGTGTTAGGTCCCTTGTCACCATCATACACTGGCTTATGATCCTGGGATGGAACCATTGGCTTCACGGTAGAATGATTCACAAAAGAAAGCAGGGTCATTTCTTCCCCCTCGAGAAATTCCTCAATAACCACCCTCACCCCTGCCAAACCAAGCGTGACATCTTGCATCATACTTTTAAGTGCGTCTTCAGCTTCTTCTAAGCTAGTCGCCACAACCACACCTTTTCCTGCAGCAAGGCCATCCGCCTTGATTACAATGGGTGCTCCTTCACTACGAACAAAGGCTAGAGCTTCCTCATAGTTTGTAAAGGCAGCATATTTAGCAGTCGGAATCTGATACTTTATCATTATTTCCTTAGCAAACGCCTTA
This sequence comes from Neobacillus sp. NPDC093182, assembly GCF_044754045.1. Lineage (NCBI taxonomy): Bacteria > Bacillati > Bacillota > Bacilli > Caryophanales > Bacillaceae > Neobacillus > Neobacillus sp. NPDC093182. The sequence continues at coordinate 51,536 of NZ_JBIVOI010000020.1, forward strand.
CTTCCCTCAATCCGTGCAGCTTCCTTTGATGGGCCATATACAGCTAATCCCTCCTCTTTAAAATAATTAACTATACCCAATGAGAGTGGCTCTTCTGGTCCTACAAAAGTAAGGTCTATTTGTTGTTTTATTGCAAAATCTGCTAATTTTTCTATATCTGAAACAGCAATGGGAACGCATTCGGCTAATTCTGCAATTCCAGGGTTGCCAGGAGCACAATACATTTGTTTAATTTTAGAACTTTGCGACAGTTTCCAAACAATTGCATGCTCACGACCGCCTCCCCCTACAACTAACACCTTCATTTCGTCATACCTCCTAGTGTTTAAATGTCTTATGCCTGTAAACACCATGGCGATTCCATGCTTATGGTTTTATCAGACACACTTATCAGGGCCCTTCTCATTTTGCTGCCTCCTTATTCGCAAGACTTTGGATTACTTCTGGTAACAAGCTGTGCTCCTGCTCCTGAATCTTTATTATCAATGATTCTCTTGTCTCATCCGAATCGATCATAACGGCTCGCTGTGCAATAACAGCACCAGTATCCATTCCTTCATCCACAAAATGGACCGTCACACCCGTCACCTTTACCCCATAATCGAGGGCTTGGCCAATGGCATCTTTCCCTGCGAATGCTGGTAATAAGGATGGGTGGACATTAATGATTTTCCTATCATATGCCTCGAGTAAAACATGACCCAGGAGTCTCATATAGCCAGCCAATACAATGAAATCAACCTCCCTTTGTGTTAGCTTTTCAAGAATCACTTCTTCATAAGCTTGTTTATTTGGATAATCCTTGGCATTAAAAGTAAACACCGGGATCGATTCATCCTTTGCTTTCTGGACTGCTAGAGCTTCAGGGCGGTCACTGACTAGTAAAACTACTTGAACGTTCGTAATGTTTTTGGATTCGATGGCTTCCAGAATCGCTACAAAATTAGAACCCTTACCAGATGCAAAAACGGCAATCTTCATACTTACTCCTTCTTGAATACGACTTCTTCGGTTCCTTTTTGCACTGTACCAATTTCATACGCATTTTCACCCAACGATTGCAGGTGCTCCAAAATCTCACGTGAGTCTGCATAATCAACGACTAGAATCATCCCGATTCCCATATTAAAAGTTCGGAACATATCATAATCGGATATTTTGCCTGTAGCTTGGATAAAGGAAAAAATAGGTGGGATCTTCCATGATCCATCCCTTATCTCAGCCTGTAAGCCTTCGGGTAAAATTCGTGGAATGTTATCGTAAAAGCCCCCGCCTGTCACATGTACCAGACCAGAGACAGGATATTTCCGCACCGTTGAAAGGACCGATTTAACATAAATTTTCGTCGGTTTGAGTAACACGCCTCCCAATTCAGCTCCCAATTGCTCCACATAATCACCTAAGGAAAGCTTAGCATCCTCCAAAAGAACTTTTCGGACAAGTGAAAACCCATTGCTATGTACACCACTTGAAGCTAATCCAATCAGTACCTGGCCTTCCTTTACTTTGGTTCCGTCAATGACATGTTTTTGATCGACTATCCCAACTGTAAAGCCAGCGATATCATATTCCTCGTCCTGATACATCCCCGGCATCTCGGCTGTTTCGCCACCAATGAGTGAACACCCTGCCTGCAGGCAGCCATCTGCAATTCCTTTCACGATCGATTCAATTTTTTCGGGGATGATTTTACCACAGGCTAAATAGTCTAGAAAAAAAAGCGGCTCCGCCCCTTGGACGATGACATCATTTACACACATGGCAACTGCATCAATCCCGATGGTATCGTGTTTGTCCATAGCGAATGCGATTTTCAATTTAGTCCCAACACCATCTGTACCAGAAACAAAAACGGGCTCTTCCATCCCCGATAAGTCTGGTTTAAAAAGTGCTCCAAAACCTCCTAATCCGGTCAAAACCTCGGGTCGGAAGGTTTTTTTCACATGTTTTTCCATTCTTTCAACTGCTTCATTTCCTGCATCAATGTTAACTCCTGCTTGACGGTACGCATCGCTCATCTGTTTTCCTCCTTTACGGTAAACTTGCGGAGATTTCCTGCATGTTGAACTTTTTTAATAATCTCGAACGCATGATCTCTGGAATGGCACTTCTCCATGCCCTATCCAATTCAGCAACTGGCTGAGAAATCACGTTCTTTCCATTATGTGTAATTGATAAATCAGTTCCCTTTACGATACCGATTTCTTTTATGGGTACTTTCAGCTGTTTTGCCATTTCATTCATCTTTTCAGCATGATCCGATGAAACCGAAATAATAATACGAGATTGAGATTCACTAAAAAGACTAAAGTCGGATCGAAGTTCTTCGGTTAATTGAATTTCCGCTCCCAGCTTCCCACCAATACAGCTTTCTGCCAGAGCCACTGCGATACCGCCTTCTGCTGTATCATGGGCCGATTGGACCCATCCTTCTTGAATAATCTTCAGGGTAAAAGATTGGACCCTCTTTTCCAATTCCAGGTTAATCTGTGGTGGACGCCCTTCTATTTTACCTGTTACTATTTTTTGGTACTCTGAACCACCTATTTCTGCCTTGGTTTCCCCGATTAAAAAGAGTAAATCTTCTTCTTTTTTTAATTCTTGGGTCGTGATATGATCGATATCTTTAATTAACCCTACCATTCCAATCGTTGGTGTTGGAAAGATCGCTTCGCCTTTTGTCTCGTTATAGAGACTGACGTTTCCACCAATGACCGGCGTATTAAGCTGCCGGCACGCTTCACTGATTCCATCTGCAGCCTTTTCAAACTGCCAGAAGATTTCCGGTTTTTCCGGACTCCCAAAGTTTAAGTTATCGGTAATGGCTAACGGTTCCGCTCCGGAACAAACCACATTACGGGCTGCTTCTGCCACTGCGATTGCTCCTCCAACAAACGGATCAAGATAAACATATCTTCCGTTACAATCCGTTGTCATTGCCAAGGCTTTCCTTGTTCCGCGAATGGCAACGACCGCAGCATCCGATCCAGGGATGACGGCGGTGTTGGTTCTAACCATATAGTCATATTGTTGATACACCCACTCTTTGCTGGCAATCGTAGGGGATGCTAGCAGCTGCTTCAAAACGGTATTAAAGTCATCTGGTTCTGCTATTGTTTGTGCTAGGTCTAATTCTGAATATTGTTGGTAATAAGGAGCCTCTTTAGATGGCTTACAATAGACCGGCGCGTCCTCAGCCAGCTTGTCTACAGGGATTTCCGCCACCACCTCTCCTTTATGAAGCAACCGGAGTTGGTTATCATCTGTCACTCGGCCAATTACAGCAGAGTGGAGTCCCCATTTGTCAAAAATCTTTTTCACTTCTTCTTCTTTGCCTTTTTTCGCTACAACCAGCATTCTCTCTTGTGATTCTGAGAGCATCATTTCGTAAGCACTCATTCCTTTTTCGCGCTGTGGAACGAGATCAAGATTCAATTCAACGCCATTTCCCGCTTTACTTGCCATTTCGGAGCTCGAGCTGGTTAATCCTGCCGCCCCCATGTCTTGAATCCCTACTACATGACCAGAAGCAATCAATTCTAAAGTAGCTTCAAGTAACAATTTTTCCATAAAAGGATCGCCGACTTGGACAGCGGGACGTTTCGCTTCGGAATTCTCGCTCAATTCTTCTGAAGCGAAAGTCGCTCCATGAATTCCGTCTCTTCCGGTAGCTGCACCAACATATATCACTGGGTTACCAATCCCCTTAGCCACGCCTTTTTGAATTTGATCATGATCAATTAAACCTACACACATGGCATTTACAAGGGGATTGCCTTCATAGGAAGAATCAAAGTAGATCTCTCCACCAACTGTAGGAATGCCCATACAATTACCGTATCCAGCAATACCCGCGACCACATTTTCAAAAATATATTTGGTTTTAGGGTTATTAAGTTCGCCAAAGCGCAGTGAGTTCAAAAGAGCAATCGGGCGCGCACCCATGGAAAAAACATCACGAATGATCCCTCCAACCCCAGTCGCAGCCCCTTGATAAGGTTCAATGGCCGATGGATGATTGTGGCTTTCAATTTTAAACACGACTGCTTGTTGATCTCCAATATCGACAATCCCCGCTCCTTCACCAGGACCTTGAAGAACGTGCGGGCCAGAAGTCGGAAAACGCTTGAGGACCACCTTTGAATTTTTATAGCTGCAATGCTCGGACCACATCACACTAAATATGCCCGTTTCGGTATAATTCGGTTTCCGCCCGAGAATCTCGATTACTTTTTCAAACTCTTCGTCCGTCAAACCCATTTCCCGATAGACCTTCTGCTCCACGATTTGTTCAGGTGTCGGTTCTTTATGCTGTCCCATGTTGTTTCCTCCAGTAACTTAAAATAGATGAAAACATCCGTTTTCCGTCATCTGTTCCCAGCCATTTATGAACGGCACGTTCCGGATGGGGCATTAATCCTAAAACATTTCCTCTGTCATTGATGACCCCGGCAATTTCAGAAATCGAGCCATTTGGATTCGTCCCTTTATACCTGAACACGATTTGATTATTCTTTTCTAACCGATCCAGAGTCTCTTGATCACAATAATAATTTCCGTCACCGTGGGCAATGGGGATACGAATCATTTCACCTTCTTGGTAGTCTAGTGTGAACGGGGTTTGGTTATTTTCCACTTTTAAATCAATCGTGTCACAATGAAATTTCAACCGTTGATTTCTTCTTAAAGCACCAGGCAAAAGTTTAGCCTCGGTCAGGATTTGAAATCCATTGCAGACTCCCAGAATTAATTTCCCCTCCTCCGCTGCGATTTTCACCTGCTCCATGACAGGAGACAGACTCGCTACAGCCCCTGGCCGCAGATAATCGCCATAGGAAAATCCTCCAGGAACAAGAATCGCATCATATTTCGATAGGTCCGTTTCTAGGTGCCATACATATTCGACAGGTTGTTCAATTGTATCTAAAATAGCTTTATACATATCTACATCACAGTTTGAACCAGGAAAAACCAGTACAGCAAAGTTCACCTTACTCCCCCCTATCCTTCCAGCTTGTTAAGATCAAACCTAAAGTCTTCAATTACGGTATTGGCTAACAGCTTTTCACACATATCCCTGACCCGTTCTTCTGCTGCCTTTTGATCATCGCTATGTATTTCAAGCTCCATGTATTTCCCGATTCGTACATCTCCAACCTCGTTGTACCCGAGAGAATGCAGCGACTCGTGTACGGCATTCCCTTGTGGGTCCAACACACTTTCTCTTAATGTTACATACACCGTTGCTTTAAACATTGACACTACCCCCAATTCTGCGTAGGATTTCAAGATAGGCTTCCTCTACATTTCCTAAATCCCGTCTAAACCGATCTTTATCTAATTTTTTCTTTGTATGGGCATCCCAAAAGCGACACGTATCCGGGGAGATTTCATCCGCTAAGATGATATCTCCGGCTGGAGTTTTACCGAACTCCAATTTAAAATCCACTAAAATAATATCTTTGTTTAAAAGATATTCTTTCAAGATTTCATTGATTTTCAAAGCTTGGTTTCGAATGTCTGCTAATTCTTCCTCTGTTGCTAAGCGAAGAATGGCGATGTGACCATGGCTAATCAAAGGGTCCCCTAGTTCATCATTTTTATAGTAGAATTCCACTATCGTTTGAGGGAGTTCCTTCCCTTCCTCCCATCCAAGCCTTTTTGCAAGTGATCCTGCCGCAATGTTTCGAACCACCACCTCAATGGGGATAATTTCCACTTGCTGGACAATCTGTTCAGTGGATGAGATCTTTTTAATAAAATGATTGTCCATACCTTTTTCTTTCAACAAACTAAGAAAAATGGCACTAATCTCGTTATTTAACGTTCCTTTTCCGGCAATATGCCCTTTTTTTTCGCCATTGAAGGCAGTGGCATCATCTTTATATTCAATCCAATATGTTCCTGACTCGGATGTTTTAAATACCTTTTTCGCTTTACCTTCATAAAGCATTTCTAATTTTTCCATTATATTTCTCCTTTACTCAGTCTTACCGAACAAATAGACGACTTCTTTTATGTCCAGATTTGGAGGTCATTGATTTGCTGGTTCACATGTTCGAGAGTTGGACCCAAAAAATTGATATGGCCCATTTTCCTATTTTCCACGCTTTCCTTTTTACCGTATAAATGTATTTTGGCGGCTGGTGGAAGCTGGTCGATTTTATCTAGCACTTTACTTAAATGCTGACCTAAAATATTCACCATAATAATCGGACTCAAAAGAGTAGTATCTCCTAAAGGCAGACCACATATTGCCCGAATATGTTGTTCAAATTGAGATGTTATACAGGCATCCATTGAATAATGTCCGGAATTATGTGGTCTTGGTGCTAACTCATTGACGATGATTTTTCCATCATTCGTTATGAACATTTCTATTGCAATTAATCCTACTACTTGTATGGAGTCAGCTATTTTCAAAGCGATCGTTTCTGCTTGAATCGTTTGCTCATTCGTAATTCTGGCAGGAACGATGGACTGATGCAGGATATTATTAATATGTACATTTTCCGCTGCAGGGAAAGTCTTAGTTTGACCTTGTACATTACGGGCAACAATCACCGATAATTCTTTGCTAAACGGGATAAATTGTTCAATGATCATGTCAATTCCGGCTTTATTCCAAGCCTCAATCGCCATTTTTATATCATCTTTACTTCTAATAACCCACTGCCCTTTCCCATCGTAGCCCCCTGTTCCGGTTTTCATTACACAAGGAAGTCCTAGACTTTCAGTAGCGGAGTATATGTCTTTTTCAGCTTCAATGACCTTGAAAGGAGCTACAGGCACATCGAAGGACTGTAACGTTGTTTTTTCCCGAATTCTATTTTGTGTTATTTTAAGGAGCCCGCTTCCTTGTGGGACGTAGGATGTCGTTTCTAAAATTGAGGCTACATGAGAATCAACATTCTCAAATTCGTACGTAATAACATCTGAAAATTGTGCTAATTCCTTTGCGGCGTTTAAGTCGGAAAACGGAGCTATCAGTTGACGATCTGCAACTTGTCCGCAGGGAGAATCCGGTGTCGGGTCTAACGTGTTGAAGCGGTATCCCATATTTCTCCCAGCAATTGCAATCATTCTTCCTAGCTGTCCTCCCCCTAAAATACCAATGGTTGAGCCGGGTTTGATTACTTTCACAGCTTTTTCCTCCTAAAATCAGATTACTAATGATTTTAAGTTATCCTGAATGACATTCCTTTACTTTTAATACCCAACTAAAATTTTTACCGTTACACGCTGGCTACTAAAAAATGAATATAAAAGGATAGAAATTTTACTTTCGCCAAAAATAAGAGAATGAACATCACGGGAGGCATTCAAAATGGATTCAGAAATGCAGGAGAAATGCGGGGTATTTGGTGTTTTTAATCACCCCAAAGCTGCCCATTTAACCTATTATGGACTTCATGCACTACAACACCGCGGTCAGGAGAGTGCAGGAATTGTCGCTACAGATGGGGAATCATTCCGGCATCACAGAGGAATGGGATTAGTTACTCAAGTATTTTCACGTGCAATCCTTGATGGATTAACCGGAAATATGGCCATTGGTCATGTCCGATATTCCACTTCTGGTGAAAGTTTATTACAAAACGCTCAGCCCCTCGTCTTTAAATACAGTGAGGGTGATTTGGCCGTTGCCCATAACGGGAATCTTGTGAATGCCAATATCGAACGGAAAGTGCTCCAGCAACAAGGGGCCATCTTTCAGACAACAACTGATACAGAGATTATCGCCCACTTAATAGCCCGTTCTAGTAAAAAATATTTTAATGCAGCTGGACCTGAAGTTCTTAAACGGATTGACGGATCATTCGCTTTACTGATCATGACAGAAAAACAAATGCTCGTTACCCTAGATCGTCATGGATTACGCCCCCTTAGCCTCGGAAAAATTGGCGAATCTATTGTCGCGGCTTCCGAAACATGTGCGTTAAATGCGGTAGATGCTAAGTTCTGGAGAGATGTTGAACCGGGTGAATGGCTTCTGATTGATGACAAGGGGGTTCAAACAGGAAGGTTTGCTGAAAAAGGCGAGGTTTCACTTTGTTCCTTTGAATTTGTTTATTTTGCTCGTCCAGATAGTGTGATTCATGGAAGAAGTGTATTAACCATCCGGAAAGAGTTGGGCCAAATTCTAGCAAAAGAACATCCGACACCTGCAGATGTTGTGGTTGCTGTGCCAGAATCTAGTGTTCCTGCAGCGATGGGGTATGCACAACAATCAGGAATTCCGTATGAAATGGGGATCATCAAAAACCCTTATGCTGGCCGTTCCTTTATTGAACCAACCCAGGAATTGCGCGACCTGGCGGTTCGTCTAAAATTAAGTGCAGTACGAGAAATTCTCGAGGATAAGAGAGTTGTGCTGGTTGATGATTCCATTGTTCGGGGAACGACAAGCAAACGCATTGTTCAATTGATTCGTCAAGCAGGCGCCAAAGAGGTTCACGTAAGAATAAGCTCCCCTATGGTAAAAAACCCTTGTTTTTATGGAGTGGATATGCCAACAAAAGAAGAACTTTTTGCCAATAAACATGAACAAGAACAAGCAATGGGGAAAGTGATCGGAGCAGATTCTTTAGCTTTTTTAAGTACGGAAGGGTTATTAAAGGCGGTTGATGTAGATTTAGCAGATACCAGCAGCCGCTGTATCGCCTGTTTTAGTGGGGCATATCCAACGAAATTGTATTTGAAGTGAAAGATGCCAATAAAGTGGTCTTTAACTAAACTGCTGTTCCGTTTGGACTAAATGAAAATCTGTCCCAACGACGAGAAAAGCCATTGATTCTAACTCAATCATTGGCTTTTCTATTCGAATTGCGTTGTTCATCTACCTCCCTGAATCTGGATACTACAACTTATAAAAGGTGAAGTCATGTATTGCGATTGGCTGCACACTGAATCATAATTTTGGGATACCATTCGGAAAAGGACCATCCATAAACCTATCTATCAATTTGAAAGCACACTGATGGATACATGATATCGAATACCTCGATGACCAACCTTTCAAAAAATGAAAATTGGAGGTTCTACATTCTGCGGATATATTGTCTATTAACGTTTGTTTTTTGATTCACAGTTATTCCAGTACAAAAAAAAGCGCCTTCTACTGAAGTAGAAAACACTTGTTATTATGGCATATTCTCGTGTTATAGTCCGATATAACGTACAAAAGTACCGGTGTTCTGTGTTTAGCATATCTGTTTTATATGTTGGATAGTGTATCATTCAACAAGCTTATCCTCAATAAAATGCATCCGCTTCAGGACCTTTCCTTCCTTACTTTTATCATAAACATTGTACTCTTTTTGTGGTTCAACATCTGACCAAATGATCGATGCAATGAGATCATGTTTATGATGTTCCATCCGATCCGTATTCATGTAACTTTCATCAGGCTGCCAGTCTCTTGGCAAATCGTCACTTTCCCGATAGAAGGACATATTAAAAATCCTATTTTTTCCTTCTATTCCTTCTTTTTCACCTTCAACTGGATGATTCTTCATGTATTTTTCAACTAATTCTTTCAAATCTTTTAACTCTTTTGGTGGATTCAGAATCATATAATGCTTTCTTAGCGTCACCACTTCTTCATCCTTATTACCAACGACTTGTTCTGTATTGGCAATTTCGAAAATCTTTGTTTCCCCGCTTGAATCCTCATTCTTTTTACATCCCATTAAGGATAGTGGAATGAAGAATATACCAATAATTAAAACTAGAATTTTTAAATTAACTTTAATTGCTCAATTCCCCCTCGAATGGTATATCCATTTCCATTAAAGTAACAAAGGGTTTATATTCTCCATCATATTCATTATAATGCTGTAAGACAAACCAAGCACGAAATCCTGCTAAGTTTACATACATTTTCTCCACATCTGGCTGATCTAACCCAAAATGATCATATAAACGAACATGCATGACACCTTTAAAGTGATTGTTCTCTACTGAAAAATCATTTACGGTTATCGTATTCCCCCACGTATCATTTACTGTAATGGTCAGTCCGCCTATTCTATCACTCCAACTGCTAAACGTTGGGAAAGAAGCATTATCCTGTATATTTTGATAAAAATTATTAGTGGCTAATGTACTTTTATCAAACCGAAGTGCTGCCAAATTTCCTCCATTTTTCTTTAGCTCATCAACTAAGGCATTTTTGACATAATCAACATAGTCTTTTGTTGTCTCATGCTCACTAGCTTTTTTCGTTAAAGTCTGATTACTGTAATCTGAACCCGTTCCCTCCTCAAAATGATCAATCATATCTAAGATCACATCTTCCATTTCACCCGTAGAAAATAAGTCTGTTGACATCATCTCGAACTCATCAAATAGTATACCAGGGAAATGTGATTCAAGTATTTGAAGATGGAACATCCAGCTAATGTCCGTCATTTCATCTCCAGTAAAATCATCCGTTTTCATATCATTCGCTACATTTCCATTTTCATCATGGCCTTCTGGTCTATCTGATTGAAATATGACTACATTGGTTACATCAGAGGTCAATGGTTTTGAATCCTCAGTATCAAAAATTCCATCTCCATCACTATCTTTTTGGTCAGGTAAACTGGTTGGAAAGAATCCTTCAAAATGAATCGTAATGCCAAAAAACTCAAACGTGAATGTTCTGAGTGGACCCATTTCTTGCCCATCGGATAATCCATCTCCGTCAGTATCTTTCATGCCAGGATTCGTGTAGATGATTCCGTATGGTGTTTTCATTCCTTCTATTTCATAAGTATCGGATATGCCATCCCCATCTGAATCTTGTTCTCCATCACCTGGATCATCTCTATTAACATCAAGCTTATTGGCGGAGTCCGTTTCCTTATTCCAAAGCTCCAGCCATTTTTTCTTATCAACAATCATATATTCACTAAGCTGAGTAGTTTCTATACTGATTGTATTCTTACTCGTATCTAACACAGAGGTAAGGCTTTCAAACATTTCCTTCTCATCATTATACCAAATGACGCCTAAATCTTGTTCCGATGTGTCCCCAAGCTGTGCTTCATCATAAGTAAAGATAATGCTTGCTTTATCAAATTCTGATTGAGTATTGATCCTTACAGGAGAACCAATGAGACCGTATAAATTAGCTGTTTTCATATTGCCTTTGTTTGTTGTAATTCTAGTCGTTTTATTCACATTATTCGTTGCATTAAAACTAACTTCTACACTAGTAATCTCTGATTTTTCCGCCTGATTAAAGGATTGACGAATCGTCTGTTTGTGGAGTTCTTGTGAATCCGTGACCTCGTCATTATCACTGTCTGCAGCATTCGGATTGGTCTTTAAAGCCAATTCATCTCCATCACTTAATCCATCGCTATCTGAATCATCCTTAGTAGGTAATGAATCAAACTGTTGTAATTCAAACCCGTCCGTTAAACCATCTTGGTCGGAATCTTTCTTCATCAAAGTTGTTTGATGAACCTGCTCATCTTTATTCTTCAGGCCGTCTCCATCACTATCTTCATCTGCATCACTGATGCCATTTTGATCTGTATCAGATTTTGTTGGGGAAATAGATGATTTTATCTCATATTCAATATTGTCCTCTAATCCATCTCCATCTGTATCCTTTTTAAATGGATTCATTCCCTCTTGGAATTCTATTCCATCTGTTATCGTGTCACCGTCCGTGTCAGTGGTAGATTCAAAGAATTCAGTGTTAAATGTATAGCCTGCTTTTTCAAGTCCGTGTAACACTTGTTTATATGCATTTTCATAGGACTTTGCTGCAGGGATACCTAGATCTTTTTCAAGAAACTCATTCGCTTTTTCAGTCATTTTCACAGCGTTATTCAAATGAGCATTAATTTTATTTCCATTTTGATCCAATTGTTCCGAGATATCCTTTAAGATGCCGATCGCATTTTTATTGACAATTTTACCCGATAAATAAAAATTAAAGAGTATATCAGCAAGTAATACTTCCGTTGGTTCATTAAAATCGTTATTTGTTGCATAGCCCCATAGATAGATGGTTAACTTATGTTTGATATCCAAGAGCAGATCACTTTTAGGAACCACCTCTTTTATATACTCCTCTTGAACAGCTTGTTCATATTGGGTAATCAATTGTTCAAACATTTCAAGTTCATTCATCTCTGTTTGCTTAAAGTCACCAGTCTTATCCAATTCCACCTTCAGATTATCTAGTGTATTAGCATCTAACTTAGCATTCTTTTCTTTTATGACTTTTACGAAACGCTTTAATTCATTTATTGCAACCTTTTCATAGATTAATCCATCTCTAGTATCCTCAAAGAATTCATATTTACTTAACCACTGTTGTACATTTTCCTCACTAGATATCTTTTGTTGTCCTTGATTAGCATCGTTTTTACCCTCAGCCGCCACTGTTTGCCCAATTCCGCCGAAAACAATGGCAGAACTCAATAAATAACTCAACATACTTTTTCGTTTATTTTTCAACATGTAATCTCCTTTATAAAAATATTCATTTAACCCCCAAAAAAAAAATAACGATATTGAGAGAAACTGCATGCATTTATTATGGTGGGTACATATAAAACTTAATTGGTTAAATGATGGAAGCATACGGTATAGTGGTTCCCATCCGAAAAAACTGACAAAATCCTTGATATTATGGCATTAAATCACCTCCCTCTATAAATATTAATCTATCAACGGTTTTCCACGTTGGAGTGGTGTCAAAATAATATTTTTCGACATCTGATCAACAGTATTTTATAAATCTGTGAAACTATTACAGTAGTTATGTACGCTACGCCAACGCCATCGGATAAACTTGGTTTGTGGTGGGTGGATCAGTATGTGATGCACAATAGATCTCTGTGCAGCTTATGGTGACGTACCCTCCCATGTCTCTTTGACTACATTCCTTAGTTCGGTCTAGTCATAAAGCAAAGGTTAGCGTTGCTCTTTTAGGAACTCTAGCTCGGATGGTGAAAATAGCGCAAGCTTCTCCGTGTCATCCTATTGTCTTACTGCTTCTTAAAAGGGTGATGGCGTAGCTGAATCGTCCATCTTTAATAAGACGAGCTATTCGGTCATGTTTAATTGGTAAATTATCGTCTAGCTCCTTTGATTTTTTTCGTTCATAGGATTAACCATAGCCAATAATTAACTTATTTTAATTTTAATTTGTTTTTTTTAGGATTATAAGGTAAAGATTTCCTATATTGTATATTTTTATATGGAGCTTCAGATTACCCTTTTCTATGAAAATTATCATAGAAAAATAAGTATCCGCCATTTAAAAAGGCACCTGTGTCACTAGTCGAATTTAGTCACCTCCGACAAGTACCAGGCACCTTTATTAATTGTCGTCATGCGTTTTATCACATGATAGACTATCTTCAAACACAATAGAATTCATAGTAAAGGAATGCAGCCCTATGATACAAGAAAATAACAGACATTGATGAAATCCTCTCCCACTACTTTGTAACTGGCTGCTGGATTACTTGGGCTGGGCAAAGTGGCACAAATAATACGACCCGATTTGTTCGTGTTCTCTGACGGTAACGATAAAAATAACCAAAGCGGAAGGATCGTATACATGGATGAGAATTACTTTAATTAATAAAATTGATATTTTTAACATTATTAACATTGGAATAATAGAAAGTTTTTTTTTCAGGTTCTTGAAAAGATGTGACAAATGCTTTGATAATTGGAAAACAATCTCGTTACTATTCAGTTTATTTTTGTCTATTAAAATTCCCACCACTGTTCCACTGTGAGCAATAACAATTCCGCCTTGAAATGCATGAGCTAATTTTTCCATTTCAAAAAGATAAGGTTTTCTTAATATTTTTTGATTCACTCGTGCACTAATCGTTGTTGCCTTACAAATAAGAGAAAACTCATTTTTACTGAACCCTTCTCTGACCCAATGATATGCTTCTGAAAATTGATGTTGATCAAATCGATCATATGCTTTTTTAAATTGATTAAATTCAATTGTATTTACGGCTTCCCCGAGGTCTATTCCAACGAGGATGAACGGCGGTAAAACTCCAAAGCTTTCAATAAGATCACCGTGTATATAATCATAAGCCACAACCTCATCATACATAACACCATCTGTTGGCTCAATCTTAGCGGCAATTGCAGAAATTATATCTTGCGTTAGGGGGAGAGAGTAACTATGAGCAATTGCTTTCATAGATGCTACAATATCTGCAGAACTACTCGCCATCCCTTTGCCCATTGGAATATTTGACCGAATGTCAAGCTTGCCGCCGCCACTCAAACCAAACTGATTTAATAACAATTTTCCAGCTTTAATTGCTTTCACCTTTGAATTCACACCTGTTAATTCTGGTGAAGTTGGATCTGGGATAAAGCTTGCCTCACTTCTCAAACTTTGGATTGGAAAAGTGATTAAAAAAGGCCGTTCGTCTATTATCCCTTGAACAAGTTCTCCAAATGTTCCATTACAACTTCCCTTACCTATTTTCATTGTGAAAGCTCCTATTTCATCCACAGTTCAACTAACAAGGAAGTGATAACTGTTTGGACACCATTCATTGGCTAATCACCCTTTTTGGGAATTCCTTCATTTTTTGTTCAATTAAATCAAGCTTTACGTGCGACCTTACATGATCCGCTAACAGATCAAATGCTTCTTCACGCAATTGGTTGAAGGATACACGCTGATGAATCGGCTCCAAACCTTTTCCTTGGCGAATCTGATTCAGCAGCTCCTTACGAAATTCATCATTATGAAAAATCCCATGGAAGTAAGTACCTATGATTCTTTCATCTTCGGTTTTACAGCCATCTGATCGGCCTTGTGTATCAATTAGTCCCCGGGATTCTCCGGTCGTCCGCGTTTCTCCCATATGAATCTCATAACCTGACACGTTGAAATGTTTGCCGTTAAGGTGTAAGAGTCCGTTTGATGACACGGTCGTCTTGTCTTTTGTAATGGTCGTCCTGATGGGCAGTAAGCGGAGACCTTCGATTTCATGGTGAAGTGACTCAATGGCAAACGGATCCTCGATTTTTTCACCGAGCATTTGATAGCCGCCGCAGATTCCAAATAGAAGGGATTCGTGCTTTTGCTCCAATTCCACGATTTTCTCGGCGATACCACTTTTTCTTAAAAACAGCAAATCCTCGATCGTATTCTTGCTCCCAGGAAGAATCACTAAATCTGGGCTATGTAATTGGTCTGCTCTTGTAATAAACCGAACATGACAATCAGGTTCGGTAAAAAAAGGATCGACATCGGTGAAATTGGAGATTTTCGGATACTGTATCACAGCAATATCAAGTTCTTTTTCGGTATTTCGTACCGATGTATATTGATTTAATATCATGGAATCCTCGGCATCAATGTTTAAATTCTCCAAATAAGGAATCACTCCCAGAACCGGTTTTCCTGTATATTCCTCAAACCATGTTAATCCAGATTCCAAAAGCCGTATATCACCGCGGAATTTATTGATGATGACACCGATGATTCGGTCACGGTCATTAGGGTCCATGAGCTGAAGGGTTCCTACTAAACTGGCAAAAACTCCGCCTTTTTCGATATCGCCAATCAAAATCACAGGGGAATCAGCCATTCTTGCGACCCGCATATTGACCATTTCCCTGTCATTCAGATTAATCTCGGCAGGACTGCCCGCTCCTTCTATGACAATCCGTTCATACTTTTCTGACAGAACAGCAAGCGATTCTTTAATAAGCTCAATACCCGTTTGAAAGAATTCCTTGCGATACGCACTGGCTTCCATATTTTTATACGGTTTTCCATGGACCACAATCTGGGATTGGTTATCCCGATTCGGCTTGAGCAGAATCGGATTCATATCAGTTGTCGCCTGAATCCCTGCCGCTTCGGCCTGGACCCCTTGTGCTCTTCCTATTTCTTTTCCATCCACTGTGATATAAGAGTTTAACGCCATATTTTGTGACTTAAAAGGAACCGTTGTATATCCGTCCTGGGCGAATATACGGCAAAAGGCCGTCACGACGACACTTTTGCCGACATCCGAATTGGTACCTTGAAACATCAATTTAAGAGCCTTAGCCATTTTCTTTGAACTCCTTACATTTGTTGATTTAATTTTAGACCAGCCCAGGGCACCATTGACTCCTCCAATATGTCTTGTCATGGGTCACATACTAGGTTGATGGAACTCGTTACCATATGCCACTCCCACTTTTCTTGGCAAACATAAACCATAATACAAAGAAAAACTGGTTGTCTTTCATCTAATTATGGTGATGGTGATGATGATGATGTTCGTACCCTTGTTCTTCCGCATATTTACGGAAATTCTCTAAATCTTGCATTCCAGTCGAAGTACCGTTTATGGCCTGATTCATTCGTTCTAAGAGTACCGTTCTTAACTTTGGATGATAGCCAAAATACTGAGCAATATCAATTGATATATGCGGATAAGACTCTTTAAACTGTTCGGCCATTTTATTCATTCTTTCCATTAAAATTCCCGTAAATAAAAAATACGGCAGCATGATGATTTTTTTTGCACCTAATTTAATACAGCGTTCCATTCCATCCTGCACAGTTGGCGTCGTTACCCCCATAAAGGCACTTTCAACAATAGGTACATTTAATTTTTCCCACAATAATCTGCTGATTTTATAAAAATCACCATTAGCATATGGATCGCTGCCGCCTCGTCCAATTAATAATATGGCCGTATCCTCATGCTTTTGATCCACATCAAAACCTGCTTCAGTAAGTCTTGTTTTTAAAATTTCAAAAACTTCCTCATGAACACCTATCGTTTGGCCATAGGTAAATTGAACATCTGGGAAATGCTCTTTAGCATGTTCAATTTCTGCAGGAATGTGCAGTTTTGAGTGTCCTGCATGTAATAATATGATAGGAATTACATGGATTTCATCCGCACCTTGTTCAACACACAGCTGAATCCCATCTTCAATATTTGGTGATGCAAATTCTAAAAAACATGTTTCTACTAAAAGGTCTGGATCAATGTATTCTTTCATTTGCCCGACAAATCGGCGAACTTCTAAATTCCCTGCCTCCAGCCTGCTGCCATGTCCAACAAATAATACAGCTTTTTTCATTGGTCCTTTACCTTTCTTGTATTTATCGATTCCTTTAATTCGATTTTCGCTGCGTTTCCGTACACCGTGCTCCATTGAATAAATGATCGCATCTTGTTCAACTGCTTCATGAACAATATCACGTGCGGTTTCTTCATGTTGAACCGAATACCATGTCCCTTTTGGGTAATCAATTACGACGCATTTATCTTTACAGCGGCCGTTACATCGTGTACGCGATGTATGAATATGCTCATCTAAACGGTTTTTCCGGATTTCGTCACGAATTTGCTGCGTGACCTCCTCAGCACCCGCTCCCATACAGGTTGCCCCATTGCAAATGAGTAAGTGACGCTGCATTTGCGTTAAATTCCAAGTTGTCATAAAGTGACCTCCCCCTCTCCCATCATCTTGTAACCACTATGTTTATTTGTTATATCAACAGTGCCCCCGATTAAAGCCCCTATTCGTAATGTCATAACGAAACTTAGTCATGTAACTTCACAGGCTCCCAACTAATAATCGCAGCATAGAATGGGTAACGGTATACATACTGGCCATCCTCCATTGCTATAAAGCGTTCGAGTGATGCTTTCACATGTGCCATATCAAACCGAGGTGATAAGATTTTTTTGCTTTGCGCTTCATATAATTGCTGCAATGTATCATAACGATACTCACGCTCCAGCTTGAGCATTTCACAATTTGCATAAATTCCTAACTGATACAGCATATTGACGATGGTAATATAATCACGCCGAGGATGTTTAATGTCATAGCCAAACTGCTCATCTAAAATAACGTAATGCGGTTGAATAGGTCCTGTTGTTAGACCAATGATGGCACACTTTTTGGCAAGACTGTTCATTTTTTTCAGCGCCGTATTCATTTCATACATACGATAAAAGCAGTTCACCCCAATAACAACATCATGCTGCTCAATTTGCGCTTCTTCCCATTTACTATGAACGTACTGAAGATTTGTATCGTTTTCAAAGTATTGTAATAAATATGCAAGCACACTTTCAGAACCATCCACTAACGTTAAACTTTTGACATCTTGACGGAGTTGGAAGGTATAGTTGCCCCATCCCGGCCCAATTTCAATACAACTTGAATTTTTGGGGATATGTTGTTTCATTTTCTCGTAAATTTTTTTTGAATAGTTATCTGTTTGCTTGTATGTTTTTTTCTTCATAGACTGAGCCCAATATGCTTCTTCCAGCACATCATCGAGCATTCGTTCTGGCATTTTGCCATGCCAGTCTAACATGCCTTCTTTCCACAGCTTTTCAAAATCAAATTGTAAAGGGGAACCTTTTATCATTGAATTTTCTCCTCAATCTCGACAACATAAATGGACAATCCTTGCTGAATAGCAACAGCTGCCCTTACTTCATTCGCAACTTTTTTATGCTGTTTGGTCTGTACTTCAGGGCGATCTGGTGCTTAAAATTCAAGCCCCTTCATCGCTTTGACATCCTGATCAGCATAATAATGTTTTGTTGCATCAATCGTTGACACTAAATCGGCTAAAGCGAGAAGAGATGGATGTGCCGAGCGACCTGTGATGACCAGGTGCATCGTTTGGGGTCGGTTTTGGATAGCCTCTAACACCTCTGGTAGTGGCAATACATCGTCGATAGGAAAACGTGTGATGGCTAACGCATTATTCAGTTCATCCAGCACTAATAGGTCTGTTGTTTCATCTTTTAGCTCTTCTTTTATAATCCTCCAGGCTTTCGCAAGTGCTTCGCGATGCTCCTCCGGCGTTTTCGTCCAAGTAAAACCGACACCTAATTGCACTGTTTCAACACCAAGTTTTCCGAGGGCAATTTGTTCACCATATGTACGCTCAGGTGATTTAATAAATTGAAAGTATTTCACCCTCATGCCGCGGCCAACTGCGCGTAATGCGACACCAAGTGAAGCGGTTGTTTTTCCTTTGCCTTCACCTGTATAAACTAACAGCATCCCCTGTCGTGCCATGTACAAACCTCCTTATAGCCAAGTTGTTTTTTCCGCAAATGGTGTACGCTTTTTCGCGGAAGTGAATTCTTCTGCAGGGTAACCAATGCATAACGTCCCTACTAATTGCTCACCATCCGATGCACCAATAAAATCATGTAATGCTGTATCATGCACTAAGCCAACACCGCGTGTACGCCATACCATGCCTAAACCCAGCTGTTCGGCCATTAACCACATCGACATAATCGCACAGCTGACTGCAAAGGTATTATCTTTGGTTGCACCTTCATCAGCTTCGACAATGGCAGATGTCACCACAATGACAAGCGGTGTTTTTGTGATGGCTTCCATTGAGCTTTCCACTAAATGAGGTTTTGTTGGGAAACGGTTTTGTAAATAATCAAGCGCCACCTGTTCATAACGTTTTAAGCTGTCGCCCTGTAATACATAGAAATGCCAGGGCTCACGCATTCGGTCATTTGGTGCAAACGTTGCTGCTTCTAATAACGTCTCAATTTTTTCACGTTCCACTTCGCGCGTTTCAAATTGGCGAATCGCACGGCGTTTTTTTAATGCCTCTAACATAATTCATGCTCCTTTTCTATAAACCAGGCAATTTGATCCCGTACACTAACCACCTCGCCAACTAAAATCATGGATGGATTAGAGATACGATGGATTTGAATATCTTGGGCAATCGTGGAGAGATTGCCTGTAATCGTACGCTGATTTTTGGTTGTGCCCCATTCGATGACGGCAACAGGGGTTGTTTCACTTTTGCCATAGGTTATTAAGCTTTTCGTAATATGCGCGATATTGCCTATGCTCATATAAAAGGCCACCGTATCAATTTGAGCAAGCGCGGACCAATTTAAATAGTCCTGTTCCTTTTCTTGGCGGCCATGACCTGTAACGATCGCAAAGCTTGCAGCATGATCACGATGTGTCACAGGAATCCCTGCATAAGCAGGCGCCGCAATCCCCGCTGTAATACCAGGCACGATTTCAAATGGAATACCGGCTTGCCGTAAAATCGCGGCTTCCTCAGCACCACGTCCAAAGACAAATGGGTCACCGCCTTTTAAGCGGAGAACCTGCTTGCCAAGATTGGCTTGTTCCACTAGCACACGATGAATTTCATCCTGAATCAGTCCATGCCTGCCTGGTTCTTTTCCACAATAAATCAGCTCGGCGTCTGCTTTCGCATGTTTTAATAATTCAGCATTCACCAGTCGGTCATATAAAATCACATCTGCTTGCTGAATGCACTCTAGTCCACGAATCGTCAATAGTTTTGGGTCACCAGGACCAGCTCCTACAATATATACAAATCCGCTCACTGTTTTTCTCCTATACGTTGCTGCAGCCACGCTTCACATTTTTGTTTTTCACCTTTCTCCATCCATTGTAATAACTGTGGATCCAGGAGCTCTGCTAATAGCTGTTTTTTCACATCGCCCGTAAATACTTGTAAAATTCGCTGACGCGCTTCCTTTAAAAATGAAACATACTGCGCGTAATGTACTCCAAATTGCTCTTCTAAATCCGTCTTTACTTGGCGTGTCAGACCTGGACTTGCTCCAGACGTCGATACTGTCAATACGAAATCACCACGACGAACGACTGCAGGATTGATGAAATCAACACGTCCTTTTGCATCCGCACGGCTGAGTAATTGCCAATGCTGTGCCGCTTCTTCCACAGCATTGTTTACCTCTTCGTCATTTGTAACGGCGAAAATCAGTGCAGCATCATCTAAATCAGCAGGTACAAATTCTTTTTCTTTCCATGTCACAAGCCCTTCATTGATGTAGTGCTGCAATTTTTCGGTTACAGTTGGGCTTATCACTGTCACTAGTGCTTTTGTTGGCAGCAGCGCTTCTACCTTTTGACGAGCTACGTGTCCGCCCCCAACAATAACAACCTTTTTATAGTCAATATTCATTAATAGTGGGAAATAATTCATTGTTTATCCTCCAAACATGCTGTCAGCCAATTTTTCACAAGCTGTGGATTCGAAGCAAAATGAAAGTGTGTATAACCAGCAACAATATTTTTATGTAGATAACCTTCTTGCTGAGCACGAAAACGGCCTTTACTAAAATATGCTGGTGATGTATGCTCCCCCTCATACGTTGAGTAATGGAACTCATGCCCTTTTGCCTGCTCCTCTTCATTGATTAGAAAGTTGCCGGGAACACCTGTAATTTCCCGGTATCCAAGTGCCGCTAATTTATCTTGCATCCGTACACGTCCTGGAATAATCCCGAGCATTGGGAATACCTGTCCTTGACGATTCACAATTTCCTCTGTTAAATACATAAAACCGCCGCATTCCGCTAATGTTGGCACCCCTCGCTCAAGAGCGGTTCTTATAGATTGCTTTGTTTCCTCATTTTTCGCCAATGTTTCAGCAAACTCTTCCGGGAAACCGCCGCCGATATACAGCCCCTGCGCATTTTCTGGAACTTCCTCATTTTGTAATGGAGAGAAGTAATGCAAAGTGGCACCATATGCACGGAGTAATTCTAAATTTTCTTCATAATAGAAGTTAAAAGCGGCATCCTTTGCAACTGCAATATGTACTTCTTTACTTTGCGGCTGAGCATCAAAAATAGATGCAGTGACGTCCAATGATTGTGTTTTTGTAATTTCCAGCAGCTGTTCAATATCCACTGTTTCTTCGATCGCTTCTGCAAGACTATCAAAATAGGAATCTAGATCACCACGTTCAATGGCTGGCACTAAACCCAGATGGCGGCTTGGCATCAAAGTTACAGCTCCTTTTGGCAGATAGCCAATGACAGGAATTCCACATTCTTGTTCAATCGCTGCTTTGACAATTTCAAAATGGCTTTTACTTCCTAATTGATTAGCAATAACACCAACAATATTGGAGCTTTCATCTAACATTTGAAACCCTTTGACAATCGCGGCCGCACTTCTTGCCATACTTGCACCATTGACAATTAAAATGACGGGGCTTTTTGTAATCTCACTAATATGAGCAGCAGATCCTTCATTTGATAATGGCGATTTGCCATCATAAAAGCCCATGACTCCTTCAATAATAGCTGCGTCTGCATCTTGGCTCGCTCTAGCGACAATGGCACGAACGGCTTCATGGGACATCATGAAACTATCAATATTACGAGAAGGGCGTTGTGTAACAGCAGTATGATACGTTGGGTCAATATAATCTGGGCCGCATTTAAAGCCCTGGACTGTTAAACCACGCTTCATTAGCGCACGCATGATGCCGATTGTGAACGTTGTTTTTCCAACACCGCTTCCAGTGCCGGCTAGAACAAATCGATTCAACGTACTTCCTCCTCAAAGTTGACACGTGCAATGGATATAGTCACATTTCCGCTTTTCTTTTTCTCCAGCAGTAACTCTTTCGCATTCGAATAACGCAATGCGGCCGGCTCACTGACCCCATATGCACCTGTATATTTAAAGACTGTTTCCGATGGGTTTTGCATCGGTATTTCATTTAGCTCGTCAGGTGTGTAAGTTACAAACGGCCAGTTATGTTTAGCCGTTAATTCAAGCAAACCTGTTTCGTTTTTCTTTAAATCGATGGTCGCAACTGCTTTGACACTTTTTTTACTTAAACACAGCTCCGCTAATGTTTCATCTATGACTTGTTCAATCTCTGCCATTGCCGTACCACGATTACAGCCAATGCCAAGTACAATTGATTTTGGGCGATACATAACTCCGTTCTCAATCAGCACCTCTTCATGTTCCTCAATTAAACGATCTGTAATAAGCAGTGCCGCTTGTGGCTTTGCCATGATCGCTTCATTTATCGTAGGGTAAACTTTCAAATTGTCCGGCATTGAGCGATCGTACATCCACCAATTTTTTTCTCCCGTTTCCTGCACAATCGCAACATGCTCTTCGTTGACAACCGATGCACTAACAGGTGTTAATTTTTCTTCACTCTCCCACATCCACCCAAATTGGGCGCCAAATAAATCCACGGGAATCGTTTTTTGAACATCTGACGCGGTTGTAACAACGGGTGCAGCACCAATCGCATTGGCAAATTCATGGGTTAAGGCATTGGCACCGCCAATATGACCTGATAAAACGCTGACGACATATTGGCCTTTATCATCCACCACTAACACTGCAGGGTCTTTCTTTTTATCAATCAAAAGCGGAGCAATCATACGAACGACAGCACCGAGGGAAATGATACAAATGATTCCTTTATACTGCTGGAACAAAGCGGGCAATAATAGGCGAACCGTCCCATCAAATAACTGAATTTTGCGCGTGTCTTCATCGCCCTGCTCGAATTTCTTCATATAATAAAGGTCCACATACGGAAATTTTTCCGCGTAGCTTCTTGCATGTGCCACCCCATGTTTCGTTATGGCGACGAGGGCATATGGTTTGCGCTTTTCTATTACAGGAATTTCACGTTCACGTAAACTAATCATTCGTCTTCACACCTTTGCGGAAGCCATGAGTAAAAGTTTTGTCATATAGCTTCGAACGATAATTTTTTTCATGGATATTCGGGTCTAAAGCCCAGCCTGCTAGAATCATCGCATGCTTGCGAATGCCATTGACACGCATTGCTTCATCTAATTCAGCCAGTGTTGTTCGCACAATTTTTTGGTCTGGCCACGAAGCACGCTGCACAACTGCAACTGGTGTATCGTCTGCCCAGCCTGCAGCCTGCAATTCTTTGGTAATTTTCTTTGTTAATGTCGCACTTAAAAACATGGCAATCGTACAGTGATGGCTTGCCAGTGCCTGTAATTTTTCACGCTCAGGCACTGGTGTTCGTCCTTCAGCACGTGTTAAGATAAGCGTTTGGGTTAAATCAGGAATCGTCAATTCTGCCCCAACTGCTGCTGCAGATGCAAAAACAGAACTTACACCTGGAACAACTTCATAGCTAATCTCATGCTGCTTCAGCAGTGCCACTTGCTCCATCGTTGCCCCGTACATCGCCGGGTCGCCTGTATGTAAACGTACTACCTTTTTGCCTGTATTGACACGCTCGACAATACAATCCACCATTTCCTGAAGATGCATCCCTGCTGTGCGGATAATTTCGGCCGACTCCTTCGCTTCCGCTAATAACGTTTCGCTTACAAGTGAATCAGTATACATCACAACATCCGCTTCTTTTAATAGCTTTAAACCTTTCACCGTGATTAAATCAGGATCTCCTGGACCTGCTCCGATAATCCAAATTTTCTTCATTATTTGCGCACCACCATACATGACAAGTAATTTAATTCTGAACCTCGAAGTTCATTGATCTTCCAAATGACCTCTTCATCAGATGTAACTTTTGTAACGACATGTGCTTTTTCTAATAAATTCATTTCCTCCAATAGATCGAGCATTGCGTCTATAACTTTTGCTACTTTGATAAAGACGATCGCATCGTGGTTTTCAATTACGCGGCGCATTTCTTCCATATCCTCCGTAGCAGGAATCATGGCGACATGGTCATCACCATCAGCCAAAGCAATCCCTAAGCGATTAACAGAACCATTAAACGACGAAATACCTGCTACCGTTTCAATCGGGACATCAGGGTACATCGATTTCATTACGTTCATTAAATGAATAAATGTGCTGAACAGCATTGGATCCCCTTCAGTCACGAAAGCTACATCTTTTCCTTGAACTAAAAAGCTATAAATAGCTTCCACTGATTTTGTCCACTCAGCTCTTAGTGTATCTTCATCTTTTGTCATGGGGAATACTAAACCAAGCATCTCTTTTTCTGCCGGGTTAATATACACTTCAACAATACGATGGGCATAAGATTTACTGCCCTTTAATTTTTTTGGATAAGCAATGACCGGGCTTTCTTGTAATCTACGAAATGCTTTTACAGTGATTAATTCTGGATCTCCCGGCCCAACACCTAGTCCAAATAAGGTTCCCATTCTCATTATTCATTTCCTTTCTTTGCTGTCACAATATAGATTGGATTTAACGGTTCAAAACGCGTTAAATGTAAGATTGGTTTACTCTTTGAAATTTGTGCCTGTAATATCGATACTTCACAGCCTAATGCTTTTAAATGCTGCAGCGCTTCTGCCAGATTTTCAATCGTTGCAATATTCATAACAAGGCGTCCATTTGGTTGTAAGCGTGAAATACATGTTTGCAATAAATGCTCCATATTTCCACCGTTGCCGCCAATAAAAATCGCATGCGGATCTGGAAATTCTTCCAGACGGTCAGGTGCCTTCCCCAGCACTGCAACAAAATCTGTACGATGTTTTAACTGATTTTCCAGGCAGTTTTCAAGGTCACCCTCATTTTTTTCAATTGCATACACGGCACCTTCCCGAGCGATTTTCGCTGCTTCAATCGCAACTGAACCTGTGCAGGTTCCGATATCCCACACAATGCTATTTTCCTTAAGTCCTAACTCCTGCAGACAAAGAGTCCGAATTTCTCTTTTCGTAATTAATCCTTTATCTGGCTTTCGCTGAAGAAAAGCATCATCCGGAATTCCAAGAGAGGCGCGTTCGACTGCCATTCGCTGTTTTAAAACCACAACATTCAATGGAAAAAAGGAGCTTTGCTCCATTTCGTCCAATGTGAAGAAGCGGCACCGTTCCTTTTCACCTTGTAGATTTTCAGCAACAAAGGCATCATATTCTGTCATGCCGAAACGCTTTAAATATTTTGCAATGGCCTGCGGAGAATTCGTTTCATCTGTTAAAACAGCAATTTTTTTACGCCCATCAATTCTTTGTGCAAATCCTTTAATGGAACGGCCGTGCAAGCTGACAATATACGCATCCTGCCAGCTTTCCTGCATTTTAGAAAAAGCAAGCTGTACCGAGCTGGTATACGGATAAATCTCTAACGGAAGCTTTTTCGCAAGTACACTGCCAAGTCCATAAAATAGTGGGTCACCGGACACTAAAATAACAACATTTCGTGTTTCTTGCTGTAATTCAGCTGTTAACGCCGACAAACCGCCTTTGATAACTTTTTTCTCTTTTTTATATTCCGGGAAAAATTGCAAATGGCGCTCTCCGCCTACAAGTACATCGCATTCATTGATCCACTGTGTATAGTGGGGGAGCAATCCTTCCGCGCCATTATCCCCTATACCAATCATCTTCATCCAATTTGTCAATATTCTCAGCCTTTCCTAAACAGTCACCATTCATGGCATACAAGGTTGTCGACACTTTGATGTCAGTATTCATATGATTCAATGCATAGTAGCAGCAGTTTTTGCAAAGGGCTGCAAAAAATGCCTCGTTTCCCTGAAGCATTTCACCAACCTGTGAAGCCGTATTCGCCTGTAAAATTTCTCGCTGCGTCTTCTCATCAACACCCACTTTATTGGCAATGCCTGCTAAAAACTCAAAGCTTATCGGTGCGCTTTTTGAGTGAACCATCATAACGCCTTGGGCTACTTTTGAGAACTTCCCCATCATCCCTACCAACGAGACTCTCGGAATCTTCTTCCGTGCAATATTCTTTAACGTAAAACCGACAAAATCGCCCATTTCGATAAATGCTTCTTCTGGTAAATGAGGATACTGCTGCATTGCATATTTTTCACTGCGTCCGCCCGTTGTAATGACTAAATGCTCACATCCTGATTCTTTTGCTACATTGATCGCTTGTACGATACTTGCCATATAAGCAGAACTTGAAAATGGAACCACTGTTCCCCGTGTACCTAATATCGAAATTCCGCCAATAATGCCTAAACGCCCATTCAATGTTTTTTCAGCAATCTCTTCACCATCTGGTACGGAAATGACCACTTCAATTCCACAATCCAATTTATATTTTTCAATTGCTTCTTGTACAACACCAAAAATCATTTTACGCGGTACAGGGTTTATCGCTGCTTGACCTACCGGTACAGGAAGTCCCGCTTTTGTCACTCGCCCTACACCAACCCCGCCATCTAAATGGATACCTTTTTCTTCTGAATAACGAACGGTACTTTGAATTCGTGCCTGGTGTGTAGCATCAGGATCATCCCCGGCATCTTTAATCGTTTCACACATTACCCAGCCTTCTGATACTTCAAATGCGGTTACTTTAAATGTGGCATACTGGCCAACCGGTAAATAAATCGTGACTTCATCAGGTACCTTTCCCACGACAAGAGCTTGCAGTGCTGCCTTTGTCATCGCTGTTGCACAAGCTCCTGTCGTATAGCCGTGTCGCATTTGTGAAGGGTCTTTTTTATTTCGTTTCTTTTGCTCGTTCATCCGCCATAATCGAAATGGCATTAAGTGCAGCGACTGTCACTGTACTGCCACCCTTTCTCCCAACATTCGTAATAAATGGAATCCCTTCCAGCACTGCTAACTCCGCTTTCGACTCTGCTGCTGATACAAAGCCGACTGGCATTCCAATAATTAAATCCGGTTTAGCCACACCTTCTTTAATCAAACGAATTAACTCCAGTAAGGCGGTTGGCGCATTGCCGATGGCATAGATTCCTCCTTCATGTAGACGCGTTGCTTTTTGCATAGAAATAATCGCACGTGTTGTTCCTTGAGCCTTCGCTTCCTTTGAGACATCTTCATCGGCGATATAACAATGTAAATCCCCGCCATGCTTTTGGAATCGTTTCCGTCCTGAACCGCTTTCGATCATTTGTACATCCACCACTACATGACGGCCCGCTAAAATGGATTGAACCCCTGCCTCAATGGCATCAGGTGTAAAGATCATGCTTCGGCCTAACTCAAAATCTGCTGAAGCGTGAATTACCCGCCGAACCACTAGCCATTGCTCATCAGTAAATGAATGTTCGCCCATTTCCTCTTTAATAATGGCGAAACTGTGATCATAAATCTTGTCTGGATCTACCGTTACGGGAATAAATTTTGTATTAAAGTTCATGTTTGCCAAGAATAATACCTCCTAATAGTTGAGTTACTTCTTCAAAAGAAGTACAAAAATTTTCATATTCAATCGCTGGTCGTTTGATTAAAATAACAGGAATCCCTAGTTGCAGAGCAGCTGTCATTTTTTCATCTACAGATCCCACTTTGCCGCTTTCTTTTGTAATCATTAGAGTCACATTGTATTGCTCACAAAGTGCTTTATTTAATGATTCCGAAAATGGGCCCTGGATCGCAATAATGTCCTTTTGTTTAATACCTAACCTATCGCACTTTTCCATGTTCCCTATATTTGGAAGCATTCTGCAAATAAGCCGGATTTCATCACGCATTAAATATTTCGTAAATATTTCTAACGTTTTGCTGCCTGTTGTCAGCATGATCGTTCCTTTATGAGATTGAGCTAATTTGGCTGCCTCTTCATAGCTGTCAACCTCTGTAATGAATGGAGAAATAAACTGTTCTTCTGGCCTTTCATAACGAATATAAGGAATATCACATGCTTTTGCTGCTGCCATTGCCGTTTTCGACGCTTCTTCCGCATATGGATGGCTGGCATCGATGACACAGGTCATCTTTTGCTTCTGAATAAGCGCGATCATGTCATCTACTGATAACCGACCCACTTGATAAGGAATATGGTGGGCTTTTAAACTTTCGGCTGCAGATTCTGTGACTACTGTTGCTAATAAAGGATAGCCTTGATTTTGCAATTGAATGGCTAGTGCTCTCGCATCACTTGTGCCTGCTAAAAATAAAATCATGTGTTCCTCCTAATCTCCACATGGTGCCGGCTCGACTTCAATTTTGGAGCTCATATCTTGATAGTTAAAATACTGAATTCTTTTCACCCTTTTAAAATATTTAAAAAGGCGTTCATTTGGATGGGCATTTTGTTTGTACTCTTCAATAATTTTCGTTAATAACGGCAGCAGTTGATCTGGTTCAATTCCTTCTGCTACTGGCTGTGCAGCATGGGCTGTACGGCCAACCGGCTTTGCGCCAATAAATAAATCAAATTTTTTCTTGCGGTAAACGATCCCAATATCATCGAATACTGCCCGATAACAGGCCATACCGCAGCCGTTGAAACCAATATGTAATTCTTTTGGAAGCTTTAAGCCCCCCAATTTTGCTCCTATTTCTTCTGCATATGGAATTGATTCTGCTTTTTCACCGTTGCAAAAATCACAAGCTTTAACATTTAAAACATCGCCCACAGGCATGACGATTAAATGATTTTGTTCAAGCTTTTCAACAATCGATTCAGGCTGATCTGTTGGAATCTTTAGTAAAAAACGATGATCCGGTGTATATTCCATGGTGCCTGTCTCGCCAATGGTTTCTGCTAATACGCGCATTTGCTCAGGCGTAATAAATTTATTGGCAACACCAGGTGAAACAGCAAATTCAAATATATCTTCGATTGGCTGCTGAACAAAATGCGGATAGTCTATTTCCGATTTAGTCACCATGGATAAAGCCTTTATGGCCAAATCTAATGAGCTGGCTTCTTGTTTTATTCTTTCAATTTGCTCATAACCAGCTTGTGCTTCCCCTGTTTCTTGATTTAATGCCCATGGTTCAGCTTCCTTTTTTAAACGCTGATGCGGTTTTAAGCTTTGCTTCTCTTCCCCTAACGTATATTTACGCTGATAACCTCGAGGGGTAATGATTTTATTGTCATAAAAGAAAGTAGAAGAATTCCCGATCATAACCGTTGTCAGCATTCCGATATCATGTTCAAGCATTTCAGCCAGTGTTGTCAGCACTACATTTTGATTTTCACGATAGGCACTTTTCACAAGTCCCACCGGTGTTTCAGGAGAACGATATTTTAATAGAATATTTTGTGCCTCTACAATTTGGCGTGTCCGTCGACCGCTTTTCGGATTATATAAAGCTATAACGAAATCCGCCATCGCAGCTGCTTCAATGCGCTTTTCTATTACGGTCCAAGGCGTTAAATGATCACTTAGACTTATCGTGCAGGAATCATGCATGACAGGCGCACCCAATAAACTTGCACAAGAATTAATGGCTGAAACACCTGGAACAATTTCTACCTCAATTCCTTCTTTTTCAGTCCAGCCCTTCTCAATCAGCACTTCATACACTAATCCAGCCATACCATAAACGCCTGAATCTCCGCTGGAAATCACTGAGACAATATGACCTGCTTCAGCTTTCTTTACTGCATCCTGTGCACGTGACACTTCTTCAGTCATACCCGTACTGACGATGGACTTTGCTGTTACAAAAGGTTCAATTAGCTCCACATATGTTTTATAGCCAATAATACAATCACTTTGCTGCAATGCCACTACAGCTCGATTTGTAATATGCTCACGATCACCGGGACCGAAGCCAACAACAAAAATTTTTCCCTTTTTCATAGGCTTACCTCCAAATAAAAAATGCCTGTACTCCTTTTAAAAGGAATACAGGCATGTGAAATCGCAGTATAAAAAAAGCATACTGAAATACAAAAACAATTGGAATAATTGTCCCGCCTATACTTCTCCCTCCGAAAAGCAAGTGTCGTTTAAATAAGCAGGTTTCCTGACTTAAGCTTCTTTTTACTCTTACACCTTCCCGATTTCTCAGTGGCATTGTAATTTCATCAGCTCTTACAGTAGCGGGGGCTGTACTAGACTTTCACTAGTTTCCCTTTTACCTCACAAATGTGAGCACTTATTTAAAGTATTATTAAATTTTTTATAACTATATCATATAATCTCGAATGTTAACAAACTATTTGTTTGAAAATTTAATAAAAGCACCTTCTTAGGTTGAAATGGTGCTTTCAAAAAATTATGCACAATAAACTGAGGTCACTCGTCAGAATTCCACCTTAAACTTGAATGCTGGTCCCATTAAAACATGATTCCATCATTTCAAACAGTTCTGCTTTCGACCTCGGATACTTTTTATTGGATAAGTTCATTCTTTGAAATTTTTCAAACACTTCCATAATCCAAGGTTTTTGTAAATGGCTTGTTTCGAGTATTTCTCTTTTACTAAAAACCTCAACCGGTGTTCCTTGAGCTAGCAAATGCCCATTGTTTAAGATGATAACCTCATCTGCCCACTCATAAGCAAGATTTACATTATGTGTAGACAATAGAATCGTCCGGTTTCGATGATGAATCTTTTCCAATAGATTCAACATTCTTTTTGAATAGTAAGGATCGAGCCCAGCTGTTGGTTCATCTAATACCATTAATTCAGGATCGATGGCAACAATTCCAGCAATTGCTACCCTTTTTTTCTGTCCGATACTTAAAAAGTGAGGGGGTTTATCTTTAAGCGATTCCGTTTCTGTTAGTGTGATGACTTCCTTTACACACCTCTCAACTTCTTCGGTGGGTAAATTTAAATTTTTTGGACCGAACTTAATATCTTCATAGACAGTAGATGAAAAAAGTTGGGTTTCAGAGTTTTGGAACACAATACCGACTTGCTGCCTTAATTGCTGAATCTCTTTCCGTTTATAGGTCAACTTCTTTCCATTGTATAAAATGCTGCCACTTGTTGGCTTTAATATTCCGTTCATAAGAAGAAATAGTGTCGATTTCCCAGCGCCATTGTTCCCTAATAAGGCTATTTTCTTCCCTTTTTCAATGGAAAGATTTATCTGATTCAATGCCATTGTTCCATCAGCATATTGATAAGAAACATGTTCAAACGTTAATATTTGTTCACTCACTCTACATACTTCCTTTTCATTGTTCTTTCATGATTTTGTCATAGTTTCTATCAAGAAAAGTGTTACAAACGAAATAAAAATAATGACAAAATGCCCTCGCTTATAGCCCAATGATAAATCCACATCATACAAATGTTCATCTCCACCTCGACTATCAATTGTGATTTGAAGCTCTTTTGCTGCGTGCATCGATTTTATGAAAAGGCTGACAATAAGCTGTGCTACGCTGGAAAACCAGCTTCTATAATTTTGATAGCCAAGCCTGCTAGATTGTGCAATATAAATTTCATTCATCTTTTCCAATAAAACAAAGATAAATCGATACGTAATCCCGATTAATTCTACAAAAACGGTGGGTAGTTTTACTTTTTTTAATATCCACATTAATTGATTAAGAGGAGTTGATAAAACAAGAAAATATAAACAGCTCACACTTGCTAATATAGTTGTAGCTAGTTCGTATGATTGTTGGATACTATTTGAGCTAATATAGATTTGCCATGAACCTATTTTAGCCATCCAAAGCACCTCAAGATCTTCTTGATAATTAGGTGCAATGGAAAATAGTATGGCAACCAAGCTTGTCATTAAGAATATAAAAGGGACGAAAAGAAGTTTCAAATATGCAATAAACGGGATTTTCGCCTTGAATAGCACCAAAATACTCATGACAGTAAAGGTAAAACAAGCCACCGAAATATTTTTTGAAAGAATTGTAAAAAAGAGAAAGATCAGCGCAAGGATGACCTTCTCAACGGGATGAACATCTTTTAATCCGCTGATATAAGCATAATCATCAATTTTTATCATAGTTTTCACTTCATTCTGCTATTGTTTGGATGAAGAATACTTTTTTCTAGCTTTTCCATATCCAATTACATAGCCGATGATGATGGCTCCGAGAGCCGCTTGTAACGAGAATAGTAAACTTTCAATCTCTCCACTTGGTGGTTCCCATATGGCATTAAACCAAGGCTCATAGTCAGGTGCTACTTCGGTAATCACTTCCTCCGCTTGCCCATCTGCCCCACCAAATTCAGCATTTTTTAAAAAAATCAAAGGAATAATTGCTAATAGAATCACGAATAAAAATAATACTCCATTTCTCATGTTACCTTGCCTCCTTCAGTGTAGGTAATTGATTTAATTCTGTCATATTATATTTTTGGAGTAAGTTCATCACAATAACCGTAAGTAAGCCTTCACTAATCGCTAAAGGTACTTGTGTAAAAGCAAAGATACTAGCAAACTTTACAAATGAAGCCACGAATCCACCTATCTCAGCAGGGAAAGCTAAAGCTAATTGAACCGATGTCACTAAATATGTCCCCAAATCCCCTAACATTGCAGCTAAAAAGACTGAAACGGCGACGGATACATTCATTTTTCTTCCACACTTGTATATTCCGTAAGAAAGGAAAGGTCCAACGACAGCCATTGAAAATGCATTCGCGCCTAAAGTAGTAATTCCACCATGTGCTAACAATAGTGATTGAAATAAAAGGACTATTGTTCCTAAAACACTCATCGCCGTTGGACCAAATAAAATTGACCCCAATCCTACACCCGTTGGATGGGAACAACTACCTGTCACTGAAGGAATTTTCAACGCAGATAATACGAATGCAAATGCACCAGACAGACCTAGGATTGATTTCAATTCAGGATTTTCTTTTAATTTCTTCGTAATCGATCGTATTCCAACGGCAACAAATGGAATGGTGATCCCCCACCAAAAAACAGCCCAACCCAATGGTAGAAATCCTTCCATAATATGCATCGCATAGGCTGGACGATAAGAATTCGTCCAAAAATAGCTTGCTAAACCTAACAGTACAACAAATGAAAACCATAATGATCTTTTTTTCACTTTAAACTTACCTCCATCGTTAAAATAGTGACCAAACTAAAAAGAGCATTTAAACCTGGTGGGTTTAAATGCTCACAAAAAACACTGGTATGTTCTGCTTTATTAATAAAAAAGCATACTTCCGTCTCCGTAAACACATCCCTATATCCCGTAGGTCACGTCGTACTTTCTAAACAGGCAGGTCTCCTGACTTACCATCGATGCTCCTTGCGTCTTCCCACTTTAAAATAAAGCAGTGACATTGTGCAAGTCGCTCCGGATTACAGTGGCGGGTACCGTGTCGGACTTTCACCGAACTTCCCTATTAAGCTATACATTCTTACATGCATAACACCTGTTTAAAATATGTATATGATTTTCTTTATATTACATTAACAGACTCTTGCTGTCTACCATATTTTCTTGTTACCAAATTTACAAAAAGAAGCCGCTCATCAATTTGAGCAGCTTGTTAAATAAACTATGAAGTGACCAATAAATCAATGTGACCAAAGCGTGACCAAAGAAGAAATTTTGACTTGTTTGCCCACTAATTTTCTCCTTTTCTAACTTCATTAAAAATCCTCAATAACCCTTATATTTCAAGGTTGGCGGGACTGTGTGGGAATAGAACCCACCAGACGCACATAAAAAACGTGCCGGTACCGTCCAAAATTTGGAAGGATCCTGGCACTTTTATCGGCAAAAAAGAGGGGTGCTATGCGATCCCTCCTTTACCTATCTATTCAGATCAATTCCAAAAACGAACAGATCGTTAAGATCCCTTTATCAAAATTTTCTAAGTTAAAATGTTCATTTGGAGCATGGAGATTTTCATCTGGCAGCCCGAATCCCATTAAGACAACTGGAGTATTTAAGGTATGGTTGAAATCCGATACAATCGGAATGGAGCCTCCTTCTCTTTTATAAACAGGTGCTTTTCCATAAACCTGTTCATAAGCTTCAGCCGCTTTTTGAATCATCGGATCATCGATTGGGGTTAAGAAGGGATTACCTGTAACATGAAGTGTTACTTTTACCGTGCATCCTTTTGGTGCTTGTTCTTCCAAATGCTTTTTGATTAAGCCCTGGATTTTTTCTGGATTTTGATTATTGACTAGACGGCAAGTGATTTTGGCGTGTGCCTCGTTAGGAATGACGGTTTTTGTACCTTCCCCCTGAAATCCGCCCCATATGCCGTTTAATTCTAATGTTGGCCGGGAACTGATTTTCTCAGGATAAGGATAATTTGTTTCCCCTCCCGTTAATTCCGTTAAGCCTAACTGTTTTTTTAGCTTTTCTTCATTAAAGCCCAGTGCTTTAATTTGTTCCTTCTCAAATTCTGTCAATTCTAGAACATTATCGTAGAACTGATCAATATTTACCTTTCCGTTTGCATCATGAAGAGTAGAATTAGACAATCAACTCTGAAAAAGGATGAGAGTTTCTTGAACGTATTAAAGTGACTGGTACCACAAGATTGTATCAAGGAAATTAAGACCGTTTGCTGGACTAAGCTTTTTCCTTATAATTCTTTAATATTCAATTAAAGCTTTATTATTCAAAAAAACGCAGCCAATTTCCCAAGGTATGGGACTGACTGCGTTTACTTCTTTTTGTAAGTAAATCACCATTTAGCCATTTAATATCATTCCGAGAGGTTCTAGTAAGATTAAAAGCTTTTGTGCTGAATAGTTGCACTATCTTCATTTAGAATTCCCATTTTTCTAATATGAGCTCGGGTTTTCTCATCACCTAAGTCATAAAGCATCGTATAGGTCCATAATATTCGCTGGTCATATTCCCTATTTTGAGGCTGATGATGATATCCAAGATAAGGAATATGTGATCGAAAATAACTTTCCCAATCTGTTTCATCCATTCGATTAAAAAGTCGTTCAAGGAAATTTACTTGAGATTCTGTCGCTTCAATTTTAAAATCCCACTCTCCCTCGTAAGGTCCTCTGAATATTTCATTAGATTGAATATTGATATAGTAACTTTGTTTTTGTCCATCCATTCGATCATCTCCTATCTTTATGGATGTTTACCACAACTTTCAATGTTTTAAACATTTTCATACCTTCAAGTAATACCTCAATGGTTATCAACCATCGATATTGGATGGTTCTTTTTTGTATGTTAAACCACAGTGGAGACTGCACTTTTTCCTGCTTGAAATTCCAAGCAGTCAGGGCTTCACCTCAATTTTCGCCAATATAACCTTTGCTGCTTCTACAAGGAGTACGGCCGTTCCTTTTCTTCACCAAACTCGCCTGGAGCTGTCAATCTCCTTAAAGCTTTCTCCGACCTCAAGTAGCGGTAAGTATGATCACTGTGATCACCATTACACCATTGGGAATATGCAAGAAATGAATAAAGCCTTGCATATTTTCGGCTTATTAATAATTTTTGATATTCAACCAAACAACTATTTGTTTAAGTGTATTTTTTTACAAAATCATTACAGGAATATTGTGCATTAAAGAAAAAGCGATTGCTTTTAACTCACAATCGCCATCATCCCTTTAATACGAGGGTGATATACCCCCTTTATTGGAAAAGCCCATTACTTTTCAATCATAGACAGCAATACTTTTTCCATTTCTTCTTTTGTCAATACTTCTGCAAACATAACAATTTTGTAACCTTTTTCTGGAACAGTAACCCGCATACCACCCCTGAAACTAGCACTCTCATCATTAGAGGAAACATAATCAAACTGAACTCCATTTAAAGAATAGGTTTCGGATTTTTCAAAAGGACCAGCCTCTTGCATTTCCTCCATAATATCTTTTTGATTTATTTTCTGCTGGTTTGTCCAAAACACAAACTCCCCATCACTATAATTTAATGAAACTACTGGTTCCTTAGCTTCATTTTCGATAGAGTAGTTTTCGTCAACTTGTATATATCCTTCAGGTATATATGTTGGTTTTGTAATGGTAAAGCTAAATTTTGCGTACTGCTGCACTTCCTTTAGAGCAAATTTATCTGTGTATGATTGCTGTAATTCTCCAAGTTGGTTTAATCTCTTTGCTTCTCCGGAATTAGGCTCTCTACTTTCTTTTCGTACCTCACTCCATATTTCGGTTTCTTCATTAATTAATTGAACATAATTGTTGAACTCTTCTTCTGTTAAATTCTCTTTAGCAATTGCTAAAAAACTACATTTGGCTTAAATTTTTTTAACTTTTTTCAAAATAAAAAAACCGTCTTAAAAAGAAACGGTCTAAGGGGATTATCGAGTCTTTCAATTATATCCTAAGTTTTTGGTAACCCAATGCCAAGAGTGTTGGTAATTAGGAAATTGTCACCCCTTGCATTAAAATATGCATAACCTTTGATTTATGATTTATTATCTTCTCTGTTGTAATTAAATACCTTATAACACTAAACTGCCCTTTAGTAAAAAACACTGGTTAATCAAGCTAAAAATATAATGTTTTTTTTACTCTTATTTTTGGCGAAGATATTAATCTCGCTTTAGCAGTCCCTTTTTTGAATTTCACATTATTTAACCAATCTATAATTGCATCTGTATCAAAGCGCGCCCGTTTTTGAATAACTTAATCTTTATAAAGCTATGTTAAATTCGTTCTACTTGCTGTAACTTCCTTTTTAACATGAAGGGTCTGATTCTTTTCCTTCGCTTCGGATACCCATTTATCAAGTGATAAATATATAATACCTGCAACGATACTACCTATTCCTAAAACCGTAAATAGAACCTGACCAAGATGACCATCAAGCAAAAAACCTGCAAAAATGGGACCGACTGCACTACCAACGATCCACTGAAGGCTTGATGCCCCCATATAAGTACCTCGTAAATGTTCAGGTGCAATATTCGCTACAAAGGTCATTTGTACCGGGGATAAGAGCATTTCCCCTAGTGTGTATATTCCATAGATAATGATAAGGAATAAAAGGATACTCCAATAGGAAAACTGGAACTTTGTAAAAAATATTGGCAGCCACCCTACTGCAAGCAGCCCAAAACCAAATAAAACCGAACCATATAGCATGACCTTTCCAAGTTTGCGCTTACTTGCCCATCTCGATATCATAAATTGGAAGAAAACGACCAGTGCTCCGTTAAAAGCCATTAAATAAGGATATGGATTTTGGGCATCGGAAAGTGCCGGTAATTGTTGATCAAAATGCAGTGGAAGCATCCCTTCCATTTGTGAGAATCCCATCGAAATAACAATTCCCGTGATAATATAGAAAAATAAAATTTTATCATTGACGAGCACCTTAAAAATAGATGGCAGCTTCTCTTCTTCATCAAGATCTTTCGTTTCCTTTTTTCGTTCATTTTTCGGTAGTGTTTCTGAAAGCAAGAACGCTAAAAAAAGGGAATAAACAAAAACGGATGAAGCAGCAATGATAAAAATAACTGATTTTGATAAAAACACAACGGATGCTCCAAGCAATGGACCGATTGCTGCTCCAATATTGTGTCCCATTCGCAGCAAACCAAATGCTTCCGTCCTTCCCTCTTCATCAGTCACATCAGCAACCATGGCTGATGCCGCAGGATGAAAAAGAGAATTAAACAAACCAAAAAAACTCGATATCAATAAGAAAGGATAGAAGCCATCGAAAAAAATAAAACCAAGCATTACCAATCCATTTCCAACCATCGAAACAATCATAATGGGCTTCCTTCCATATTGATCCGCAAGTTTTCCACCTATTAATGAACCAAGTACTCCGGCAATTGGCCCCATCGCCATAACAACACCAACTTGCCAAAAATGATCCACCTTATCACTCATATATAAGGCGAAAAAGGGCATTAACATCATCATCGCAACACCATTAATCGATTCACCGATAAAACGAATCCAAATATTACGATCCATGTTTCGATAAGCATGTAAACTCATTTTCACTTCTTTTCCTCATTTCTCTCTGACATCAATTTTGTCAGTCTTATTTTTTCAAAGCATTAGAGATTACAAGCGCGCTAGTCTCCCCCGACAGCTGCAACCACTCGCGAGTAAAAACACGATTTTTGTGTTCAAAAAGGGTGTGATTCTTTGGAGCTGGTCTGCAGTTACTAGATATCACCTACGTTTACTTCTTATCTTTTAAGAAATAATCGGGGATTGCCAGCCCTTGTCGAAGCCGTTGTGATAGAAAGAGAGAGTATGCTTTTAACAGTGCAAAGAAGCCGTGAGCAAGTTAAACCTGCCCACGGCTTTTAATCTAAATTAAAGAATGGGTAAGGAAAACTTATGGTTGATCCATCGCTTTATAGTTAAAAAAGGGTACACTGCTCCCGTTAGACATAAATACATATGTGATGGAACGAACTTCTACTAACCAATTAACCATAAAACGTAAACCATTAAGCATTTCCTTACACCTCCTATTCCTGAAATTTTTAAATTATCTTAATTATCCATTCAAATTATAATTTATTATTAACAAGCATGTAAAGAAATTCCCTTTTTGAAAATAAAGACCTTTAAGAAAGTCTTTATGCTGTAAGCAGTTTTACCCTTATTGGGCTGTTAATCTACTTGAATTTTTATATTCGCTCATAACTCATTTACATTCCCAATTACCCTTTTGCCAAGGAAATCATTTCATTGGATAAGATGGAATAAAACAACTTATAACCCGATTTAAGGGAGAAAAATTCTCTCTTTTTTAAACCAAGAATAATGTATAAAGAATGACAATTTACAACAATAGCCAAACAAAAAAATACCTTTGATTTATAAAATCAAAGGTCAAAGGTGAACTTAGTGGTCTAGGCTAAGTCCATTTTTAGGAGGTCTAAACTCAGAAGAATTTAAACTATAATTATAGTAACACGAAACGAATAATTATTCAACATATTATATAATTATACATAAACTATCATTGGTTGCTTTTCCATTAACTTAATGCAGCCCTTTTAAATTTAAGCACCCCTAAGTTTAAGTGCATTTCTTTACAATGTATTAACGTGATCAGTTAGCTGGATAAAAAATATTTTGTTCCTTTAAATATCGAACGAATTTCGTATTCATCATTACTTGGAAAAATCCCATTAAAACCTATTTACCATCTTTTGTATTAGATTATAAATCCGCTATATACCATTCCAATATTAATTACGATATGAAAAACAATACTCGGATAGATACTGTTTGTCTTAAGTGTGATTAATGCGTAAATTACCCCTGCAACTGAAATTAACAAACTAAGAGAAAGAGAAAAACCAATTGAGAGATGGAGAAGTCCAAAACCAACACTTGTAACGATAACAGCATACCCTGTAGATGTGGCTTCCTTAAGAGCCGAAAGCAATATCCCTCTCCAAATAACTTCCTCAAAAACTGCATTAATAAGTGAAAAAAATAAACAAAACAATAATAGCATTTGAATATACTCTATATCCTTTTGAATAATAAAAAACACATATGTAATTACATTAACAACTATTCCAATCATCCAAAAATAAAATGTATTAACTTTATGAAACGGTAAAATGATAGGATTTTTCCAATCAGGTTTTTCATTGTGCCAAGAAACCTTCTTATTAAACAAGAGATGGTTAAAAACCATTCCTATAATCATAAAAACAAGAAAAAGACGATTAAGAATGATTTTAAATTCTTTTGAAATGTTCATCGTTCCAACAAAATCATTAGAAACTATAAATATCACAAAGCCGATTAGAAACGATAACAGTAGTGATATAACGAATCGTTTTTCTTTACTGACAAATAATAACAAAATCACTAATCCCATAAATACAAATAAGGAAAAAACTTCTTGTTGGTAGGAAATAGAAGTAATCCCTAAAATAAATAAAGCCGCAATAATAATTAACAACAAAAAAATTCCCCATTTCCACGTTACCCCTGCACATTATCTTTATTAATTTCTACCAATAAAAGGGGAAATCCTTCTTTAACTCCCTCAGTTTGATACGAATATCTCTTGAATGCTCACTTATTCGCAGGATTTCATAACCTCTATAAAGAGAATGACGGGTAATTTGAATGAATTCAGTTCATTTGGCTTCGTGAAGGCATAGTTAAATAAAGGAGTTAGCTACTACTCCATATTTTACCATATAATGCACATCTCCACGCCGCCCCTGGAGGCTTTCCCTCCCATGTCTCAACGGGTCAATTGCCCTCTCATTCCTTCGTCATGCCTATCCAAGGGGTGGAGGCCAGTTTTGCTAACCTGATGGGTCACAGTGCCCTTTTGTTAAATAAACCTGGTACTCCGTACATATTTGAAATCCTACGAATAAGACAACATTCAAAATTAAAATCAATTTTTTAATTGGTATATTTTTTTATCTAATGTTTTATTTCTAAGCAGCTAAAGGGATTAATTCTTGTATTTTATTAGGACAGTAAGACTCGTTTCGTCGTGCTATTCCTACAAAAATCCTTGCTAGTTTACCGATCAGTTTCATTATTGATTTCATTTTCTTTATCTTCTTTACCTTCACATTATGGGAATGTAGGGCTTTAAATTCAGGGTTATTCATCACAAGGCTCATAGTTGCTAAGTAGAGGAAGCGTCGTAGTCTTGATCTTCCACGCTTTGAAATCACAATCTGACCTTTCCATTTGCCTGAACTTGCTTCAGCTAGATGTAATCCCGCATGTCGTAATAGAGAGTTTCCGTGAGAGAATCCACTTAGATCTCCTGACTCACCTAGTATCCCAGCTAATGAAATTTCACTTATCCCTTTAATCGTAAGTAGTTTTTTTGCAAAGGGTATTTTATAGAGAACTTCTTTAACTTGTTGTTCAACTCTTTCGAGTTGTTTTACAGCGAGGTCATATTCTTCTATTAATTGTCCTAGATGGAATTTATAAGCATCAAGTGCTTGTCCCGTTCCTATAGAAGTTTTTGCTAGATTGATCAGTAATTGAGCTTTTTTAGGTCCTGGTTGTCTTTTCATTAATGACTTCCAACCCCTCTGGACATCTAGTGAATCCATTGAAGATATTTCATTTGGAGTTGGAAATAAACGAAGGGTTGCGATTGCTCCCTTGCACGAAACATCGGTAAACACTTGTCGCAACTCTGGAAAGACAACATCTACCCATCGATTTATTTGATTTATAGACATTACGAGACGTTTAACAATTACATCACGGTTAGACATTAGAACTCTAAGTTTCTCAAATGATTCTGAAGATGGACGAATAAAGGAGTAGTAGCCGTTTTTGACCATATCTGCGATAACGAGTGCATCTTTTTTATCACTTTTTGATTGCGTATTATCACGATTCTCTTTATTCCTTTTTACTAAGTGGGGATTGACTGTTACTACCTCAATGTTTTGGTCATATAACCATTTTGACAGATTAATCCAGTAATGGCCTGTAGGTTCCATACCTACTATTGCCGCATCTAGGTTTTTTAATCTTTGTAAATCATGAATCCAGTTTAATAGATTAACGAACCCCTCTTCATTATTTTCAAATGTAATAGGGTCTCCGACTACAATTCCACGGAAGTTAACTGCTCTTGCAACGTGTAGTTGTTGAGCAATATCAATACCTACAATTAGATGTGTATCCGAAATTCTTTCTATTAGTTGATTTTGTTTGTCTTGCATTTTAAAATTCATAGTAGGGCTTCCTCCTTAAGACTCTGAGTTAGATTGGACTCTATACTCGTATCTTACTGAGGGGCTCTATTTTTTTCAAACCTGTTATTTAACGATCTACAGGAATGCTAACCTGCTTACGTTAGCTCAATAAAAAAGAGCCGCCGCAGCAACCCTTTGTTAAACACAAGCACCCATTGAAGAAGGAATTAAAAATTTACAGATGTATCTATAAAATCATTTACTGATTCGTTCATTTCATTATAACGAGTCCAATGTAAATAGTGATGTCCTTCTAATACAACGAGTTTATTTGAAGGGTTATCACTTATTTGATTTTGATAAAAAGTGATATTTGTTTTTCCATCTATAGGATTTTTGTCAACTTTTTTAGCAAAAACCATGACAGGAATCTCTGAGGGAAATGACATATCAATTGTTTGATCGACATTGGATTCTATTTCATTTGTTTCAGCGACTATATTTTTGTTAGATACTTTCCAAGCAGAAATGGCTTTGGTCATCTTTAAATTATCATCAGAATACGTTCCTTCATTCGCAATGGGAAGGAAATCATCTGGATTTATATTTGATACCAGTCTTACGACTCCAGTTGGAGCTACAAGGCTCATAAACGAAGGTGTTGTTGGAGCAGATTCTCCAAAATACTCTAATGCTTTAGGCAACGTAGGGTCGATACCTATAATTGCTTTAACCTCATCTGGATATTTATT
Organism: Neobacillus sp. NPDC093182; assembly: GCF_044754045.1. Lineage (NCBI taxonomy): Bacteria > Bacillati > Bacillota > Bacilli > Caryophanales > Bacillaceae > Neobacillus > Neobacillus sp. NPDC093182. The sequence goes on from NZ_JBIVOI010000020.1 coordinate 94,329, forward strand.
TGCATAATACATACTATAAATACCAGAAGTTGAATGTGGCATTAATATGTATGGACCTGATATATTTGCTTTTTGTAGAGCTAACCGTATTTCTTCCACTATGTTTTCCACAGTTCGTTCCTTATGGGTTATATCACTCCAACCATACCCAAAACTCTCTACTACGACTACCTTATTCTTCTTTGCCAGTTTATTTATTAAGGGCTCAAAATCTAACACAGGTGCAGATGTGCCTAAACCACTTAATAAAACAATGGTGTTTTCTCCATCGCCTTTTGTATAAACGTGCATATTCTTTCCATCGACTTCCACTAATTGCCCTATTGGTGGATACTTTTTTTGTTCATATGCTTTCATTGTGTGATGGAAAACAACCCAAATAAGTATTAGTGCTATTATTAGCAAAACAATGTTTCTTGTAATAATCCAAAACCTAAATTTCCTGTTGGTGTTCAATATTTTCACTTCTCCCTACTACTTATACGATTCTCATCCACCTGTAAATATTAACATATAAATATTAAATTCTTGTTAAATTAACCTGCCCCTTTAGCTTAATAAGAACTGCAGTTTCGATTTCGTGAAACAGGTCAATAATTCCTGAAAAAAGAATTTTTTGGGGAGAGATGAACTTGTTATTATCTAAAGCACGGGAAACGTATGAATCTGATAAGCGTATTGAAGGCTTTTCGCCGCAAACATTATAAGCATATAAACTCCAGTCGGGCTTACTTATACGCTTTTTTAATGATGTTCAACTTGATACGATCACTACGAATCAATTAAAAAACTTATTTAGCAAAATCAAGTGAAAGCCTTAAGCCTGCAAGTTTGGCTCATCGAATTCGTTTTATGAAATCCTTATTTCGATGGTCTCATGAAGAAGGGCATATTCCCAAAAATCAAGCAACTAAAATAAAAGAACCTAAAACCGGAAAACGAATTCCTAAATTTTTGACCGAAATGGAAATTGAACATTTACGGGAAGCCTGTTGTTCCCCAATGGAAAAGGCTCTGTTTGAATTCATGTTCTCCACTAGATGCCGAATAGGAGAAGTTGTTACCTTAGATAGGGGTAGAATTAATTGGTCGAACCGTTCATCTGTTATAAGAGGTAAAGGCGATAAGGAACGTGAGGTCTATTTTAATATTCGCTGCGAAATTTGGTTAAAACGATACCTGGATAATCGTGTAGATAGGGATCCTGCTATCTTTGTCACAGAACGGGATCCTCATCGAATGAGCATTGCCACGATGAGATACATAATTAAGCGGATTTCCAACCGTGCTGGCATTAACAAAGACATTCATCCACACCAACTCAGGCACAGCTATGCAACCCATTTATTGAATAATGGAGCACCTCTCGATGTTATTCAAAGCTTATTAGGTCATGAAAAAAGTGAAACTACCCGGATTTATGCCCATTTAAGCGGAAGCATCAGACAGGAATGTTATAGGAAGTATTTTTAGCAATAAAAAAGCAATGCAGTCGAGATGCATTGCTTTTTTCACTCTTGCACCCGTTAGCTTAAGTACATTATTTCACAATCTTAATTTTGAAATAAAAACTATAAAACTTTTTTGAATGAATAACAAAATTTCTCGTAACCCATTTTGGTTTCATAAAATCTGTGTGCTTCTGCACGAAATAACCCTGATTCTAATGCCACAATCCCACACCCGTTTCGAATGAACATCATACATGTTCTCTTTTTTTAATGCCTACCTGTAGGTGATAATACCATTATTCATCACTTTTTATTTGGGTTCTAGATTGTTTATCAACAATAGCCCCCGTTTGTTTAAGTACAATGATTCACAAACCATTATTAACTATTTGTTAACTAAATCAGTACCATATGAGTTGTCTATGGCACAAATCCACTCACCTTGTTGACTTTTCTTAAACACGTATGTGGCTCGTCTTTCCATTGAATATTCACTGTCATTTTTATCAGCTTCAAGAAAGGTTTGGGATATGACTAAGGCAGTGTCGCCAGCTTCTAAAATAATCATTTCCCCTTGTGTAGGGACAAGACTGTTATTGAAATATTTTGCGATTTTAATAAATGCTGTTTTAATTTCCTCTTTGCCTCGTGCAATCATACCTGGCTTTATAACCAAGATTGCATCATCAGTATAGTAATTCATCAGGGTATCAAAATCTTCTTGTTTTATTGCGAGATCACATTGTTTAATGAATTCCTTTAATGCGTGTTCCAAAATATCCCTCCCTATCTCTATTAATTATATATATTCTCCATTAATTCCTGCTATCCTTCTACAGCTAACCTGCCCCGTTTGCACAAAAGGAAAAAGACCGCCGCAGCGATCATTATCTTTAACTATTGCACCCTTTAGTTGATCAAGCGTAGGAAGACTATATTATGTTGTCACAGCTTCTAATTTCATAATGGCACCAAAATACTGTGACGCAGTAGTAAACGTAATAAACGAACAAAGCTCACTAATTTCTGCATCAGAAAGATACTCCCTCAACACATTAAATTGAGCATCTGATATATCCCCTTTTTGTTTTAAATACACCTCTGCAAAGCCTACTGCAATTGACATTTTTTCATCGAACAAATGGGGTTCAGGTTTTCCTTTTGCCTTGCAATACTCACAACCATTGCTTTGAGCTAAAGTTCTCCTTACTTGCTCTTTTAGTCGAGACGATAGATTCATATCTTTTTCAAATACTTCTCCTAATTGATTCCATCCATTTAAAACATCTTTATTATGTCCTAAAAGTCTTTGAAAAGGGGTCACCCCGAATTCAGATTCATTAATTCTTGCCATAATTACTACCTCCTTGTAGTATTTATATTATCGAATAAATTTAAAGAATTACATTAAATACAAAACTCATTTTGCATATATTCTTTAATAAATTAATGAAAAATGGAGGATTTCCTTAAAAATGAAAATGGATTCAATTGATAAGAAAATAATAGATGAATTAAGCAAAAATAGTCGATTATCGATGAGTGAACTTGGGAGAAGAATTAATTTATCTTCACCATCTGTAACAGAACGGGTAAGACAAATGGAGTCATTTGGAGTAATAAAGAGGTATACATTAGAAGTTGATTATGCTAAATTAGGAGTTCCTATTCAATGCATTATAGAAGCAACCGTTAAAAATGGAGATTATAATTCTTTTAAGAGATATATTGAAGGTCTTCCAAATGTAGAGTTTTGTTATCGAATTGCTGGAAACGCCTGCTATATGCTTAAAATGCAATTCGATACATTTGCCAAAGCAGAAGAATTTATTGAAGATGTAAATCCTTATGCTCATACGGTAACGCATTTCATTTTTTCTAAGGTCCAGACGAATTTAAGATTGGGTTCGGACTGAATCCTTGTTCAACTAACCTGCTTCGTTAGTTCATTAGTTTAAGTGAACCACTTCACAATCTTGTAATAACCAACTTCAGTTTGTTTCTGTTTATCTCTAAACATATTATTCGAAGTTATTACGCAATCGATTGATTATTCTTCTGCTGGTAAAGCTACGTAAGTCAAAGGAACAAGAGTCGCTGTATAAACGGCTCCATTTTTTAATAATTTTGCTACTACTTCATATATCATTTTTCTAGGTACGCCTGACCTTTGACTTATCTCATATCCAGTTATAGGAAAGTCCTTTAAAATTGCTGTATAATAAAATTTAGTGATATATTAACATTTCTTTATTTGAAAGTATATGCAGCTAGTTTAAAAAGTTAATTATCTAATTACAAAAAGGGACAGTACCCGTTTACAATTGGGTGCTGTCCCTGAAAAATTTCAAATATTCCCTTTTTTATTTTAAATAACATTGGATACAAAATTGTAATTTGACGTGATAAGGAATTGTAGCATTTCCGTCACTTCTTTTACTGTGGCAGAGGTATCCCCCAACTTCTCTACTACACCTCTTTTCTGGCTTCCAGTGCAGTCTCATTAGCAGTTTCTTGGATTGCTTCATCCTGTTCAGCATTCGTATTCTCAATAACTGTATCTTCACTTGTAATCTGTTTAGTTTCTCGTGTTTGGTTCCTGTTCCCTACCATATTGAAACATCTCCTTCTCTAAATTAAATAAGCACTCACAAGTGGAGTACTGTAATTAATCCAGACAGCTGGCTTAGAGGAGTTCAACTTTTAAACCTCCGAAATCTAACAAGACAGCACGAGAATATAACTGTGGTTTTAATCCAAACAAAGCTACAATTTCAAGCCATTCTGGACCAGGTCTTTCCTGAATATAGAGGGGTTTTTGGTGACTTATATTCAGTTGTATCACTCTTAACTCTTCCAGAGTTTCCCTCATCTGAAGATATATGAGAGGCAAGTGTAGAAACCATAGCTGACAAAATTGCTCAATTATGTAAAAGTCGTTCATACAGATGGGCTAATGAAAAGATATTCAGATCAAAGGCGCCGCAATCCGAAATCCGTTTGAAAAGACTTTGTATCAGGGTTATATTTTGAGTCTTGGTATGTATATAAACACATTCTTCAATACAAAGAGCAGCTATCCAAGTTAGAGACAGAGATAGATGCCCTCGCAAAAGAAGTAGAAGAATATAATATGATCAATCTATCCTTGGTATCGGAGAAAAGATCGCTCCAACGATTATTTCAGAAATTGTGGAGATTGATCGATTTACTGACCCTAAAAAGCTGGTAGCTTTCGCTGGGGTTGACCCAAGTGTATTCGAATCTGGTTAAGTTTACAGCCACCAAGAATCGGATCACAAAACGAGGATCCAGTAGGCTCCGTCATGCCTTATATATGGCAGTTCGTTGTGATATCTAACTAAATAACACAAAACCTTCCAAAAACAGACTAATGGAAGGTTATTTGGCATGCACATTTTTAGTATAGCATGAGAAATTTTAATTTTTTATTGAAAAATATTGACAAACAATTAGCTGGTTTAGTTTAAGTACAATTCTTTACAATATCTATCATTACCTTCCTTTCATTACTTGAAAATTTCGTTTAGCCTTTTAAATAAGGGGTAAGTACATCGATTGCTTCTTGTAATTTTTTAGAGTTTTCTATAAACATTTTTTTAGCATCTTTAGCATCCGTTTGTAATGCAAAAGTTTCTAGGTCAGCTTGCCCCTTTTTTATCATTGACATTAATAGTGGTTTTTCTTGGGGTAATGGGACATTTATTTTGTCATCATAAACATCAATAGTTAATTGTCCATAAGAATCTACTTGCCCTAAGAATACATTATCTAGTGTTACCCCAAGTTTTTCTAATTCGAATTCAAGCCATTGGCGGGTCTTTTTTGCTTCAGCAAGGGAATTATCTAAAATTTGACCATCCATAATGACTGTTTGAGGTGGTTTTTCATTCCCTACCTTTAAATTTAAATCTTTTGGAGTTAATGGTTGGTTTTCTTTTTTCAAAAGAACATTTAGCTCTCCGTTTGGTTCTAAAACAGCGAACTCTACATCTGCAACCTTAAATACATTTTTTTTTCTTAGTAAGGCGTTTAAATCATCAATTGTATAATTTTCTTTCTTTAAACTATCCTCCATAACCTTTCCATCTTTAATAAAAACAGATGATTTTCCTTCTGCAAAATCTCTGAATTTTTTGCTCTTCAAAGAAATAAAGTCAACAGCATAGGTTATGCCACCAAAAAGTAAAATTACGATTACTCCGTGCGAAATATTTTTATCTAGACCTGTAATAACTTCACCAGCTACGCTTCCGATTGTAATCCCTGAGATATATTCAAAAAAAGAAAGCTGAGAGATCTGTTTGGAACCTAATAGTTTTGTCATGAAAAATAATGCGGCAATAAACAATATTCCTCGTATTAAAACATCAATCCAGTCTGGCACATTCATCACCTTTTGGTTTTTAAGATGGTTTATATTGTGGTTCTTTAAATTCCATTTCGGTTATACGTTTTTGTAAATCTTTTTTTACTTCTCCGACTAATAACATCGCCTTGTGAAATGCTTGTTGAGCTTCTTCATCCTGCGAATTTAATGCAAAATTTGACAGTTGTGCTTCAATTCCGTTCATCGATGCTAAACATTGTTTTACGTTAGAATATGCAGTCATTTTTACCCCACTTATCACTAGAAATTTTAGTAAAGTAATGTGAATGTTATTGGATATTTAATTTGATTAGGGTTAGCATAAAGCTAACCCTATGGAAAGACATTACTGATTATATTGAGGTTCTTCTTTTTGAATCTGTTGAAGACGTGGCTCTAGGCTGTCAATAATTGATTGAGTTTGTTGAGCAGCGTTTTGGTACAATTGTTTTGCCTGTTTATTTTCAGTCCCTAAAGCAAATGTCTCTAAGCTAGCTTGTGCACTTTTTAATCCAGCTAAAGTTTGGCTTACTTGAGTAGCTACCGTCATTTTTCATTACCCCCTTTTTTTGATGAACTACAAATGTATTCTCTGTAGGAAAAGGGTAAAATATAAATGGAAAAGATTAGAGGGAAAGTTCATGATAGGGGGGGACATATTACTTTAAGAGGTGACATAAAATGGATTTCCCAACAATACATACCAGCTTTTGGGATGCTGTGATAGCTGTACCAGCAGTCATGGTTCTAACACAGCTCATTAAGATTTTATTTCACATTCCTAAAAAATTTATCCCTATGTTCGCATTACTACTAGGATTATTAATCTCCATTTTTATTAGTCACCGTCACCACTTAACCGCTGGTATATTCATGGGATGGTTTTATGGATATGCAGCTATTGGCAATTATGCCGCATTAAAAACATCAATAATAGCTTTCAGAAAAAAGAGATAGACTTTAGGATAAAATTACACCATTTATCACAAAGGTAAATATTTTATTTTGTAAACAAAACACAAAACGTCTATCTGTTAAGACTACCTAAATTAGGTAGCTTTTTTTATTTATGTTGTTACGCAATTTGGGTCAATACTTGCTTTTATTGAACAATTTGTTCAAAAATCCATCAAATCCTTATTCAACTAAACTGCACCGTTAGCTTAATAAGAATTTCATAGAAAAGTGCCTTTATCCTTCTTGGATCAAAGCACTTAATTGTTGAAAATTCAATAACCTGCCTCCTAAAGTAAATCACTAAGTCCTTCCTCCGAGACCACCCTTATACCATTCCTTTTAAGTAAGGCGGTTGTGACACCATTACCAGGTATTTTCTTACCCTGAAACTCACCGTTATAAATCATAGAACTTCCACAGGAGGGGCTAAACTCCTTTAGTACGACTGTGGTAGTATGGTACTCCTGAGCTTTTCTCAGAGTAATATAGGCTCCCGTTATATATAAATCAGTAACGTCTCTACCTGATTTTTCTATTACCTTCGCTTTACCATCTAGAACATCATCTCCGTCACCACCTATTATCTCAGCAGGTTCTCGCGGAGTTGAAAAACCCCCTAGTAATTCAGGGCATACAGTTATTGCCTTTTTTTGATCTATCAATTGATTTATCTTGTTGTTTAAACAATGAGTACCGTTATATCTTACCTCTAATCCCGCAAAACAAGAACTTACTAATATCATTTTTATCACCTCAATCTAATTGTACCTTATCTCCTTCTTGTATTAACCTGCTTCTTTAGTTGAAGAAGAAAAGCTGCTTTTTTAAGTAGCTCAATTTTAACACTAGCGAGATTCTTATGTTGGAGATCCCAAAAGAAAAAGCCACCAAATATGGCAGCCTGTTCTTAACAGTAAAGCACCTTTTAATTAAACAAGGGTTTATTATCCTAACACTTTGGAATAATAAATAACTATTTAATATGTTTATTGCGTCAATGACATATTAATTTAAACTCCTTTTTTTTAGAGTTTCCCCTGCTATTTTTAATATTCATTAAGTTACCCAGTAAACTAAGCTGAACCCCTTTAGCCCTCTAAAAAAAGGAGTTGCCGTAGCAACATCTAGTTGAACTATTGCACCCGTTAGTTGAAGAACTGAAAAATTAAATGCTAATTAAAAATCTGATTGGGGATTATTTACCTTCATAATAGATTTTTCCACTATATACTGATACCCATAAATAATAATTGCTAATGACACACATATAAAATACCAAAGAGTATGATTCAACTTTTTAAATTTAAATACTCCTACCTTTTCCCATATTTGACCAAACGGATAAGCACAAATAGCATCTATTACCATATTTGTAATTAAATATTTGAAAAAATTGCCGTATGTTAGTTTAAATACCCATAGTGTGGCTACAAAAAAAGGACCTAATATATATGTAAAATCTACAAAACCGGGAGATATAGGATTTTTATTTACCCACCATTTTTTCTTATTAGCAATTACACTTAACACACTTATGAATAAATTAACAAAACTTGCTACAGGTAAAAACCTAAAAAATGATTTTTTCCCCATGAAAGGAACAGTTAGCCAAGGAACGATTAACATCGCTAAAGCAAATGTCTTTTTATTAACCATATATATCAACTTCCTTCTGATATGTTTTTTATAGCATTCCTCTAACTAAATCTTTTTATTTTTTTTCTTGTTAAACTATCCTGCCCGTTAGCTGAATAAGAAAAAAGGAACACCGTAGCAACCCCAATCTTCAACTCTAGCCCCCGTTAGTTGAAGAAGGAATTTTTATCTTTTATGTTTAATCCTTTTTTGGGATTTATTAGTTGCAGGAACTGTATCCTTTTTACCCGAAAACTAATTGTTGGGCAGTTGGATGCCGTGCCAGCCGCTTACATCGCATTGGCCATATTCATTATCACCCACAGCAACCACCGTGCCGTCCGATTTAAGACCGACGGTATGGCCACAACCCGCCGCTATCGCCACAATATCGCGCCAATCACTTACATTACATTGGCCATACTCATTCAAACCCACAGCCATTACATTACCGTCCGATTTAAGGCCGATGGTATGTTTACTACCCGCCGCTATCGCCACAATACCGCGCCAACCGCTTACATCGCATTGGTCATGTTTATTCAAACCCACAGCCGTCACCGTACCGTCCGATTTAAGACCGATTGTATGAAGATAACCCGCCGCGACCGCCATTATGTCGCGCCAGCCGCTTACATTGCATTGGCGATACCGATTATTACCCACAGCCGTCACCGTGCCGTCCAATTTAAGACCGATGGTATGCCAGTCACCCGCCGCAACCGCCACAATATCACGCCAACCGCTTACATTGCATTGGCCTTCATTATTTCGACCCACAGCCACCACCGTACCATCCGATTTAAGCCCAATGGTACGACGCCAACCCGCCGTAACCGCTACAATATCACGCCAGTCGTTTACATCGCATTGGTCATGCTTATTCCAACCCACAGCCGCCACGGTACTGTCAGATTTAAGACCGATTGTATGAGCATTACCCGTGTTCGTCGCCATATGAACATTACTAGCCGCGACCGCCACAATATCGCGCCAGCCGCTTACATCACATTGGCCATATTTATTATCACCCACAGTAGTCACCGTGCTGTCAGATTTAAGCCCAACGGTATTACAACGACCCGCCGCTATGGTATCTTTAGGCCACCGTTTTACCTTTAACGCCGCTTCTTTCGGTGAAATGTAATCCATGTTTTACCTCCTTGAAAACAATACCTATTTTTTTATTGTATCACTTTTGCTTGTTATACTAACCTGCATCGTTAGTGGAACAAGCAAAAAAAGCTGCCGAAGCAGCTGGATCTTCAAGTATTGCCCCCGGTAGTTGAGCAACAGATAGTATTAAATTTCTTTTTCCATCAAGACATTTGTAGTCTGATAACCTAATTTATCATATAATCCTCTTGCTACTTTGTTATGACCAAATACGTGCAGACCTATTTTTTTCATTCCAAGTTTCTGCCCAACAATCTCTATTTTCTTCATTGCTTCCTTGCCATATCCAAATCCTTGTTGATTCCAATTTCCAGATAAAACTTTTTCTTCCGCATATGATTTAATCGCTGAAGAAATATATTTTTGATATTCATCGGAATTCATTAAAACTAATTTATCCATTGTTTTTTCTCCCCCTTTTACTGTAACTTCTTTAAATAGCAATCGATTCCTTCTTTTCACTAACCTGCACTCTTACTTCAATAAGAATAAGCTATTCTCCTTCTTGAAGAATAGCTACCTGTTTACTTGAAGAAGGAATTGCGTTTAGAAGACCTTTTTTGTCTTATTGTTAAAATACTCAATTCTTTCGTTCTCTTTTAGGTTCATCTCTCCCAACCGCTAATCCAAAAAGACCACCTGAAAAAAAGATTATTTAACTTTATTTCTCATGTAATAATGGTTGTTATAATTAAAATGATTAAACCAAGCCCCATTATGATTAAGACTTGTTTCGCACTAGCCCACAAAGTAACACCTCTGTTATTTTTATTAAATAATTCGGTATTTAGGGTCCACAATCCTTCTTTAAGTAACCTGCTTCTTTAGCTCAATAACAAAAATAGACCGCCGCAGCGATCACTCTTTAACTCTTGCCCCCGTTACTTTAAGTTCAATCCTCCACAAGTAAGCATTTATTACTTCCCATTTGGAAATTGATTATATAGCAAAACTTATTTTTATAAAATTATTTATTTGGGTGAAAATAAGTAAATAAAAATAGGGGAGGTAGAATCATGACTTCGAGTAAAGTTCCAATCACATCATCAGAATTAGCAAATTTATGGATGGCTTTTCAAGAAAAAACAATGATCATTAGAATGTTGGAGCATTTTATAGAACATGCAGATAATCATGCAAAACAATTATTACAAACTCATTATGACAGTGCTTCTAAAGCCATTGATATCATTACAGGGATTTTCCAGCAAGAAGGGGCAGTAGTACCTGCTGGTTTTACTGAAAGTGATGTAAATAAAGGAGCTCCCAAGTTGTATGATTTCCTGTACGATATCATGTATTTACATATGATGACTAAAGTGGAAATGAGTCTATATTCTCTTTTTTGTGGTATGTCCTATAGGAAAGATATTAATGATTTTTTTATCAATTTGACAGCAGAGTCCCAAGCGATTAACAACCAAACAACTCAATTCCTTTTAGAAAAAGGGGTTTTGGTTCGCCCGGCTTTTGTATCAATGCCTAAAGAGGTGCATTTTGTAAAGGATAATAATTATAGGAGTGCTTTTAATTGGTTCGGTGAAACGAGATCTCTAAATACCATTGAAGTTTCTCTTATTCATCATGCCATTGAAACAAACCTTGTAGGGATGCAATTAATGATCGGATTTGCTCAAGTTGCTAAAAATAAAGAGGTGCAAAACTATCTTGTCAAAGGAATGAAATTATCAAAAAAGATCGAAATCGATTTAGGTGAATTTTTGAGACAAAGTTTTATTGAACCCCCAGCTACTCATGCGGGTAAAGCAACTGATTCAAAAATTGCACCATTTTCCGATAAATTGATGATGTACAACACAAGTTTGTTAACTTCATTTGGGCTCGGAAGTAATGCATTAGGAGGTGCATTTAGTTTACGAAATGACTTGCCAGCAAAAATGGCTCTTCTTGCAAAAGATATTTTCACTTTTGCACAAGATGGAGGAAAGATTATGATCGAAAATGGCTGGATGGAAGAACCTCCGCAAATTGAGGATCGAAATAAACTAACTGAATAGTCTTTTATAGAAAAGAAGAGACAAATAAGATGGTATATAAGAAAGATGTTTTTCGTCTCTTTTTTAAACTTATTCGCCTTTTTTTAACATTGTTATGGAAAGAGGCGATTTTTTTTTGTTAAATTTGATAAATTTCTTATTGAACTAAACTGACCGTTAGCACAATTAGAAAGTGAGCTGCTGCCGTAACTCATTATGCTCTTGAACTCTTGCACCCATTAGTTTAAGGACAATTCTTCACAATCTCTATTTTCAGACCACGTACTATCATTGAAACCAAAATGGATTTACTGTCGCTGCCAGGACCCCTTCACACCAGTTTACATAAAGAATTAGGCGATTTTGTGTTTTTAGAAACGATCATTAATTAAATAAAGCACTACACTACGTTTAAGTACAATATTTAACAACCATCTTTTTGACTATGAAAAAATTTAGTAAAAAAGAGACTCCCGAAAAACCTTGGGAGTCCAAACAGTACTAATCTATTTAATAGGGGGTCAAATAGTGATTCTAATTATATTGGGTTTACGAAATATAAAATAGAGAAAATATTACTAAAATTACCCAATAATTAAAGGGGAATTTGGACTAGGATTAAATAAACTTAGTCCTATATAAAGAAAGTGAGTAGATCATGAGCATATTAAATTGGTTTATCCATATGACAACTTATATCAACTAAAGCTACCCGTACTTTAAGTGTATTAATTCACAATCTTTTTATTCTCATTTGAAGGAATAATTTTTAAGTTGATGAATTTATTTTTATTTTCAATAATGTATTGAATCCCATATAACAAAGGAGCTTTGTAAAAGATATACAGGAAAAATTGAAAATAATTTAATCGAACTAATTTAGCTACTTTTAACTTTTCCAGTAACCTTACTAAAATAAAAGCAAAGAAAGCATCAACAGTGGCGTTAAGTAAAATAAAATGTTTAAAATTCCCATATGTCCATTTTAATATCCACATAGACCCTACCAAAAACGGACCAATATTAAAAGGAAATTCGTTAAATAAATAAGAATTGGGTTTCTTATAAAAAACCCACCATTTACGTCTTTTCCCGATAAGAACATTAATCATTTCAAAAAATACAATAAGGAGTGAAGCAGAAAAAAATTTTTTTGTATTATTTAACCCTAAAAAAGGTAAGGTAAGCCACGATAGAATGACCATGGCAAGTTTTACCAACCTTTGAATCTTTATTGGCACATTTATTAACCCCCTTCCAAAACAACCCTCCCTGATAAAGTTTCCAAAAAATTAAACTTGTATGTAAGTTATTCTTAAGGAAAACTTGCCACGTTACTTGAATAAGAAAAAGGCATTACCGCTGCTTCAGTAATGCCTTCGATAGTTTAATAAGCGTCATTTAATGAACTTAAAAGGAATATCGAAGAAATTTATTAAGAAGATTATAATAAATAAAGAGATAATATAAGCTCGGAATGGTTTAAACTGATGTATTACAATTACCGAAAACATGACAATATCAAATAAAAAAGAATACCAAAAATTCCAACCATTTTGATAAGAGATTCTTCCGAAGGCATACAATATCCACTCAATAAAAATATAAATTCCAGACCAAAGCAATATGTAAAACGGTCGTTTAAACCATCCTTCTGGTAAATGGGAAAGAAATAGAAAAATACTAACAGGCATCGTGATTAAAGCATATACAATTACGACCATTTCATGTCCGTATAAAAAATCTGGGTGGAACTTCCATAAGGTATTTTCTTTTACAATATATTCGTACAGTAATCCTCCTGTGGCAATAAAAAACATACTTGCATGGTATTTTCTCCAGTTTTTCCAGTTTCCCCACTTAAAGGAAGCTATAATGGTTAGCACCACAATGGCTACGTGCATTTAAACACAACCCTTTCGTGTGTTTTTATAACAGTTTCCCCTTTTTTATTGTAAATTAATGTATTTCCATCAAACTATTTAATTTCCTTTATAAATTGGTAGTGAACATTGTACTCTTATTGCACTGTTCTGCACCGTTAGTCGAATAAAAAAAACAGTATTTTTAGCTGCCAGATCTTTAATGAAAGCATCCGTTAGCTGAAAAGAAGAACAGCTAATACATTTTAATTTGGAGAATTAAGGTTGCCTTTCTATCTTTAACTGTTACCCTCTTTCTGTATTTTTATAATTTTTAAAACTAACCCTCTAGAGAAAACTCCCATTAAGAAAAAACCGAAAAACGAATAAACATGGTTCCATTTAAGTGGTTTATAAAGGTTCAGCATTTCTGCTAGAGGTTCCCAGACGAAAGCAAAAATGAAAGACATAATCAGAAGAACTATAGAAAAGGATTTCCAGCTTGAAAAATATTGATAAACTAACATATAAAGGATTGGGAGTAACGTATAATCTATCGGAACTAAAGGAGTACATAGTGGAAGTAGGGTATCGGGATAAACCCACATTGAAAAATTCCAACCCATGACATCAAGAAAAGTTGAAATAGAGATGATAAAAAATCCATATAATAAAATTTCTAAAGTACGGCTTTTATCGACTATTTTCCACAAAAAAAACCACGGAACAATTGCCAAAGCAAGTAGAATCCACCATTTTAATGAAAATACAAAATTATGTGTCCAATATTCCATCATCATTTTATTTAACTCAATGGTATGTTGTTGTATTCCCATAGGTGTTGGAATTTTCTTCAAATATTACACCTCCTATTTACTGCAGTTAGTTTTAACCCAAATTTTTGTCATTAAACATACTTTCATCGTACATTTCCTTCGCTTTTCCCATTCTTATGTTGATCATGACAACTTCCAATTTGTTTTATTTCTATGAAAATCGGATGAAGCCGGTCACTTACAGCCTAAGGGAATAAGCATCTGCACTAGAGCTCGTGATAAATGGAAAAATCCCTGCCTTTCTTTCAGGCAGAGATTTTCAACTTGTTAAAAGAGTGTATTTATTTCAAATCATTATAAATCTCCGATAATAGAGGGTAGAAAGGGTGGTGCAATTTTATGAATTTGAAATTTGGCAGCATTGAAGGGTTTGAAGGGTATTCTCATTTTAAGAGTGTGAAAGAGTTTAATACGCATAAAGAGATGTGGTTAGCGGTGAAGAAGCATGAGTTTTCGAAGGGTGAGCTCGTCGGATTAAAACGTATGGTCCGTTTTCCTGCAAAGGTCCCTGGGGGCTACGCCCTTCTCGTTCCTTGCAGTGGGAGTCTTCTGTCGGGAAATGATAAACTCAAAGACGGTCAGGAAATTCGAAAGACCATGGGGACGGTTCTTTAGGTCGCCTTTTTATCAATTTGATCCATGAGAACCGTCCCTGTGGAAATTTTAGGGCGGATTCATGATATAAGCCACTCGTGCGTACCCCTCTCTTAGCAGCGTTCCTTGTATCGATTCTCCATCGACAAAAACATAGGCTAACAGCCGCTCTTAGGAATCCCTTACGTTTCCCTGTTCAAACTCCATTGTTAACCTTCCGCTTTTTACTAGTTCGCTATTTCGTAAGAATGCTTCCTTTGCATAGAGCTGGACACACGATTTAGAATTTTTTGACTCCGGTGTATCAATCAACAAATAGCGTACCGTTTCGATTTTTCCGTTAACCTTCACTTTAATGGTATCGCCATCGATGATATCGACTAACGTAATAGGTACATCACTTACCTGATTTTCTGCCGCCAGAAGATTCATCTCTCGTACCGGTTCATCTTTTTGAGACGGCATTGAATAGAATGCTATACAGGCAGCTGTGATCATGGCGATAGCTCCCTTTCGTTTTCTCATGATTATTCCCCCTGCCTTTCACTAACTCCCGAAACATTTTCTTCTAATAGAATTTCCTTCACCCTTCATATAAAGAAAAAAGAAGAAAAAGGACATGGAAATCATGTAAGATTGTGAAGGTTTTGTGACAAAAACGAAATTTAACTCCAGCCTATTTCTTTAAAAAAAACACTAGATTTAATCAAACCTTTACAGAACCTTAACATCCACAAAGCAAACAATTAACAATGATTGATTATTCTAATGGTAGTGGGGATAGCATGTGTGGCTGTCATGGTATATGGCGCAGGCGGAGCCAGTACTGGTAGATTAAATTTACATATAGAATATAAAGGAGTGATTTGCTTGAAAAAACAATTCGTTCGGTACAATGATAAGAAGTATTTTCTTCTGTTCCGATACTCCTCTGGTTATTGCGAAATCCAAGATATTAATTCTCTGTATACTATTCTTCTAGTGCACTATTCCGAGCTTTCTTTACAGAAAAATTATTAGCAATGCTGATTATTTGAAGCGATTTTATAACGCTTCTTTTTTTTGCTCGCTTGATGTTTTAACAGTTCACAATACCGTAACAACTTCTTTCATATCACCATGTCTTTTTGCCCTCTAAATTCCTATATAGAGGGTAGAAAGGGTGGTGCAATATTATGAATTTGAAATCAGGCAGAATTGAAGGGTTCGAACAGTATTCTCAGATTAATAGTGTGAAGGAGTTTAATACGCATATTGAGATGTGGTTAGCGGTGAAGAAGCATGAGTTCTCGAAGGGTGAACTCATCGGATTAAAACGCCTGGTTCGTTTTTCTGCAAAGGTCCCTGGGGTTTGTAATGCAAAAATTGGCACGCTGCTAAAGGCGATTAATGTATCAAGGTAATGGAATTTCCCGCTCTACTTTTAAACGGATGATCCTCAAAGCGAAGGATTTTGGAATCCTCACCATCTATGAAACAGAACGGAAAAATGGTTCACAGTCTAGCAACCTTTATAGCTTTAGTCGTTTCCCGCAAAGTGAACCACCCAAGGCGAAAAAATTGGACCAGCCTAAAGAAACTAATAATCTTTTAAAAACAAATAATCAAAAGAATAATAAACGTAACGTAGCGCCGATTGAACTTGATCACGCTTTTGTTAGTGATAAAGTTCCTCAAGCTTTTGTTCAATCCGTAAAATATTTCTTTTCTGATGCTAAGACGATTGAAGAATACTGGCATATGGTCCAAATCGCTGCGTTTCGCTTTGAATTTGATCACCATACAGATGACATTCTCTGTATTGCGATTCAGTCCTTTAAGCAGCTGATCCGTAAACTGAAGAAATCTACCAAATCCGTTTTAAAACCAATTGCCTTCTTTTACGGAATTGTAACCAACAAATTAAAAGAACTCTTTCTCAATCAAGTAACGGAAGTTAGTGAAAGTAAGCCCATACGCTATGTACTCGAAACAGGCGAAGTCATGTACTATGATTGGCTGCACAGTGAAAACCGAGGGGACGGTTCTGATGGCACAATATAATAATATTATGGAAAACTAGCAAGAAAAATAATAAATTACAAAGGCAAAACATGGGAAATAGAACAAAGATATAAAAACTCAATAAGAAGTATATTTTGTATTCCTTTGAAAATAATAAATTGTATTCTAAAAAATCTTCATTTCGAAATACTTCATTTGCAATTAATTAAACATAAAGGGGATTTTAATTATGGATCGATTTAAAGACAAAGTAGTCATTATTACAGGGGGAGGTTCTGGATTAGGACAGGCAACAGCCCTACAACTTGCAAAAGAAGGGGCAAAATTATCATTAGTAGACCTAAATGAAAAAGGATTAGAAGAAACAAAAGTTAAAATTTCCGAAGCTGCACCAACCGCAGAAATTATCTTGATAACAGCAAACGTTGCAGACCCTCAAGCCTCTCAAAATTATGTAAATAAAACGATGGAGACTTTTGGAAAAATTGATGGTTTCTTCAATAATGCTGGAATCGAAGGTAAACAAGATTTAACTGAAGACTTCGGTGTTGATGAATTCGATAAGGTTTTAAATGTTAATTTAAAAGGTGTATTCTATGGCTTAAAATATGTTTTAAAAGTTATGAAAGAACAAGGTTTTGGTTCTATTGTTAACACTGCATCTGTGGGTGGTATTCGTGGTGTCGGTAACCAATCAGGTTATGCTGCTAGTAAACATGGTGTTGTCGGTTTAACTCGTAACTCAGCTATAGAATATGGTCAATACGGTATTACCATCAATGCAATTGCACCAGGAGCAATCATGACTCCTATGGTGGAAGGTTCATTGAAACAAATTGGCGGAGAAAATTGGGAGGAAGCTGGTAAAGAATTCGTCAGCGTTAACCCTATGAAACGTTTTGGTAAACCAGAAGAAGTGGCAAACGTAGTTTCATTCCTATTATCAGGTGAAGCTACATTTGTTAATGCAGCTGTTATTAATATTGACGGTGGTCAATCTTATAAATATTAATTGGTAATTTTTTATATTTACCTTTTGGTAAGTTCTCCATAAAAAAAATAATAATTCAAAAAGTCCCTGATAATAAAAATATCATTATTAGGGACTTTTTATAGGTTTTTTTAACTGTTATTCAGTATAGGTTACGGTATTGTATTGGCACCATTTTTTCGCAATTTCTTTGTATCTCTCGTCCCGAAATGAATACCATTGGTCTTCTATCCAAAATCAATTATTCAAAGCAGGAACCCCTAAATCTTAGTCCATTTATGACGTTTTATGATATTGTTGTTCCGAAAGATAACGATATTCGCAGTCAACCTCTCAATCAAGTAACCGAAGTTAGTGAAAGTAAGCCAATACGCTATGTACTCGAAACGGCCGAAGTCATGTACTATGACTGGCTGCACAGTGAATCCTAAGCACAACTATTTAGCGAAATGAATGAATGGAAAATTAATCAAAAGAACACAAATTACTTAATTACACATCTCTCCCCTTTTTCATCAAATGGGTGCTTAAAATCAAATGCAAAAGAAGTGGGACCATGCTGTACATAATAATTATATCTTTTGAATGCCTCCTGCCAAGAGACATCTTTCATCTTTTCTGCCCACCACACGACATATGAGAGATGTTTCTCTGGATAAGGCTCCATCCATTTGCTCCTGTCTCTCAATGCTTGTCTATGCTGACCTGAGTAAGTAAAACGATATAAGCCTTGAATGCTTTTCCATACTGTTAACGTAAGAACAGGGAAACCATCCTCTTTGGCGGCTTCCTCGGGGATAGGGACTCCATAAGGTGAAAACTCTTTTATTAGCTGCCCTGTTTTAAATGCCTGTTGCATTATTTCATATCCGACTTCAAAAAATTCACGAGAGGCAGGGTGGTCATAGGGTTGATTTAGTCTGCCCACTGTATAAATCGAAATGAAAGCCATATGCATCCCTCCATTTGTAGTCTTTTCCTATATCTATTCAAAAAAGGAGGGATCTTATGACCTTCTTGTTACGAAAGTACAAGATTGATATTGCTGGGACTTCATATAATAGGAAGTTTTACTTTTATTTATTCTCTGATAAACCAAACCTTGGAAATCAGATCCTCCTTTATTTCATAAATTGCCATTAAGCTAGTACTTTCGCCTATAAGTCCATTTGTGGCGATTTCCCAATCGATGACCTTGTTTCCGACGGTGGAACGATTCTTGATCTCAGCGTACATTTTCTTTTTAAAGGTTTCAGTATAGCTTTCAATCAGTGCCTGTTTGCCGCTTAAGGTGATGGTATTATCCGGAAAGGTGTAAACGGTAATATCGTCGGCATATGTACTTGCAAAACCCTCTATATCTTGACTGTCGTAGTATTCTATTTGCTGTTGGACAACTTTTTCAACTGACATCATCTACACCCCTAATTATTTCTTTCTAAATCGGTGGAATGATAACAGGCCCAATGGAACCTAATGTGATACTTGGATAAACACACCCCGTACTTTAATAAAGATATCAGTTTTCATATTTTTCAATAGAAAAATAACCCACCAAAGAAGTATATGTAAGATACCAATGATTGTATAAATAGACCAATAAGCCCCTTGTTGTAATTGACTTACTAGATGTTTAAATTCATTTAACCCCTTCATTCTTTCAATACTGTTGATCAAACAAATGATCGGTATAGTTATTGTAAAAACGATGGTAAGAATGGATAACCCTTTAACTTTTTTATTTTTCACACTATATATCGCAGTTCCCAAAGTTGTAAATAAAAATAAGTAATAAATAATCCAGAACCAATTTGGAAGAGTCTCCTAGTACATTCTTTCACCCCATATACTTTTTAACTAACTTTACCGTTATTATCCTAATGTGTAAATATAAACCATGTTGAACTAAACACTTCATTCACTTTTTTCTCTCCCTATGAAATTCACCAAATATTATTATTGTCCATCGATTATATGCCACTTAAGCTCTTCGCTCTTCAATACATTGGTATCTCTTGGGTATCCGTAATAATAAAGCTTTTTTCCGTCTTTATTACAAATGAGCTCCCGTTGATATTATTCAGAGTTTACTAGGGCACGAAAAAAGTGAACCCACTCGGATATTTGATCCGCTAAGTGGGGGTAAAAGTATAATAGGATAAATAATGGGAACATTAAGTTTATTATTAGAAGATTAGATAACCACATAATATTTGTATTTAGGAGAATAATTCATCATGAATAAAGATCTTCTAGAGGAAGCTTTGAAGGAAAAATTTACGGGATTAAATGATTTTTCTACTCGCTATTTAAATGAATATAAAATTTATTTTATATCTTCTTTAGTAAAGGTTGAAAATGTAAATAAATTTATCTTGAACCCGATACTTGATGTTGATTTACATATTAAAGACTATGGTATCTATCAACAAAAGAAAAATGGATATAATTTGAAAATCTTAAGGAATTTTTCAGAGTATCAAAACACAGTTAGTTTCAATGATAATGATGGTTACATCATGACCCTCTCAGTACCTATGGAATTTGGTATAGATTCCTCAATTTTAGATTATTAACGTAATAAACCCAGGAATTTATAAATTTAATTCAAATTAAATAAAATTGATTAAAAGTGATCGTACTATCCCTCGGATATAATTCGACCACTTTATTTAATAACATCATACCTACTTTTACTAAACTGTGTCTAAGTAATACACCCGTTAGCCTTCCAAGCAGCGGGAAAATCGTCGCTGCACCACAGAGAATGAAAATATACTGAATTGTCCATACTGGTTCTTAATCCAGTCAATCTAATCCATAGGTCAATGAATTGTGGCTCTTTACATTTTTTTAAAGACTAAAACCTATAAGTCTTTGTTATGGGACGAAAAGATTGGTTACCAACTCCTCTCTATCTTTTGCAATTATCAATTTCTCCGCATGTGCTGCATAAATTGCACCGATCCCTTGTAACCAATCCCCGATATTAGCGATATTTGTTGCTTCCAGCTTGATCGGTTCCTCGTTTGCTAAGACATCCTTTGTTACACCAATACCTTCTAAAATTTGTCCAATGGTCTCTATCCAAACCCCTTCTACTACTTGCCTTTCATTGGGATCCGATCTGGCTTCCTCATCTATAAGGAGAATTTTGGTTAATAATAATACCTCCATTATTTTACCAATGGTTTGTATCCAAATTGCGATGGAAACTTGTTTTTCAAGTTGTGAAATCAATTCCTTATTATCAATATTACTGCTTTCCTTGGTTTGGTTTTTATTTTCGGTTTGAGCATTCAAAGTTTTCACCCCATTCTTTTATATACGTATGCAATATATGGGCAAATGCCAATGTTAAATTTACTTTGATTTAGTAAGTGGGGAAACATTTATTCAACTTATCATACGTTAGAGTGAAAAAGCGATTGCTCACTATTGAGCAATCGCTTCCGTTGTTTTTGGATACCATTTCACAAGGTTAATTTTTAATGGCACTACCCCGTGAATATAGAATAAATAATGGCAAAGAGCTATTTTTAGGATAATAAATCTTAATGCCAATCCATTTATAATGTAATAAAAAAATGAGTATGTGAATTTCCACTTAAATAGCTTATAAACCTCCAAAAATTGTGAAAGTGGTTCTCCTAAATATGCAAATACTAAGGCTAGAAATAATAATCCTATACTAAAGGATTTCCAATTCGATAAATATTGATGAAGTAATATAAATGCAACTGGTATATTTTTTTCCGTTTGCATGGTTTTTTATCGTGTATCCATCAATCATTTCCAGTTTCTTTTCCTTAACACCGTTTGGGTGGATTATGTCACATTTTTCATTTTCCATACCTTTCCTCCAATTTCACTTACTTATTTGTATCACTTTTAAATGAGTAGATTACATATTGCACATTTAGTATTCATCATTCAATTTACAACTTATTCAACTATCCTGCTTCCGTTAGCTGAATACGTTCTCGAGTAAACTTCTTTATTTAAATGAATTTCATCTTGCCCAGTACCCCATCCTATTAGGTCTAATAAATATTTAACCTTCCAACTGAGTCCACAATATTCCCTTTGTATTTTAGTTTTACATCTTCACTATCTTTTCCAGATGCATGATGTAATTTCATGGTGAGTTGAATTACACCAAAAAAGAGTGACAATTTTAGCCACTCTCTACAAAAGCACTTTAAAATTTTTATTCAAAGGTAATTAGTAGAATTCATGATTATGTGATACACTTTGTTTACCATTTGATTTACTTTTTTACATGTACCCTACTCATTCGTGAGTGGGGCTCCTTGTTTTTAAAAGAATAAATAAAAAACAGACTCTATACAGAGCCTGCTTTAGTTTGTTCTAATTATTAAGCTTTACGCACGTTAGCTGCTTGAGCTCCACGTTGACCTTGCTCAACGTCAAAAGTAACAGCTTGACCTTCGTCTAAAGATTTGAAACCTTCGCCTTGGATAGCTGAGAAATGAACGAATACGTCTTCTCCGCCTTCACGCTCGATAAATCCGAAACCTTTTTCTGCGTTAAACCATTTTACTTTACCTTGTTCCATTTTGTTTCCTCCTGCTGTATGCTTTGCACACAATGTGTTACTATCCTTGCACTCAGTGATCATCAAGACGAAAAGTTAATCTAAGACTATCCTTTACACCGAACAAAAATAATTCTTCTAAAGTTTAACATTTTTTAAAAGCATTTGCAAGAAGACATAAACAGAACCATTTTTGCCTCCTGAATTTCCACACCAGGTTTTCGAATCTTATGTTGTTCTGATTCAAGTAAAGCACCCGTTACTTTAATAAGGAATAATGTCCTATTTAGAGATTTTATTAGTAAATACTACTTCACCCTTTTTATTGTGAGCAATTAATTTCGCACCAAAGACATCATTACTTTTTGATCTAAACAGCCCAAACCTCTCACCAGAACCTTTTTTTAGTAATTCAAAATTATGAATAATGTCTTTGCCTTTTTCGATTTTTACGGTACTTATTTCACCATCTAATACCCTAAGTAATACTGCATTCGATTTTTGTTCATTGTTAAAAGGAGACTGGAAAAATGATAAATGGATAGGGTCAACAACACCCTCTCGAATAAAGGAGTAGTCTTGTTTGCAGTCCCAAGAAAACAAAGATTTTTCGAGATATATTTCACCCTCTGTACCATCATCATTTTTGATAAAAACAACAGATTTGTTATCATCAAATACTTCAATGTGGGTAATGTTTTTATAGTTCAATTGATTTTCAATTTCTCTTGTTATTTGTTTCTTATCATCACTTATGAAAAAAATTGAAGCTACTGCAATAACTAAAATACAAACTAAAATTAGTAAGACATTTTTAGTTTTTACGGTCCTCACACTACATTCCACCTCACAATATAAATAAAAATCTCGCTCCATTATACTAAATCTTAACATATATTGGATATTAATTGGTGTGAAATTGGAGATTGGTTATTCAACTAACCTGCCCGTTGCTCAATAACAAAAAAGGATCGCAGCTGCAATCCTCATTCTTCCACTATTGCCCCCGTTTGTTTAAGTACATTACTTCACATTTTCTTCTTTGTGTTTTTTCGGTATTCTCTCGGTTTTCTCATTAGTGCCAATAATGCTATAACAAAACAAATCATTAGAATTATATTTAAGCTCCAACCGAAACTATCAATATACTGCATTACCCTTCCTCCTCAGATATGTTTAGTTCACTTTAGCATGATTAATGTGCTAGTTGGTTGTTTTCTACAAAAGAAGATAAAACGTTACAATTTTTTCTACAAGATCCGTTTGCTGTAATTCCCATAATAAAACACCACCCTTCCCCTATTACAAAATGTAGAGAAAGGACGGTGCTTGTCTTTCATTATTTATTTTCAATCAATGTAAGTTTATGTAGCAACACCAATGTTTTAGCTGCAATTAGCATCCCTTATTGAAGGAATGCACCCGTTAGTTGAATACGAATCTCTAATTAAAATACTTAGCCAACCTCTTTTGGATTTCAGGAAGTTGCATATTCTGGTCGTGTTTTCTTCTTTCAATTTCTTTTGAGTTCAAGAATATCTTTTGCTTTTTGTTTTTGTCCTGAAATCAGATAAAAATCACAAGCTTTGTCATAAAAAACAGTTGCCTCTCTTGCAGCAGCATAGTCTGCGGCAATATTCCAATCGGTAATCTTCGAATAATAGGGTATTCCTATATTTATTACATTATGTATAAATTCATTAAATTCGATTTTATCAGAATCTGTATTGGTAAGTCTAAAATGTTTAAAAGGTTCCCTTGTCCAGCCCGGAATATTCCATTCTGCATCTCCCACTATTGCATTATTGACAGGCTTAATTCCCCATTCCTCTTTATACCATTTAGCATATTCCTTTGACGTAACACCCCACATTGTCCAGAATTCACAATTATCCTCCGAATTCCATTTACTAAGTGAAAAACTAAAAGTGAGGTCAAATTCACCTTTAGTGCGTGAAAATTTAGGTACACTTTTTGAATATCGAAAACCAAATTTTTGTAACTCATCGACTAAAAAATTTTCTATGTAATAGTTTAATAATTCTTTTGGTTTCATATTGAGACTCCTTCCAATGTCCTATATCATCATTAACTTCTCCATCCCAAAATGAAAATCCTTCTTCCACTAACCTGCCACGTTAGTTCAACAAGAGAAAATGACCGCTGCGGCGATCATCATCTTTAACTATTGCACCCGTTAGTACAATAAGCCCCATCATTTTTTCCAGTAATACTTCTGCTCATCACCAATAAGATTAAAATAATCCTTCCCAGTTTTATGAGGTTTAGAAGGAATGGTACATTCATCAGAATGAAGTGCCCTCCATTCATCATCTCTTTGAATACCATTAAAGTCTGTAATTGTTTCTGGTATCACTTTTAGAATTTCAACTTGCTCTTCATATAAACTTCCCTTATTTGCTCCTCCTTTTAATGCTGGATATTCAAGTTGTACAGGATCATCTTCCCATCCAGAGATCTCACATATTTCATAGCTATTTGGTTCGTCTATAGTTTTAAAACCGCAACAGGGACAAGTGTATATCCCATTTTCACCTCCATTTAAGAAATTATTAAGATCTTCCCCTCCCCTTTTTAAATATTCTTTATACCAAGTTTCCTCTCAATTATAATAACTTCGAGTGCTCTAACTTTTGCTATATCTTGTAATTTTAATAGAGAATCTAAATCAAATTGGTTAGTTCTTACCCAAATATCCGCCAAGGATTCTCCACAAGTAAATCTTATATCTTCGTTTTCTGTTAAATCATTTGCAACACCAAAAAGTGCATCTTTAACTTCGCTATTATCGAGCTACTTAAATAAGCTGCTGCACCCTCACGCTCATCCTTACAAGCTGTCTTATCCAGCAATAAATCAATAGATTTTTTAGGCATAGAATTCCTCCCTTAATTAAACTTAATTTTGTATATTTATCAAATATTCTTTAACTTTATCCTTATTTCCTTGTTCTACTAAACTGCTTCGTTAGCTCAACAAGAAAAGCTGCCCAGGAATGGCAGCTGGTTCTTTAACTCTTGCACACGTTAATTTCAAGAACACCCCAATTTATCAATCAATGTGTCCTAATAAAGTTAAGTATTTCATTGAAGGCGTCTTGGGCTGATTTTGCATTAAAATTAGGAGAGTATGGGTCACTAAATCCGTGTTTTCCATTAAATTTATGTATCTTGATATTTCTTTTATCTAGATTTGAAATTAACTCATCAACTTCAAAAGACTGTTCTTCTTGTGGAAAGAATAAAATTGTAGGACTTAATGGCACTATTTCTTTGTAGTTCCTAATTCTTGAACCATAGTATCCCACTATTCCATCGAGATAATCTTCCCCACTACACAACCAAGCAACAGTTGCGCCGACACTAAATCCAATAATATATATCTTTTGGTATTCATTTTTAATACTTAACAATATATCTTTTATTTTATGTACAGCTTCAGTGAACCCCACATTCTCCATAAAATTTTGATAGGCAACTTTCTCATCAGAATAATCAAAAGGTTGTTCACGTTCTAGTAAGTTCGGACAAATAACATCAAATCCCTGAGATGACAATTTTTCGCAAACACTCTCCATATGTTGATTAATTCCGTAAATTTCGTGAATTACAATAACCAAGCTATCTGTCTCATTTAGTATCTGAATCATTTTATCCCCCTTGAAATGACTATAATAAAAAAATCAATACATATCATCTCTTATTCAAGTAACCTACCCGTTAGCCATCCATGAATCGCTAAAACCAGCTCTTCACCACAGAGAATGAAAATGTTTTTAAACCGTCAATACTGATTCTACGGCTGGAGAGGAAGGTCGATGAACTATGGTGCGTTAGAGCCCATCCGTTAGTCTGACTCCAACGACCACGGTGTACCACCGACTGTCGCGCCCTTTAGGGGTAGCACTCATGGGAGATTAATCCTTTTTCTGGTTGTTGCGCCAGCTTTGTCTGATCAAATGTTAAGTAGAAAGATGTTACTAAATCACTTTACAGCACACCCTAATATTATCTTTCAAGAGGCTCAGCCTTTTTTTAAAAACTGGTTTTTCTGGGCTATTTTTATATGTCCTTTTTCAGATTTTATTTTCATGGGAGTTTAAGTACATTGCTTCACAATCCTTATGTATATCATAATAAAAGAATGGAACCATTGCGATCCCATCCTTGAAAAACCCATCCACTTTTAACTCCATTTTACAAACGACGGAATCCGAAGGAAACCAGCTTTAGTTAAATTCCTATACTTAACCCGGCACTTGATCGGCTCGATAAATATAAATTTATCATCCTCTGAAACAAATTGCTGCTGCCGATAAAGTTTCTTCCGTTCAGCTGGAGGCATAAATTCCAAAACACCAGCCGGTCTCCCATCTAGAAAGCTCAGAAGCAGCCCAAATTCGCCTTTTCTAAGCCCAGTAATCAACACATCATGATATTGATAATTAATCACCTTAAGCCACGACTGGCTGCGTTTACCGACCTCATAACGGGAGTCCTTACGTTTAAGGACTATCCCCTCTAGCCCTTGCTGCTGGACCAAATCAAAGTATGCAGCACCATGACCTTCTATATATTGAACCTTCGCAACTAGATTTGTATCCTGGGTGATAATGTCATCTAGTAGCTGCTTTCTCTCTATTAATGGCAGCTTAGTAACAGACTCACCTTTATATTGAATAACGTCGAAGACGACATAACTTAGCGTACTGTTTTCAAGAGAGGGTCGCCGTGATTGGAACCGGCTCATCATAGCTTCAAAGTCTGGTTTTCCGGTTGGATCTGTAACAATAATCTCTCCATCTAATACAGTTCCGCCCGGAATATCTATTGTTAGTAATTCAGGAAACTTAGCAGTAACCTCATTATTATGACGGGTATATAGCCGCACCTTGTTATCGAACTTAGAAAGTATTAGTCTTATGCCATCTAGCTTTAATTCTGTATATATAAATCGTCATCAAAAGGCTGTTCTGACCTTTGTAATAGCATTGGTGAAACAAACACATAAACCACCTCATGATAATTGTAAGACAGATTAAAGCTAGATTCATTGGTGACTAATTGTCATTTATGGAATATCTCGCTATTATCTATTGGCATAGAAATAAAAATAGACCATCAATATGATGGTCATTCTTCGTCAACAAACGCAACCGGTGCTTAATAAAAGATTACTCAAGATTGTGTAGATATAAAGAATTTATTCTAATTGATATAGGTGTAACTAAGCTGATCCGTTAGTCTATAAGAAAAAACGAATCCACATTGTAGAAACGCACCCGTTAGTTTAATTAGTTATGATTTTCAAGATGAATAGTCACTAGAATAGATAAAAATTTTCTCAAAAGTGTAAAAATTGTCGAACGATTACTGAGTACACTTTCACTTCCATATTGTACAATTAGGACAAGGTTTAGGTTTCCAATATCTGGAGGTTTATAATGAGAAAAGTGAAAGTATTGATTCTGACGGTTGTGTTTCTTTTGACTATGGCTCTGCCAGCAATGGCGCAAAGCAATTCTTCTGTAAACAAAGGCTCTTTTCAAGGTGCTTCATTCTATGGTTCAGAAGGTACTGTCGATACCTCTGTAGACCTTTCTACTAACTTTGAAGATAAGGATTCTTACATCCTCTATTACCAAACCTACGATTATGAAAAAGACGAATACTATTATGGCAGCGCTATAGTACCAGCCACCAATGCGATTTTTGACGTTAACAAAGGTATGGCTAAAGTTAATACGACAGTAGATGTTTATAAAGTTGATTTCACTTGCGATGAAGAAGGAAATTGCACTGGAAATGAAACTCCAGCCGGTACTAAGTCTATCAATCTTGCCTGGGCATTCAATCCAAAGAGTTATTCTACCTCTAAATACTCTGATAAAAATGTACAGATCGATTTCGACCAGTACATCAAACTTTCTAAGGGTACTTTCAAAAATTACAATAATGTCTTGGTTTCCGGAACCGTTGATGGTAAGACCACTGATAGTTTTGAGTATTCCGGTGCCAATGTATCCACCGGTTCTTCTTTCGCAATAATTAAGTAAACAATCCGCTAACAAAATCCAAAAAACCTAAACCCTAATTGAATATGTACATAGAAGGACGGTTAATTACTAACCGTCCTTTTTATTTTGTTGATAGGACCACAAATTCGTTCCATTGAATTACCAGCCCATTTAAAATAGGGTCGCCATAGTGATTCCATCTTTAACTCTTGCACCCGTTAGTTCAATAAGGTAAAAATTAACCAATCCGTAAAATAGTATTAAACATTCTAGGCTTATTTTTTTCAAATACTTGGATTAGTTCCTTACCGAATACAGTAATGGTGTCTTCCCAGGGATGACCTAAAAATCCCCAGTTGAATTCCTTTTGTATAAAGAAGTAATAATCACCATCAGGAAAAATAGGTATTATCCACTCATTAAATTCGTCCTTGGGAAACTCTAAAAAGGGATTAACCCAATAACAAAGATGTTGCCAATCTAAAGCATAAAAGTATTCATTACCAGTAGTTAATTCTTGAAAAGCAGACAATGATTTCTCTTCAAGGTCTTTATAAATCTTTTCATATTCCTCTAAATCTCCTGACCAATTTCGATAAGGTGAAATATCATATGTAATGAACGGGCTTGGCACAATAAACGACGGAAACTTAGAAACGCTTGGTTTAAATTGAAATTCGTTAAACACCTTTTTCCATACGGTTTTTTCTTCAGATTGTGTAAGTTCAATCCAATTATAAATTCTAATTCCCCCCAAAAATACTGCCTCTATATAAGGATAATTATACCATTTCTTCTTCAACTAAACTGCCCGTTACTTCAATAAGAAAAGCGTCTCCACCTTATTGTAGAAACGCACCCTTTAGTTTAAGTATAATCCTTCACAAACAAGCTTTTTTGAGAAAAGCGAAGTATTTTCCTGCTGATTTTACTTTGTACCTGCTGAAATGATTTTTATGGAGATTAAATAGGTTTTAGACACTGGCTCTACACTTAAACTTGAAAGATTCAAGGGCTTATTTGTTAGACCCAAAACACAGGATAATTTCTATCGCTTCTCAAATTGTTAATCAATAGTGCGACCAACACAATGACAATGGAGCCTGATAATACTGGTGTAAATAAATATTCCCATGTATGACTCCCAATGATCACAATAATCGGATCAGCTCCAGCTGGGGGATGCGTGGTTTTGGTTAACATCATCAAACTAATCGCTAATCCGACTCCCAGAGCAAGAGACCAAGGCTCATTTCCAAATACATGATAAACCATTATTCCAACTAAAGTGGAAATGAAATGTCCTCCAATGATATTTCTTGGTTGTGATAAAGGAGAGTTCCAAAGAGAAAAAGCCAATACACAACTTGCTCCAAATGAAGCAATTAACCATGGAGATGATGTAGAAATGGCTAATAAACTCAAAATAAAAATAGTAATAGTACCACCTATAAATCCAGTTAAAATATCTTTCGTATTTACTTTTAAAGGACTCTTTCCTTTTCCCCTCAATTTAATTAGGTAGGCAGGAACCATAGATTGCGTTATGTCTTCTGGCTGCTCTTTTTTTGCTAGATTTCCTTCTGTAATCAAATTAAATCTCTCCCTTCCTAAAAAATTCCCTAAATTATATTACTATATTTTGAAATATAACGAAAGTGATGAAAGTAAAAAATAATAATATTATTTATGCTCATCTTAGCCTTGCTAATGAAGATAGACACATTTCTTGCTAGAGAAATGTGCCCGATTGTTGAGCACAAGTTAAAAACTGCTCTTCAACTCCCTCAGTTTGATACGAATATCTCTTGAATGCTCACTTATTCGCAGGATTTCATAACCCTTGTAATTGGATTTACGGGTAATTGAAATGAGTTCAGATCATCTTGGCTTCGTGAAGGCATAGTTAAATAAAGGAGTCAGCTACCACTCCATATTTTACCATATAATGCACATCTCCA
>NZ_JBIVOI010000021.1:0-123714 GCF_044754045.1 Neobacillus sp. NPDC093182
AAGTTGATTAGCTCATTTGTTACGTTGGCTAGTTTCTATAGAAGAAACTAATATTTTTTGTTGACGTTCTTGTTTGTTTAGTTTTCAAAGAACAAATTTCTTTCTTTCGCCTCATGAACAATCCCGCTCAGAAGCAACTCTATTACTATATCATTTTGTTAACTCGGCGTCAACATCTTTTTTTAAAATGTTTTTAACGCTTGCGTGTTGTTAACTCGTTATTAACGACCGCTAAAATATAATAACACCATTAGCACCTATCGTCAACAAATTATTATTAATTTATTTTACCTCGTAAATTACCTTCATTTATATATAGAAGAAAGCCGACTCACAAATTAGAGCCGGCTCCTTTTTCATTACTTGGTAATCTTAATAATACCTGTTTGTTTTAAATTAACTTGACCTGGTTTTTCAATCACTACCTTTTCACCTTCAGCTAAGTTAGTGAAGACAACTGGTGTAATGGTTGATGTAGCATGTTCTTTAATGTAATCTAGATCAACTTTTAGTAATGGCTGGCCTTGGTCAACAATGTCATTTTCAGATACTAAAGTTTCAAACCCTTGCCCCTTTAAGTTCACCGTATCAATTCCAACATGAATTAGAATTTCACGTCCTGCATCAGACAGGATTCCAATTGCGTGTTTGGTTGGGAATAGGTTAACTATTTTCCCATTTACCGGTGATACAATTGTACCCTCTGCCGGGACAATCGCAAAACCGTCACCCATCATTTTCCCAGCAAATACTTGGTCAGGTACTTCTGTGATTGGTTTTAATTCACCTTTTAATGGAGCCATAAATCCTTCATCTTCATTACCGCGCGCAGTTTGAAGTGCTTCTGGATTAATTTCCTCGATTTGCTGTTCCACACCTTTTTCAGGCGCTTTTACCGTAGTGCTTGGTTTTTTACCATTCATTATATCTTTCATTTGACCCTTAATCGTTTCGGAGCGCGGTCCAAAGATTGCTTGAATATTGTTTCCGACTTCTAAAACACCAGCCGCACCTAATCTCTTCAATTGGTCTTTATCAACATTTTTAATGTCATTAACAGAAACACGAAGACGAGTAATACATGCATCTAGATGAGCAATATTCCCCTTACCGCCCATTGCCTCCAAAATGTTAGAAGCCAAATCGCCTGAACCAGTTTTACCTGTTGGCGCTTGAGATTCCTCTTCTTCTAGCTCACGTCCTGGAGTTTTCAAATTAAATGTACGGATTGCAAATCGGAAACCAAAGTAATAAACGACTGCAAATACAAGACCTACCGGTATAACAATCCACGCATTTGTCTGCGGGTTAATTAATCCAAATAAGATGTAGTCAATTAAACCACCGGAGAAAGTCATCCCGATTTTTACATCTAACATGTGCATAATCATAAACGAGAATCCGGCGAAAATCGCGTGGATACCAAACAATATTGGTGCTACGAATAAAAACGAGAATTCAATTGGTTCTGTAATACCTGTTAAGAAGGAAGTGAGGGCGGCGGATGCCATTAATCCTCCAACAAAAACTTTCTTTTCAGGCTTTGCTTCATGATAAATCGCTAAAGCTGCCGCTGGAAGTCCAAACATCATGAACGGGAATTTACCAGTCATAAATGTTCCAGCTGTTAAGTTTTGAACATTATCTGTAATTTGTGCCATGAAGATTCGTTGGTCTCCACGAACCACTTCTCCTGCTTTTGTTGCATATTCTCCGAATTCATACCAGAATGGGGAATAGAAAATATGGTGTAAACCAAATGGAATTAATGATCGTTCAATCACACCGAAAATAAATGCAGAAATCGTTAAGTTTGCATGAACCATGTTTTGGGAGAATGCATTTAGACCATTTTGAATTGGCGGCCAGATGAAAATCATCAATATCCCTAAAACAAGAGCAGTTGCCGCAGTAATGATTGGGACGAAACGTTTACCTGCAAAAAATCCCAAATAAGATGGTAATTCGATTTCATAAAACTTATTGTACATTGACGCTGCTAATATACCGACGATAATACCGCCAAATACTCCTGTTTGAAGAGTAGGTATCCCAAGTACACTCGCATAGCTTAAGCCATTAACATCCTCAGCTGTAATGCCAAGTACTGTTCCCATTGTTACATTCATGACTAAGTATCCAATAATGGCAGCCAAACCCGCGGTTCCTTCACCGCCAGCTAACCCTACAGCAACACCAACCGCGAACAAGAGTGGCAAGTTTCCGAAGATAATGTTTCCGGCATTCTGCATAACAGAAGCAATCATTTCAACCGTACTGTTATCTAAGAATGGTGCTAATTCTAATAGTGCTGGGTTTAATAGTGCTGCTCCTAAAGCAAGTAATATACCTGCAGCCGGCAATAGCGCGACCGGGAGCATTAATGCTTTACCGACTTTTTGCAAGACGCCAAAAGCTTTTTTAAACATAATATATACCTCCATTTTTTCATATAGCTCATTAAGCGTTTTCATTCAGAAAAACACAAAAAAGGCATGAGTAAAAGTTCAATCGAAATGAGACTACGGGTATAGATTACCCAAAAGTCTTGGTTTCAATTAATACTTTTCACTCATGCCTGATCGAATCAGTAACACGTAAAAAATAATAACTATTTAAATTTTTTCTGTATTCGCTGCAAATGCATGGTTAAGTACACTGCTTCTGCGTCGAATACTTTCATTTTCAATGTCTGTTGCATCACTTTAATGAGCTTCCATGAGAGATTATAGCACACAGGATATTCTTGTTTCAATAGAAAAGATATTTTTTCTGGCTCGTCGACTTTCTCCCCTTTAACTACTCTCTCAATGGTGAATCGCAAATGGCGAACAAGCCTCATATAATCAATGCTTTCTTTATCGATATCAATTTCAAACTGCTCTTCAACCATTTTTACCAGCCTGCTGACTAGCTGTGAATGCTGATTAACCTCTGATAAGTTCCTATTTGTCATCGCACTGTGAATATGGAGAGCAATAAAACCTATCTCGCCAACAGGCAGAGAAATCCCTGTTTTATCATTGATAAAATCAACAACCTCAGCAGCTATTTCATATTCATGCCGATAAAGCGTTTTTGTTTCTACCAGGAACGGATTACTCATTTCCATGCCTTTTGATACTCTATTGATTGCGAACATTAAGTGATCGGTTAATGCCACATGGATATGTTCATCTAACTGCGTATGGGTCCTTTGCTTGATTAGCCCAATAGCAGAAATAATCACTTCTAGTAAATCATTGTCAATAAAAGGAAGCAATTTAATATAATTTTGTTGTTCCTTTTCATTTTTAAGTACGAATAGTTTTTCCACCGAATCAGTTTCAATAAAATCTCCATGTTTCCGATTAAAGCCTATTCCTTTACCGATTAGGACAACTTCTTCGTAGGAAGGATGTTCGGCAATCAAAACATTGTTATTTAGTACTTTATCAATCAATAGCTTTACCATTGCCTTCCTCCCCTTTTTACCCGAAATACCTTAGTAATCTCATGTTATAAGAGACAAAACAAGAAGTCAACGACAATATTCGACACCGTTAAAAAGTTGCAATATAAAAAAGAGCCTGTGATAGTTCACAGACTCTCTCGACTTAATTATAGAAATAAGAAGTATAGAATGAAAATAACAAAGAACAAGTACATGATTGGATGAATTTCTTTCATACGCCCTTTAACAATCATTGTAATTGGGTAAAAGATAAACCCAATTGCGATCCCTGTAGCAATGCTATATGTCAAAGGCATAGCAATCATCGTAAGGAAGGCTGGTACAGCCACTTCAAATTTGGTCCATTCAATTTTACCTAATGATGCTACCATCAACGCGCCAACAATAATTAATGCAGGTGCTGTAACTGCTGACGTAACAACTGATAATAATGGGAAGAAAAACAGTGATAAAATAAACAATGCTGCTGTAACAAGTGAAGCAAACCCTGTTCTTGCACCTGCCGCTACCCCAGCAGATGATTCAATATAAGATGTTGTTGTTGATGTACCTAGGACTGCACCGACAGTTGTTGCAACTGAATCAGCAATTAATGCTCTGCCTGCACGAGGCAATTTATTGTCTTTGATCATTCCTGCTTGATTTGCTACCGCTACAAGTGTCCCTGCATTATCAAAGAAATCGACAAACAAAAGAGTCAAGATAATTCCAAGCATACCCATTGTATAAAATGAACTATCACCCAAAGAAGAAAACGCTGCTCCAAATGTTGGTGCTAAACTCGGAACAGTATCAACGATTTTTTCTGGTGTGTCAATCAAGTTAAAGATCATACCTACAATAACCGTAATAATCATTCCAAAAAATACTGCTCCATTAATTCCTCTAGTCATCAAAATAACCGTAACAATTATTCCGAAAATAGCCAGCAGAGTCGGTCCAGCTGTCAAATCACCTAACCCAACAAGTGTCGCGTCATTATTTACTACAATACCAGCACTCTGTAAACCAATAAAGGTAATATATAAACCAATACCGGCTCCAACCGCATGCTTTAACTCTATTGGAATCGCATTGATTAATTTCTCACGTAATCCTGTTAGTGTTAGTAAAAAGAAAAATACACCGGAAATGAATACTGCTCCTAATGCATGCTGCCATGGAACGCCGCTTCCTAATACAACGGTATAAGCAAAAAAGGCGTTTAATCCCATACCAGGCGCTAATGCAAGTGGATACTTTCCAAGTAACCCCATCACAATAGATCCGATTGCTGCGGCTAAGGCTGTTGCTACAAATACTGCACCATAATCCATTCGAAGTGCATCTGGTAAATCCGGTACACTTGATAGTGTCAATGTAAGCGGGTTAACCACTAATATATAGGCCATAGCCAAGAATGTTGTTATGCCGCCAATAATCTCACGGCGATAATTCGTCCCTAATTCCTTAAACATAAAGTATTTTTGCATTTGTTCTTCCCCCTAGGAATCTTTCTTTAATAAAAACAAAAAAACGCTCCGATATCTACCGGAACGCTTGACTTGGGGCTAGTGTAAATAAATAGAGGAGCTATCCTCCGTTTTAAACACCGCCTCGTAGTCAAGCCATTTACGGTGGCTCGGTAGAAACTTTTGGGCCTTATTCCCAAGATTATACGAGTTAAATCGACAAATTATTTACTTCCCCTTTATATTACCAAGGAATTTCCTCTTTGTAAACATAAAAAGCGAACGTTTTTAAATATATATTTAAAAACGTTCGCTTTTAGAAGTATTATTTTAAATTTATTCCCATTCAATCGTTGCAGGCGGTTTGCTCGTAATATCATAGACCACTCTGTTAACGTGAGCTACTTCATTAACAATCCGGGTTGAAATAACTTCGAGCACATCCCATGGGATACGAGCCCAATCAGAGGTCATCCCGTCAATGGACGTAACAGCGCGGATACCAATCGTATAATCATATGTCCTCGCGTCTCCCATTACTCCTACACTGCGAATGTCCGGAAGCACCGTAAAGTATTGCCAAATTTCGCGGTCAAGTCCGGCCTTCTTAATTTCTTCACGAAGGATCCAATCAGATTCACGGACAATTTCAAGTTTATCTTCAGAAATCGCTCCTAAGACACGAATTCCAAGACCTGGTCCAGGGAATGGCTGTCTCCAAACAATATCATCCGGGATTCCAAGCTCTGTACCAAGCGCACGAACCTCGTCTTTAAACAGGGTATTCAATGGTTCAATTAATTTAAATTGCATATCTTCAGGCAATCCGCCGACATTATGATGGGATTTAATGGTTTGAGCAGTGGCAGTTCCACTTTCGATAATATCGGTATAAAGTGTTCCTTGAGCTAAAAACTCAATTCCTTCAAGCTTCGTTGCTTCATCATCGAATACATAAATGAACTCGTTGCCAATGATTTTCCGTTTCTTCTCAGGATCAGATACGCCTTCTAATTTAGATAAGAAACGTTCTTTTGCATCCACTTTAATAACATTCATATGGAAGCCTTCAGCAAAGGTCTTCATAACACTTTCTGCTTCATTCTTACGCAGTAAACCATGGTCAACAAAAATACAAGTCAGTTGATCACCGATCGCTTTATGAATAAGTACAGCAACAACAGAAGAGTCCACTCCGCCGCTAAGAGCGCAAAGTACTTTCTTATCGCCGACCTGCTCACGGATTTTTGCCATTTCCACTTCAATGAAATTTCCCATTGACCAATCGCCTTTACACTCACACACATTAAAAACAAAATTCTTTAGAAGTTCATTGCCATATACGGAATGACGTACTTCTGGGTGAAATTGAACTGCATAAAGTTTCCTTGCTTCGTCACTCATTGCCGCGATTGGGCAGTGCGGGTTTGTTCCGTCAACCGTAAAGCCAGCTGGTGCTTCCACAACCAAATCTCCATGGCTCATCCAAACCACTTGCTCCCCAGGCATATCATGGAATAGCTTCGTTTGATTTTGAAGGTTCATTACCGCCTTCCCATACTCACGGTTCTTCGCTTTTTCAACTTTCCCTTGAAAATGAACAGTCATTAATTGCATGCCATAGCAAATCCCTAAGATAGGCAGGCCCATTTCGAAAATTTCCTCATCACAGCGGAATGAGTTCTCATCATATACACTATTCGGGCCACCTGAAAAAATGATTCCCTTTGGATTCATTTTTCTAATTTCCTCAGCCGTAATCGTATGAGGATGAAGTTCACTGTAGACTCCGAACTCACGAATTCTGCGTGTAATTAACTGGTTATACTGGCTTCCAAAGTCTAAAACCACAATCAAATCTGTATTTGTCAACACGTCCACCTCTTCCAAAATAATAAGGTTAGTATTTACTTTAATAACAAAAAAAAACTAGAATTCCCCCTCCAAAAAAACCAGGAAGGCAGAATTCTAGCTTTCTCACAATTGCTATAGCAGAAATTTCTGCCTTCATAGTCAGGTTATTTATGGTAACCCGGTAGAGACTCTCGAACCCTATTTTCGAGGATATATGAAGGAAAACCGAATAACAGAAAAGCGGAAGCGCCTTGCACAGGGGCGACAGGCATAAGACGAGCCGGTGGGAAGGTTGTTCTTTAACCTTTCTGACGGATTGGCTTATGACCCCGAGCCCCTAGGCGCTGCAGCTAGACATTAATTTTACGCCTTATTGTAACAATAGGTTGTTTTATCGGTCAAGCAATTGTCTTTTTAATTAAATTTTCCCATAATTCCCGTGAATCCTTCCAGCTTCCCTCGGGGAGTTTCTGATGGTAAAGATATTGCTCATATCTATCCGTCAGCTTAGACATCTCTCTAGAAGCAAAGAAGGTATCAATGTATCGGGCATAATTTCTTAATGTTTGGTCCTCATCTCTCTTTAAGCCGTATCGCTCTAATTGTTCTAAAAGGATAAGATATGCTTTACCGATATTTTCATCCTTTTTTCTTAATCGGAACCGAAGTAAATATAACCGCGGAATCCACTTTCCTCGCAGCCTATACATTAGGCCTGCTGTACCAATAACTACCACAAATAAAACGAAAATCCATTTCCAATTTTGATTGAAGAATGTTTTAATACTCAGCCAGAAACTGCTAAATGAAAAAGTTTGTTCTGACTTTTCGGAACTGCTGCTATCTTCCTCGAGATCCTGCTGAGGCTTTGGTGTTGTCGCAGCGGTTGCTTCGGCAGCAGGAGTTGTTCCATCATTATTTGTAAAATCAATCGAAACACTATTCGTGAAGCCCTTTGTTGGTTCAAATGGAACCCAGCCTTGGTTAGGAAAATAAACTTCAACCCAGGAATGAGCATTATTATTGGTGATTTCATAAATTTGTTTTGAAGAAGCATCTTCACTATATTCTAGAAACTCTCCGCCAGTATACCCCTTTACCCAGCGTGTAGGAATCCCTATTGATCGGAGCAGAACCGCCATTGAGGTGGAAAAGTTATCACAATACCCTATTTTTGTTTCAAATAGAAATTGATCTACGTAATCATCATTTTCTTCCGGTACGGCTACATCACTCTGACTGTAAGTGAATCCAGCACCGCCAAAATGGCGCTCCACGGCTTTTGCTTTATCAAACCAGTTTGTTTCTTTTTCCGTAATACTCTCAGCCAGCTCCTTCACTCGATCAGGCAGGTTATCAGGCAATTGCGTATATCTTGCGAGAAATTCTGAATCTATCTGATTAGGGTCTGCTGTAGTTGTTTCCCTTAGCTCAGCTGCTTGATATTTCGGCACCTTATACTCGATTGAATAGGAATCAGGAGCGATTGGACTAGAATCAAAGCCATTCAATATTGAGATCTTTTCCTTCGTTGAGTCAATCTCTAAAATATAATCACGTTGGAATTGTGCTCTTTGGATACCAGCCGGATAAATGAGGTGATCATAATCCATAAACATAAATAAGGAGGCACTCTCATCCCGGGTTTCAACATTAGAAGGGATAGGGGAAACAGGGATTAAATCCTCTCCTCCTATTCGGAACGGAGTCGCTTCAGAAGGAATCCACCCTTTTCCTGTATAATGGTCCTTTGTTTCTACCTTCCAATAATTCTTCTGTGCTGCTTCACTCCGAAACACAATACTGTCATCCCCAATAAAAGGACCGCCTAAACGGGAATCATCTGTGCCGTAGCCTACTTTAGCAATGCCATTGCCTGCCACGTCTTCCCCGCCTTTATTGCTGGCAGCCTTTAGATACGGCACAGGATCTGGCCATATTGGCGAGAACTTTGGAGCAATAATACCAACGAAAACGCTAAAAGTGATCATTAAAACTAATGGTCTCATCCACTTTCGAGTAGTAAAGGAATCACTATTTACATGTTCTTTAGCGAGAATTCGGTAATAGGTTAACATTCCCATCACAGCAAAACCGACTACAACCGTTCGGACAATGGCTGTTTTTGCACTATAAAGTGTGAATGTATCTAAAACGGTAATATAAATGAGAGTCATAAAAAAGAAAATGAAAATTCTTTTCCGATTCAAAAGCCAATAGTGAACTAAATACACCATCAACCATAGAAGAATAAACAGCAAGAATGTCCTAAATTCATTGGTCAACCCCAGCCAATTGCGCGCCACAATCCTGCTAAAATTTGCGGTCAATTCATTAGTAAAAAATGTTACCCAGCTGAATTGAAAGAAATCTTCCTCATAATGAAACATATTAACTGAGAAGAAAATAAACCATAATTTTATTATCATCTGCCAAATCCACTTCATCCTAAGAAAAGCTAATGTAAAGGATAACAGGATAAAAATCACGAACATTTCAATATGATCGGTCGTTGTTAATTGCTCGACAGGACGGAGCCATTCCCATAGCAGCAAAAAACCAAACATATATAAAAGAAAAGACTGAAAATCTCTTTTCATCGCAAATTCACCTCCGTAAAGGCCGATGCAAATTGCCCTTCATGCACCATCACTACACGTACATTTCGTGCGTTTGCCAGCGCAATCAATGACCTTTCGTCATCTGTAGGGGACTCCTTTTCTCCTTTAATAAGGAATAAAGTGATCTTCCCTTTTCTTTGCCCTAGGAAGCCAGCCTTTTCTATTAAAGGCTTCGTTAATTGGGCTGATACTAGTAAGAAGGAAACTGTTTGTTGGACAAACATCCCCTCGGTCTCTAACACTTTTTCAAACGAGGAAGGACTCTTTGCTTTTATCTTTGCTAAATGATAGAAAAGCTGGTGCAGTTGATTTTCCCCGCCCCTTATCGGAAAGGATGCTCTTTCTCGACTAATGGTCAGAAGCCCAATTTGTGCTCCCTTTTTCAAAACGGCACGTAATAAAGATGCCGTAAAGGAAACGATTGCTTCAAAGTGCTTATCAGGTGTGCAATCCATCACAACAAATACATCATGGGATTGACGCTGTTCAAATTCCTTTGTCATGATTTCATTTCGTTTTGCAGAAGCTTTCCAGTTGATCCATGAAAACCGATCACCCGGCTGGTAATCCCTAACACCTATCGCCAATGTGGTATCACGCTGTACCCGTTCTCTTGAAGCAGTCATCCCTTGATCAAAGTGGATTTCAAACGGGCGGTACAATAACTCTGTGTATGCTGGATAAACTATGATTTTACTTTCATTTGTCTGCGATTTTTCTTTCTCAACCAAGCCGAGAATATCTCCGGTTCTGACGGTAAAACCGTGAAATATATGCTCTCCCCGTGGAAGTTCATCAATGGCATATTCATAGGAAAACTCCTTCCTAAAACCCGGCAATACTAATGCCTTTGCCTTTTCTCTCTTAGGGGTTAGGATGTCATCTAATTGATCCTCAACGAGCAGATAAAATATAGGAAAAAACGAGTGTCTCTTTATATTTACGGTTACCTTCAACGCTTCGCCAGCGTTGTAATCATTTTGGGGAATGTGTCGAGTTATTTCCAGCTCATTCAAAGAATAAAAGGATAAGCCGATACAATAGAGCGCAAAAGGCAAAAAGCTATAAAATAAAAACCAGCTTACAAATCCGCCTTGAAACATGGCATAAGAAAAGGTAAGCAGAATCAAAAATAGTAAGACGACAAACTTCCATACTTTTTTGAATGGAATCCATAACTTTTTCATCGTTACTTCACAAGCCTTTGGATTGGAACGGGAATCCTCGCAATGACTCTGGTGACAATTTCTTCTGCAGAAATTCCTTCAAATTTTGCTTCTGATTTTAAAATAATCCGGTGCGATAAAACGAACGGTGCTAGATATTGAATATCGTCTGGAAGGATATAGTCACGGCCATACATAAAGGCATAAGCCTGTGCCGCTTTCATGAGGGCAATCGATCCCCTTGGACTGGCGCCAAGGTACACTCCGGAAAAGTTTCTAGTTAGGTTAACGATATCAACAATATAGCGTTTAATCGTTGGGTCCACATAGACTTCTTTGATTTCCTTTTGCAATGCGAGTAATCCTTCTAGGTCAATCACCGGATAAAGGTCTTCAATCGGCGGGACTTTTTGTGCTCGATTTAAAACTTCTATCTCTTCATCCACTTCAGGATAGCCCATTTTCATTTTTAATAAAAAACGATCCAGCTGTGCTTCTGGCAGGGGATACGTCCCTTCATACTCAATGGGGTTTTGAGTCGCCATGACAAAGAACGGCTTCTGAAGCCGATGAGTCACGCCATCAATGGTTACACTTGCTTCTTCCATTCCTTCTAGCAGTGCAGACTGAGTCTTTGGAGACGTCCGGTTAATTTCATCTGCGAGAATAATATTCCCCATCAACGGTCCCGGCCGGAATTGAAATTCCATTTCCTTTGGGTTATAAATTGAAATTCCCGTTACATCTGATGGCAGTAAGTCAGGAGTAAACTGAATCCTGCGGAAGTTTGCATTTACAGACTTGGCAAGAGCACGGACCATCATGGTCTTCCCAACACCAGGTACATCCTCTAGCAGTACATGCCCTTCTGCTAATAAGGCAATAAGGCTAAGTTCGGCTACATTCCTTTTTCCAATCATAACCTTTTCAATGTTTAAAAGTATTTTTTCTATTATTTGGTTCATATGTTCACGGGCCACTATAAATCCTCCTCGGCGTATTCTCTCGTTATAAAACATTATATCTGACGTATTCTATTTTTCTTTCGGAAATTCCTGTAAAAAGTAACGAAATATTCAAAAACTAAATAATATCGAAAAAAGACCTTTCACCAGTTTGATGAACTGATGAAAGGCCTTTTCTGTAAGTGACCAAAATTAGCGATTTACCACTCTCTGAATATGGATAGCCAAGTATAATTTTTCATTATTCGTAAGACTATAGTCAAACTGGTTTACAATGTAATCATTGATTTTTTCTGTACATTTAATGGCCTCTTTATGCTTTTGCTTAAAGGACTCATACAGGAACGGGTCATCGTCTTCTATATAGTTCTTGCTATACAGTCTCTGTGCAAAAAATTTCAAATGCGTCACAAAGCGAAAATAATTTAATGATTCCTCGTCAAAATTGATTTTATAATGATATTTCACTATGTTTAAAATGTCTTGCATGACTCTCGTAATATTAGCGACGTTTGGCATTTCCTCATTCAAGCCTGAGTTAACGATGTGCATCGCTATAAATCCAGCTTCATCCTCCGGCAAGAGAACACCAATTTTCTCCTTCACTATTTTTAGTGCCTCCATACCGATTGAAAACTCATCCTTATAAAACCTTTTGATTTCCCACAATAAAGCATTTTTTATGTCGTAGCCTTTTTGGTGCCGATCTACGGCAAAGTGAATATGATCCGTTAAAGAGACATAGATGCTGTCGTTAAGATTTCTCCCTAACCTGCTTTTTGCGAGTTGTATAACTTCCTCCGTTACTTCCATGTATTCAATAGGCACTTCATATAAAAGAGTTTTGAATCGCTCTGATATATCGTTATTTTTTAAAACAAAGGTCTTTTCAATCTTTTCTTCGTCCACAGTATCTCCGGGCTTTTTTTGAAAAGCCAGACCTCTCCCCATGACCACTAACTCTTGGTTCTTTTCATTAAACGCACTGATGACGTTATTATTGTACACTTTGGCTATTTTCATTTGACCACCTATATATGTTAAATATGGTTTTAATAACTAGAATAGTGATCGTTAAAAAATCTAGAGATTCAAAAGAAGGAAAGCCACAACAGCTTTCCTATTATAGTATATACTAAAGTTTTTCTCCATTCGTTGCAATGACATCCTTATACCATTGGAAGCTCTTCTTCTTTGAACGCTTGAGCGTTCCATTTCCTTCATTATCCTTGTCCACATAAATGTATCCATAGCGTTTTTTCATTTCGCCAGTGGAGGCACTAACAAGGTCGATGGGGCCCCAGCTAGTATAGCCGAGAATTTCAACGCCGTCTTCAATCGCTTCTGACATTTCTGCCACGTGCTTTCGTAAGTACTCGATACGGTAATCGTCGTTAACCTGCCCATCTTCTGTTGGAACATCGACAGCACCTAAACCATTTTCCACAACAAATAAAGGTTTTTGATAGCGATCATACAATTGATTTGCAGTAATACGGAAGCCCTTCGGATCAATCGTCCAACCCCACTCAGACTTTTCGAGGTAAGGATTTTCAATTGAACCAAATACATTGCCTGCAGTCGTCTTATTGATTTCTGGGCCGGTACTGGTTGTACGGCTCGCATAATAACTAAAACCAATATAATCTACTGTGTGCTTCTTTAGAAGCTCTTCATCCTTCTCATCCATTTCAATCGTCAGGTTGTTATCCTTGAAAAATCTCTTTGCATAGCCTGGGTATTGGCCGCGAGATTGAACATCGATAAAGAAGAAGGAATCACGGTCTTTTTCCATCGCATCGAAAACATCATCTGGGTTACATGAGTAAGGATACGTTTGACCTGCTGCCAGCATACAGCCGATTTTAACATCCGGAATGATTTCATGGCCAGCTTTAACAGCTAATGCGCTGGCAACCAATTGGTGATGCGCAGCTTGGTATTTTACTTGCTTCTTATCTTCTCCCTCTTTAAAGACAAGACCAGCACCAACGAACGGCAAGTGCAGAAGCATATTGATCTCGTTAAACGTCATCCAGTACTTTACTTTGTCTTTATATCTCTTAAAAAGAGTCGTCGCATATGTTTCAAAAAAGCTAACCATCTTGCGATTTCTCCAGCTGCCATAATTCTTCACTAAGTTAACCGGTACATCAAAGTGAGCAATAGTTACCACTGGCTCAATACCATATTTCAATAGTTCA
The DNA here is from genome assembly GCF_044754045.1 of Neobacillus sp. NPDC093182. Taxonomy (NCBI): domain Bacteria; kingdom Bacillati; phylum Bacillota; class Bacilli; order Caryophanales; family Bacillaceae; genus Neobacillus; species Neobacillus sp. NPDC093182. Next base: position 13,716 of record NZ_JBIVOI010000021.1, read on the forward strand.
TCAAACACATTGTCATAAAATTGAAGTCCTGCTTCATTCGGTTCAGCGTCGTCTCCATTTGGGAATATCCGAGCCCAAGAGATCGATAAACGCAATGCTTTAAAACCCATTTCTGCAAAAAGGGCAATATCTTCTTTATATCGGTGATAAAAATCGATGGCTTCATGTGATGGATAAAATTCACCTTCAAGCGGTTCGTACGAAGGCAGATTCCCAAACATTATCTCCCAGCGTTTGTTCCCTGTTGGCAATAAATCAACGGTGGTTAATCCCTTTTCATCTACTAAATAAGCACCTTCTGCTTGGTTGGCAGCAATCGCGCCGCCCCATAAAAATCCTTTTGGAAAAGCCATGAAATCCTTCCTTTCTTAAACGACAGGAAGAAAGGAAAAGTAACCTTTTCCTTTCTTCAATAAAAATGATTAAATCGTTACTAGTTTAATTAATTGATTACCTGTTTTTACTTGCTTTTGATTTGTTAACTGTAAGCTGTATTCCTTATGGTTCGTCACGACAACAGGTGTTGTTAACGGCTTTCCAGCTTTTTTAATTTGCTCCATATCGAATTCAATTAGTAATTGACCTTTTTTCACATACTCACCTTGAGTCGTATGCGCTTTGAAGTGCTTTCCTTCTAGTTGAACCGTGTCCATTCCAATATGCATTAAAATTTCTGCACCTGAATCAGTTGTAATTCCAATTGCATGATTCGTTGGGAATAATGCAGATACCGTTCCAGATACAGGAGCGAGTAACTTACCTTCACTTGGTTCAATTGCTACACCATGTCCAAGTGCACCAGATGAAAACGCTGCATCTTCAATATCTGATAATGCTAGTACTTTCCCACTTAATGGGCTAAGCAATTCTTCAGTTTGAACCTTAGTTGCTGCAACTTCCTTAGAAGCAGTAGTTGTTTCTTTTGTGCCTTTCTCTTGTTTAATACCGCCAAATAAGAAGGTTAAAATAAATGCAACTGCGAAACCTGCAACTAATGCAATAACCGCTCCCCAGAAAGACATATCAAGTCCTGATCCTGGTTTGATAAAGGCTGGAAAAACGAATATTCCCATTCCACCAAACATCCATAATTTACCCGCTGTAGCACCGATGATACCGCCACCGACTGCACCACCGATACAACTCATAATGAATGGTTTTTTAAGCGGTAATGTAACACCATAAATCGCTGGTTCGGTTACACCAAAAATACCTGAAATGAACGCTGAAACGCTAAGTGATTTTAATGCTTTGTCTCTAGTTTTCAGTATAATAGCTAAAACTGCACCGATTTGTGCAAAACATACCATTACGGTAGTTGCTAAAATTGAATCGTTACCCATAGTAGCCAAATTGTTAAATGCTATTGGAACAAGTCCCCAATGAAGACCAAAGATAACAAATACTTGCCAGAAACCGCCTAGAATTAAACCAGCTATAACAGGGCTTAACTCATAAATCCATACAGTTGCTGCCCCTAACAAACTACCCGCCCATGTTGAGATCGGCCCGATAACGAGGAATGTTAATGGCACCATAATTAAAATTGTTAAGAATGGAACTACGAATGCTTTCACAACAGCTGGAATAATTTTCTTAAAACCTTTTTCTACTTTAGAAGCTACAAAGCTTGCAAGAATGATTGGAATAACACTAGATGCATAACTCATCATAATAACAGGTATACCTAAGAATGTAATATGAATTGGTGATTCAAAGAGTGTACCTTTGAAAAGCACCTGTGAAACTTCTCCTGTTGTTAATGTTGCTAATGTAGGGTGTACCAATGCTGCGGCGATCGCCATCCCAATAAACGGTGTACCGCCAAATTTCTTCATTGCTGTATACCCTAAGAAGATTGGCAAGAAGTTAAATAAACCATCACCGGCGAGATTCAATAGATGGTATGTGCCTGAAGTTGCTTCGACCCAGCCTAACGCCAAGAGTAAGGCAGCCAACCCTTTGATCATACCTGTTGCAGCCAAAACGCCAAGGATTGGATGGAAAACGCCTGAAATCATATCAATGAATTTCGCACCCAAACCCATTTTTTCATCACTGCTTGAATCACTGTTTTCACTCATCGCCCCAAGATTGCCTACATTTAAAACAGCGGCGTATACATCAGGGACATGGTTTCCAATAACCACTTGATATTGTCCCCCGCTTTTCATAACGGTAACTACACCATCCATATTTTTTAACACTTCTGTGTTCGCATTCTTTTCATCCTTTAACTTAAAGCGGAGACGTGTGACACAGTGCACAACACTGGAAACGTTTTCTTTTCCGCCCACATTTGCAAGAATATCTTTTGCTAACTGATCGTATTTCATATTTTGACCCTTCCTTCTTTATTAGATTTTATTTTATTCAAATAAAAAACCTGACCCGATTAGAAACAACACACACGAGATTCTTTAGCGTGTCATGTTCTAATCAGATCAGGTTATGCCCACTTAAGGTAACATTCCTGCAAAGGAATTTTATTAAGTTTTATTTGATACGTGTAATTTATCACGGGTATTTGGTATGTGTCAACGCTTTCTTTTTAAAAAATTTAGTAGATTAATTGAAATCCGAAAACCATCTTATATATATAAAAATACAAAAAAATAACGTTTACAAAAATTCTTGCCTGTTAAAAAAATTCATGATATAGTAAACGCAATTAAACAAAACAACCTTTTAGGATTGTTACTGGTTATGCAGGCAAAACCTAAATCACGTAAACTATGAGACCTTTCTGTCTTCATTACGTGGTTTAGGTTTTTTTATTTTCTCTAGTAGAAAGCGTAACCAAAAAAATGGAGGGATACTTTATGAATAAATCAACTTATCAATTTCCAGAAGGATTTTTATGGGGCGGCGCAACAGCTGCTAACCAATTAGAAGGAGCTTATCTTGAAGGCGGCAAAGGAATGAACCTGGCAGATGTAATGCCTGGTGGAAAAGTAAGATTAAAGGTAATTGGAGAACCCGGTTTTGACTTTAAAATTGATTCAGAGAAATATGTCTATCCGAACCATGATGGGATTGATTTCTATCACCGTTTCAAAGAAGATATCGCTCTTTTTGCTGAAATGGGTTTCAAGACATATCGCATGAGTATTGCCTGGAGCCGTATTTTCCCTAATGGTGACGAGCTAGAACCAAATGAAGAAGGTTTAGCTTTCTATGACCGTGTATTCGATGAGTTAGAAAAATATAATATTGAACCAGTTGTTACGATTTCTCACTATGAGATTCCGCTTCATTTAATCACAGAATATGGCGGCTGGCGTAACCGTGAAGTGATTGGTTTCTTTGAGCGCTATGCAACAACGTTGTTCAACCGCTATAAAAACAAAGTAAAATACTGGTTAACTTTTAACGAAATTAATGGTGCGACACACATGCCACTTCTAGGACTTGGTTTCTCACCAGAGACGGAAGAAACAAAGTTACAAGATAGTTTCCAAGGTCTTCATCACCAATTTGTAGCAAGTGCCCTTGCAGTAAAAGCAGGACATGAAATTATTCCAGGAAGCCAAATCGGCTGTATGCTTATTTATGCACCAACCTATTCCTTTGATTGCAATCCTGAAAACGTGATGCATGCACTACAAGAGGAGCGTCTATTTAATAATTATTGTGGTGATGTACAGATCAGAGGAGCTTATCCAACGTTTGCAAATCGTTTCTTTAAAGAAAACGGGATTAACCTTGAGATTAAAGAAGGTGACCTAGAAATCATTAAAGCAGGAACTGTTGATTTCATTTCATTTAGTTATTATATGTCACGCACAGATAAAAAGAATAAAACACCAGAGGAAATTGGACAAGGTAATCTGATTGGGGGCGTTAAAAACCCATTCTTAAGCGCTAGTGATTGGGGCTGGGAAATCGACCCAACTGGACTTCGAATTGCTCTTAACCAATTATATGACCGTTATCAAAAGCCGCTATTCATCGTAGAAAATGGACTCGGCGCTTACGATACGATTGAAGAGGATGGCTCAATCAATGATGATTATCGTATTGATTATCTAAGAAGCCATATCGATGCAATGGGTGAAGCCATTGCAGATGGTGTAGATTTAATGGGATACACTCCATGGGGATGTATCGACCTAGTGAGTGCGTCAACAGGCGAAATGTCCAAGCGTTATGGCTTTATCTATGTAGATAAGCATGATGATGGAAGTGGTACGCTTGACCGCAAAAAGAAGAAATCATTCTTCTGGTACAAAAACGTGATTGCTACAAACGGGCAAGAACTTTAAGAATCAAAAAAGCAGAGACCAAGAATACTTGATCTCTGTTTTTTTGGTATTTTTAAGTTGTTTATTACTAAATTATAACTTTACGCCATGACGTTCAAATGCTGCTGCTTCTAGAACGGACATACCTTGCGCCTCGGCAGCCTTAGCCACTTTTTCCGAAACTTGCGGTGCAAGATTGGCAGGAGCAGCGTAGGACATTTCTCTTGCGCGCGCTGAGTTTCTGCGTTGGAACGGTCCCCAGATCGCAAAGGTTTGGCCTGGACTTTGAATATTAACAAAAAGCGTGTTTCCATCAGGGGAGAAGGTTGGTCCTGCCAATTCAGAATCACTTAAACGGTTAGCGGCAAAAGGATAGACTTTGCCTTCTGGGGTGATTCCCATAAGTCGATCTTGACCTGAACCATCTTCTGCATACCAAAGGTCGCCCCATGGAGTCATACAGATATTATCTGGATATTCCATTTCTCGTGCATCATTTCCCTCATAGAACAGCTCCAATGTATTAGTGTGAGGAATATAACGGTAAACGCGGCCGAGCTTTTTGTCGCCGGCAGAGGTATCATCAAACCAGAAAACACCCTCTTGGAAGAACGCTCCCTCAAGTCTTGAGAATTTAATGCAGTTTTGTGCAGCAGCTTCCTCACGGCACATATGAGGATCTACTTTCTTCCAAACAATTTTAAATGTTTGGCCTGTTTTGAAAGTGCTTGCTGCTGGATCAGTTACTGCTTCAATCGCAGCCGCATATAGCGTACCGCCTTCTTGTAACGCGCCAGGCTTTTGGCTCGTGTTATTTGGGATAAAACGGTAAAGGTAGCTTGGGCTCGCATCTTCAGTTAAGTATACATATCCTGTAGATGGGTCAATTGCACAGGCTTCGTGTGCAAAACGGCCCATCTCCTTGATTGGAGTTTTGGACATATCGTTTTCCGGCTGCTGTGGATCTACTTCGAATACATATCCGTGTCCCGTAGAACGGTTTTCTTCACAAGTCAGCCAAGTGCCCCAAGGTGTTGCACCACCAGCACAATTTCGGATTGTTCCTGAAGACGTTACATATTCTTTAATAACTTCGCGATTAGCTCCTACAACTAGAGCCGTTGTACCGCCTTGAGCATTTGCATCATACGGATTGCTTCCAAATGCTGGACCTGCCCCTAATTCATGATTACGAACAAGGATAGTCGTATTGTTTGGACCTTCAAAAGCTGCCATTCCATCAAATGCGCCCGGGATTTTTGTCCCGTTTGACATTAGATCTCCCTCTTCAGAGATAATTTTGTAATGAAAACCTTTTGGAAGGTCGAGAATTCCATTCGGATCCGGAACCAAAGGACCGTAACCGCCAAAGCCGCTAGTTGGATTATTTGTCGTGTCCGCAAATGCTTTTGAACCTAGAGCCAGCACACCAGTTGATCCAAGGGTTAGGGCAAGTGTACCCATTCCTCCTGCTTTTAAGAAGTCTCTTCTGTTCAAACTATTTTTAGAAGTTTCATTATTCATAGTTTATATTTCTCCTTTTTATGTATATTTGTTGAATCTAGTAATAGATTAAATGGAAAGTTTTAAGGGATGATAGGTTTTTTGTAAATACTCAGTAAATTAATGATAAGGAATTGTAAATAGGTCTTAGTCTGAATACTTCATTAATTCTTAACATTACTTAACATGGTATTTACACACTAGTAATTATTTCTTCAAATTTCTTCCGTATTATTTAATAGAATCTACTAGAGGAGGAAATGAGTAATGAAAATCATGAAATTGGTAATGTGCCTGATGTCTATTGCATTTTTTATGGGTTCTCTAATTGGGACACAGTCAAAAGCAGCAGCAAATGGAACGGTGTTTGAACGGGGTGTATCCGTCAATGTAAAGATGATGTCATATAACATTCATCACGCTGAAGGTGTTGATAGAGTATTAGATTTGGAACGAATTGCTAAGATTATTGAAGATGAAGGGGCAGAGATTATTGGACTGCAGGAAGTGGACAATCACTGGTCAGAACGCAGTGCTTTTGAAGACCAGGCAAAATGGCTGGCTGAACGTCTTGGAATGTTTTATGTCTATGCTGCCAACTTGGACAGAGATCCATTAAATGAAGGGGAGCCGCGCCGTCAGTATGGAACAGCGATTTTGAGTAAATATCCAATCTTGAACTCTGAAAACCACTCTCTTACGAGAATCGGAAATACGGAACAGCGGGGTCTCCTTGAAGCTACAATTAATGTAAAAGGAAATCACCTACATTTATATAATACGCACTTGGCTTTAACAACGGCTGAACGTGAAATACAAATGAAGGAAATCATTGCAATAGCAGCAGAATCCAAAGGACCTCAAGTAATTATGGGAGATTTAAACGCTGTCCCAGAAAGCATTGAAATGCAGCCGATGTATGCACATTATCTTGACGTTTTTGCGGATAAGCCTGAAGCTTATACCTATTCGGCTATGAATCCTACTAAACGTATTGATTATATTTTTACCTCATCCGATATTAAAACGGTAGAAACAGATGTAATAAATACATTAGCTTCCGATCACCTGCCAATTACAGCTGAAATTGTATTGGAAAGACTGGAACCTTTTTATAATGGCGGAAAGTAAAGACCAAGAAAAATTCCCATTAAGCTGTAATGGCTTGGTGGGTATTTTTTGATTATGTCACCCACCTTTAATAAAACCTCTTATCTATTAATAGATTTTACCAGAATATACACTAATGGTTTTCTCTAAAAAAATTAATTCTTATAGTTTTACTATTAATACGAGTGTTTTAACATAACTAGTCTTTCTATTAAACAAATTAAATTAAAAAAGTCATATTTCATAACTTGTCAGCATTATTAAAAAATGCCTACCTCTCAAAATGTGAAAAAAGGCTGTAAATGATATTTACATCATTCACAGCCCTCTGCTTACTTTATTCCTCAACTTCTACTTTTTTCTTTCGTCTAACCAAAGCAGTAATCCCAATTCCCATTATTCCGAATAGCCCAATTAATGACCCTGCAAACAATGGTTTGTTTTCATAAAACTTTACTAAAGCTGTCTTCTCGGCAATTTCAAACGGAATGACTGTAGTCGTTTTATTTCCCGCTTCATCTACCGCTGTCACTTCCACTTTATATGAATTGATTTCTGAGAAAGTAGATGTAAAGACGGAAACTCCATTCTCATCTGCTAATTCATCAAAGTTATGCAACTTGCCATTTACCAGAATGGATTTGATGGTATCGCTCGGATTATCAAGGGTAATCTCTGCTTTAACAGCCTCGAAGTATTGCTCATTCTGCTTAATGCCATCGTAAATTACCTTTGGAGCCTTTTTATCAATAATAAACTCGACACTTAATTGCTTAATATTACCTGCCTTATCCTTTACTTCAAAGAACAAAACATGTTTACCTTCAGAAGTAATCGGATCGCCTAGCTTATACTCCCTGCCGTCCAAGGTGAGCGCAATAATGTCATATTCGTTCAAGTCCTCAATTAACAGTTCTGGTATTAAGTCCTTATTAAAATAATTATTCGAAACAGGTTCTTTAAACTTGATGACTGGTGACGTTTTATCAATCGTAAAGACGATTGTTCTCGCACTAACATTGTTCGCTAGATCTGTTACCGTTGCTTTGAAAACATAGTCTTTTTCCAACTCTAGATTCGTTCCGTTTTTATAAGGAGCACCATTCAACGTTACAGAAGTTCTGCTTGGATCTAAATGAATGTCAGAATACGTAACATTTGGCTTCAGATTCTCATTAAAGAATCCATCAAGGATGCCGGAAATCGATAATGTTGGTTTTGTCGTATCTACGGTAAACTTGATTTCCACCGTTGATTCATTACCCGCTTTATCCCGAGCCAAAACAGTAAAGTGATAAGCCATTTCCTTCGATGCAGTCGGGGCCGTTCTGCCGGCATTCGCACCGTTTAATGTAACGGAAACGATAGAATCATCTTTCTGATCTAAGGCAAATTCCGGAGTGAAAATTTCATTAATATATTCTCCATCCTTAATGACTCTGTTTTGTCCTTTAAATTTAGGGGTGATGACTGGTTTGGTCTTATCAATCGTGAAACTCACTTGCTGCGAGAAACTATTTCCTGCTTTATCGGCAGCTTCTACCAAGACATGATAGTCTCCCTCTTCACTAAAATTGTGACTTAGCGACGCTGTGTTATTGCTGACAGAGAAGCCGCCGGCATTATAACGGGCACCATCTCTCGTAACTGTTATCTTGTTAATGTCTAAGTTTACGTCACGAATCGCCACACTTACTTTCTTATCCACATTATAAAATGCATCCTGCTCCACGCCCGTTATTTCTATAGCGGGTTTTGTTTTATCGATCGTGAATGTCGTGTTTACAATAACAGGTCCATTTCCAGCCTTATCTGTTGATTTAACAAAGATTGCATACAACCCGTCTTCAGCAAAATTATGATCAATGACGGAAAGCTGTTTTTGATTGGTGATGAACGGACCCAAATCATACGGCCTGTTATCTTTTGTTACCGCCAGTTCAACCTTATTTGTTGAAAAATTCTTCTCATTAACGGATATTGTTACGTTTTTGTTCGCCGGGTTAAAGGAGTGATCATCTACCCCCTCCACTTTTACAACAGGCTTGGTTGAATCAATAATAAAATGAATCGGCCCATGGACGGTTTTTCGCTTCGCTTTATCACTAGATTCCAACGTCACTGTATAATTTCCTTCTTCTTTAAACGTATAGCTTAGTGCACCTTCTGTTTTATAGCTTAATGCAATCTCACCAATGCTATAAGGCTCCCCATCTTTTAACACGCTCAGTTTTGTATTGGATATGTCAATGTTCGTATCTTTTATCCAAAATGCTGCTGTGGTACTTTGGTAATTCTGATCATTCTCAATACCATCAGTTGCTACTATCGGATTGATCGTATCAATGGTAAAGGTTACTGATTTTTCATCTGCGGTGTTTCCAGCTGCATCTTCCGCAATTACTTTGATGAAATACTCATAGTCATCTTTAAAATTGTAGGTAAGACTGGATATTTCAGCAAAGTTTCTCCATTCACCGATCCAGACACTTTTACTTTCATTTGTAACTGTATTTTTTTCTATTACCTCATACTGTACTTTGTTGTTAGCAAAATTATGTTCGTTCACTACAATTGAAACATTTTTGCTCTCAGCGTCGTATGAATGATTTTTCACCTCTGTATTGGTTTTCACATCGATTATATCGATTACAGGTTTAATCGTATCAACCGTGAACGATAACTCCATGTCGGAAGCTTTGTTTCCAGCCTTATCTTCTGCACTTACTGTAATTTGATAATCTCCATCTTCAGTAAATTTCAATGCGAGTTCCGATTTTTCAGCTGTATTCACAAACGTTTCTTCTTTTTTGCTGTCATCTTTCTGAACCGAAACACTTACGTTGTTTGTTTCATAGTAGTATTCATTAACCCCGATGACAACCTCACCGTTCTTAACAAAGGCACCATCATAAATTCCAGTGATATCAACCTTTGGTACTGTTCTGTCGATGGTAAACTCTACAGTTTTAGAGCTTACTTTTCCAAATCTGTCTTCTGCGGTTACTTTAAGTTGATAAATGCCTTCCTCTTTGAAAGAAAGGTTCATTTCACCATTATAAAGCCACTTAAAATAATCATAGATGTTCCAGTTGCTTGGTGGGATTTTGGTGACCTGATCACCATTTGTTCTTGTCATTTCAAGGGTTGTTTTGTTTTTATCAAACGTGAAGTCATTGACCATTATGGTTACATCTACAGTTTCACTGTTGTAATGTTCTTGATGGTTAATTCCTTTAAAATGAATATCTGGTTTTCCCGTATCTATTGTAATTGTTTTCGTTAGAACTGTTTTATTCGTAGCTTTATCTGTAGATTCTACTATAATTTCATAGACTCCATCTTCTTTAAATAAATGTTCGACTGCAACGTTTTCACCGTCTCGAACAAGTGGATCAATCCTATAATCTTCTCCATTTTTCTTTACCGATACGTTGTAAAACTCATGATGCTTATCGGTTACCGTTATTTTTACTGTTTTTTCACCATCAACGACTAGTTCATCTTCTGCCATCACCGTGCCATCAATGGCAACTACCGCTTTTGGATTGGTATTATCAATTGTAAAAGAAACTGATTTTGCTGGTGAAGCTTGTCCTAGTTTATCGGTTGAAGTGAGGGTAAGCTTATATTTTCCTTCAGCGGTAAAGGTATGTTTCGCCTCCGCTTTTGCGTCTGAGATGTCCTTCAATTGAATCACTTCTGGATAGGCTGCTCCGTCCTTCTCAACTTTTAAACTGGTTTGAGTTAAATCAAGGGTTAAATCCTCAACGGATACCGTTACTTCCTTTTTACTATTATCGGAGTTGTAGAATTCCCCTGCATTTACCCCAGTGATATCAAGTGTTGGTGCAGACTTATCGATAATAAATTTTACTTTATTAGCTGCGGTATTCCCGGCTTTATCGGCGGCGCTTAACTCAAGTACATAAACACCTTCCTCGGTAAAAGAATGTTTTTTGTAGGCTTCTTCACCCGTATAGGTTGTTACTTGGTTTCCTGCCGTTACTTTAAGCTCAGTTTTACTTTCATCCACATTCGCGTCGGTCACACTTATTTCAGCATCTTTGGATTCACTGTATTCACCTTGATCATTAACACCGTTAATGGCTAGGACCGGTGCTGTTTGATCAATTGTAAAACTTGTGGCTCCTAACTGATGTCCAGGATCAATGTTTTGCCGATCTTTTACTGTAACACTTACCTTGTAATCACCATCCTCCGTCAGGGAAAGGACAGCATTTTTACCTTTTCTCTCGAAACTTTTCACTTCTGTTGTCTTTTCGCCATTAATCGTTTTCTCGATGGCTGCACTTGCATCGTAAATAAGAATGTCGCTTTCAATTTTCAACTCAACCTGTTTATAAAAACCACTGTCGTTTTTATCTTTTATCGTTAATCGCGGCCCTTGTTTCACGATACCAAAGCTCACTTTTGCAGGATCACTTTTATTTCCTGCTTTATCGGCGGCAGCAATCGTCACCTCATAGAACCCAGTATTATCAAGAGTTAGGAACGTTTCATTTTCTTTCCAGACAGGTGCCTGTGCAGGTTCGTAGGCAATCCCATCTTTTAAAATTGAAATCGTATCGTTCCCAGGAATAAAATGGCTGTCGGTTACCTCTATACTCATCGAGACTGGCTTGCTAGTAAACGCTCCATCTTTAAAAAAGCCATCTTCGAACCAAGGTGTAACATTCACTACAGGTTTTACGGCATCTCTCTTTATAGTAAATGTGTTAGTTGAAGCTGGGATATTCCAAGAATTCTCCTCAGCAAATACCACCGTTACATGTAAACTGCCCTCGGGACTATCTGGCTGTACTGGGATGGAAACCAAATATTCTCCTAAAAAAACTGCCTCAGGATTCTTTATTTCCTCAATTTTTGCTGTTGTGATTTCACTGCCTTGGTAAGCAGCTATAACAGCAAACGGTGCTTCTACCCCCGCAACACCTTCACCCTGACTGTTATTCTCAAAGTCTTCCTTTAAATCTACCTTAAAGGTAATACTATCTTTATTCGTGATCCAGTCTGGCTGGTCAATCGACTCCATATCCCATTTGTCATCACTAAACACGATATATCGCTTTGCCCCATCCAGCGAAAATGCATTTGTGCTAAATAGAAACACTGAAATGAGCAAAAGGCTGACCATTAGTGTCCAGATGACCTTCTTTTTACTTTTGTACCTTCTAGCTATCCTATCTGCCATTCTACTAAACTCCCCTTAGATAATCGTGGTGGAATGAACAACGATTACATCTACTTCTTTTTTGAAATAATCTTCTTCTCGTAATAACGAAGTTTCCTCTGCCTCCTCCGATAAAACCGTTGTCTCATCAGAGTCTGCTGTTAACAATGATGTTTCTTCGATATATCCATCACCAAGTAATGCTGTTTCCTCGATTTCTCTGCTCAAAAGTTCCGTCTCTTGACTTGCCGCAGCTTCCCCGGCATACTGCTTTTTTATCATGATTTCTTTCGTCAGACGCTTTTCATTCGAATTATCCTGGACCTTTTTCTTTTTATGTAATCTTTTCCGCAGGCTTATACCGGTTAAGTCCTCGACCACTTGTGTAATACCCATTTTGACGTAGAGAATAATTGAGACGATCAGGGTAATCAGTGCACCGGCCATTCCTCCGTAAAGCATAATCTGGTACTCCATTTTCCTTCCCCTTTCTAGTTAATACTAAGGTTATCAAACCTCCTTTTTAGCTTTTTAAAGGCTTCATCCTCTCCTGCTCCATCCAGCGCATTTGCTTGTTCATAAACCTGCTTCGCGACTTGATAATTTCGGCTGCCTTCTTCTTTACCTTGTTCGATATCTAACAATAAATTTCCAAGTTTAACATGTGCATCAATACTTTTTGGATAGTCTTTTATAGCACTTTGGAATTGCTCAACTGCACGTGCTGGCTCACCCATCTCTTGATATATGACTCCAATTTTCACTAATATATCCTCTTCATTACTTGCATTTAACTGTAAAAGGTTCTGATAATGCTGTATTGCCTGCTCGTAATCTTCCTTTGCAGTCACTTTATCTTTTGAATTTACACCTCTGCTATAGAAGGCTTGCGCCAATTTTTGCTCGAAATCTAATTCATACTTAATCAATAGGTTCTCGTTTTCGACTAAACGTAAAACCTCGTAGGCCTTTTCAACGATTTCAATTGCTTTTGTATTGGCATCGGAAATTTGTCCTTTATACGAGATGTAAATATTCGCCAAGGAATTATAGTTATCGATTTTCCTTCGTTCATTTGGCAGCCGGTCATTGAACTTTTCAAATTCAAGCAGATTTTCTGAGAACTTTTTATAGTCAATATTCATCGAAATCATCGTAGTCGCTAATGCTTTATAAAACTGTGCATCCGGAATTTCTTCGGGATCCACTTGATTGAAATGCTTCAGTGCCTCCGAGTAGTTACGTTTGATATCAAAATACGTCATCCCCATCTTAAAGCGGACCTCATTATTCTCATGGATATCTCCGTACTCATCCTCAATATAGGCTTCTATCTTTGCTAATCCCGTATCCGTTTCATTTCGATTGCTATATAAACCTAGTAAATTGATGTATGCTTCTGCTCGGGATTTGTCGACCGTCGTAATTGCTTTTTCTAACATTTCAATAGCTTTCTTATCCTCGCCATCCATTAAATAAACCGTGCTATCATTGACTAAGCTCATATAATCCTGGAACTGCGTATTTTTCACGCCTTTATAGCCAAACACCGTTGTTGTCGCAAAAGCTAGACACAAAACAACTGGTACAAGAAAAATGGAGAGCTTCCTGCGCAGCTTATTTTTATATCCTGCTGTCAGCTTGTTTATATTTTCAAGGTCATAGGATAGTTCACTGCAGCTTTGATAGCGGTTCGTTGGTTCCGACTGAGTCGCTTTGTTAATAATATGTTCAAGGCCTTCAGGAAGGGCTGGATCCCAATGACGGATTGGCTTAAGCTCAAAGGGCGGCTCATTTAAGCTCTTACCGGTGACAAGATGATACAAGGTAACCCCTAAACTATAGATATCCGTGCGCGCATCCGTCTGTTTGCCGGACATCTGCTCGGGCGCCGCATAGGATTTCGTTCCCAAATTAGTTGTATCCGTAGAACTCTCACTCTTGAACTCCCTTGCGATTCCAAAGTCAATCAGCTTAATTTTGCCTTCAGGAGTAAGCATAATATTATCTGGTTTCATATCCCGATAAATAATCGGGTAAGGTTTTCTTGTATGTAAGTACTCTAAAACCTCACTCAGCTGCCTTGCCCAATCAATTACCTGATTCGCCGAAATGGTCTTTTCTCGTTTCAGCTTCTCTTTTAAAGACTCGCCTTCGATATAGTCCATGACCACATAGATATCGCCTTCAGATTCGATAATATCGTAGATTTTGGGCAGCGCTCCGTGGTCAAGAACTTTGAGCATATTGGCTTCGACAATCAAGCTGTTGATTAGTAGCTCGTTATCACTAGACGTGCGTTTCCGTATATCCTTTACGACTAATGATTTGTTCAGCCTGTTATCCATCGCTAAATAAACGATACTCATCCCGCCGCGGCCAATTTCCTTTAATATTTCATATCTTTCATCGATTACCGATCCAATTTCTATCAAGTAAAACGCCCCCGCTGCTTACAAAACTTTTGCTGCTACAACCGAAATATTATCTAGTTCTTTTCTTGCCTTGACTAACTCGACTAACTCGACAACCTTATCCTTCAATTGCTGATCATTCGTTATCGTATCTGGTTTGAGATTCAGTGCTAACTCTTCCTCCGTAATTTGATGGTAAAATCCATCTGAACATAGCATAAATACTGTGTTTGCTTGGACATCACCTGTGGAAAAATTAGTTTCAATTTCCTTTGTTGCCCCGACACATTGCAGCAGCACATTTCTGCGTGGGTCCATTTTCGCCTGCTCATCCGTTATGTTCCCACGGGCCACTTCCCTCGCTACTAATGTTTGATCCTTTGTCAGTTGGTTTAAAGAGTTAGAAATGCTGTATGCCCTGCTATCCCCAATGTGTGCAATATAATATTTATTGTGAACGATCAACAGTGCGGTCAGGGTTGTCCCCAATTTCACTTTTGAGGTCTCACCGTAGTTGAGGATTTTCTCATTCAATTGTTTAATGCACTTTTCTACTTCTAAATAAATTTCTTGCTCGATGTGTTCTGAAAGTGAGATTCTTGGCATTTCCGCATCGAACCACTCTGCCATTCCTCTAATTACGGTCGCACTTGCCAGTTCACCGTGCGACAAGCCGCCCATCCCATCACAGATGATAAATAAGCCGACCGGACCTTTCGGAGTTTTGGCTGTCTTTAGTAGCAAGGCATCTTGATTGGTCTTCTTTTTGATACCTACATCCGTATGGTGCGCTGTTAAAAATGCCATTTTCCAAACCTCCTTACTTAAAATAACTTGAAAACGAATTCCTGATTCGCAAGCTTTATTCGATCTTCGTGTTTAATTTTTGTCTTTTTATTGGGAGACAGTTTGACCCCGTTAAGATAGCTGCCATTTTTTGAATGTTTATCAATTAGAAAATATTCGCCATCAGAGGTAACCACTTCTGCATGAATCCGCCCAATCACTTTATTGTTCGAAGCATAATCGGCTTGTTCAGGGTCTCTTCCTAATTTAAAAACTTCTTTCGTTACGATGATTTTTGCACCGGTTTCCGCCTCTAAAAGAAATGGTTTTGGCAGACTCTCATTGTCTATCCCTAATGCTGTGGTACCTTCTTCATACTCGTCCAGCTCGTTAAAAGCCCCTAAAACCGTCGTCCCCTCATCCGCGAGTGCCAATGCACGCGTGATGAATCCTGGACTGTAAAAATTGGAGTTCGTTTCCGTAACAGCCTCGTTTCTACCTCCACCTGAAAACTCAGTCAGTTTTTCTTTAAACTCCTGCAGCCGGAATACCGGCGTACCCGCCAGGTAATTATGAAGCTTGATAAAAAACTGTAAATCGTCATTTTCATCATAGGATGTGGAAGCGATTAATTCTTTAAAAAATTGACTCATTGATACCTTTTCAAAGACATTATCTTTTATGGGAAGGCACATAAATACTAATCTATTTGAAAAGTGATCAAGAAAAATTTGTTTCTTGTCTAGCAAAATGTTTTTGAAATCCATACCGCTTTTCTCTAACTCCGTCAAACTGTCGACGATGTTTACTAAATAAGTCATCAACTGTTCTTTCGTAAGCGTTCCTGAAAAAAGCTTATCCAAATCGGTTTTCATCGTATCGTCTCCATCTTTAGGGTCTCAATCTACCCGTTATTACTTACTCCCGAAATGGTGTTGTTCCTAACTCTCCTCTAAAAAGAGAGTTAGGAACAATACTACCTGCAGGCTTATTTAAATGCACTCGCGTTGCTGTTGATAGCTGATTCTGTAGAGTTATAGGCATTTACAGTTTGATCTAAAAATTTTGCATAGCTGTCAACGATTTCACGGAAGTTATCAAACTTTGGTGTAAGTGCATTGAAATTATTCCGAATGGTATTCGATGCATCACTATTCCATGAATTCGCTAAAGCATTCATTTCTCTCTTCATCTCATCCAATCTGCCCGTTAATTGTTGGTTTAAATTACGGATTTGATTGGCTGTACTGCTGACCTCATTCAGAGATATTTTGATTCCTTCTACTGCCATGGTTTCCACCTCACATTCATTATGACTCTATTAGTTCGTTAAACGCCTCGCTCCATTAATGATTTCATTTTGAGTGTCACGATAAGTGCGTGCACTTACTTTTAAGAACTCAGAGTATTGTTTCATTAAACTCGTCATCTGATTGAAATCATCCATAAATCCTTTAATCTGGTTTACGTAAGCCAAGTTATCAGTACCTTGCCAAGCAGCCTGCATTCCCTCAACCTCGTTGAAAAGAGCTTTATAAATACGCTCATAATCAGCTGATTGCTGGTCAATTTTTGACGCAGCAGTGTCTAGCTTTGCTGGATCAACTGTGATTGTTCTTGCCATCTTTTTCACCTCCTTTAAAGTGCCATTACCACTGGTTGCACTAGATTTTCCTTAACTCATGCGTCACATTGCGATACTTATTCGCAGCTTGCTGCAGGCTTGAGGCACTCTTCATTGAACCAATCCCTTTAAACTCTCGGCCAAGACCCTGTGAAATATCCTCCAACTCTCTAGTAATCTCATTAATTTCGGCAATAATACTACTAACCTTGCCTTGAAGATTTTTATCCATTGCTTTCCCCCGAACCATTACTGTATAGACCGCGCTTTCGTACCCAAAATGGATTCAGTTCGTTCCAGTAGATTTTTCACAGTATTCAAATAGGTAATATTTTGATTGATGGTGCCGTTAAACGTCGTTAACATATCTGCTTTTAACACGTTGTCCAAACCAAAGAGCCCGGCTTCAAAATACAAATCATCGATCCTGCTATTTAAACTGTTTGTTTTTCGTTTTATTACTTGCAGCCGCTCTGCGTAATAAGCTAATCGTTGCAGATTCACCTGAAGATAAGGCTCGACAGGGAAACTGCCTCCGCTCGCAGCACCGCCCCTTCTATTTAGCAAAAATCTCGTATGATTACGAACTGAATCAAAAAAATTCCTCAAATCGATAATTGCCTTAACACTTACATTCTCAAATCCTCTGACCAACGCAACACAACTATCAATCACTAGGTTCGCTGCATCCTGCATCCCTTTCCAGGTTGCATGGATAACCATTAATGCTGAATTTGTAATGGCTAACGCTGCCTTATAGGCTTCTCTTACTCCATTTACCGCATTAACAATCGCAAACTTAATTGCCTCTGTATTAATATCATTAGGTGAAAAAATTGATCCTTCTTGAGACTTTTCAAATGATCCATTGGCGAAGTCTACACTCGTCTCATAATGCGGATAAAATGGATCATCATAGTCATCTTTATTAATCGCAACTGTCTTATCCACATAAGGTGCAAACCCTAGATCATGTACAAAGTCACCTTCATAAGCAATAAAATCAAATTTGATGCTTTTTAATGCCTCTTGTTGTTCCTCTGTTAAACTAGGCCAAAATAATGGAGCACCATTGACCACATAGCCACTAGGTTTATCAGCTATGTTATTTACAAATACATACGAAGCTAAATTTCCACCCTTTGAATGACCAACTATTAACTTTTCCCCCGTTGCACCTTTTACAAATTCCTCATAGAAGTGGTTAGCTTCCTTTTGCTGTTGAATTTCATTTCCAATTCCCGCGGATCCATTTGATACCCAATCTGTTTTAAAATGGTCCCAATTTGTAGGATCTTCACTGCCTCGATAAACCGCTGCTGCATTACCTGTTTTGTCACCCCATGCATAGCCAACAAAGCCTGATTCCGACTCACCACCCATAGTGGGATTGTTGTTCTGATACCCCTGGAGCGTAACCTCAGCCAACCTAGAGTTTTTGTATGTATCGGAAGTAAAATACTCCTCAAGCTTGATTCTTCTTGCCTCTCCGCCGTTGCTCGGAGTTCGCATTGCTTCTTCCCATATTTCCTTAACCGTCAAACCTGTTAAATCTCCTGGTAAGTCAAAATAAGATAACTGGAGAAGAACATTTTTCTCTTCATCATTTAAGTTAGAAAGTGACATGGTATCATTCCTTAAACTCTTTATAATATTCTTCTATTTGGCTTGCATCTGATATCGTAAATCGTTTATCAACCATGATGGTTCCAAAAACCTTCGCATCCAAATTGGACCAAGGTGTATTGTTAACACTTGAGGTTCGAATATAATGGGAAACATCCGCGCCGTTGTCAACAAATCCAACTGAAACACGGCTTGATTTCACATCCATTTGTTTAACAACCTGTAATAGCTGATAAATCGGTTCATTATAGTCAGTTACATTTGGTTTCCCTGCACTTTTAACAGCTGCCTTTAACTCAATACTTACATCATTATTTACATTTGCAAAATAATCATCGACAGACATATCCTTCATGGAACTATCGTATTTTCCGTCCTCGACAAATAACAAAACTCTATATTCAGCGTCCTCTGGCAGAAGATTGCTAATTTCAGGTTTTAACCTTTTTGTCAGTTCATCTGACCATTTAGACAACACATAGTTATCATAATATTCCCCTTCATGGTCTCTATCTTCACCTGCTAAAAATACATGCTCAGGCTTACCCTTCGGATGAACGATTACTTTATCGGCACCGTACATGTTTTTAAAAATGGTACTTCCCTCCTTAAAGGTTTCCACTTCAAAGGTTTCATGATAGGTCTCTTCTAAATATGTCAGTATCGCGTTCTCTGAAGATTTCTCATTCATACAGCCTGTCACCCCTATTAATAGAACGAATGGAAGAAGGATGGATCTCACCTTCTTTGTTATTTTCATTGTGCACCTTCCTTTAGCGGCAATTTGGATTCACTTGCAAATAAGGCTCGACAGGGAGGTTGATGCACTGACTGCATCGACTTTCTATTAAGTATAATTTTCATATTCCTTCGAACTGAATTAAAGAAATCCCTTAAATCGTTGATTGCCTTAACACTCACATTCTTCGGCACCGTTGCTTTTATAACGCCCTTTTAGCAGATTAAAGTATGACAATTGCAGAAGTATATTTTTTCTTCATCATCTAAATGCTCAAGTGCCATCAGCTTACTCCTCGAACATTTCGTAATACTCTTCAATTTGCTTCCCATCGGTGATATTCGCAAAACTATCAACCATAATCGTTCCATAAACCTTACCGTCATAATTGTTCCACGGAACATTATTAACATTGGACGTCCTGATGTAATCGGTAACGTCTTCCTTGCTGTCTACAAATCCTAGTGATACATCATACATATCCACACCTAATGTATCGAGCAGCTGTAACATCTGATAAACCGGCTCATTATATGACGTAACATCCGGTGTACTAGATTTTTTAACCGCCACTTTTATAACAACGTTTGCTTCATTATTCTTATTAGCAAAGTAATCAAAGACAGACATCTCTTTCATGGTGTTGTCATATTTTCCATCCTCAATGTATAACAGTACTCGATATTGGACTTCCTCCGGCAGAATACGGTTGATTTCCGTTTCAAACTTTTTTGTCAGTTCAACTGCCCATTTTGACAACACATAGGTATCGTAGTATTCCCCTTCATATCTCTATCTTCTCCGGCTAAAAAGACATACTCAGGCTTACCCTTTGGATGAACAATCACTTTATCGGCACCGTACATGTTTTTAAAAATGGTGCTTCTTTCCTTAAAAGTTTCCACTTCAAAGGTTTCATTATAGGTCTCTTGTAAATATGTCAGTATCACATTCTCTGAAGATCTCTCTTTCATACAGCCTGTCACCGCTATTAATAGAACGAATGGGAGAAGGATGGATATTACCTTCTTTGTTATTTTCATCGCGCACCTTCTTTAGCGGAAATTTGAGATGATTACAGCCCGTCAGAGTAACATCAGCTTGGATCCATTTTTCAAACCAAGTTCTTCGATGGTCCTGTTGATATCAAATACATTTCCAGTAATTGCATCACATAAAACTGTTTGCTCTGTGACCTTGTAATGCCCTTGTGAAAGATCGGAGATTGTATGTGTTAGCAGATAGACAACTTCAAATACAGGACTTTTCAACGGGATAAATATGTCATAAGTGTTGTTTGAAGCCGGGTTATATATCTCGACTAAAATCTTATGCATATTGCACCGCCTCCTCTTCACTCGCTGCAGTTGTCAGGAGTTTTACTAGTTTTACTTTTCCTTTGTTCACTACATAGCCGAAGTCCTCTGCTAGTTCACCATACATATCATTGGTAATTTTATTGATTTTCAGCGTGTATTGTTCAGTAATACCATTTCCTACCCATACACCATCACTCAGCGATACTTGTTTTTGGAACCACGGTTCATATGTGTAAGAGCTTAGTTTGTCGACTGCATCGGAGAAGATAATCGTCACGTTCAGTCCATTTACTCGTTCTAAAAAGACCTTCAGCTTATCTTTTCCATCATCGGAGAGCTGTGCATTCAATTCTGTAAATGAATGGATGATACAGGTTATGTTTTCAAACACCGGTGCCGGCTTGCCTTCCGCAATCGCGTCCTTTGTAGTGTTGTTCCGGTACACCAATGTCGTAAATAAATAGACAATCATCTCTTCTAACGGTTTTGGTCCTGTCACATATTGATACGTACGACCGCTGTCATACACAAGGCTGCCAACAGCATCGATGACAATTACCTCTCTGCTGTCTTTCATCGTGATTACTTCCGCTAGTCCCTGCAGGAAAGCTGAGCATTCATCACCCGTAAGCGAAGTTACGAGACTGACCTCTGAAGCAGTAAAGTCATAGGGATAGATAATTAATGAGTCCTTCTCGACTCCAATCGGAATTTTGTTTGTTTGATTAAAACGGATTTCATCCTGTAAATACTTGATATCTACTTTATCTGGAAGAATCGGAATTCGTTTTGCTGAATTCTTGTTCCATTTCTGCTGGTGCTCGCGGCAATAACCTGTTACAAAGCTGTACAAGTCTGATGATGCTTCTACTGAAATTTGAGCCACCTGGAATTCGTAAACATTCTCTGTTTTGAAAATTCCTCTTCCCTTATTTTTCGATGGGTAAACTCCATCAACGTTGCCTAACACACCAGAATATTCGGTTGTGTCATTGAGCTGAAGGACATACATTTGTTTGAAGTTCTGAAGCTGCCTATACCGAATCGCACCCGTATTTAACGCTGTTACTAGAAAATAGATTCCATATTTCGTTCCTTCTCGGGTCAAAAGTGAAATAGCTTCTTCATATTGTTCATACATCTCTGAAAAAGCAGAGTAATTGTGAATCATCAGCACAATCGATGGTACTTTTTCGTTCGACTGTTGGTTGAAGGTTTTGAAGTCTCCTCCATAATTTGCGAATTGCTTCTTTCTTGCTGCGATTTCAAGATTCATCATTTTAAAGAGATTGTCGATTTTTTCCCCTTCATGTGACAGCATTACATCGCCAACATGCGGAGACTCACGGTACCAGCTTAATGTTTCTGACCCAAAGTCTAGTAAATAAAGATTTACTTCTTCAGGGGTGTGTTCTTCCATCAAAGAATAGATAAGCGAGGTCAAGAAAGTTGTTTTCCCGCTTCCAGCTACCCCGTATACAACGGTATTGCCTTCTTGGGAGATTGGCAGCCTCAACACTGCCTGACGTTGATTTGCTGGATCATCATATTCGCCAATGACCGGATTAAGTTCAAACTGCTGCGAGCCATTCTCACGATACTTTTCCTTTAGTTCATCCAGGTAGATATTAGCTGGGATAGGATCCAACCAAAGTTGTTTTACTTTAATATTTTCTTGGTTTGCAAGATTCGCTAGATAGTTGGTGACCTCATCAATTTGACTCACTGGTTTTGTGACTGTATTTTTCCGCTTATCAATTCTAGCTGATTTCATTACGCGTCCTAAATTATCAATGACCGTAATTCCATCATCTTTTGTCCTTTCCACCTTATCTGCAGGGTAATATGGTGCCCCAGCCCATGCCGATTGACCAAGTTCAAACAGTTCATTGTACCCGACCTGCAAGTAGAAACGTCCTGTTTGTGAAAGTTCAGCTGCGTCCGGTCGTTTGATGACTTCCATACTGTCTGCCTTTTCTTGTACCTTCAAGCTGATACGGAATTTACTGTTACTCCAAATTTGGTCATCTACAACCCCTGAAGGCTTTTGAGTCGCTAAAATTAAATGGACACCCAAGCTTCTTCCAATCCGTGCTGCGCTGACCAGCTGATCCATAAATTCAGGCTGCTGCGTTTTTAATTCGGCAAACTCATCGGAAATCATAAATAAATGCTGTAATGGCTCTGAAACCGCACCTTCGCGGTATAACCTTTGGTACTTATAAATATCAATATTGCTTTCATTCAGTCTCCTGCTTGTTTCACTAAAAATAGCCTGGCGTCGTTTTAGTTCACTTTGGATACTAATTAGTGAACGTTTGACGGCTGCTCCATCAAGGTTGGTAATTGTACCTGCCAAATGCGGCAGGTTCCTGAATGCATTGGCCATCCCACCACCTTTATAATCGATTAAAATAAAGGCCACTTCATCTGGATGGTAGTTTACGGCTAACGATAAGATGAACGTCATAATAAACTCACTCTTACCAGATCCGGTCATACCCGCAATCAATCCATGTGGTCCATGGTATTTTTCATGAAGATCAAGTTTGAAGTGCTCACCTGCCTGGTTAACACCAATCTGCGTTTCAATACTCTGTGTCGGGTTATTTTCCTTCCATCTCGTAGGTGAATTTAAATGCTCTACTTTTCCAACGCCAAACATTTCTAAAAAGGTGATCATATCAGGAAGGGTGTAGGCCTTAACAGAAGAAGCCAGCTGTATATTGGCCAACTCGATCGCAATAGGTTCTGCATCTTGTTGTAAAAAAATATCGGCAGCAAAGTTTTGAACCTTCCCTGAGATATCGTCTTTATCAAATATTTTGCTAGTTTTGTCATTAAGCTCAACGACATTGGTGCATTCTTTCGGCAGTAATTCCAAACTGTCATATAAGGTAATCAAGCTGAAGCCAATCTCTTTCTTTTCTCTTAAAAGTAAATTCACCATTTCAGCTTTTCCTGCTAATTCTTTGCTCATCGAAAAAACTACATAATGCTGCTTAATCTCTGCTTCATTACTATCACCCATGGCTGCTCGATGGGTGATCTCTTTTTCAAAATAAGCAGAAAGCTCTTTTATTTCATTGGCGTCAGTGGCAATAAAGCGGACACTCTTTCCATCATCCCAGACATGCGGCAGCCACTTGACGAACTGCCAACAGTCTTGTTCTTCTTTATCGTAAAGAAACACTAATTTCAATTCGTCGTAACTATGTAATGCCGCTAATTGGAAAATAATCCCTTTTGCAAACTCAATAACCAAATCCCTTTTTCCAATAATCCCGCTTACGTGCTCATCGACAAGTGATATGGTGACAGGCACCTGTCTTATGATTTGAGGAGATTCTACCCATTGATACAATTCATCATGGAGATTGTCATCCTCAAGCGTAAATTTTTTCTCAGGATATTTGATTTCAGCATCTAATGGCAAATCACCTAAACCGACTCTAATTTTAAGAAAATCATTTTGTCCTATTGTGCGTTCCCATAAATTACGTTCACGATTGCGGATCCTTTTTAAGCAAAGGTATAGGGGTATATGGTTTTCATGCAGAATCTCACTCTGATATTTGCATTCGTCCGCCACCACTTGTTTCATCTCTTCTATGTACTTGCTATATTTTTCCTGACGTATTTTCTCCTGTTCGATTCGCCTTTTCTTCTCATGCCTTTTTGTTAAAATCGGCCATAGGATCATCCCAATCATCATACTTAAGGACATGATAAGCGTAGGCATTGCATACATAATGTCCCCATTCGTTCGCATTACATTTTGAACTGCAAATATTCCTGTAAACAGTGACGCCATCCCCATCGTAATCGAGGGACCAAGCATCAGCATTAATGGTGTTTCTTCGGCATTATTTTTCTGAGGCGGCGGGTCAATTTTAATGGTCTTTCGCTCAATATCCCGTTTAAACCTCGGTGAACGGAAAAACAATTCATCCTGTTCTTCTTCGATTAGAAAATCATCGAGCTCCTCTTCCTCTTTGATAATTGGCTGGTCAACAACAAAAGGTTTAAAAGCATATCGATTTAAAAACACTAATTGATGAGGATTATTTAATGAAAGTAATCGTCCATTGTAAATAATCCGCAGGCCCATAATCGAAATCACGTCTCCAATGGCGAGCACTTTTTCCTTAATTCTTTCACCATTGACATATGTACCATTTGAACTGTTATGGTCCCGAATTATAGCCTGACCATTCCCATCATATTCAACGGAACAGTGTGAGCTGGATACCAACTTGTCGGTAAAACAAATATCATTATCTTTGGCTCTCCCAATCCTAATTACATCCGCTGATACCATATGTCTAGTAAACTCATTTCGTCCTTCACTTGCTGGTTCCACATATAATAATGCAGTCGAATCTTGATCACGGTAGATTGTATACGTCATAAAAGGCTCTACTGGGACTTTTCCGATCTTTTCTCCAGCAGCGCCTTTTAGGTAGGCATATTTATTTGATTTTACATACCACTTGCCGTTTTCTGCTTCAACGGCAATTAAATCAATCGAATTATCATCTTTATCAACCGTAGAGAGAACGTATCTCCCGGTTATTTTTTCAGGTAAAACAAGATTAAATGCTTTACCTCTATCAAACAGCGTTACTATCAAAACAATTCTCTCCCTGCTCCAGTAGAAACAATTTCCTATATTTGTTATTATAAAGCAATTTCCCATTTGGTCCGTCATACTTTAGACACAATTTGACAAATCCATTCCAATCCTATCAATGACTGATACAAAGCCTATCTAGCCCTTTCTTCTTAGTAATTTTTCTAAAATGAGATAAGAATAAAGAACCATAGGTCCCACAAAAAAATCCACATGAGAGTTCTCATATGGATTTTCGTTATCGACTATTTACACTTGAAGCTTCAAGCCCTACACCATTTAACAAATCACACCACTGCTCAATTGTATTTAATGCAACCTTTACTGGTGCAGTTGGATGGTCCGTATATTCTACGACCCAAATCCCTTTCGCTGCGGGAAGAAAGAAGACAATATTTTCGAGAATCGGGTCTCTTTCAATACTTGGATTATGAAACATTGAAATATTATAAAGAGACCAGCCCTGCGATTCTAAATCATCTAGAAACAATTGAAAGCTCTGCTCTTCTATAGGTGAAAAACTGCTTTGTTTCCTTACCTTACCTGCGTTATGGTGTTCACTAAGCAAATCAAATGCCCGATCGGTGAGATGGAACATCTGTGCTCTTTCAATACCCTCTTCCGAAAAAGAATAATAGTTTCGGATTATGCTTGGAATATCTGCACCTTTGATATAGGCGAATTCATGGATAATGTCCCGATCAATGATATGAGTCATCCATGTATCCTTTTCAATATGGTGTATCATTAGAATGTTGGATTGTCCCTTATTTGAGCAGCGAATCATCCATTTCGATTCAACATAACTCTGAATAAATTGCTGAATTTCATCCCTTAATGGGATCTCTCCCTTTAGCTCTCTTTCGTCATCCCAGAGCTGCTTTAGGATTAATTGGTGAGTAGTCACCTCCATAATTGCTTCCCACTCTTTTGGTCTCTTTTCTCCAACGGATGCCTCCGCAATACCTTTTGCTACACCAGGATATCCACTAAGTGTTACTAAGAGTGCAAGCTCCGCTGATGTACAAGTCATAATATAATCCATTTATTTCACATTCCTTTTCGTTATAAAGCCCTTTTATATTATCGTTTCACGAGAGAGTGATTATAGAAAAATTGCACGGAGCAGGTTTTTAATCACATAATAAACAATAATAGAGGCAAAAAGTTGGACTACAATAGAAATCAACATAAAGAACTTTCTTTTAAAAAAAGAGTACTTTAAAAATTTCTTGTTCAGATACGGTCCTATACCAAAAAAAGCATTGATCACAAACGTAAACGTCCTTTGAAATACTGTTTTTGGATTTTCAGAAACACCTGCCTCGTACACATCAAGCATGATCCTGCCAAGTAAAAATACTAAGATACTGAAAATCACTTGAACTCCGAGAAAATAGATTAGTAATTCTTCGGTTCGTTCCAATGTTTTTAAAGTCATGTTCATTCCTTATCCTAAACCATGGGGACGGTTCTCGTGGTTTTTAATGAAGCTAGTTATGCCACAAGAACCGTCCCTATGATCTTTTTTCATAGATTTATAAATAGGTGTTTATAGAAAAATCGCCCGGAGCAGATTTTTAATCACATAATATACAATAATAGAGGCAACAATTTGGACTACAATAGAAATCAACATAAAGAACTTTCTTTTTAAAAAAGAGTACTTTAAAAATTTCTTGTTCAGATAAGGTCCTATACCAAGAAAAGCATTGGTCACAAACGTAAGCGTCCGTTGGAACACCGTTTTTGGATTTTCATAAACACCTGTTTCATAAACATCAAGCACGATCCTTCCGAGTAAAAATACCAAGATACTGAACATTATTTGAATACTCAGATAATAGGATAATAAGCCTTGAATCAGTTTCATCGTTTCTAAAGTCATGTTTCATCCTTATCCTTTATTAAAAGATTTGCTGAAGATTTCTCGCTTTCATAAAAAAAAGTTTTAGTTGAACCAACTTCCTACGGATTTAAAAGTGTTATTAATCCCCGCACCTATATCTTTAATTCCCTCTTCAATTGCTCCTCCAAGCTTTTCGCCACCAGCTTTAATCTGGTCTTCAAAGACAATACTTCCGACTCCGCCAACTAAGGCACCAACGGCACCGCCAACTACGATTCCGACAGGGCCACCCAAGCTCCCAATCATCGCACCGACTTTAGCGCCTCCGCTGATTGCGACAAAATCAGCGGTAAGTCCAGCAACTGCGCGTCCGGTTTTTTCACCACCAGTCTTACCTGCATTGTCAGGATCAACAAACTCTGCACTGTTTGCAGCGATTGATATTCCCCAGCCAACTAATGGGACTTTCTTTGCCACTTTGGTCCAACCCTTGGCATCGATTATGTGCTCAGCAATTTCCTTAGTACCGGTTGTTATACGTTTTTGGAATGTACCAGATAAAGTATCCGCTTTTAACAGATTCAAATTCTTTGGAAAACCAGCAGCATGCTTTAATAAAGCTGAAGGGTTATTATAAGAAGCTGCCAACTTATGAAGTTGTTTTACTATAGGGTTGGTAGGGCTCGATTTTGAAAAATTATAAATGGCACGAGCCAGCTTCGAGTCATATCTTCCTCTTCCTCTGCTCTTCCAGGATGGATGAGCTCCTACTGTAAATTTATAATCACCCTTAATTTTCTTCCAAAACTTTGGCTTCCCGCCTATGTAATTAATTTTAAGCTTCCGTGAAATCCCAGCACTAAGTGCGATTGTGAAAAGTTGTGTGCCAACTAGGGCGGCATCCCCGATACTAAGTTTTCCATTGATGTAGTTAAACACATTCAAGATACTTGCGATGGTTGATTTCTTAGATTCTGGGTTTATTGCCGATTCCGATTTTTTCGTTAACTCGGTCTCAGTCCGGCTATACTGATCCATAGATTGTGCAATAAATCTCTCCAAGTTTCTCAGTCGTGTTTCTAATTCATGAGATGAACTAATGGAAGTATTAAACCTTGCACGCAGGTTTCCCCGATTCATAATTTCATGATCAATCGAATACCTAAGAGCGCTTAAACCATCACTAACCTCTGATACTTTTTGTGACATATGACCAATACTGGCACCAGTCTGTTTAACATAATCTGTTTGAATCCTAATGGGCGGCAATTTATAGCACCTCCATGTACTCTAGTAAATTAGTTACCAGCGGCTTTTGCCTTTTTCTCGGCTTCCGCTTTTGCCTTGGCTTCTGCCTCCGCCTTTGCTCTTGCTTCGGCTTCTACTTGACGCTGGATTTGTTGAGCAGCTGAAAGAACATCCGAGCCGATTGAACTTAGTTTAGAAGAAAGAGTCGCGATTTCCCGATTTATACTGTCAATCGTTTGGTTTATGTAGAACATCTCTTGGGCATTCCAGCCATTGTTGAGATTTCCTTTTACCCTATTTAAGTTGCTTTTAACCTCAAGTAGTTTCGAGGCATAATCGTTGATTTTATTTGCCTGCGAAGCGGCCAAATTCACGTTAATACTCACTTCAACACCTGCTTTATTAAAAAATATTCTTTGTTTTTCACTGGTTGCCACGGGTGGTTGCCACGGGGACGGTTCTTATGGTTTATAATAAACCTAGTTATTGCCACAAGAACCGTCCCCTCGGTCCGCCCTCGGTCCGGATTTCCCTCTATTTTCCTATTTATTATAAAAGCTATTTTTTTATTATTCTATAAAAATGAAGAAATTGGTTATTTTGTACCGGTCGTTCTCCAAAATATATAAAAAATAACGCCTGAAGACCTAGACGTTTTCCATTGCCCCTGCTCATCACCTTTTGCATGTAACAAAATAGATGAAAAAAGAGGCTTCCCAAAAATTCAAAGAACTAATGGAAAACCTCTAATTTTGAACCTTATCAGGATTCAATGTTCCCCTAGAGACATGGCCCCTATAGAATCAAGGGATAATGGGACGATATTACATCATGCTACCCGCTAAAGATATTTAAAATTGATAATTGCTTAACATTGAATCCTATAAAGCTTTCTCCATGAGTCCACTTCTGCTGATACATCTCATTCCAATAAAAATAGCAGTGCAATATTCAGCACTAAAGCGCCCTTGTTCTACTTCCCCTTTATTTTTCCTCCATTGCTTTTAATGCTTTTGTTTTAAATCCACATTGCTCCATGGCTTTAGCAAGCTCTGCTCTTAATTGTGCTTCTTCAAAATCCACTAATGTTTTTCCTGCAACCACTTGCTTCCCAGCGATAAATACATCTCTTACATTGCCAGCATTTGCTGAGTACACCAAAGCAGAATACGGATCAAAAATAGGAAACATATTGACTGAATCGGTTTCAACTAGGATGAAATCCGCTTGTTTCCCTGCCTCAATAGAGCCAATTTGCCTCTCCAGACCTAAAGCGTTCGCTCCTCCGATAGTTGCTAACTTTACAATTTCTTCAGCTGGAAAGGCACTGCGATCCTGTAAAACCGTTTTATGAAAATTGGCAAACAATCGCATTTGGCTAAATAAATCCAAAGTATTTCCGCTGCTTGGACCATCTGTTCCCAGCCCCACCGTTACACCTGCAGATAATAAATCCCGAACACGTGCTACACCTTTAGCCGATTTCGTATTAGCACCGATACAATGAGCCACTTTTACATCATACTTCTTCAATAACTCAATGTCATGATCTGACAAATGAATACAGTGTGCAGCTACAAGTCTCGGACTCAATACGCCAATCTCCTCTAAAAATTCAATCGGAGTTTGATTGTGTTCTTCACGAAATTTATTCATTTCAAAATCCATTTCACTGACATGCATCATCCATGGTACATTGTACAATTGAGACAAAACATCTGCTTGCTGGAGCACTTCAATTGTATTAGAGTAGGGGGCATGCGGTGCAACTGATACTTGAATTCTCCTATTTCCTTGCCATTTCGTCATAAAACTTTGAGCATACCGTAAGCCACCCATTGGCTCAGGTACATCAACCGTTACGGAATCTATGACGGTTTCTGCTAAAATACCGCGGCTATGCATTTCTTCTGCCGCTTCAGCCAATTGTTGTTCAAAATAATACATATCAAAGAATGTCGTCACACCGGCAAGCTGCATTTCAGCAATTGCATATTTTGCGCTCGTGTACGCCAGCTGTTCGTTCATACACTCATTTTCTAATGGAAATAAGAAGCGGCGTAAACGGTCTGGATAGTCATCCCCTAGTGAACGAAATGGAATCATGCCAATATGAGTGTGTGTATTAACCATGCCAGGCAGCAAAATTGCCCCTTTGGCGTCGATGCATTTGTCATAGAGGATGTCACTTGGCAGTGAAGCCATCGTGCCAACATCTAAAATTTTCTCATCATCAGCAATTATATAGCCTTTTGGAAACTGTTCCATCTGTTCATTCATGGTTAAAATCCAAGCATTTTTAATCACTATTTTCAAATTTGTTCACCCTCAACTAATGGGATCATCACTTGAGAACGCACATTCATCATCCCTTTGTCGGTAATTTTGATAACAGGGGAAACAGGCAAGGATAATGTCGAGAAGGACATAATTTCATTGCTGTTGCGGTAGCCTAACCTATTCATAGCTTGACGCACTCCCTTTAATTGCGCACCTAGTTCTTGTATCGGTGCATCGCTGATTATGCCGCCAACTGGCAATGGGCAAACGGCTTGCACCTTCCCAGCTTGTACCACAACATAACCACCTTGTATATCCAATAATTGTTTTTGCGCAGCTAGTATATCTTCCGAGCTCGTTCCCATTACCATCAAATTATGATGATCATGTGCCCACGTAGTGGCGACAGCTCCTTTTTCATATAAAGCTTTATCAACAAATCCGTAGGCGATGTTGCCTGTCTTCCCATATCGCTCCATCACAATAATTAAGGCTAACCCACTATTCTCCCAATCTAAAAACCCATCTGCAACCCTAACCTCCCGCTGCACATGTTCGGTAAATGTGCCCACATCCGAGATTTGAATCACATTAACTACAGCCTTTTCAGATGCCTTCACCCTGAATCGTAAATCCTCTAATTTTAATGCCCGGCAATCTAAGGATTTATAGAAGTGTTCTGGAAAATCAGGCTTCACAGCAGGATAGCTGATTCCATTTCCCTGTCTATACACCAATTTCCCATCCTTATATACCGCCCCAATTTCAAAGCTTCCAACATCATTCAGCAATAGAAAATCGGCTTTAAAACCTGGGACAATCGCACCTCGATCCTGAAATCCCATTCTTCTAGCAGGCGTATAAGTAGTGCAATATATGGCCTGTTCGGCAGGCATCCCACATGAAATGGCTAGACGTACGTTTGCATCCAAATGTCCTTCCAACAAGTCGTCCGCCATCACATCATCCGTAATGATTGCTATATATTCATAGAAATCATTTTTAACAATGACACGCATATTTTCTGGAGTAATTGATTTCTTTTGAAATTCTAAAAACATTCCATTGGTGATTTTCTCATAAATTGATTCGGGCGCTTGATGGGTATGATCAGCCGTGATCCCTGCATATAAAAATTTTGATAATTCTAATCCCGAAACACGCGGAACATGACCTTCTAAAGGCATAAATGGCCTCTCCGATTGAACTGCGTGTAAAATCTGCCTAATCAAAGAGTCTGGTTCATTGACAATGCCGTTGAAATTCATCGCTTCCCCTAGTGCAATAACTTTCGGATGCTGCAAGAGCTGCTTCACTTCTTCTACACCGATATAGCCGCCCGTTGTTTCTAATTCTGGAGTTGTCGAAGGGACAGAGGAAGGAATCGCATAGAAAATATCCATGACACTTGGCTGGGAAAAGAACGCCTCAAGCCCTTCCATACCAAACACATTCGCAATCTCGTGAGCATCAGCGACAACCGTTGTTACTCCATGGGTTACGACCGCTTCTGAAAAAATGGAAGGGGATGTCATTGAGCTTTCTATATGCATGTGAATATCCATTAATCCTGGAATCAAATACTGCCCTTCCGCATCAACCACTTTACTAGCCTGCCAATTTTCAATTTCGTCATCCGTTATATAATAAAATTTATCCTCAATAATAAACACATTGTTCTTTTCAAACTTTTTGGTAAAAGTGTTAAAAACCTGTGCATTTATAATCGCCAAATCAACTTTCATTTCTTTTCTCCCTTCTCAAGGACTTAATTAAAAGAAAAAAGCCAAGAATGATCTTAGCCCTTTTCCTCTACCTCAAACTATTTGTTTAAAATTCTATTCCATTGATTAATCCAAGATTCAAGGTTTTTATTAACAAATAATGAATCCACTTTGTTTGTACGTTCAGCCACATCACCATACGTTTTATTTTTAGCCGTTTCTTCGTCTAGTACTACATTTTTATTGGTTGGAGCTTCATTAAGAGACACTGCCGTTTTTTCCTGAACTTCCTGGCTTAGTCTCCAATCGATATATTTATAGGCCAAGTCCTTATTTTTAGAGTTTTTGTTGATGTTGATCGTGTTAAAGTTTGCGTATGTTCCAGATTCAGGAACAACATAGGCTACATCTGGATTGGATTCCGTGATAATCGGAACAGCAAAGTCGCCGACAACAGCTGCTGAAATTTCTCCTGATTGGAACATGTTGGCTAAATCAGAAGATTTGCTATACGTTTTTACAACGTTTGGAGCTAAATCCGTGATTCCTTCAAATGCTGCTTTTCCATTATCAGTTGTAATGTCAACATTCTCGTGACCGCTTGCTACATATAGCATCGCTGGACCAAATGTTGTAGTAATGTCAGGAATCGAGGTTTTCCCTTTTAAAGAAGACTCCCATAGATCATCCCATTCCTTAATTTCTTTACCTGCTGTCTTTTTATTATAAACAATCCCGATACTGTTCAGCGTGTAGGCTGGGCCAGAACCATCTGCAGCCAAATCTTTTGCACTATCGATTAAGTTGTCCATATTTGGAGCTTTAGAGCTGTCGATTTTTTCAAATAAATCTGCTGATACACCGTCAGCCGCATTTGATTGAGACAATTCAATAACATCAACCGTTGAGTTTGGATTGCTTTTTAATTTTGTTAAACGCTCAGAGCTCGTACCCGTTTCTAACACAATGTCCACATTGTATTTTTCTTCAAATGGTTTAAAGACATCTTCTTGCATTTTATCTTCTTCCAAACCAAAAGTTGAGATGATCAATGTTTGCTTTTCCTTACTCGCATCTTTGTCCCCGCCGCCGCATGCAGCCAGTATACTAGCTGTTACTAAAGTTAAACTTACTAAACCTAATTTCTTTTTCATTTTGTTTCTCCCCTTTTCTTGGATGTTTTAAACTATGATTAGTTTGTGAGATGGCATGGATAATGTGACTTCGTCTCCAACTTGATAGACCACATCATCTGTTTTATTTGCGAGTAATTTGCCAATAGGTGTTTCGACTTCATATTGGTAGGACTTGCCAAGGAACGTACGAACTTTTATAATCCCTGACACCATATTATTTTCATTTTGTTTACTATTTCTTGTAATCTCGATATCATCCGGACGGATGGTTCCCGTATGCTTTCCTGGCTCCCAATCGCGAGTACTATGGAAAACTGTTCCATCAACAGCTTGATAGTTCCATTCTTCTGTTGGTGTTAATTCAAAAAAGTTCTCAAACCCAATAAAACGGGCCACGAACTCCGTTTTTGGATTATTATAAATTTCTTCAGGTGTGTCGAACTGTTCGATTACCCCTTTATTCATAACAGCAACTCTGTCTGAAATGGAGAAACATTCCTCTTGATCATGCGTTACAAATACAGATGTAATGCCTAATTGCCTTTGAATCCGTTTAATTTCGATACGCATTGCCAAGCGTAATTTAGCATCTAAGTTGCTTAATGGTTCATCTAATAATAATAATTTGGGTTCGATGACTAAGGCGCGCGCTAAAGCTACACGTTGTCTCTGCCCGCCTGAAAGTTGTTTGGGATAGCGGTCGCCCAGCTCTTCTAATCCTGTAATCGCTAAAATATCTTTTACCTTTTTGTCGATGGAATTCTTTTTTTCCTTACGTAATTTCAAGCCGAACGCAACATTTTCCTTAATCGTTAGATGGGGAAACAATGCATAGCTTTGAAATACCATTCCAAATTCACGTTTATGAACGGGCACCTTCGTTAAGTTTTGAGTGTCAACAAGAAACTCACCATCATTCGGCTCAATTAAGCCGGCAATGACGCGTAAAGTGGTTGTTTTCCCGCAGCCTGATGGGCCTAACAAGGAAACCAATTCGCCCTTTTCAATTGATAAATTTAAATCTTTTAAAATATTGGCTTTGTTGTC
This sequence comes from Neobacillus sp. NPDC093182, assembly GCF_044754045.1. Classification (NCBI taxonomy): domain Bacteria; kingdom Bacillati; phylum Bacillota; class Bacilli; order Caryophanales; family Bacillaceae; genus Neobacillus; species Neobacillus sp. NPDC093182. The sequence goes on from NZ_JBIVOI010000021.1 coordinate 48,192, forward strand.
ATAACTCACACGAATATCTTTTAATTCAACATAGGACATAATGCTGTTTTACCCCCTTCGCTGTTAAAATCCTGGTTGTTCCTATGAAATACTTGCTAACCCTAACGTCTTCTCAATAACATACATCAGAACAATCGTACCAAGCATTAAAATGACTGATAAAGCAGATACAGATGGATCATAGTTATATTCTATATAATTCATTAAGCTTGTCGGCAGCATGGTTACACCTGGTCCTGATAAAAACTGAGATACCGGTATATTGTTGAAAGAATTAATGAATGCCAACATGAAGGAAGCAAAAATTCCAGAAGTAATGTTGGGTAATACCACTTTTATAAATGCTTGTAATTTTGTGCACCCTAACGTCCACGAAACTTCTTCAATTGAAAAATCTAGCTGCTCAATTGTTGAACCAACCACCCGAATAACGTAAGGCAGGCAAATCAAGAAATGGCCTAAAAACAATCCTTGGATGATAGGAAATTGAAACTTAATGACTATAAATTGATACATAGCATATCCAACTACCAAGCCAGGTACAATCGTTGGAGAAAGGAAAAAACTCTTAATCCAATTTCGTCCGAACACCCTGTGGCGTGCCAAAGAATAAGCAGCTGGAACACCAATAATTAATGCCAAGAGAGTCGCTATAAATGCTACTTGCAGACTTAGAAAGAAGCTGTCCATAAATGCTTCATTGTTAAATACCTTACTGTACCATTCAAAGGTAAAACCTTTAATTGGAAATTGAATAGTTGTGTTTGTTCCAAAAGAAGTCACTATGATAATGAGCAAAGGAACTAACAGAAATGCAAAAACTAGACCGGCAAAGATTTTTAAACCTATATTTTTACGCACTCGCCTCACCTCTTTTATCCATGCGTCCCGCAATCCAGCTGAATAACTTCATCACGATTAAAGTCGCCACAATCATAATCAAAGCAATGACACTTGCACCTTGCCAGTTTCCTAGTGCAGTTGCATTTTGATATAAGAAGGTAGCTAACATTATGTTTCGATTCCCGCCTAATAATTGTGGGGTTGTATAAGCTGTCAAGCTTCCTGTGAAAACTAAAATGCTGCCAACAATAATCCCCGGCACACTTAATGGCAGGATAACCTTCGCAAAAGCGATCAAGCGATTGGCGCCTAACGTTTCTGCTGCTTCCATAATTTCAGAATCAATGTTCTCTAAAATTCCCACTAACGTAATAACCATTAATGGCAAGAAGAGATACACAGAGCCAATGACAATGGCAAATTCTGTATAAAGCATCGTAAGTGGCTTAGAAAGTAAGCCAATATTCATCAAAGCATTATTTAAAATACCGTCTTGTCCCAAAATTGTAATCCATGCAAAACTCCGCACAACCGAATTCGTTAACAACGGAAACAATGTGATCGACATTAATAGACCGCGCCATTTTTTCGGACTTTGGGAAATGTAGTAGGCCGTCGGAACTCCTAACACTACACAAATCAGAGTTGCAATCAGTGAAATCTTTATGGTCCGCCAAAAAATTCCAAAATTATACTCATCCAAGAAGAATGAGGTGTAATTTGAAAAGGTAAACCCTCCATTAAAGAATGTTGGAAAAATGGTAGAAATAAGAGGTAACACCAAAAATAAAATCAAGAGAATCAATCCTGGAGCCAAGATGAGATAAGGTACTCTTCGCTGCGTCATATCTGGCCTCACTTTCCAATTCAAAAAAGTATTATTGAATGGTGATTAACACCATACAAGAATCCGGTTTTATCTATCTCTTACACTTTTAGATTATAATTAAAAACTATCATTTTGGCAATATAAAAGACGAATATTAATTTAGTAATTACATTAAATGTTCGTAAAAAGACAGGAAATTCTATCAAAAAAACTATTTATACTTTGTGTAATGCATTTTTTTACGAATATTAGAATGACGAAGTAATTCATCTTATGTAACGAAATCGAGAAAAAGGCCTCCCACCAGTTTCGTAAGCTGATGAAAGACCTTTTCAAATATATTAAAAAATTGAAGATGACTCAAAAGGTCGTTGAATAACGATTCTTTCAATTCATCCTCTACCATTTTTTATCTCCATGTAATTAGGAAACTTTTTTAGCCTCTTCCATTTCCTGTTCTTTTTTTGCAGCCTTTTTTGCCCAATAGGTAGCAACCAATGGTCCAGAAATATTATGCCACACAGAGAAAATCGCACTCGGAACAGCCGTAAGTGGAGAGAAATGTGCAGTCGCTAGCGCTGCGGCAAGTCCTGAGTTCTGCATTCCGACCTCGATTGAGATTGCTTTTTGATCGGCATACGGGAATTTGAACCATTTTGAAATAAAGAAACCTAATACCAATCCAACAAAATTATGTAGAATGACCATACCAAGAATTGCCAAACCAGATTCCAGGATATTTGCTTTATTCGCTGCTACCACTGCTGAGATAACACCGACGATTCCAATTACAGAAACAAGCGGCAGGATTTTCGCCCCTTCCTCTGCTTTGTCCTTCAAAATCCATTTAAAGACAATGCCAAGAATAATAGGAAGAAGAACGATTTGAACCGTTGAAAGAAGCATATCTTTTCCTGATACAGGAAGCCACTGGCTCGCTAATAGGTAAATAAGCGCAGGGGTTAGGATTGGTGATACCAAGGTTGCTACCGATGAAACAGCAACTGACAACGCGACATTTGCTCTTGCTAGGTACGACATTACATTTGATGCAGTTCCCCCAGGACAGCAACCGACCAATATTACACCAACCGCCACTTCAGGAGGGAGATTCAGCCCTACAGCCAGAAGATAAGCTACACCCGGCATGATAATGTATTGAGCAGCAACCCCTACGAATACAGCAAGAGGCTGTTTGAATACGGCCTTGAAATCTTCTACAGATAACGTTAACCCCATCCCAAACATGATAATTCCAAGCAGAACTGAGATATAAGGAGCAATCCAGGTAAAACCGCCTGGAAACACCATGGCTAGAGCTGTGAATAATAAAACCCAGTAGATAAAAGTGTTACCTGCGACTGTACTAATTCTTGCTAGTATATTCATTTGTTGTCCACCTTTTTAGAGAATTTTTAGATTATTCCATTATACATTATATTCAGACAATATCAATGACACTTTTCGTTATAAAATAACATCCAGAGAGGTATGAGGAAAGATACACAAAATTAAAAGAAGGTCTCCACCAGTTCAGTAAACTGATGAAAGACCTTCTCTTTTCAAATTCATTTACGACAGCACGGTATGGATTTCACCCTTGGCTACGTTTAATCCAAGTAAAAGTATTATGACCCTACAAGCTCTTCAACTTCCCTCTTACTCGGCAGAGCAGAGATAGCTCCTTTTCCTGTTGTAGTAAGAGCCCCGCTAGCATTGGCAAATTCTAGAATAGATGCCTGGTGGTTTCGAAGCACCTCTTCAATGTTTTCCGGATTGGCATGCAATTCTAGTAATTGATATAAAAATCCGCCAATGAACGCATCACCTGCCCCAGTGGTGTCCACCGGTTCAACAGCGTATCCGCTCGATTCAAACTTTTGATCTTTTAAAATCAAATCCGCTCCGGCAGCCCCCTTCGTGTAGACAACTGCCTTCACGTTTCCAACGAACAATGACTTTATCGCATCCGACTCATCTTGTATTCCCGTAATAAAATTAAGCTCTTCATCGGAAACCTTTACGATATCTGCAGTCGGTAAAAATTCGAGAATTGCCTTACGACAGTCCTCTGGATTTTCCCAAAGCGGAAGCCGCACATTTGGGTCAAAGCTGACTAAGCCATCCGCAGCTGAAACAGCGGCAATCGCTTTTTTATGAGCCTGTTTCATCGGGCTTTCCACCAAATCAACCGAGCAAAAGTGAAGTATATCCCCCGCCTGAAACCATGTTGGATCGACTTCCTCTTCGCTTAACAGCAAATCAGCTGATGGATTACGGTAAAATGAAAAGTCACGTTCCCCATTTTCTTTTAACGAAACAAAAGCCAAGCCCGTATTTGCCTCCCTAGTGCGGTAAACCTTGTCCGTCTCAACCCCCGACTCGACAAGCTTTTCAACTAAGAAGTCGCCAAACGCGTCATTCCCTAATTTAGAAATCAGCGCTGCTTTCTGTCCATATTTGGCAACGGCGGCTGCCACATTTGCCGGTGCCCCCCCAGGTGCTCTCTCAAAAGAGACAACATCCTTTAAAGCCACACCTTTTTTAAAAGGGATAAAATCAATTAACATTTCACCAATTGTAAAAAGCTTTGCCATTCTTTCACCTCTTGTACTCTAAAAAGTTTATCTAATATCCCATTTAACAGCCTTTACTTTCGTTTGTCCACCACGAGCAAACACAGAGATTCCATTACTAGCTTTACCAGGAAAAATCCTTCCCGTAAATACTTCAACCCCATCATTGATAAACACCTCAACAGAGGAAACATCAACAAAGATTCGGAACGAAATCTTTTCAGCGTCCAACGTACATTTCCGAACGGTACCAAACTCTTCAGCAAAAGATTCGCCAGAACTAGTCCGATCAAACACAACCTTTTTCGCCACCGCGTCATATTTAATCACGGTTTTCTCCATTTCCCCAACCCGAAGTTCCAAACCAAACTCCTCAGCATTACTATCAGAGAATTCCGCAAGAAGCTCATACGCGTCTCCCTCAAAGTTATCCAAACGGACATTTTCATTCTCCACCGTTTGAAGGGTTTCTACCTTTTGACCGCGGAGCGATATCAACTCAGGAACGGGCTGTTGAATCAATTTTCCGTCCTTAATCTTTAACTCACGAGGAAGTGTTAAACAATGCGCCCAGCCATTTTTATCAGTAGGATAGTCAATTTCCGGTAAACCCATCCAGCCGACTAAAATCCGCCTTCCCTGGTGATCCACCGTTGTTTGCGGTGCGTAAAAGTCAAAACCGCGATCCAGCTCATGGAATGCACCATGCTTTAATTCGATATTCTCTAAATCTATGGGACTTCCTGCTACATACCCTGATTGATAAATATTTTGATAGCAGTCACCTTCCGCTTTTAACCCTTGCGGGGAGAAAAGGAATACACCCTGCCCACCCAGCTCAAAATAATCCGGACATTCCCACATATAACCGAACTCTTCACCTAACCCGGTCTTCACTTCACCCGCAAACTGCCAATCTTTTAAATCCCTAGAACGATATAAAACTACACTTCCAGTCTCATTTTCCCTTTGGGCACCAATCACGGCATAGAAGAGGTCCCCATTTTTCCAAACCTTTGGATCACGAAAATGATCAGTATACCCGCTCGGAACCTCTGCAATCACCGGCGCATCCATTTTGACAATGCTTCCATCCGGACTCATCACAGCCAAACATTGGTAGGAGTGTCGATTCCAATTTTCATCGCGCGTATTGCCCGTGTACATTAAGTATAGTTTCCCCTCATGCTCAATCCCGCTTCCAGAATACGCCCCATGACAATCAAACTCATTCGACGGCTCAATGGCCATTCCAACATTTTCCCAATGAACCAGGTCTTTAGACTTCGTATGATACCAATGCTTCAACCCATGAACCGGCCCTAGCGGGAACCATTGATAGAATAAATGATATTCCCCATTAAAATAACTAAATCCATTCGGATCGTTTAACAATCCTGTCACCGGCTGAATATGAAAAGACTGGCGCCATGGGCATTGATTCACTAGTTTGGCTAACCCTTGGATTTCCTCTTCGGACATGTCTTCCATGGTTCTGTATCGCTGCTCCTTTGTCCATTCCATGCTGTTCACTCCTAATACAGAAAGGAGAATCACGGGATTCTCCTTTTCATTTTTTATTATGCTGCTGCTTGATCAGATGTTTGTTTCACTGCTTTTTTTTCGTCTCTTTTTGCTAAAACAATCGTGACGATAAACGATACGGCAAATGCGATGGCCATACCGATAATATAAGAAATAATGGTATCTGGGCGAATCGAGATGATTCCTGGTATACCTGCTGCCCCTAATGCCGTCGCTTTAACCTTGAACATTGTAACAAAGCCAGATCCAACGGCAGAACCAATAATGGCACCGATAAATGGATAGCGTAATTTCAAATTAACCCCAAACATCGCTGGTTCGGTAATCCCAAGTAAGGCAGAAATCCCGGCTGCTGAAGCAGTTCCTTTGATCTTGGCATTTTTTGTTGTTTTTAGCACCGCAAGTGTCGCTCCTCCTTGCGCAATGTTTGACATCGCAGCAATGACGAAGATAAACGATCCACCCGTTTTCACAACATCAGCAAGCAATTGTGTTTCGACGGCAATAAAGCTATGGTGCATCCCCGTAATAACAATTGGCGCATACAGTAAACCGAAAATGATTCCGCCAATGATACCTGTTGTGTCATATAACCAGACAATTCCATCTGTTAATAGATTACCAGCCGAGCGTGTCAGCGGTCCTACCAAAGTAAACGTTAAAACCCCTGTAATAAAGATAGAAAATAACGGTGTTAATAGATTGTCTAAAGCCGATGGAACAACCTTTCGTAAGGAGGTTTCGATTTTTGCTAGAATAAATGAAGCAGCAAGTACAGGCAGTACGGTTCCCTGATAGCCTACCTTTTCTATTTCTAGGCCAAATAGATTCCAAACTGGGACTTCATTATTCAATAACGCCGCACCATAACCGTACCCATTTAATAGGTCAGGATGAACCATTAGCATTCCAAGAGTTGCCCCAAGGAAGGGATTCCCTCCAAACCGCTTCGTTGCTGAAAAACCAATTAAAATCGGTAAAAAAACAAAGGCTGCATTTGCAAATGTATTAATAAGTGCCGCCAAATCTGACATTTCTGGGTTGGCATCCACTAAGGATTTTCCCTCAATAAATAAATCTGGGGCTGTTAAGATATTGTTTATACCCATCAATAAACCGCCAGCTACAATTGCTGGAATAATAGGAACAAAAATGTCTGACAGCATTTTGACGAACTGCTGAATTGGATTCAGTTTCTTCGTCGCTGCGTCTTTTACATCACTCGTAGACATTTCCGTTTGACCAGACATCTCTGCTAAATGTTTATAGACCTCGTTTACCGTTCCAGATCCTAAGATAATTTGAAACTGTCCTCCAGTTGAAAAAGTCCCTTTTACGACATCCATGTTTTCCAACGCTGATTGATCTACGGCTGATTCATCATTTAAAACTAGACGTAAGCGTGTGGCGCAATGCGCTGCAGCTGATACGTTTTCCTTACCGCCAATGGCGTCCAAAACTTCTCGAGCAATTTTTTTATGATCCATCTTAATCCCTCTCTTTTCATTTGTATTAGGAACCGGTTCCATCCGAGGGTAAAAAATAAAAACCCTTCGGTAGAGGAACCGGTTCCAAAATTAACTAAAAAAATAATTGGTTAAGAGAAACCATATCCAACTGTTAGCAAGTGAATAGGCCCTCTCAATTGGAACCGGTTTCGTTACCTTTATTATAGGGGACGTTTAAAGAAATTGTCAACGCTTTCCCGCTCAATAATTTCAAATTTAGAAACGGTTATTTTTTCCACAGGGCGTTCCTTGACTAACTCTACAATATGTCTTGCCGCCGTTTCCCCCGCTTCTTTGTAAAAAAACTTCGCTGTCGTTATGCCCGGATGAATGATTCCTGTCACATCATAGCCTCCAAAGCCTGTAACTGCTAAGTCCTGCGGTATCGTAATCCCCTCTGAATACGATGCCTTCAATACCCCAAGAGCAATATTATCGGTTGCACAAACAAAGATGGCAGGCTGAAATTCATGGATGATTCCCTTTGCACTAGCCTGCGCAGCTGGAATATTGAATAATGTCTCATAGAAGCGAACATCACAATCGTCTACTTCTTGTATCGCCTTTTTAAAACCCAGCTTTCGTTTCACGCCTACTGAAATATCCCGTTCCGTTACGCCTAGATAAGCAATCTTCCGATATCCTTTTTCAAGGACATATTGCCCCATCGCATAACCAGCATGAAAATCATCATGAATCAGACTATGAAAATCCTCATGCTCCTGTCCAATTAATAGAACAGGAATCTTAACACTTTCAAATGCCTCGATATGCTGATCTGTGATTTCAGTAGCAAGCAAAATAATCCCCGCCATCTTTTGATTGGCGAAGCTATAAATGCTTTCAATCTCTCGCTCTAGATTTTGACTTGTATTGGAAATAAGCATCTGATAATTCATTTTCTTTAATTGTTCATCGATGCCAATTAACGTTTGTGAAGAAGCATACGAATCAAGCCGCGGGACAATCGTGCCAATAATATTCGTTTTCTTCGCTTTTAAACTCTGCGCAAATGGATTCGGAGAATACCCAGTTTCCTTGATCGCCTGTTCAATTTTCTTTTTTGTCGCCTCGCCAACAGAGCCGCCATTTAAATACCGAGAAACCGTGCTTTTTGCTACACCCGCAAGCTTGGCAATATCTAAAATTGTACTCATTGTCCTCAACCTCATAACATTTCAATTTCATATAACATTATAGTATCATAAATAGCTTCATCCACAATGGAGCAATGATGATAACAGTTAACTGGCTTGAAAATGATAGCTGCTAACCCCATAATAATAGTTTCTGTCCTTACTTAGCCTGTGAAATTTTACTCCTCGTAAAATTTCACAGGCTTTTTAGTTGTTAGCGAAGTGTTTTGTCCCAGCCTCATTTGTTTTTGGCAGGATTCGTTTGGTATCAAACCGGGTAAGTATTGATATACCTATTGATTAATAAACGAGGAGGATAGGGACATGGAAAGAAACAACACAATCATGCAATTCTTCGAGTGGCATCTAGAGCCAGATGGAAGCCACTGGAGACGTTTGAAGGAAATGGCGCCAGAATTAAAAGAAAAAGGAATTACCTCCATCTGGATACCACCAGTAACAAAAGCGATATCGCCAGAAGATAATGGCTATGCTTCCTATGATTTATATGATCTGGGTGAATTTAATCAAAAAGGATCCATCCAGACAAAGTATGGGACTAAACGAGAACTAATAGAAGCAATAGCTGCATGTCAAAATGTCGGGATTAAAGTGTATGTAGATGTGGTTATGAACCATAAAGCAGGTGCTGACGAGACGGAATTAATTAAAGTTATTCAAGTGGACCAAGAGGACAGGACCGAAGAGATATCGGAACCCTTTGAAATTGAAGCTTGGACAAAATTTACATTTCCAGGACGTGAGGGAAAATATTCTCCTTTTGAATGGGGGTATGAGCATTTTACCGGAACTGATTATGATGAAAAGACGGAGAAATCAGGAATATTTAAAATCCTTGCCGATGACAAGGATTGGAGTAAACATGTGGATAATGAATGCGGAAATTATGACTATTTAATGCTTGCCGATATTGACTATGAACATCCAGAAGTAAAAAAAGAAATGATAGAATGGGGGAAATGGCTTGCGGATACCCTTAACTGCGATGGATACAGGCTTGATGCAATCAAGCACATTAATCACTATTTCATTAGCGAGTTTGTAGAGGAGATGCGTAAACACCGAGGCGATGATTTTTATTTTGTCGGAGAAGTCTGGAAAACTCAGCTTCATGCATGTCAAAAATACCTTGACCATGTCGATTATCGAATAGATTTGTTTGATGTCCCCTTGCATTATAAGCTACATAAAGCCTCCATCGAAGGCAGTGATTTTGATTTAACCAGCATTTTCGAGGATACCCTTGTAGATTCCCACCCTAAAAATGCTGTTACCTTCGTTGATAATCATGACACTCAGCCCCAAGAATCCCTTGAATCGTGGGTTCAGGAATGGTTTAAGCCAAGTGCATATGCCCTGATTCTCCTAAGAAGAGATGGAAATCCATGTCTCTTCTATGGTGATTATTACGGAATCGGCGGCCCGGAGCCGGCAGAAGGAAAAAAAGAAATCCTGGACCATCTCCTCTTTGCCAGGTACGATAAAGCATACGGGGAACAGCATGATTACTTCGACCATCCAAATACCATTGGCTGGGTTCGGCTGGGTGTGAAAGAACTTAAGTACTCTGGTTGTGCAGTCGTCATCTCCAATGGACAAGATAGCGAGAAAAGAATGTATGTTGGCGAAAGGAAGGCTGGAGAAACATGGATAGACCTAACAAACTCAAGGCATGACCAAATTATCATCGAAGAAGATGGATATGCCACTTTCCCAGTTAACGGCGGCTGCGTATCAGTCTGGGCTTCCCACACTAAGGAATAAGATAAATTATCTGTATGAGCCAGTCTAGCAATTTTAATAACACACTTTCAAACAAAATGTCCACTGTAGGTGGACATTTTGTTCGAAGTGTCTTTTTGTGGTGACAGGCACCTATATTATAAAAGGGATTCTGCGCCGTCAATGTAAATTTCACTTCCGGTTATGTGGTTTGATAGGTTGGAAGCAAGGAATAGTACTAGGTCGGCGACTTGTTCGGGTTTTCCAGGTTTGTGCTCCAATGGTTGGTTCCCTTCCGGGTATTCAATGGGGATTTCCACTTTTTTTAATTTTTCGGTTTCTTTCCATGTGTTTTTATTGATATTTGTTTCAATCGCTCCTGGGCAGATCATGTTGACTCTAATACCATAGTTGGCAAGCTCAAGAGCTGCCATTTTTCCAAAGCCCATCTGGCCAATTTTTGATGTACTATATGCGGACATGCCGATATTTTTATAGATTCTGTTCCCGTTAATGGAACTAGTAATAATGATACTTCCCCCATTTGTCTTTAAATGCGGGATTGCATATTTTACCGTTAAAAAGGTACTCGTTAAATTATTGGAAATGGTTAAGTCCCATTCTTCCGGCTCCAAGTCTTCTATGGGCGCCACTTCCCCATTAATCCCCGCGTTAGCAAAGACAACATCGAGTCTTCCCCACTGATCAATGGTTCTTTTGTAGCAGTTTTCTACTTCCTTCGGGTGAGAGACATTGGCCTCCAAGACAAGCGCTTCACTTCCCATATCTTCGATTTGTTTTTTGACTTCTTCCACGTTTTCTTTATGCAAATCTACTAATGCAATTTTTCCTCCATTTTGAGCAAGCTTCAAAGCAGAAGCCCTTCCTATCCCTGAGCCAGCCCCTGTAACAACAGCAACCTGATTTTGAAGTAGATTTTCCACGTTAAAAAGCCTCCTTTAATGGTGATGTATATTACTATATCCACCATGGAGATTTTGAAACATAAAGATTATATTACTAGGTTTCACTTTCCTATAAAAAGGGTACCGAATGGAGTGTGTAATTCTTTTACCTGCACTTTCTTTATTTTGTGGTTACATATTTTCGTGAGGAGGATCACTATGGATAATAAGAAGGCTGTTCAATTAAGTAGCTTTACCATTAACAATGAAAAAACTGCTCCTTTAACTACCAACCAAGGGCTAAAAGTATCTGAAGATGAGTTTTCATTAAAGGCTGGGTTAAGAGGACCTACATTGATGGAGGATTTTCATTTCCGAGAAAAGATGACCCATTTTGACCATGAACGGATCCCTGAACGGGTTGTTCATGCCCGTGGCGTAGGGGCACATGGAATCTTTCAGCTCTATGAATCTCTGGTTGAATATACAAAAGCTGATTTTCTTACTGACACCTCCAAAACTACACCGGTTTTTGTCCGCTTCTCAACGGTACAGGGTTCGAGAGGGTCAAGCGATACGGTTCGTGACGTCCGAGGGTTTGCGACCAAATTTTATACGGATGAAGGTAACTTTGATTTAGTCGGTAATAATATGCCTGTTTTCTTTATTCAAGATGCAATTAAGTTCCCTGACCTGGTACACGCTCTTAAACCTGAACCTCATACTGAAATTCCACAAGGATCGAGCGCTCACGATACGTTTTGGGATTTCATTGGCCAAAATCCCGAATCCGCCCATATGGTAATGTGGGTAATGAGTGACCGTGCCATCCCACGCAGCTTCCGAATGATGGAGGGCTTTGGTGTGCATACTTTCCGACTTATAAATGCGGATGGTGAAGCACATTTTGTAAAATTCCACTGGAAGCCTGTCCTTGGGATTCATTCACTAGTCTGGGATGAAGCCCAGAGGATTGCAGGTAAAAATCCTGACTTCCACCGCAAAGACTTGTATGAGGCGATTGAGAAAGGGGATTTTCCGGAATGGGAACTTGGCCTGCAAATAATTCCTGAAAAAGATGAATTCAAATTTGAATTTGACATTTTAGATCCTACAAAACTATGGCCAGAGGATGAAGTACCCGTAAAGATGGTTGGTAAATTGACCTTGAACCGTAATGTTCAAAACTTTTTTGCGGAAACAGAACAAGTCGCTTTTCATCCCGGTCATGTAGTGCCCGGCATCGACTTTTCGAACGACCCTCTTTTACAAGGACGTTTATTTTCCTATACAGATACACAGCTTTCCCGGCTAGGAGGTCCAAACTTCCATCAGATTCCCATTAATAAACCTGTTTGTCCTTTTCATAACAATCAACGAGATGGAATGCATCAAATGACCATTCATCAAGGGCAAACAAGCTACCATCGTAACGGTTTAAATGCAAATCAACCTGAACCGGCACCGGTTGAACTAGGAGGCTATGAATCCTATCAGGAAAAAATCGATGGGCGTAAAATTAGAGGCCGAAGTGAAAGTTTTCTAGATCATTACTCTCAAGCGAAGTTATTCTATAACAGTCTTACTCCGGTTGAGCAACAGCACCTGAAAGATGCACTGAGCTTTGAGCTTGGGAAATGTAAATCAGATATGGTGAAAAATAACGTGGTCGCACTATTAAATCATATCGATCGGCAGGTAGCGGAAGAAGTGGCTGACAATATTGGTGCGGAGCTTCCTGTAGATAATCTTGAAGTAAAATCAGATAAAAAGTCTCCTGCACTTAGTATGGCAAACACAGTTAGACAACCGGCTACTAAATGTGCAGCCATCTTATTAAACGGTGAACCCGATGATGAAAAATTAACCGTTTGGATTAGAACACTGGCACAATATAATATAAATTATAGTATTGTTGCAAAAAAGATGTATACGATAAGCCCAGTACTAAAAGTAACAGATACGATTGATACGGTAGATTCAAGTCTTTTTGATGCAGCCATTTTGATTAGTACGAGTTCCGAAGCCGATCCGTCTGTATTGGAATTTATTGAAACTGCCTATAAACACTTCAAACCTTTGGCAATGGCCGTTGAAGATAACACAGCCATAGAAAGATGTCGTGTGCGGTTAGATGCACCTGGTGTTTATGATTTAACCAAGGCTGGTATTCCTCAATTCATAGAAGGAATAGCACAGGGACGTTTCTGGGAACGTACATTATAAGCATGAAGCCCTGAACATTAAAATGCGTTCAGGGCTTTGTGCTAATTTCTACAACATAAAAAGAGTACCTCCTTGTTTTTAGGAAGTAGTCTATTTTTTAGAAAAAAGTTTTTACATAATTGTTTCCAAATGCTATATAAAACATCGGAGGTAAATCAAAGGACAATTTCAAAAGTGATAATAAAGGGAACCTTATCGATACCTGCAAAAGCGTTCCACTATTTTTACTTGCTCCTCTTCTCGACAATATTCTTGATACTAAAGAGAACTAAACATAGGTTTAACAGCATTTATAGCTTTTCTAATCAATCGTTTGGTTAAAACCGATTCAACTAATTAATCGTTTGATTAAAAGTAAAGTAAACCCTTTTAAATCAAGCTTTTACCTGTTTTCCAGAAAAATTTATTGTCGAGGAAAACTTTTGTATTATAGGTAATAAGTTGCAGAACCAATCTATGTGACGGGAACCGGCATTCTCCCTACCAATCTTTTTTCCCTTCAGTAAAACCGACTTTAGTATAAAGAAGCGGCCAACACTATTGTGAAGGCCGCTCCCAAACCAATGATTCTATTAAAATGGTACTTTTTTATAATATCTTCTCGTTGTCAGCGGGTGATTTCTTTGCTCTTCCAAGTGGCAGCTGACTCTCTCAAGTAACGCCGCAAAGACAATCGGAGAAACGAGACTACGCAGACCTTCGGAAATGCCCTCTAATGGATATTCCTTCGTATCAAAAATGGTTACTTCCTTCGAGTAATGTTCAGCAAATCGCTCGACTCTCTCCACTAGCTGACGGGTTCGATCTTCCCCTTTTAGCAGAATAATGCTCGTATCTTCTTCCACTAATTCCAAGGTACCATGAAAAAAATCAGAGGCATGAACCGGTCGTGTTTTAATCCACTGCATTTCTTCTAAAATACACATGCCATAATAATAGGTTTGACCCCAATCGATCCCTGTTCCTGAAAGGATATGGTACGGTGTATCTTTATGTTTGCGGGCAAACTCCGCCGCCTGCGGTTCTACCGCTTCTTTCACGGTAAGGAGGGCATTTGGCAGATGTCTCATTTCCTCAACAAATTGCTGATAGACTGGAAATTCATTCCGCATATACATCAAACGAAACGCTAGTAAATAAGACTGGATATAGAACGATTCACAGGAGGTATCATCAGCCGCATAATTAACAAAAGTATAATCGGTTCCATTCGCTAACGGTGTAGCGGCATGCCCCACAAAGCTGACCGTTACCGCCCCTTTTTCTTTACAAAACGCTGCTGCCTCCACTGTTTCTTTGGTTGTACCAGACAAAGAAGGCAAGATAACCAATGAATGTTCACCCAGGTGCTGATGATCCATTAACATCAATTCCGAAGAGATTTCTGTATAAACCGGCAGGTTGGAATGTGTTTTTAAAATATATTCTGCCGGGCGCATCAGGATGGCCGCTCCTCCAGTTCCAACAAAGAATACATTTTCCAACCCTTTTTCTATCACCGAATCAATTACCTGATCGAATTCATCCTTAAGAGATAAGGCACCATTTTGAATGGTTAAATATCTTTCCACATCAAAGTTAAACATGATGGCCACCTCCTAGTAAGCCATTTTACGGTAATATCTGCGAGTCTCTAACGGATGATTTCTTTCACGCTCAAGATATACACTGATTCGGCCCGTTAATGCCCAGTTCAGGCAGATCGCAAAGTGCTTTCTGAATTCATCACTAACTCCTTCCAAGCGGTAATCCTTTGTATCTATAATGAACAATTCGTTGGTGATATTTTCTACGAATCGTTCCACACGTTCCACCAATGGACGAGTTTCATCTTCGCCCTTGAATAAAATCACACTTGTATCCTCTTCAACCAGCTCAAGCGTGCCGTGGAAGAATTCAGCCGCATGGATGGATTTAGACTTGATCCACTGCATTTCTTCCAAGATACACATTGCGTAGGAATAAGTATTCCCCCACAGGTTCCCGGCCCCAACCAGCATATGGTAATCGGTATTTTTATGTTTGATCGCGAATTGCTCAGCTTGTGAGTCAAACTGCTCTAACGCATCAACGATACCTTGTGGTAAAAGGGAAATTTCTTTTGCAAACTGATCATATTGCGGAAACTCATCATTGTTATGAATAAAACGGAACGTAAGCAGCTGCAGTTGAATAAAGAAAGTGTCAAATGAATGCTTCTCATGACCAGTGGAGATGCAGTAATCAACAGCCTCAGCCAATGGTGTGCCTTGTTCTGCGACTAGTCCAATCGTTGTGGCACCCTTGTTCTTACAGAACTCGGCAGCGGCTACTGTTTCTTTTGTCGTGCCAGTAACTGAAGCAAAGATACAAACAGAATCCTTGGTAAGATGGCGATTATTCATCACCATAAGCTCAGCTGCAATTTCCGCATGTACCTCTAGTGTGGAATTGGACTTTAAGATATACTCATATGGATACATCATCGCAATCGTCCCGCCGGAACCGATTAGGAAAATGTTTTTAAATCCTTTAGCCGAAATACCATCAACAACCTTCTCAATTTCCTCTCTCTTCGCGATGGCCTCTTTCCCAACCAATTGTAAAAATAACTCAGCGTCAAATTTCAACATGTACACTACCTCCAAATTTTTATTAGAATTATTAGGACTACATTTTTATGGTTCCTTTTTGGTGCCTGACACCCAAAAATGACACCATAAATGACACCGCCAACATTTTTAGTAAGGCACTTTCCACATATATCTTCTTGTGCTTAGTGGATGGTTTCGGGCTGTTGCTAGTTCTTCTGCGTATTGGCGCAGGATAGTTTGCAGGACGAGTGGGGCTATGTAGCCTTTGACGCTTTCTGCTATACCTGTCAGATCAAAGTCCTTTGCATCAAGGACGACGACTCTTTCGCCATATCTTTGGGTGAATTCCAATGAGCGTTCTTCTAATGGCCGGGTCTCATCTAAACCTAACAGCTGAATTACTGGTACGTTTTGATCCAAGACTTCAAACGGCCCGTGGAAATATTCTCCGGCATGGAGAGCGTGGGAATGAATCCACTGCATTTCCATCAGCAGGCAAATTGCAAACCAATAAGCAGTTCCATAATTCGCCCCGCTTGCCATTGTGTAAATTACTTTTTCATCCTTATAGGATTGAGCAAATTCCTTTGCCTGTTCTAAATACTTTGCTTTCTCCTGTACCAATATTTGATCTAAATTCTCTAAGGAGGAAACGACAACGGAAAACTTTTCATTCCCTTCTTTAGCAGCCAGAAGTCCAAAAACAAGTTCCAGCATCACGGCTGGTGACTCATTCACATACTTCGCTTCTTTCCCATCTTCATAAACAATCACATACTCAGATGCTTCGGCAAGCGGTGATCCCGGGTCAAAGGTTAACGATACAGTAATTGCACCTTTTTCCCGTGCAAAGCGGGCAGCCTCCACCGTCTCCGGTGTTTTTCCAAAATGGGAGCACAAAATCACCAGCGATTTCTCATTGAGTTTCCGCGGGTTTCGATGCACAAACTCATTGGAACTATACAGGTCAGAATCAATCGTTGCACTTTCCCGGTCTAAGACGTATTTACTCGCATACATGAGGGATGAAGAGCCACCGCAACCTACGAAATAGACACGATCGATGTCCCGTTCTTTAAAGACATCCAAAGCCTTTTGTACGTCTGCTAACATTTTTTATCCTCCTTTATTTATTGACTTTGACAGATGAAACTTCATTTTGCGTATATTGGAGCCTTTGATAGGTACCAAAACAAATCAAGGCGAATCCACCAATAAAAATACATCCAAACAGCAGAACCAACGGACCAAATCCATCGTAGAGCAGCCCGCCTAGTAAAGGTCCGATCGTTCTCCCCACATTGGCTGCTCCACTCACTAAACCTTGATACATTCCTCTTCTATCTAAGGGTGCCAGTCGATCCGCAATCGCTGGCACGGCCGGAAAAATAAGGATTTCTCCGATCGTCATAATCACCATACCCGCAACAAACCCGCTATAGGAATGACTCTGTGACAGGAGGCCGAAGGTAGCCATAAAAAAGAGTACCCCCGATAAAAGCTGCCACTTCATCGGTGCTTTCATGCGGGCTATAAACCATTGGATCAAAGGCTGACCCAATAAGATCAGTACCCCGTTGATGGTCCACAAAGCACTGTAGGCTGACAACGTAAATCCTAACTGGTGCATATAGTTGGAAATACTCGTTTGCCATTGGATATAGGTAACCCAGCAAAACATAAATCCTAAACAAAGAATTAATAAGGAATTAAAGCTTTGTGCAGGGCTCACTTCGTACTTCGGCCTCAGTGCAGGTTCCTTCTTTACCTTCGAAGTTTCAATAACTGGGTCAGGTTCTTGGAGAGCGAACCAAACGATGAAGATAAAGACGATATAGGTGAATCCATTGACCCAAAATACGTATTGAAACGAGAATTGCGCCACTATGCCGCCTAAAGCGGTACCTACTGCCACACCGAAATTAAGAACCAGGTAGATGAGATTAAAGCTTTTTCTGCCGCCTTCCTTCCAAACAACCCCTGCAAGGGCATAGATGGGAGGAAAAATGGTTCCAATGGCTAATCCAAGCAGGATCATCATTAGAATATAGATAGGCCATGATAGACCAATGGAAATAATGAAAATAAAACAGGCAGATGCTAGGACAGAAAGGAGAAGGGTGCGTTTCCCCCGAATGCGGTCATATAAGTAGCCGCCAAGGAAACTGCCCACAATCTCAGCTCCTGAATGAAGCATTAGAACAAAACCTGCTTCTGACAGCGTTTTTTCCATCCCTTGTGTCATGTAGATGGTGTGCAAGGGCCAAAGAAAAGCCATACCGGTGGAATTGACCAACATTGCAATTAATAAAACTTTTAAGCTCTTGGGATAACTCCTCCAAATCGACATAGGATAAAACTCCTTTATATCACTGAATTAGTCACCCTATTCGGAACAATCCCTTCGTCCGTTACTCTAGAAACGGTGCAAGACTTCGCAGGGACTTTTCAACCGCCTCGTTGGGGTTAATCAAGTATTGTGAAGAAGTAAACTCCAACGTAAGGGCGCGATCGTAGTTGTAGTTTCCTAAGGTTTTCATATATGTTTCCAATGGCAGGCTGCCATCCCCCCATGCTAAATGTCCACCCGGGTTCCCATCGATAAAGTGGATATGGACCAAGTCATCCTGTAATTGCTCAAAATAGCTGGCCAGTTCCTCCCCTTCTACCGCAAGCGGAATGGTATCGACCATTCCTTTTAAATTAGGAGAAGCAATCGAAGCAAGGATTTCTTTTAACTCAGGCAATGTCGTAATCAGATTGGACTCAATTTTTTGTAATGGCTCCAGGGCTAAAACGATTCCTTGTTTTTCCGCATAAACGGTTAGCTGCTCCAAAGAATCTTGGGTCCTGCTCCACGCTTCCTGCCTGCTTTCATTGCGGTATCCCCAGCCGGCCGTAACTAACACCATCGGCGCCTCTAATTCAAGCGCAGCATCGATCGATTTTTTAAAATAAGCGACACTTCGTTCACGAATCGCAGATTCCTTTGCCGCCAGATTAATCGGGTACATACATTGTTCTGGCGTAAAGCAAACGACATCTAATTCCCGCTGGTCGATTCCTTTCTTAATGATACGGATGTCTGCTAAGGAAAGATCCTCCACATACAGATGCGGCGCAGCACCCCACAGTTCAATTTTTTCAAACTCATACTTCCCCATTGCATCTAAAAAATAGTCCAGCGGATAGTGCAGGTAATGAAAGTTCATTCCAGTTATTTGCGACCGTTTGATTTTGCTCATCCAATTCCTCCTTCTCCGTTACCCAACCTAGTTTTAGCAAAATGTCATATGGTATATACCATTCAAACCGCTCATACGAAACTAGAGTGATTGAGTATGGAAGAGGAAAGCCAACAAATCTTTCCTCTTTATTCTCCTATTACTCTTACAAGTTTCGATTATCCTTTGACACTACCTGCCGATAGACCGCGGACAAATTGCTTTTGGAAAACAATATACGCGATAATCATTGGCAGCGCCGAAATGGCTAACCCCGCCAATTGGATTCCGAAATTGGTATTCAACTGACTTCGCAAATTCATCAGACCCACCGGAATCGTCCTTAGGGCAGAATCCTCTACAAAAACTAACGCAAACATAAATTCATTCCACACGTTCATTCCCGTTAATAACGCACACGAGGCAATAATCGGTTTCCCCATCGGAACAATTATATGTCGGTACACCTTCCAACTATTACACCCATCAATAATCGCTGACTCCTCAAGCTCTTTCGGAATCGACAGAAAATACGAGCGCATCAAGAAAATTGAAAACGGCAGTTGAAAGGAAACATATGGGAGAATTAACGCCCAATAAGTATTGTACAGTCCCATCGCCTGCAGTAATTTGTAAAGTGGAATTAAGCTGACCTGCGGCGCCAGCATCAACCCGCTTAGGATAATAACAAGCAAAATATTTTGTCCTTTAAACTGAAAGCGGCTCAAACCAAAAGCAGCCATCGACCCAAGAAGTAATACCGTGACGACCGATACCACCGTAATGAACACACTATTTAGGAAAAATTGGCCAATTCCGGCATCCCAAGCGGCTCGGTAATTTTCCCACAACCATTCCTCCGGCAGCGACCAGGTATTTAAGAAAAAGTCAGCATTGGATTTTAATCCGCTCAAGCCGAGCCAAATGATCGGATAAATGATCACCAATGCAAAGAGACTAAACCATATAAGCACACCCGTTTGAAAAATTCTATTTTTCACCTTCAAGGACAGCATGGAACTCCCTGTCCTGATTTCTTTTATTTTATTTGTCTCTACTACCGTGTTATTATTCTCCATCGCCTTACTCCTCCTGTCCTGATTTGCCTATTTTCAGCTGAATTAAGGAAAGAGTAAGGGTGACGACAAAAATAATCGTCCCGATCGTGGAAGCATATCCCATTTCATCATTTCGGAAGGCTGCCCGATAAAGCATCGTTCCCAACACTTCCGTTGAACGGCCTGGTCCCCCATTTGTCATAACATACACTTCATCGAATACTTTGAACGCACCGATTACCGTAATCACCGTACCGACCAGAATCATTTCCTTCATTTGCGGCAAGGTGATGAAAAAGAACGTTTTTATCTTAGAAGCTCCATCAATCATGGACGCTTCATAATATTCAAAAGGAATTTTTTGCATCGCAAGCAAGAATAACATCACCATATAACCGGTGTACTGCCATTGTGAAACAGCAACAACAGCATAAATCGCCGTCTTACTGTCCCCCAGCCAAGATAGTGCCCATTCCGATTGTCCGATTGCATTTAACACCCCGTTCACTAAACCCACTTCTGGATTATAAAGGAGCTGCCATAACAAACCAACAACCGCAATTGAAATAACAGATGGGATAAAAAAGACAGTCCGGAAAAATGGCTGAAACCTTCTAATCAATTTATCTTCTAATATAGCTGCAATGATTAAGCCCATACCTACCTGAAAAACTAATGAAATGACAGCGTACAGAGAATTATTTTTCAATGCAGTAAAAAAGATTGGATCCTTGAAAAGTCTGCCATAATACTCCAAGCCAACAAAAACTCTTCCAGCCTCAAAGGAATTCCACCGAAACAAACTGTTATAGAGATTTAATACAATCGGCAAAAATACAAAGAACAGGATGAATAGGAGCGCTGGCAAAATAAAAAGTATCGCAGTTCGGCTGTTTTTAAATGTTTTTGTCATCCCCAACTTCCTCCTAGGAGGGGGTAAGCAAGTGTGCCCTGCCTACCCTTTCTCGTTTATAAAAAATAAAGCATGTAATAACTTTGAATACTGTGTCTAGCTCTTACGGCCCATACGCCGCTAAACGGGTGCCTCCGCTTTTCTTTATTCCACTTCACTTTGTACTTGCTTAGCTACATCTTGTACTTCTTTGATAATTTCTTCTGGAGATTTGGATCCATCTAGCAATAGCTGAATATTGGATAGATACACATCTGCTACCTTCGCATGGACATCTGTGTCGAGCCATTCAGCCATACCTTCAGCCTTCTTCATGACTTCCACACCTTCAGCCACTTCCTTCAAAGCTGTATCTGGGTTTGTAGCCCCATCAATCGGACTTGGCCAGCCAATTTGTTTCACAAGCTTTAAGGCGTTATCTTTACTTGTTAAAAACTTCAAGAATTTAATTGCTTCTTCTGGATGTTTTGTTTTAGAAGAAACGATAAATCCATCTGGTGCTCCGGTAATGAAACTCTGACTGCCCTTACCATCTGCAATGGACGGCATTTGGAAGAAGCCCCAGTTGCCTTTCATATTATTCTCGATCGTTTGGAACTCTTCTAATTCGACATAGAAGATTGCTCCCTTACCGGCCGCAAATAATTGTTGTCCCATATCATGTGAACTAGAGTTAACATTCTTCATAAAATAACCCTTTTTATTCAGATCAGCTAACATTTGCATAGCTGTCACATAGCCAGGGTCTGTAAACTCACCTGATTTCGGATTATAGTCTTTCATTCTCACGTCTTGGGCTACCATCTTTTGGTTTAAGCCTGTTAAGTAATGGATTGCTGCCCATGGACCTTGGTTTCCTAGAATAATCGGCGTTTCTCCGCCCTTTTTCAAGGTGTCTAGGACTTGTAAGAATTCATCCCAAGTAGTTGGTGCCTGTAGTTGATGTTTTTCAAATATCTTCTTGTTGTAAACAAAGAATTTTCCATTGAAGCGGAGAGGAATACCGTAATTTTTTTCATCGGATGTGAAAGGCTGAAGGGATGCCGGAATAAAACTGTCCTTCCAAGCTGTATCTTCATTTAAATAAGGAGTTAAATCTAAGGCTGCATCAGCGCGGACGAATTTCCTGGCAAATTCGCCTGACCATGAAAACATAATATCTGGAACTTCGTTACCGCCTAGAATAACACGGAGTTTATCTTTAATCGGTTCATCTGCAATCGCTTCCATTTTAATGGTGATATCTGGATTTTCCTTTTCAAAGGCTTCGACTACCTCTTCAAAATAGGGAGCGTATTCTGGCTGCGGCCACTTATGCAAAAACTTTAATACAACTTTTCCCGACTCTTCATTGCTAGAAGAAGAACTGGAACATCCCGTCAGGACAAGCGCGAACACCATTAGTACTGCTAATAAAACGTTTAATTTCCTTCTCATTCATTAACCCTCCTTATTTTTTATAAAATCAACCTATACTAAAGCGGTATCCATTCACCCCCCAAACCTTCTATGAATGGTTTTTATTTTAATCCCTTTAAAGAAATTAAAAGGGAATCCCATAACCAAAAGCACCATCTACAAGACACGTCTTTGCTGCAAACTTGGCCCCTTCCTCCATACTGTTTTGGAGGAGGATGGCTTCCTGAATTTCAGGATTTTCTTTTTTTCCAGAGAGATAATGTAAGATAAATGCAGTAAAAAAGGAATCTCCGGCACCCAGCGTATCAACCGGCTGCACAAAGTATGGCTCCTGGCGGTAAAAGGATTGGCCGTCATAGACGATCGAGCCGCGTGAGCCCATGGTGCCCAGTACTAATTTACTCCCATAGGAATAAACACGTTTTAATAGATTCTCTACTTCCTCTTCAGCCAATTGCCCGCAGGAGAGCAAGCTTATATCGATATGAGGGCAATTCTTCGCTAGCAATTCATCGTTATAATCACTCGAAAAATCATAGGATACCGGGATCCCAGATTCTTTTAATTTACGTAACTCTGAATCCATCTCACTGTAGATGCTGCTATGGGCAATATCAAAGCTTTTAATATATTCCAAGTCTTCTGAACTGAGGATAATCGGATGATCCATTTGAACACCGCCCCCATTTCCGCCGATAAACACCCGGTCACCATCTACTAAATCAACTGCGGCAAAGCCATTTTCCCCTTTATGCTGCCTGCAGTTAGAAATGTCCACATTCAAGCATTTTAAGGTGGCAATAATATGCTCTGCGGCCCGATCATTGCCGAACACTCCAAGATAGGCAGCTTCAATCCCTAACTGCTTAGCATAGACACTGAAATTCAAGGCATTTCCGCCTGGATACATCGTTTTTTTATAAACATATTTATCAACCACATTATCGCCAACACCGATTACCTTCATGAAAAAACCTCCAAATTCCATTATTGGTATATACCATTTAAACTAAGTTGAAATGATTTTAACCATCATTTCAGCTTTAATTCAGAATAAAACTTGACTATATCACTTCTCGTTAAGGACGTGGAGAATTCTATTTCCTTTTCATTGGTATCAAAAGCAACTGCTTCTTGGAAAATACACGGACTCTCGGAACGTATTTTCAACAGCTTGCTCTCACTTTCATCGGAAACCGTGACCTGCATATACTCCTTTGCCATGACAAGGACAACCCCGTACTTTCTTTCTAAAATTTCATACAAGGAATCATTGTCGGTAATAATTTCATCGAGCCCAGGACAAAGCTTCTCTGGCAGGAATGATTCTTCAATCGAGATCGGAGTCTCATTGACAAGCCGAAGCCGTTGAATAGCAATCATCATTTCTCCCAGGGGCAGTTTAAGCTTTTGAGCTAAATTAGGTGTGGCTTCCATTTTACGAATGGACAGAATCTGTGTGCTCGGTATTAATCCTTTACTCAGCATGTTCTTGGTAAAACTATTAAACGTAACAAAATCCATTTGGATTTTCTTATTGTTGATAAAGGTTCCCGACCCTACACGTCGCTCCACTACACCTTCCCGCTCCAAGATCGACAAGGTATGTCTTGCTGTCATCCGGCTGATTTGAAACTGCTCAGCCAATTCCCGTTCCGAAGGAAGCTTATCACCGTGCTTAAGCTTTCCGCTTTCAATTTCATCGAGAATTTTATTTTTTAATTGTTTGTAAAAAGGAACATCCTCTTCATCTCTGTTCATTTTGCTCATCTCTATTTCTCCCATATAGGTACATATTCAATCCATATACAAAGGATATAGTATTTTTACATCAGTTGTAAATTCTGGTTTTAAAAATGGTATATACCATTCCGTGTAAAGCTAAGGTATTCTATCTAGAAATTAGAAATTAGAAATTAGGGAATAGGAAATTACTTTTTAAAAGCGCTTACAATTATTTCGAAATAAAAACAGGCTCTAGGATGATGTTTACCGAAGGAGATTGTAGGATGAGGATCATTTTTGTCAGTAACTGAACAACCATGGAACGCCTTTCACGTTGTCATAATTATTAATTAACTTCAGAATAATTCAATTCCGCCCCCTTGTCAATATATAATCTACTAAACAAATATCTACAAAATTAGTAAAATTGACCTGACCAAGGATTGGTAATTTCATCTTAACCCCTGTCAATACTAGAATTACGCCTTTAGTCTTATAAGAATAATGTCGATATTTGTCCTGATTTACTCTAAGGCAGATTCAGTATGCGTTAAAAAAGAGAGTGTTAAATCATTAACTAGAATTAGAGTAATCTGGAATTATCTATGCACATATGACCGCCAACATAGAAGAAAAGGTTCCCAAAAGTTTGATAAACTAATGGAAGACCTTCTCTACTTATTGGTTTTTCTCTACCTAGGGTTTGTCGATGCAACAGGGTTTTAGAGCCCTAATTACATCATGCCGCCATTCATTTTCATATATAATAGAAAGAAATATTGTAAAAAAAAGGCTTTAAATCAACGTTTCAAAATAGTTTGACCTAAATGTTTTAAATGCGATATAAAGCATTGGAGGACAAATAGGAGGACAAATGAGGATTACTAAGTATTTAAAGCCCTTCTCAATTGAGTGGGGCTTGTAGAATGCATCGAAGTGACGTCTCTTTAAGATAATGAAAAGAAGAGTGTTGACTGAGTCAACACTCTATACCGACTGCCCGTCGCACAAAAAGCTGCCTTCTAATGGCAGCTAGAACTTCAACACAAGCACCCTATTATTGAATAACCTTTGATGATTCTATCGTTCAAGATAGGGATAAATCCTCCAAAACTATAAGGTTTAGTTATATATTTGTTTTTGATAAAGCAAGTTGATCCTCTGGTAGTGGTTTAGTTATGCCTTCACTATTTAAAACGTTACGCCATGTATAGCGAGGTTCATATCCTAGAATCTTCTTAGCCTTATCAGTTGCCATAAGTGTTTCATGTCCTTCTATTGGCCTCTTTATAGTTACATTAGGGAAATATGTATCCACCAAATCTTTACTAAGGTCAGGCATGATTGTATCGGGGGCCGTAATATGGAATACATCATTTCCTAAATTACTCTTTTCTATTGCAAGAAGGCATGCCCTTGCAGCATCCCTAACATCACAATAAGCCCATGCATTTTTCTTTTGAACATCTTTTTGCCTATCATCATTCCAATGCATGATAGGGATTTTTTCATATTCATCGGGCTCATATATATTAGCAAAGCGTAGAGCAACTATTTGTGCTTTCGTAAGATTGTGATACATTTCAGAAAGGTTTTCAGTTAATTTTTTTACCATCGCATATGACGATTTTACTTTGGTTGGGTGTTCCTCGTCTAAGGGAAGATAATTGAGCTCTTCAGGAACAAAGGGATATCCTAATACTGTTTCGCTTGATGCCCATACCAGCTTAGGAATTTGAAAGTCTTTACAAGCTTCAAGGATATTAAAATTAACGAGCATATTATTTTCAAATATAGCTTGCGATGTGTTCCTTACATCGGTAGGAATATTCCCAAGGTGGACAACTGCATCACTTCCCTTCAAAAGCTGACAAACCTGACCATAATTACATAAATCAGCTTGAATAAAATTTTTCGATCTTGATTCTTCCCTCAATAATCTATCAGATGCAACCACCTCATGACCTGCTTCTAAGATTGTCCTAACTGCCCATCGGCCGATTTTACCTGCTGCCCCTGTTACTACAACTTTCATAAGTTTTTGCTCCTTTTGCGCAATTTTCATATTAGGGTATCCATTAAAAATCATTTATTTCTTAAATATTTCGTCCTCATTCCAGATGCATCAATATTTATTAACCATGTTCTTAAATTTAGCTGCCTCTGGAACCATTTCCCTAATTTTTTAAGTAATAACTAGAACTCCAAGGTTACACCCTAATTCGTTGTTAGACTTCCCTTTTCTATATGTTTTATTGAAGGCAGATGGGTGGCAGATAATGGTCAATAAGTATTTTATAGCAACTAAAAAAGACATAAATGAAAAGTGTCCTTTAATGGAATAAATAAAATTATATGCCCTATAATCACTTGATTCTGCTTTACTTCAGCACCCGTTAATACGAAAAAATAAATTGCCACCAAGTAAAAGCGTTAACTTCGGATATAAATCTTCAACAAAGAAAGGACCTAAATATTATGAAAAAAACAATACTAGAAATTTTTCTTGTTGTATTAGGATCATTTCTTTTTGGATTTTCAGTTAACATTTTTGTCATTCCAAATGATTTAGGAGAAGGCGGAGTAACGGGTATTTCAATTATTCTTTATCATTTATATGGTTGGGCACCAAGTATAACAAGTTTTATTTTAAATGGATTATTAATTATTATCGGCTATAAATTTTTAAACAAAACTACAACAATCTACACAATTATTGCTGTTACATGCATTTCATTATCATTGCACCTAACCGAATCATGGTCCATTGATTCAAATCAAATTATTTTAAATAGTATTTTTGCAGGTGTTCTTACGGGAATAGGACTGGGTTTGATTTTTCGGGCTGGTGGTACAAGTGCAGGTACGACCATACTAGCCAAACTAACAAATAAATATCTTGGATGGAATATAAGTTATGGTCTTTTATTTTTTGATTTAATTGTTGTTTTTTCTTCTTATTTTATTATAGGTACAGAAGGACTTATGTTAACTCTTGTCATGCTTTATATCGCAACAAAGGTAACAGACTTTATCATTGAAGGTCTAAATTCAAAGCGGGCTGTTACAATCATTTCCAAGTCATACGATGAGATTGCACGAAATGTAAATAATGAAATGAAAAGAGGCGTTACAGTTTTAACAGGGTATGGTTATTATACAAAAAATAAAAAAGATATCTTACATATTATTATTAACAAACAAGAATTCACCCACCTTAGAAAAATTGTCACCTCAGTTGATAAGGATGCGTTTGTCACGGTTCATGATGTAAGGGATGTATTTGGAGAGGGTTTTGTAGATATTGATGAATAAAAAAAGGGATTTTTTCTGTCCTCCGTTAAGAATCATGTTAGTTTAATTCGATTTTCTCTCTAGCAAAAAAGAATTTGATGGATTCAACCTTTCTACGTTACTAAATCTTTTTCATTTGTATAATCGTGCTTGTTTCTCAAACAATAACAAATGGCATTTATTAAAAATTCGTTACAAAATATAAGATAAACATCAAAGTAGTTGGTATGATTCTCTTGCCTTCGTATTGAGAAACTAAATTGTTTATGAGGATGATACTTCCTTTATGTTTCCTTTGTCTCAAAAAATATACGAACAAAAAGTTTCTGTTTAAATTTTGGGAGGAGTATTATTTTGAATAATTCTGAAGACATACAAATGAAGTTCTATCAAAGTGGTGACAAGGGAGCGAGTTTGCTTCCAATTTCTTTTGAAGATTGGGAGAAAAGAGCAAAGCAAGTTCTCGGAGCTGGTCCTTTCGATTATGTAAGCGGTGCTGCGGGAGCTGGAGATACATTACGTGCTAATTTAAAAGCATTTCAAAAATATCAAATTCGTCCAAGAATTTGCCGGGATGTAAGCAAAATGGACTTAACCATTCATTTATTTGGAAAGAATATTCCGGTTCCATTTTTACTTGCACCTATTGGTATGAACTCTGTACTTCATCCAGAGGCAGAACTAGCTCCAGCAAAAGCTGCTGCTAAGTTAGGAGTTCCTTATATTCTAAGTAATGTTTCGACAAAATCAATGGAAGACGTAGCTAAAGCAATGGGAGATGCTTTAAGATGGTTCCAATTATATCCACCAAAAGATCATGAATTAACAAATAGTTTTTTAAAAAGGGCAGAAGATGCTGGTTATTCGGCTATTGTTGTTACCAATGATTCCACTTTACTCGGATGGAGAGAAAAAGATTTACAAAATGCATATTTTCCATTTTTATCAGGGGAAGGTATGGGGAACTATTTTTCAGATCCCATATTTCTGTCTAAACTCGAAGAACCTCCAGAAAAAAATGTTAAGGCAGCTAGCAAAAAAGCTTTGGAACAAGGAAATAATACTTCCTTTACATGGAAAGAACTTGAGTATATTTGCAAACAAACCTCCTTACCCGTGATTTTAAAAGGAGTTACCCACCCTGATGATGCTCTTCTTGCTTTAGAATATGGGGTGGCTGGGATTATTGTTTCCAATCATGGCGGACGACAGTTGGACGGAGCAGTCGCTACACTGGACGTTTTACCTTCAATATGCAGGGCAATTGAAAACAAAATTCCCGTTTTGGTTGATAGTGGTATAAGAAGAGGTGCTGATATTATAAAAGCAATTGCACTTGGCGCTTCTGCTGTCCTTATTGGCCGGCCATATGCATACGCATTGGGAGTAGCTGGAGAAATTGGTGTAAAAGAAGTGCTTGAAAATTTTATTGCAGAAACTGAACTTCAATTAGCGATTTCAGGGAGAAGCACTATTAAAGAGGTAGATCGTCTATTGGTAACAGAAGAGTTTCGATAACCAACAAATAAATCTTTATTACCCAAATAACCCCCATCAAAAATTGGGGGTTTTTATTATTGTATTATGAAGGTACTTTTTAATTTATGATATCATGAATCCATCATTTACCACAGAAATCGTAAGAAAATATCGTTCTTCATGGTAGTTGATAAAGGCCCTGCATTAATACAGGAAAGCACCCTTTCATCGAACAAGTACCTTCTCTTCTAATCATATAATCTTTGAACTGTACAAAAAAAGAGTAATAATAAAAATTAGATAGGTTGGAACAATATTACATACAAAAAAATCATCAACATATGAGATTGATGAAATGCTGATTAACATGTTAAAGAAGCACCGGATTAAACAGAATGAGATTAAATTAAAAAACGGCCTTGTTTACCAGGATAACGGATTTATTTTTGCTCGAGAAATGGACACCAAAGCAGGAATTGAAAAGATCGTTACGCCACACTCATTTCGGCATACCCATACTTCACTATTGATTGAAGCTGGATTCGGAATTAAGAAATACAACAGCGGCTTGGGCACACGGATATTAATACGACAATGAATATCCATGCTCATACGAAGAAAAGGCCTCCCAACAGTTTAGAAAACTGATGAAAGACCTTCTCCTATAGTTAGCTTTTCTTTTGTCATGGGTTGTCGTGTTTTTGAGAACGAGGACAAATCCGAGGACAAGAAAAACAAAAAATCATTGGAAACGTTGATATAACAAGGGGTTTAAAGCCCTAATTACATCATGCCACCCGTAAGATGAGAGTGTGTAATATATTTAACGATGTGTGCAAAAAGTGCGGTATATCAAGATTTTGTTAATTTCTGTCTGTAACATCTTTAAAGGGATATTACCGTTTTTTACTGGATTGCGTTAGCAAAATGTTAGCAATTTTAAAGCAGAAATCGTCACCATTGTTCAAACACTCAACATGTCCAGAGTGTATGTGGCAACAAATGGGATGGTGGTGAGGTTTACGCATTAACAAGCATAGCTTCTAATTTTTTATATTGTTCTTCAGTAATGTCCCAGAAGCTAGTTAATTCATTAGGTTTAAACCCAGGCACAATCCTTCTAATTCATTATAGTTAACCGCAGGGGATTATCCCAAGGAATTTAACTAAATAAAAAATAATAACAGCTATGCCTACAGGAATTAGTGTAATTGCAAACCTTCGAAATCTCTTCTTCACAAAGTAGCGAATGTTTTTTGCGTTTCTTGTCCTAGCTCGTTCCATATTCCCACTCCATTTTATAAAAGTATTATCACTTTAATATATGCAAAATTTAAAATTCCCCAGGAGTTCTCTTTAGTCAAAAAGGGTTTGTTAGCATCGGCTCGTTTTATACTTCGTTTGGTAAACAAGCTAGCGTTTAAGAATACCGTGAAAGGACTCGATACAAGCATTGTCATAACAATTTCCTTTCCAGCTCATATCATATCTTACTTTTTTAATAGTTTCTGATAGTCACTCAAGGCATAATGAACACCACGATCGGAGTGATTGTTTGAATTCTAAGTGAGTCTTTAAAACCTCTTGTGATAATTTCTTATGTTGTTTCTGCCTGTCACTTTTCGGTCAATTTGAAACACCAGTTGAATAGCAGCGGTCAAGAATAATGTTTACTCTCACCTCAAAGATAAAAGGTGCCAGACTCTCGATACGGTTATGTATTAACGTATCGGGGGTCTGGCACCTAATCCTGAACTAACCGGTCGAATTCAGCAATTCTTATTTTTGTTTGCAATTTGTCGCTGAAGTTTTGTCTCGCTCTGGCATTAAGCTGTGGGGATAAATTGCCGGCTTTAATCACGCCTGAGGATTTTCGAGATCATGAGAAAGTTAGATTTTATTTATGAGGGGAAAATGTGGGAGTATGGGCCTATTAAAAGCAATCCTAATATAGCGCCCTGCTCCCCCGGGACATAAGTTGAATGTTTAGGGGAAGCAGTTGACTACTTCTTCAACCAACTATTATATTAAAGCTTTTTCTACTTCTTCATGTCAGAAGCATAGATCTATACCGTTTGCCACTGCTTTTTTATTTTAACTGTTGCCGAACTGTAAAATCTCTTTCCGCCAAAAAAGCTTTAATACATTCTATAGCCTTAATGCTAATATAGTATTCTATATTTCTTACTTCTTGATCAATTTCCTCTTCTTCCATGCCAATATAACGGAACAAATTAACGAGGATTTGATGATTTTTAGCCAGTTTCATTCCACTTGTTAACCCTTTTTCTGTCAAAGTAATAATCCCATAAGGCTGGTAATCAACAAATTCCTCCTGTGTTAGCTTTCCAAGCATCTTAGAGACAGAAGAGGCGGAAACATTTAATGATTTGGCCAAATGTGAAACGCGGGCGTAACCGTTTTTGCAGACTGAGTAATAAATCTCTTCTAGGTATTTCTCTTCATTTGCTGAAGTCATATAGAAGTTTCATTCCCCTCCAATCAGACCATTTTCATTCTTCTCCATTTCTTCATCACAACACCATGTGTTGGTGATAACAAGAATACAAGTAAAAAGATAGCACCTGCGACGGTAATCATGGAACCTGCTATCGAAGCATCAAATAAATAGGCAACAAAATAACCAACTACCGAACTGATGATGCCAATAACCATGCTAATGGCAATCATAATACTTAATTTTTCCGTCAGAAGATAAGCTGTGGCAGCAGGTACAATAATCATTCCAACAACTAAAATGGCACCTACACTTTCAAAGGATGCTACCGTTGATACAGAAACTAACCCCATCAATAAATAGTGAAATAATGCGACTGGGATACCAAGAGCAGCTGCTAATGCAGGATCAAAGGAACAAAGCTTAAACTGCTTATAAAATAATCCGATCACAATTATGTTCAACAGCAAGCTTGCGCCTACCCCCCACACCGCTCTTGGACCAAGACTTTTACCGCCAATCTCAAAAGTGTCCCAAGGGGCGTAGGCGATTTCTCCATAAAGCACACAATCTAAATCCAAGTCCACTTCTCGGGTAAAAAGACTCACCAATACAACTCCTACTGCAAATAAAGCAGTAAAAACAACCCCGATTGATGCATCTGATTGTACACCTGAATTTTGAAACATTTGAATTAAAAATACGGTTATCAAACCTAAAGCTGCAGCACCTAGCATCATGAAAAAGGAGTCTCTTGAACCACCGCTGAATAAAAAGGCGAGAACAATTCCAGGTAAAACCGAGTGACTAATCGCATCACCGATCATGGACATCTTTCGTAAAACAAGAAAACAACCTACGATACTACAGGAGCAGGCGACCAGTGCACCAAT
Organism: Neobacillus sp. NPDC093182; assembly: GCF_044754045.1. Taxonomy (NCBI): domain Bacteria; kingdom Bacillati; phylum Bacillota; class Bacilli; order Caryophanales; family Bacillaceae; genus Neobacillus; species Neobacillus sp. NPDC093182. The sequence continues at coordinate 80,539 of NZ_JBIVOI010000021.1, forward strand.
GAGGATAATCCACATATCATTCATAAGGACTTCTCCTTTACTTTTTGACTCGTATATTGTTTGTTATAGTTTTTCCTTGCAGAAAGCTGCATCAAGCTTTTAGCAATAACACCTCTTCTTGGTGCAAATACGACCGAAAACAAAAATATAACGGTTGCTGATAATACTACAAGTGGGCCTGTCGGAAGATTATTAGCCGTCGTACTGATGATCGTACCAGTGAACCCACTCAACGCCCCAAAAATACCTGACATAATCACCATAATGTGTAGCTTTTCTGTCCAATACCTAGCGGCGACAGCTGGTGTAATAAGTAAAGCTGCCATAAGTACCACCCCAACCGCCTGAATTCCTACCACCACTGCTGTAACAATTAATAGCATAATAAATTGATCCAGAATTAACGTTGGCAGTCCAATCCCCTTTGCAAAACCTGGGTCAAAGGAAAGGAGCTTAAATTCTTTAAAAAGCAAAATCGACAATTTGACAAGAATGATACTAATCATTGTCATCGTGTACACATCAGATTGCACCATCGAGGCAGCCTGACCGAACAGAAATTTATCCAACCCGCTCTGATTACCGCTGTCACTATGCTGAATTTGAGTTAAAAGCACAATCCCAAACCCAAAAAATACGGTTAAAATAAGCCCTAAGGCAGAATCCTGCTTAATACGAGAATTTCTCGTAATATAACCAATCATGAAGGTCGCGACAATCCCAGCAACAATCGCACCAATTAGAAAGAAGAAGATCGATTTAGTTCCTGTCAGCATAAAGGCAATACAAACACCTGGGAGAGCTGCATGAGCTAAAGCATCCCCCATTAATGACTGCTTACGTAAATAGGCAAAGCTACCAATGACCCCGCTGCTTAATCCTAACAACATTGTTCCTAGCAATATCCATTGCGTATTAGGGTCTTGAAATATTTCGAACCAGTTCATGTTTATTCCTCACCTCAGCTTATGATGATCGGGGAAGTATCTTTTTCTAGCATCGTTAATTTACCACCATACGTCGTTTGTAAATAATCCTTCGTAAACAACACCTCTGTTGGCCCGATTCCAATCAATTTTTTATTTAAAAGCATAATCCAATCAAAATACTCTTTCACGGTATTAAGGTCATGGTGAACAACTAAAACGGTTTTCCCCTGTTTTTTCAGGTCATTTAAGAGTGTAATAATCGCTTTTTCTGTCGCTGCATCGACTCCGACAAATGGTTCATCCATAAAATATAGGTCTGCATCTTGTGCTAGTGCACGAGCTAAAAATACCCGCTGTTGCTGCCCACCAGATAACTGACTTATTTGCCTGTTTGCAAATTGGCTCATACCTAATTTTTCCAAGCATTTCATGGCAATGGCTGTGTCTGTCTTACCTGGACGTTTAAACCAGCCTAAATGACCGTATCTACCCATTGTGACAACATCAAGGGCATCGGTTGGAAAATCCCAGTCCACCGATTCCCTCTGTGGTACATACCCCACTTTTTTTCGACTTTGTTTATAGCTGCTCCCAAAGATTTGTACCTTTCCACTAATTGTTGGGATTAATTCTAGGATGGCTTTAATTAACGTGGATTTCCCTGCCCCATTCGGTCCAATAATACCGATTAGCTTTCCTTCAGGTACACTAAATGAGATATCTTCTAAAACAGGCTTTTTTTGATAGGCAACTGTCAAATTATTTACTGTTACTGGCGATGTCACTTTCTCATCGACTCCTTTACTTTAATGCATTCACGATTGTATCAACATTGTGTCGGACCATTCCTAAGTATGTGCCTTCCTCTGTGCCTGCTTCTCCCATAGCATCAGAAAACAACTCTCCACCGATAACCACTTCATGACCCTGTTCTTTAGCTCCTTCAATAACAGCCTCAATTGCTTTTTTCGGAACACTTGATTCTACAAAAACAGCCTTAATCTTGTTTTCAACTAAGTAATCTCTTAAGCTACTAACATCTTTAGACCCGTATTCAGAAGCTGTGCTCATCCCTTGTAGACCCATTACTTTAATGTCATATGCCTCACCAAAATAACCGAAAGCATCATGCGCTGTCACTAATACGCGGGTTTGTTCCGGAATTGTAGCAATCTGCTCTTTCGCATACTGATCTAATTCTTCCAATTGTTGAATGTATTCTTTAGCATTTTTCGAGTAATCCGCTTCGTTATCAGGGTCAATCTTTGATAGTTCGTCTGCGATTGTTTTAGTAGCTGTAATCCAAAGCTGAACATTAAACCATACGTGAGGGTCATGGCTGTATGCTCCATCATCTGGTGCACGTAATTCTGATTCTAGAATATCCTTTGTGACAGCTACAGTCGGTTTTTCCTTTGACATCTTTTCAAAAATGTCAACCATTTTCCCCTCTAAATGTAAACCATTGTAGAAAATAAGATCTGCATCCTCCAACTTTTTTATATCCCCTTGAGATGCTTTATAAAGATGAGGGTCAACACCCGATTTCATTAGACCCGTCACCTCTACATGTTCACCTCCAACATTTTTGACTACATCGGCAATCATTCCTATCGTCGTTGTTACGATTAATTTATCGCTGCTATTGTTTGTTTTTTCCGTACTTGAACAACCTACAAGTGACAAAGTTAGAACTACTAGAACAATCAAGGATTTTTTCAAATAGTGGAACATAAAACATACCTCATTTCCTTTATGATTTCTTGGTAACGGACATCTATTTTGCATACACGCAACTTTTTGGTCAAAAAAAAGGAATAACTATAGATAGAGCAAATTCATTTTTTCACATTACAATTGAAATTAATTTTTCGAGAAAAAGATACAGACAACCTAGTCTTTAGTTGGATTATTTAAAAAGGATTTACCTGTTATTTGCTTATATTCTTCTTTATTAATAATCCCTAAACATTTACAGAAATAAGAGAATGCGACAATTTTTTTTTGAACCCTTGAATTATTTCGCATACTCCCCCTCCCTCCTTTCTCTCTCTATATATATTCACCACCACCATAAAACTTTCCTGCATGCAAAAAACTTTTTAAAATAAAATTTTTTGTTCATATCTAAATTCAACATTAGGAGCAAACATGTTGGTAAAAGTAAGCCGTTTTCTTTTGTGTAAAAATAAGATGCCTGCCCTCCAGTACGTCAATGATTACGTACTGGAGAACAGGCATTAAAGGAACAAAGAGTACAGTTTACTGTCCCTGCGATAGGGACAAAGGGAAAGTACCTGTCCCTCCGTCCCATTTTTGTTATATATAAAGAATTTATTCCATAAAGTCATGGGGATGGATATAAACGAGCAGCTACCATTACCATATATCTTTGGATTTATTACCATGATATGCTTAACAGAATTTTTTAGATAAATTGTTGTTGGTCTTCACATAAATATTTGTATTTGGGCAAAAATTATAGAAACAAGCAAATTGGAGACCAACATTTATGATTTTTCTTGCCCTTTTGTTAATGTTAGGTGGGTTAGTAATAATTAATGCTATATATGCTTATCACACCAAGCACATTGATTCACATTTTCTATCAACTTTGTGGTACTATATAAAACTTTTTCCTTTTTTTCTATCCGGCAGTATGATGATTGGATATGGAGTAAAGTTTCTAACAAAAGTTGTAGGTAACTTAACCTTCTCTCTTATTGTATCTAAAGGATTGGAGATTCTAGTAAGTGTTGCAATTGGTTTTATATTTCTAAAGGAAGTTCCTAGTTGGCGCACTGCAATTGGTATAACAATTATATTAGTAGGTTTTTGGATATTAAAAGGAAAATAATCCTTACATTCTCGTCTCAAGTATTTAGCATATGTTTTTATGACACTTTGTGAATATTTTCACTTAAATTAACCAACTTATAGCTATGTAAGGCTACAACTACAACAGTTAATCTGGCCTGTTTGCAGAAGACTGATCTAATTGATAATGTATAATGCAGCACCTTCTCTCGTAAGCAAAAGAAAAAGGCTTCTCAAAAGTTTAATCAACTAATGAGAAGCCTCTTTTATATACCTAATGTTAGCAATTTGTTAGCAAATCACTTTAAAACCCTTATTTATCAAGGGGTCTTAGCGGTTATCACATCATGCCGCCCATTCATTTTCATATAAAATAGAAAGAAATGATTTATAAGAAACGGCTTAAAATCAACGTTTTTAAATAGTTTAACTTAAATGTTTTAAATGCGATATAAAACATTGGAGGACAAATAGGAGGACAAAAGAGGACAATTTAGATGTAATAAAGTATAAAGCCCTGCTCAATTGAGTGGGGCTTTTTGTCTTTGAGTAGACAATCCTTCTTCAACTAGTCGAGTAGAAGGGAGCCTTTCTACCTTGCGGTAAATTGGACCCCCCCCCTCACAGAACCGTCCTTGCACTATTAATGCACACGGCTCCTCCTAGTTATCATTTACAGAATGTAGCTAATCTCTTTTCTTAAATCATATATATTCACTTTAATTCTTGGTGAAGGAAGTGGATATTTATTAAGAAATAGACTGAATTTATCCCATGTAAAGGATTTCCTTTGGCTTTTTCTATTAAGCCATTTAAACAATAACTTTTCGATTTTGTCTTTGAAGTTGTTAACATTTTGGGTATTATCAGTGATGCAATAATAGTTGTAATAACCTATTAGTGAGCGTTTAAATCGGCATTGAGTGAACCTCCAATAAATTTTATTATCTTTTCCTAAATCGGGTAACTCTTATTCGACTAACCTGCTTCTTAAGTTGAAAAAGAAAATAAAAGAAGCACTCAAAATTTTGAGCACTTCTTTAGACATAAGATCCCGGCAGTTAAAGGCTGCCGAGATTTTTTATTCTACCCGCTTAGGGTATACCTCTTTTTTTTCATTCACTGCTTTGTGTAAGTTTAAAAAATTCAGACTCTTTTTTGCTAGCCTTTACCTTATTGTTGTTTTTACCAATTTTTCCATCTGGTTCATAACTTAATTTCTGCGTTACCTTTTTATTCTACTCCATAATTTCCCTCCCCAACAAGATTTGAAAATGTGGCTCATTTCTCAAAAGTCTTTAAAAAAAGATTTGGCATGCCTCCATCCATGGTAAGAGGGCGTCATTAGCAAACGTAAAATTAAACTGTACTGTATCTATTAAAGTAGTGTTTATAAACTTGTTTAAGGCCTGAGTCGTTGTAGAGACTGAGGTCATTTTTTGAGCTAAATAAACAAATAAATCGAACTAATGGAAAAGTGCTTGTAGTTAAAAAGCGGTATAGTGTACTCATGACACCTCTTCTTACATAACTTGGCAAGTAAATGCTTGAGCATTATCTAAACCAATATGTGTGTGAAAAAATTTGTATCTATCTAAATTGACTAATAGTCAATGCGATGATCTTATTTAAATCAAGTGGATGATGTACGATGATGCTTCCCCAGAGAATTCCCCCCACTGTTGTCACCCCGATAAAAAGAAGCCATTCTTTTCTATTCAACTTTCGTACTCGGTTTAATAACATCAGACCACCGCTGAGAAACAGTGTATATAAGCCTAACATTGCGATCATGCTGGTTTGTCTCTCCTCTGTTTTTTATATAGCGTCTGTAACCAAGAACCAATAATCAGAATCGCCGGAACAATGACGGCGTACAACATATAGTAGCTAAATAAATAATTTTCAATCCATTCGATGTTCTCTATCACGTTGGCAAATAAAAGAGAGTAAGCGGAGATGATCCATACTAGCGGAAAGGCTACTATGTCACGTCTTTCAATTTTGAACAGCTGGCAAAGGCCGAGGACTGCACAATAAAACAATAAGCTTAATTTTAGACATAATAAAAGAAGGATATTAATCGAAAGAATCGTTTCTAAATGTTCCAAAAATCCCGAAAACTGCATTTCACGAAAAATGGTGTAAACTGGGTATATAAGATGTGAGCCTCGATCGACTCCTAAAATGCCAATCGTCATGTATACACAGATAGAAAGGATAACACCAGCGGTGCTAATTCCTAAAAAAAATGCCGTTTTCAATCTGCTTTTAATAAAAGGGAAAAGCATCATGAACATGATGGTTTCCATATAAGGAAACGCCAGTGCATATTTTGTATTAAGGATCGTAGTCCAAAGCTGAAAGTCAAAAGGGACATGGAAAGTCCGCCAGTCCCAATCCCTTAGCATGACCGTGAAGGGAATCCAGAAAGCCACAATAATATACGGCGTAACAAGCTCACTAACCATTGCGATCGACTCAATTCCTTTTACGACGGCATATGCACAAACGAGCAACACCACTACATTGAAAATGGAAAGGGGAGTTCGTGGCATAAGATTATTATGCATAAAATCACTCAAGTTACGTGTTACCCAAGATGCAATTTGGATGAAATAGAGGATGTAAAGAAAGGCGATCAATCCACCAGCCCATTTACCTAGTACTTGTATCGCAATTTGAATGAGACTTTTTCCAGGGTAAAGTTTGGATAAGTATAGCCAAAAAGCCGCCAATATCAACCCATACAAGAACGACCAAACACAAACAATCCAGCTGTATTGCTTTGCATCTTCCATAAGTTTCCCTGGTAACATAAGGAACGTCGTAGCGCAGATAAAAGTAAAAGTTAATGTGATCATCTGACATCCACTTAGTCGGGCATTTTCCATTTTCTTATTCACTCTTTTCTACTTTGTATGAAGATCCTGTATTCCCGATAGTTGTCACCTTGGATTTCACCACAAACGTCACAGGTAATTGTTTCCATGCTTTATTAACGCCTTCATCCTGAATCCCTAACAGGTCCCAATCTTTATTTTTACTTAACTCATCAAATGACTTTGCTTTCTTTTTTAGGGTTCGATTAAATGATGATTCTACTTCATGAAGATTTTCTGAGGTCATTGGTTTAGGTTGTTTATTGTTAACAATCCGCAGATCAGCACGAATCTGAATAGTTAGACGAGAGGAAGAACGGTTGAAGTCCCTGTTAATTTCAACATCCTGCACCTCTACATCGACATTCTCTCCATTCACTTCAATCGATTCTACAAATTTCTTAAGCTTGCCATTCAAGATGTAAAAATACTTTTTTGTATCCAAATCAATTCGGCCAACCATGCGGGCATTGATGAAAACAGCTCCGTCCTCAAAACTCATAGCCTCTTTACTTGCGTTGATGTTTTCCAATCTATCTGTCTTGGAAGCGGGTTGTTCGCTTTTATAGTGTAGAATCGGAATGATTGTCGGTTGATGATAATTAATCCCTTTTGCCAAATCTCTAAAACGTGTAGGCATAATACCGTTACGATAATTACGTGCATGAAGGTCAAACATTGATTTAACAAACCGGCCTGGTACTCTTTCCAGAAAGGTATAACTGTTCATGACTGTCGATAGCGGGGAATCTGTCACTACAATATTCACATTCGTCCGACGTCCAGGATCGCGTTCCAGAAAGTTAATTAAATCTAATAAACCTTGTCGGGCATACCGTTCAGATACAATATATAACTGTACATGAGGGGTGTAAAACAACCTTGGCATTACCGTGGTTGTTTGTTCCGCAAATTTTCCAGAACTATATTCCTTTAATTTATATGTATAAACGGCACCGCCACTTGCGCCGCCTGATTTGATTGAAACGCCTGAGGGGTTAATGATCTGGTAATACGCAGTAATCATACCAGTCTTTGGGTCTTTATCGGCTCCAGCTATGTTGACAATCGCTAATTGATTAATTTCCTTCATATCCCAGCACCCGGAACAGAACAAAATAAGAAATAAAGAAAGATAGGATCTTCTCATTCTTCACCCTCCTTTTATTTTTTGTCATAAAACGCACGAGGAATGCGTTTCAATAAAAATCGGGGGAACCGGACAAAAGTATCCTTCCAATCGGCAAGAGCCAAAGGTGCCAGTGGGGTCATATACTTAACTCCAAAAGATCGTATCGATACTAAATGAATTAAAAGAAAATATAAGCCAACCATGATTCCAAAGAAACCCAGCACCCCTGCTAATGCCATAAAAGAAAATTGAACAATTCTTTGAGCAATGCTGAAACTGTAGTTAGGTGAGACAAAATTAGAGATAGCTGTAAAAGATACAACAATAACCATCGCTGCTGAAATGAGTCCGGCTTCCACCGCCGCCTGGCCTAAAACGAGTGCGCCGACAATAGAGATGGATTGGCCGGCAATACGCGGCATACGAAGCCCGGCTTCCCGTAAAATCTCGAACGTTACCATCATGATAATTGCTTCGAGAAACGCAGGGAATGGCACTTCTTCACGTTGGGCTGCCAAGCTGATTAATAGTGCGGTTGGCAGTAATTCTTGGTGATAGCTTACTACTGCGATATAAACAGATGGTACGAATATGGAAAACAAAAAAGCAAGCATGCGCAGCCAACGCGTGATTGTGGCAATATCTGCTCGCTGGTAATAGTCCTCTGGGGATGAAAACATTTGAAAAAAGGTTATGGGCCCGTATAAAACCATAGGTGTACCGTCCGTAATAAGCGCAACTTGTCCCTCGAGTAATTTTGCTGCAATAGAATCTGGTCTTTCTGTACTTACTAGTTGAGGAAAAGGTGAAAATGTCTTATCTTGGATCCATTCTTCAATATAAGCGCTCTCCAAAATACTATCAGCTTGAATGGAATGAAGGCGACGACGGAACTCATCTAAAATTATCGCTGAGGCCACATTGTTGAGATAAGTTAGGTACACTTTCGTCCTTGTTGATGATCCTATCGTAAATGGCTCAAATACTAGATGTTCGTTTTTTAATCTTTTTCGGATTAGAGCGACATTTCTTGCTGCCTCTTCAACGAAACCCTCTCTTGGACCACGAACAGAAGCCTCCGCAGTTGGTTCCGAAATACTTCGAAATTGTTCATTTGAAACATCATAACTTAGATAAGTATTTCCACGGGCCGGAATCAGAAGACAATGACCTTCAAGAAGATCGGAAATACCTTCTTTGGATCCGGATAATTCTTTCCATTGAATAAGGGGGATTGTTTTTTTCAACCAGTTAATAGGAGTATGTATTGACGCTTTTATGTTCTGATTGCCTTCAGAAATGGGCTTCAATAGCATTTCATCGACCAGATTCGTCGTCACGATTGATGCAAGATAAATGCAGTAAAGGCTGAATTCCTCAGCAGCTTCTATTTTTTTACATATAAAGTCAGGCGATTTTCCTAGACGTTCCGTGATTTCCTCAACAATGAGACCAGCTTTGTTAACCCTTAACATAAGATATCCCCACTTCTAACAAGACTACCTTCATTTTTTACTGTGGAGGGAATTATTATGCAAAATTTTACAATCATTTTACTGGAGGTTATTACAGTGGGTAAAACCATCTTTATTACAGAAACCAGTTCAGGCCTCGAAAATATTAATTGTATTATTGTAAAAGTGATAATAATGCTTTATCAATTTATTGAATTGAATTAATTAATTTCTTAATAAAAATTTACTAAAAAGGATAGCTTTACTATTTTGTTTAAAATGAGGTGAATTCTAAAAGAATAAAAAGAATTCCTTTTATAAGGTGACCATTTAAAAGTTGACCAAAGCCAGGAAAAGCAACACTCCAGAGAATTGCTTCTAACTTATATGTTTTATTCATGATATCAACCTTAATTAATTATTTATATTTTGATTCCCCTTTTGTTTATCCAATTTTTTTAATAATCCAACAAAACCTCTAATTGTAAACAAAGTAAAACTGCAACTTCCAAAAGTATGGAGTAGTGTCCATTTTTTCCATTTGAATAATCTGGAATTCTTTTCAAGGTACCATTGGGCGATACTAAAAGGGACACTAAATATCAAACTTTTCAATAGGATTTTCCCTAACTTATCATTATATGACAGTTTAACCCAGATAACACTTAAAATCGGGAAAAACAACATGTTAAAAATAATATTTGTTTTGAAAATTTTTGGTAAAGGACGAACCGGATATTCAATTCTTTTGGTCCCAACAACATAAGCATCAATCAAAGTTGCAAGTATTCCTTTTGAGAAAAAAACAACTAAATTTTCTCTTATTTTTGATCCTCTAAATAAGAATGCAAAAGAAGCAATACTCATTACAAGAACCAAATTTAACAACTTTTTTTCCATTTATGAACATCCTCTCAAACATGTAATAGTTATACTATTACATTTGCCTAAAACTTATCATTAATACATTTAGCCCACCTTCTACAAAATTTTATCTTAAATTAAAATATCTTTTTTAGTCTTTTATTTTTCTAATAATGAATATTTATAACACTGTTTAACTAACCTACCCCGCTTGTACAACAAAAAAAGAATTAAGCAGAAGTTCCATCTTTAAAACTTTACCCGTCTTTTAGGTAAGTTTGTACAATTTTTTTAAAAGAGGGTAAATTATTTTTCCCAAAAAATCTTTATTGAATGAGGAATGAGAGATGAAAATTTTCATCTCCCTTCTTCAGCTAAACTACACCTTATCTACAGTATCAGTAATAAAAACGTTGATGTGATGCTCCTTTTATCCTTGTGTACATGTATCCATACGAAAAGTATCATGATTGAACCGAATAGACAAGAAAAATGGACTTTTCTAAAAAGCTCGGATCAGCGAACGAGATTATAATTAAACATGCAAGCGCAACTATTCCTAATAGAAAGGAGAATACATATGATTACAGCAGATCAAGCCCGCAAGATCATAGCCGCCGGCGAGGCGCGGGCCACAGAAATTGGCGTTCCGGTCAATATTGCAGTCCTGGACGCCGGCGTGAACCTGAAGGCCTTTGGCCGGATGGACGGTGCCCTTCTGGGCTCCATCGACATCGCTCTCGGCAAGGCCCGAACAGCCGCGCTGTTCGGCATGCCCACCGAGGCGATCGGTGAATTCTCCAAACCCGGCGGTACCTCGCCCGGCCTGGAGCAGACCAATGGCGGTCTGGTGGTCTTCGCAGGCGGCCTCCCTCTGCTGGACACCAGCGGCATCCTGATCGGCGCAGTCGGCGTATCCGGCGGTGCAGTAGCTCAGGACCTTGACATCGCCCAAGCCGCGGCAGCGGTGCTCGGCAACTGAACAGCAACCAAAGCACAACCATCAACCCAAATATGAAAGGAAATGAATGTATTATGACCACCAAGACTATCCTAATCACCGGCGCTGGCTCGGGCTTCGGCAAGGCAGCGGCCATCGGCATGGCCAAGAATGGACACAACATCATCGCTACCGTCCACGTATCCTCGCAGGTGACCCCGCTGCGCGAGGAAGCCGAAGCTCTCGGCCTCACCAACCTGCGCGTCGAGCGGCTCGACCTGACCGATCCTTATGATATCAAGCAGGCGCAGTCCTGGGACTTCGACGTACTCTGGAACAATGCGGGCATGGGCGAAGCCGGCCCGGTCTGGGAAATCCCTGTCGATCTTGTCCGCAAGAATTACGAGGTCAACGTCTTCCTGCCACTGATCCTCACCCAGGGCGTTGTCCAGAAATGGGTGCGCGAGGGCAAGCGTGGCAAGGTCGTCTTCACTTCGTCCATGGGCGGCCTGTTTACCCCGGCCAACTGGGGCACCTATGTTTCGACCAAGCATGCGCTGGAGGCATTCGCCGAAGCCATGCAACAGGAGCTGGCCCAGTATGGGATCAAGGTCCAGACCATCAATCCGGGCGCCTATTACACGGGTTATAACGAGACGATGGCGGACAATCCGTTCCGCTGGCTCGACGACGAGGTCAACTTCACAAAGCGCGCCGATCTGCGCAAGGGCTTCGACGACTTCTTCGCTACGCCTGAAGGCAAGATGGATGCGCAGGAGATGATCGATCGCATGATCGACATCGTCCCTGCCGACGAAGGCAAGTTCCGAAACGTCGTCCCCCAGGTGATCGAGGACATGTTGAAGGAACATCAGCTCGCCGCTTGGGAAAACCGGATCTGACCTCAACCCACCACCGGGCGGCGCCTCAAGCGGGTGCCGCCCGTCCTTATGTAGCCATCATGAACACCCGTTATGATGGAAGACTTGATCTCCGATTGTGCGATTGCACCGGAATGCCTCAAGCAGGAATCGCTCAAAATGTCACTGCAGCCCGCAGTCGAGAATGCAATCATGCATGGGATGAGCCGCATGCATTCCAGCGACGGAAATCTTGTCATTACGATCTCTGCCGTCCGGCGTGATCAAACAGAGATTTCATGATGTAGTTTTGGGGTTTTCTTGCCTTGTTTTTTGGAAATACTCTAAATAAGCGATTTTACGGAAGAACTACCTGGTTGGCAGACTAGGTGGTTCTTCTTTTTTTGGTGACACCAAGCCAACTATGACAATACCAATTTTAAAATTGGAGTCTGACGTTAAAAAGCCGGCGAAATCTTCAATCAAGCTGTATAGATCGGCAACCAAACTTAGTAAACTCAAAATTTCTATGTTCCCCACAGTATTAGGGGTAGTACCAGCGTAGTTGACACCACCCGCAAAGTAGATGTTAATAATCGGTAAAAAAATTAAACCGTAATTCGAAGTAAAGTTCCGTTTCTGTTCATGGTAATGAAACTTGGTTTGATGGTAACAGGATTTCCCTTCTTATCTAGCGGACAAAGGATCTTAGAAAGAAAATAAAGTTCCGATACTCACCGTTTCAGGAACTTTTCACCTTCTTACTTTGCTGTCTGTGTCAGCTACGCTGGTAAGTTCACAACTGGAATATTTTTATGGTTGTAAATACTGATTTGTTGGCGGTACACATAAAAGAGAGAATGAAATCTCTAAATTTTTTTTGATTTTTTTGAGGGGAAATTTAAGAAAAAAATTTTAAAAATAAAACTTTTATTTCGATATTCCGTCTAAGTAGTGAACATCAAGAAATGGAGGGGGGATAAATTTGTCCGAGTACAGAAAAGAAGAAATTACAGATTGGTATGACCAACATAGTAAATCAGTTTTAACCTTTATATTATTGATGGTTAAAGATTATCAACAAGCAGAAGATTAGACAGTTAAGAAGTAGCGCCAATATATTTTAAAACCCACGCTAATACATTTTATGAAACAAAAAAGACGATTTTCCCAACTCTAAGAGGGAAATCGTCTTTTCTAGAAAGCACTCTTTATAAGTTCCGTTATCTATATATAACTTCTAGCTTTTATATAGATCTAAAACAGGTCTTACCTCAAATGTGGCTGTTATCATTAACGCTTTTGGATGTTAAAGCTTTAAAAGCATATATCTCCTTTTTAAGTTTCATATTTACAAGCGCAATACTAAGCACGACTAAGATAATTCCTACGAAAAGATTAAGTGTAACTGCTTCATGTAGAAATAAGGAACTTCCTAAAATAGAAATAACAGGGATTAAAAAAGTATAAGTTGATACTTTGCTTGCCTCCCCGGAACTAACCAGTGTAAAGAAATCAAGCCAACCAAGTGCAATCACAAATATGGAGATAAATAATAAGACTAGTGTAAACGGTATGTTCCATGAAATAGACGACCAGCTTTCCGTTACCGTTCCAGCTGCAAGCAGGAACAATCCCCCAATAATAATATGAAGCGTAGTAAGCCAAATTCCATCTACTTTTTGTGCTGTTTTTTTCATATACACCGTACCTAATGCCCAACTAAGAGCAGAACCTAAAGCAAGTAGAACGCCGATAATCGAAATGTGTCCAGCTAATCCTCCTAAACAAATGACAACGACACCTGCAAAACCTAAAATTAACCCAACTGCTTTAAGAGTATACATAGATTCACCCAGCCAAATCCACGAGAATACACTCAATAAAACTGGTTGAAGAAAAACAATCGAAGTAAAAAGTCCTGCCGGTAAATAATTTAAGCCGACAGTTTGAAGACCGTAAAATAAAATAATATTTAAGAACGCAGATACAAAGTAAATAGGCCATGTTTCTTTAAAACGAAGCATTTTATATCTTGGAATGGCAATGATAAGTAAGATAAGTCCACCTATAAATAATCGCATCCCTGCAAATAATAGTGGAGGTGAATAATTTAAGGAAAATTTAGTCATAGGCCAGTTTATCCCCCACATGATAACGAGAAAAGCGAGAAAAAGGAAATTTTTCACTTTAATATGGTGCTTCATAATAATATAACGCCTCCCTAGTCTGATTACCTTATACATGGTACTATATTTATAAATATAAATAAGATGAAATATTATAATAGAGGGTATAAGATATTACTTATGATGACGTTTTCGCAATTGCAGATGTTAGTTACAGCAATAGACACGGCCGAAGCAGCCACCGATCTTAAACTCAAGCACCCGTTAGTTGAAGAAGCATTTAATTAATTAGCATTTAATCGATAAGATAATATATGACTTACCGATTAATCCTTTTATTTAGTCTTATCTATCGAAAACTTCTTAAATGCCAAGACTGCATTATGTCCTCCAAAACCAAAACCATTAGAAATAGCATAGTTTATTTTTGTCTTAACTGCATGGTTTGGAACGTAATCTAAATCACAATTTTCATCTGGTATTTCGTAATTGATAGTGGGAGGAGCTATATCTTCCATGATACTTTTGAGTGCTATAATGGACTCAATTCCCCCTGCAGCTCCGAAAAGGTGCCCAGTCATTGATTTGGTAGAACTCACCTTTAAATTATAAGCATGAATACCAAAAACACTTTTAATTGCTTTAGTTTCTGATTTATCTCCTTCAGGGGTACTAGTTCCATGGGCATTTATATAATTTACATCAGTAAGTTTGATTTCACCCATTTCTAAAGCTAATTTCATAGCATTTGCTGCACCGTTATAATCAGGGGAAGTAATATGATAGGCATCCGTTGTGGAACCATATCCTACAATTTCACCTAAAATTGTCGCTCCTCTTTCTTTAGCGTGTTCATACTCTTCAAGGAATAATACACCTGCTCCTTCTGACATAACAAAGCCATCACGTTGACTGTCAAATGGACGGCTTGCCCTTTCTGGGATATCATTAAAAGTGGACATTGCTCTCATTCTTGAAAATCCAGCAAAAGCTAAAGGATTAATAGGAGCTTCAGCCCCTCCAGCTAATATTCCATCAGAGTAACCATGCCGAATATTTAAAAAAGCCTCCCCAATCGCTTGATTCCCTGTTGCACAAGCAGAAACAGGAGAATAGCTAGGTCCCTTAAATCCTGTTTTTATGGAAATAATACCTGAAGCCATATTACTAATCATCATAGGAACCATAAATGGAGAAACTCTTCTTGGTCCTTTTTCAATTAAGAATTTATGATTATCTAATATGGTATTAATTCCTCCAATACCTGAGCCAATATATACCCCGAATCGCTCCTTATTTATATTATCTACATCAATATTTGCTTGGTCTAAGGCTTGTTTAGCAGCAGCATAACCATATTGCACAAACAAATCATATTTCCCTAATTCTTTTTTATCAAGATATTGCTCTGCATTAAAGTCGGTAATAAAACCACCAATTTGAGTGCCTATATCTTTGAAGTCATCAGATTGAATTTTTTTGATCCCTGATTTACCTTCTTTAATATTATTCCAAAACTCTTCTACGTTATTTCCTAACGGTGAAACTACTCCATATCCAGTCACTACAACTCTACGTGGCATAATCAACACTCCTCTTAATTCTTCACACTATACTTAAAACGATTATTTCAAAAGACTTCTAAAAAGTTCGATTACATTTGAAAATAATGTATTCCCCCAAAACACGCTATATTGTAGTCCGCCTTTTGTGCTTGAAATCAGAAGGACAGTTAATGATTCTATCCTGGAACATCCGAATCTATCACACTGTTTTGGATTTGAACATAGAATAATCACCTCGTTTTATGAATTATACACTTGATATTAATACCTGGTACTAATTATCCATAAAAAAAATTCTTCTTCAACTAACCTCCCGTTAGTGGAACAACAAAAAAGCTACCTTAGTAGCCAAATAGTGTTGCAACTCAAGCTACCCGTTACTTTAAGTACAATTATTCACAAACTATCAAAAAAGGAACGTCATTGCACTAAACTGCTTTTTTTAGGCCACCAAGATTGGTAGCTGGATTTTTAAGGCAAGCATCCGTTAGCTAACAAATGATGATGAAATATTTTTTATTAATCCCTAAGTAGTTTACCTTCCTGTAATCACTTAATTGTTGGGTAAACATTACTGAAGAGGATAAAACGGACCCTTTGGGAAAAAAGACTTATAGCCCACTAACCAATCACTTACAGAAATTGGTGGATGAGTCACGACGAAGAAGTAGAAGTCCGAAGTTAAAAAGGCGAAGACTCGAAATAGGAAATTACACCAAAAAATATATCAGTGAAATGGGTATATACGAATAACTGTGAAAAAATTGTATTTTTTACCAGTCCAACTTTAGATAACCTCCCATTTTGTTCTGTTAACTTAAGCATTACATGAAATGGGAGGCTTTATTCTGATATATTACTTGTATCTCCGTCAGAGTTGGGCTTAATTATCCAAAGATGAGCCCATCAAGTCTTAATAAGATTTCATTTCAGCCATTTTTATTGAACATTTACATCATCGTGATCTGTACCTGTAATCACGTCATACCAAGCTTCAATATCCTTTTCAAAATTAGCCGTCTTTTCCCGGTATCTTTGCAGCGAATCCGTGCCAAGCGGCAAGTGAACCGGCGGCTTCTCCGCGTTGGCAACCTTCACGATTGCCTTGGCCAACTTGACAGGATCGCCCGGTTGTTTCTTATTTGCCTGGGTAGCGAATTTTCTCATCTCTCCTACCGTTTGGTCATAATCCGGAATGATGTGACCTGAGCGCGTTAGTGACGCAGCATCCAGAAATTCCGTACGGAAGAAGCCCGGGGCTACTACGGTCGCATGAATTCCAAGCGGAGCCAATTCCAATGCAAGTGCCTCCGTTAATCCTTCAACAGCGAACTTGGTTGAACCGTATACGCCCCAGCCGATATAACCGCTCAATCCTCCAACGGACGAGAAATTGATGATATGTCCGGAACGTTTTTTACGCATATGAGGCAGGACTGCCCGGGTCACATTCAACAAACCAAAAACGTTGGTTTCGAAATTTTTCCTAACCTCATCAGCAGTAGCTTCTTCAACGGCACTTAGCAGTCCGTATCCTGCATTATTGACAAGAACATCAATTTGGCCGAATTTCTGTACGGCTTGATTCGCAGCTGCAATTGCCTGTTGTTCATCGGTAATATCCAGAAGAACAACTTGAAGATTCTCCGGATTTCCTAATTTATCAGCTAAAGACTCCGCCGATCTACGGACTGTCGCAACAACGTTATCTCCGGTTTCCAACACAGCCTTCAGTATTTCCAAACCAATGCCCCTTGCTGCACCAGTAATAAACCAAACTTTTTGCTTTGTCATCTAGAAACACATCCTTTTTGTTATTTTTGTTGTATGTTATCTACTTGGAAACCTAGGAATCTTATCAGCAAGCAGATATTCTGCATATTGCCGAGAGCTCTCAACTAATTCTCCCTCGCTTTTATCGTCCGTATCAAAGATGGTAAAAGGCATCAACAAATCGGTTTCGATTAGATTGCTCGTAGCATGGAAAGGGCTAAGGAGTTCATGTATTGTATAGAGGTCGCCTCCTCCAGGCCGATAATCTATTTCTGAACCACCGATAGAAATAGCCAGACCCAGCTCCTTTCCCCGTAGTTTCCCCCCTTTTGATGTGTAGCCCCATCCATAAGTCAGTACATCATCTAACCATTTCTTGAGAAGCGGAGGTGAACTATACCAATAGAACGGAAATTGAAAAATGATCCGATCATACTGTATAGCAAGTTCTTGTTCTCTTTGAACGTCAATCCTCCAATCCGGATAGGAAGCGTAAAGATCATGAACGGTGATCGTATCTGGATACTTCTTGATTTCCTCTAGCCAAGTCTTATTCACGCGAGATGTGTCTAAGTTAGGATGAGCAACAATAACCAATGTCTTCATCGTTTTTCCTCCCTTCGTTTGATCTTATGCCTCTGACAAGTTAACTTTATCGTACTTTAAGCGAGGGTGCTTATCTGCGCAGTTCAAACCATTTGTCTATTTAGCTCAAGTTCGATGTCCAGCTACCTGCTGAAATGTAACCCGGGGAAACAAAAAGGTTTCCTAAAGTATCTTGATAAGAACAAGGCAATCGATTGGATGATTGGGTATAATATTTACCCCAATATTTCACCCCTTAGAATAAAAGGTGCATCGTTTGATGGCCCATGCCAGCTTGCTGCTCTTAAGGTAGTTATTTTGAATCACACTAGCGAAATTGTGACTAGCTTAATATTATTTTATGGTATAGCGAGGAGGGGTATAAATGATTGTACGTTCCGAAAAGATAATGAAAGTACCACAGGGTTTAACCAATGATGTTCATCAAATAGCGTTAAAGTTAAATGGGTTAATGATCTTTGAGTCCTGCGTTTATATGGAAAGTAAAGCAGGAACATTATTTCTAGAAGACCACCTGCTATTATTCGTGCTCAATGGTACATATACCGTTCGTTTTGGGAACCAAGTACATACTGTCCGCAAAGATGAAATGGTTTTATTGCAAAAATCTATTGTCATTGAATATGAAAAATCTGGCGAGGATGGATCGGAAAACCTTCTTGATTACATGATGTTTTTCTTAAAAGATGAAATTCTAAACGATTTTATCAAAATGGCGAATGTAATACCTACTTATCCCTCGGTCATAGTCCCAATATCGGTCTTGTCAGTTAATGAAAGGCTCATTCATTTTATAGAATCTTTTAAACTGTTGATGAAAGAACCAGACCGAATTAATCCTGGTTTAATTAAAATTAAATTATTAGAGTTGTTGTTTGATCTCGCAGACGCAGATGACAAGTTATTGTTCCAGTTTTTGCAAATAAAACGCAAAGAAAAAAGGCATATTACTGAGATTATTGAAGAAAATTTGTTCAATCCAGTATCTTTAAACGATCTTGCCTATTTGTCAGGACGTAGTTTGTCATCCTTTAAACGTGATTTTCAATCGATCTACAGACACTTCGCCACTTCAATGGATTCGAAATCGTAGATTAGATCGTGCCAAGGAATTACTTGCAAATTCGTCATTGTCCGTTACAGATGTTTGCTTCTCAACAGGATTTGAAAATGTGGGTCATTTCTGAAGGGTCTTTAAAAAACGATTTGGTATATCTCCATCCATGGTAAGAGACCGTCATTAGCAAACATTAAAAGGTAGCATAGGTAGTCGAAAGAGAGTAATGGGGACACCCAATGCGTAAGGTGTCCGATTTATTACTCCTAAGACTTTCTTTTTTATACAGGTTAGTATTTAAATTTTTGTTAACATTGATGCACCAGGATAAGATTTTTATCGAGCAAGCTCACGTCGTACAACTGGAGCAACTTTAGTTGCAAGCAATTCAATCGCCCTTGCAACTTTGGTGTAAGGCATCCCTCCAATATCCAGTTGGACCATAAAGCGGTTGTGTTTGAACAACTCGTGTTGATGCAAGATTTTCTCAATTATTTGCTAAGGGCTTCCGACAGCTAGAACGGTTTTAGGACTTACTAGAAACTCGAATTCAGAGCGGGACATTCTTCCTCTTCCTTTTGATCAATAGCATAAAGGCTGCTAAGCGTTTTAGGCATTTCATATCCTCTAACCATTAGAAATACATCTCCTTAACAATTATTGAACGCTATCGTTAACCGTTAGCGCGCAGCACCGCTTGGACATATGAATTCATCTCTTTAATGAATATAAGTGCAGAGGACCTTATAGTAACGGAATTAAGATATACAAGAGATATACCCCAACAAGGAACATGGCCTGCTAATCTTACAATACCCAAAGAATCGTCCCTTAGACTTTCGAGCAAAGTTGTTGGTAAAAGAGCTGCTCCAAGTCCATGACGAACCCATTGAATCAATACTGAAGTGGAGGACGTTTCTATTATCGACTTCAAGGTAAACCCACAAGAGAAACAATACATATCAATTAATGATTTGTTTTCTTCTCGAAACATGATCGAATTCATTTGCTTCAAGGATCGAAAAGGAATCGAAGATTTATCGGCCAAAGGATGTTCTGAGTGAATCAATAGCGCCATATCTTGTCTATACAAATGAGTCGAAATGACCGAAGCATCAGAAATCGGATTTGCAGTGATTCCAATGTCTACCCTTTGCCCCAAAACTTTATTCTCTACATCCTCTGCATCGATAATTTTTAATAAAATATTCGGGTACTTCTCGCGAAATCTCATGAAATTAGACAAAGCCTTATTGCTTGTAAAAAGACTGACTTTTAGACTTATAAATAGGGACATAGCTTGTTAAAAACAATTGAAAGGATTGTTTTGTTACAATAGAATAAACCCATGCGAATTGCATGAGCCTCTGATAGAAATCTATTATGTTGATCTTAGCGGTTTTTTAAGCAGTGATGGAGAAATACCAAATCTCTCCTTAAATACTTTTGAAAAGTGAGATACATTTTCGAATCCCGTAGAAAAGCAGACATCAGTTACAGAGAATGAAGTATGAGTCAGCAGCTCTTTTGCCTTATCCAACCTACGATTACGTATATAGTGTAAAGGAGAAGTATTATAAATTTCTTTAAACTCCCGCTTAAAGGTTGATAAGCTTCTTCCAGACAAATAGGCGAGATCATTTAAAGATACGGGATTAAAAATGTTTTCTTCAATAACCTCCGTAATGCTTTTTCTTTCTTTCCGTTTCAATTGCAAAAACTGAAAATAAAAATTTTCATCTGTGTCTGCCACATCAAATAGCAATTCAAGCAGTTTAATCTTGATAAGCCCACTACTTATTTCGTCAGGTTGTGTAAAATAAGGTTTTAGAGATTCAATATAACTAATAAGGCGGTCATTTACTGATTTAACCGATACTGCATCAAGAGCCGCGGGGTAGGAGGGCTTAAGATCGGCCATCTTGACAAACTCGTTAATTAAATCTTCCTTTAAAAAAAACATCATATAGTCGAGCAAATATTCCTCGTCCTTCTCCCCCGACTTCTCAAACTCGACAGTGATTGACTTCTGCAAGAGAACCATCTCATTCTTCTTTACCGTATATGACTGGTTCCCGTAGCGAACGGTATACATACCTTTAAGTACAAACAAAAGCAAGTGGTCCTCTAGAAACATGCTTCCTGTGTTATTTTGTGTGTGCGTACACGATTCTATGACAGATAACCCGTTCATTTTTAAAATACTCTGATGATATGGGACAGTTGTCAATTCTAGAGGCACCTTTACAACCTTACTGGACCTTATGAGCAATATGATCCTCCTTTCTATTTAAGATTTTCATTTAATGTTCTAACAAATCTAAAACATGATACTTTACCGATATATCAATACCCGTAGGTCGGTAATAGCTGCCCCCATAACGGACAACTATTGACGCAGCCCTGAATTCGTTACCAGCGGTCCGGGTCTTAGTCTTTTCAAGGGATTCCACTCTTACATTCATTATAACCTAAAGCGATGGATTTACCCGTCACCGCCGAGCCGAAGGAATCGAATTTTAATATATTTCTCCACTATCCTCCCGTTAACTTACAACTTTATTTACTGTGCTAATATGTTTCATTTATTTGCTCGTAAGGAGCTTGCATTCGATCGTCCAATGGCTGCAATTCGGCTTCCCCAAGCGTTAATAACACCACAAATAAAATAAGACGATCCTGAGAAAGATGATCAGGATCGTCTATTTTATTCCGGAGATTGATATTTTAATGCTACATTCTGGGATTCTTTACTACCACATCCCGAATTTCTTTATTTATCAGTTACAAATTCAGCTATTTAAAAGCTGCTGAAATGACCCGCTTTGTGATGTTCGCAAGTTGAATGAGCGCGTTTTTATTTTACCTCTTCTATGGTATTGTCGATTGGGGCATTGCCATTCTGATAAAATTTGGCTCAATTGTCGGCTCACATATCGGGCTAAAATTTGCCTCTTATTTAAAAGGAAAATGGATTCAGCTTTTGCTTCCGATTATCTCTTTATTATTAATTGTTTAAGTTATAGCTGACTTGCTATTTTAGTTATTGAACTAACCTGCCCTTTACTTCAATGAGAAAAAAATACCGCCGTAGCGATCTTTTTGGATATGTATTCGGGAACATTATCTCAACTCAAGCACCCGTAGTTGAACAAGACAATAAAATAACTTTTATAGTAAAATATTGGTATTTACAAAAGGAGTCTCATTCTTATGAATATTTTAATTTTAGGTGCAACTGGACGAGTTGGAAGTCAAATAGTTACTTATGCCCTTCATGACAGACATCATGTTACTGTGTTAGTTCGCACTCCAGAGAAGATTCAAATAAATAATGAAAATTTAACCATTATTCAAGGGAATGTTTTAAACAAAGATGATATCGTAGATGTAATGCATGGGATTGATGTAGTTATTAGTGCACTAAATACTGATGGCACAACCACTCTATCAGAAAGTATGCCACTTATTATCGAAGCAATGGAAAATGGAGGTATAAAACGCATAATAACTATAGGAACTGCGGGTATCCTGCAAAGTAGAACCACTCCAAATTCTCTGCGTTATCAATCAAGTGAATCAAAGCAGAAGTCAACCCGTGTAGCGAAAGAACATCATAAAGTTTACGATATACTCAAACAATCAACCCTAAAATGGACGATTGTCTGTCCTACCTACTTGTCTGATGGAGAAAGGGTAGGTAAATATCGAATAGACCGAAATTTTTTGCCGGAGGGTGGAGCTGAAATATCCGTACCGGATACAGCAGAATTTACTTTTAAACAGATAAAAGCAAGAGATTATATAAAATCGCGTGTAGGTATCGCCTACTAATAATATTCTTATACTATTTCATATTGGATTAACCCGTTTGTTCAAAAGGAAAATGGGATGCAGCAATAATCAATAAAACAGCGACAGGCTAGAACTTTATTTTCTCATCCTAGCTACCACTGTTTTTATTGTTGGGGCTTGTCAAAATAAGCATGGTCGTTTTTTTGTCCATCAACCGTTTAGGTCAAAAACTGGGGGGATTGGGGAGCGTGCATCCGCCAAAAGGAAACAACCTGGTCCGTATCTGCCACCATTCCAAAATAGGTATCCACGGTTTTTAAGGTCATATCGTGTTCTTCCGCGAAAAAGCCGCGCAGGCATCTTTCAAGAGCACGATTCGATAATCCAGCATAAACCCATCTCTGGCGGTTGATTCCACGCAAAAATTCGTGCTGACTCCTGTTATAATCAAGGTTTCGATTTTAAGAGTTCGCAATATGGACTCCAGCCTAGTATGAACGAACCCGCTGTAACGATGCTTCTTCACACTGTGGCGCAACTTCGTAAAATTCCGCTCCCCGTCTGGCAAGCCGGGTTGACACCATCCGGAAATCGGGAAAGCCAAACCTCGGAATCAGTCGACTTATCATGATTCGTCTACAAAAAAATGATTGGAACGGAGTGCTCTCTTGCCGCATCCAACAAGCTTTGCAAGCTCGGCATTATTTTTTTGACCGCGCTGACATCTTCAAAACGGGTTCCTTAGGATTCGGAACCTTTCCCATCTCTTCCAAGTATTTATATGTGGCCTTTAGATTGTGATACCAAATATCGATCCCTGTTTCTTCCTCATATCTCGGTTCATAGCCTTCATGCATTGCAGCAACCTTAATATAAACATCCCGGTAAGAAAAAGTTCTGTCAACAACACTCTCCTCACACAGCTGGCAATAGCGAATGCAAGCTTGCAAATCTCCTTCTTCGATAGCGGGAGAAAGGCTTTCCATTTCTTCATGCCTTTTAACTCTATCTTGCCACTCTTGAACAGGGTCTTTTCCCTTTGGCTTTATATTTCGCTCAAGATGTTTCAGTCGAGATTTTAAACTCATTCAAAATCGGTCCTTTCGAAATTTTGTTGCTATTCCTGGTTTTCAATCATTTTCTCAATCTTGTTCATTCTTTCCGCTAAATCGCCCAATTCCATTGACTTTAAAGCTGTATTCGATAATGTTGCAATTGTTTTTGCCTTATCTATTGTCATTTCTCCATCCTTCAGCAAAATATTAATCACGTTTGCTAACATCCTTCTAATGTCTTGAGGCTTGTTAATCCTAATGTCTTTAGTAAAATGTTTATTCATACTTTGGCTCCTTTTCTTGTAAACTGGAAATATTCCAGTACAACAAGGGTTTCGCCAATTTTAAGTTTACAAAACGTGCTAAAAAACCCCGTTTATGATTCATTATCATTGGGAAAATAATTCCTTTTTTCCTGAATATTAATTCTCTCTGGGCCCTACTAAGCCAGTTTTTGTTTTTCAGTTCTTAAATGTAAACAAAGGACAAGGATAAGTTGGGAACCCACAGGAGCCCTTGAAAATTGTTTTTGGGCTCTCTGTAAGTTTCTCTAGCAAGCCCTTAAGGAAAAAATGACGTGTATGTGGGCTGATTTACCTTACATTCTGTATCTATTACTCGATACATTTATTCCTCCCTTAGAAAAATCCATTTAATGAATCTGGAGTTTTTTTCTATAATCATAATTTTCTATGAACAAATCTATAAATTTTGTATTATTATAAAGACGGCTAAAGACTCGATCTCCCACTGCAAATGGTAAGTCTGTATCCGTCAAATTGCTTGTGTAGATTGTCGGTTTCCCAGACCGGCTTTCTACAATCTGAAATAACATTCCCTTTCTCCAATCGTCATTTTCCCCGATTGCCTCTGAGCCCACATCATCCAGGACTAGAAGACCTAATCTTTTAATATCCCTAAAAATATCCTCTTCAGATTTAGAAGGTCCTTTTCTGTAGGTTGTCTTAAACATTGATAGCAACTGACCTGTAGTTAAAAAACCTACGGAAAATCCTTTTTCTTTTACTTCTTTTATAGTCCTCGCAATTGCAGCGCATAGATGACTTTTTCCTGTTCCGGGATTTCCCATAATTAGCAAGTTGTAAAGTTCACCTGCCAAAAACATTTTTGTATATGTGATTGTGGTTTCTTTTGCTTTCGAAGTAACATCGTTAGTTTTCTCGAAATTCTTAAACCCAGCAGCCATTAAATCTTCCGGAAGGAGAAAATACTCGTTCGTAAGCCTTTCACCAATTAATGCTCTTAATTCTTCTAAGCTTTTACTTTGATAAACATTGAAAGCTTCCTTGTCCCTACAAATTGAGCATTTCATCGTTTTGCCAACTGCATACCAATCATCTTGATTTATCATTCGATAAAATAACCCACTTGCAGTTTCGTCCCCACAACTAGGACATGGCAATTTATATTGGTATTCCGTTTCAAAATCGTCTCGTTCAGCTAGTTTCGGAACTATTTTTTTAACAGCATCTTTATAAACATCCTCGATTTTCATAAAACGCTTAATAGCTTGCATCAAGCCAACCTCCTAAAAAGGCATTTCCGCCTCTAATTCTTCAATCTTACGTAATTCCTCTTTTGTTAAGGGTTTTCGTTCCGGCCAATGTTCCGGGCGTTTTGTTAGAATATCGTGGGGACTTTTCTTTTTCTTTTGGTTTGCTGATTTAATCTTTGCTACCAATTGATCATATTGTTTTCTTAATTTTGATGGAGAAAGAATATTTGCTTTCCAGAAAGAATCCTTTTGACACCAATCGATTAAATATTTAATTTGCTCTTCAGTTCTATTGTCTTTTTCCATCATCAATCGGAAATCATTTGACCATTTTTGGAGGTCAGGCTCTTTAAATGTCTCGTTGTTTTTCGAAGAATGATTTTTCGGAAAGCATTAACTCAAGGATTAATAAGAAATAATCCTACCGAGGATTTCAAAATGCCTAAAAAGCAGCAAAGTGTTGAGGAGCTGGAGAAAGCAGAAGAGGAGATTGTTTTTCTTGAAAAAGAAGAGCTTGCCCATTTTCTTAAATTAGCCTATACAGACGGGCTTGAAATGGATCATCTTGTCTTCACGGTACTTTCCTATACCGGATTAAGAATAGGTGAATTATTGTCCTTAAAATGGGGGGATTTTAATGAAAAGCAAGGTACTATTCGAGTTACTAAAACTCTTTATAACCCCAATAATCATTTTGAAAAATATCAGCTTTTAACGCCAAAGACAAAGGGCTCTGTCCGAACAATCAGGATTGATGAAATGCTGATCAACATGTTAAAGAAGCATCGGCTTAAACAAAATGAAATTAAATTAAAAAACAGACTTGTTTACCAGGATAACGGATTTATTTTCGCTCGAGAGGACGGACATCCACAACTAAGAAAAGTTGTTGAGACCCGGCTTAAAAGGCTTCTGAAAAAAGCAGAAATAGAAAAGAACATTACTCCACACTCATTTAGACATACCCACACTTCATTATTGATTGAAGCCGGAGTTGGTATTAAAGAGATACAACAGCGGCTAGGACATACGGATATTAATACTACAATGAATATCTATGCTCATATGACCGCCAATATGGAAGAAAAGGCCTCCCAACAGTTTAGTAAACTGATGAAAGACCTTCTCCTATAGTTAGCTTTTTTTGTCATGGATTCGATGTTTTATAGAAAACGAGGACAAATCCGAGGACAAGAAAATTATATTATCGTTTTAGACGTTAATATAACAAGGTTTTTAACCCCTTATTACATCATACCGCCCATTCATCAAGAAATAAAATAGAAGAAAATGTAGTAATAAAATTACCGTTATAATAGGTTTTTCATCTTAATAATAAAATATTTTTAAACAAAAGAAAAAAAGACTATGAGCAAAATTATGAGCATTGGGTAAGGTGCCTTTCCTTACCCTTTTCGGTGAAAATCACCTTTTAAAACGTATTTCATACGCTCCTTAATTTATTTATTAATAGGAGGAAAAACGAAACAAGGTAATTATTAAAAAACACTGATAAAACTGACTTTCTTGTTTATTTTAAAATTAGATGTAAACCATTATATATCTTTTGTGATCAGAATGTGTGCTTAATTAAATTATGATTAAAGTTTCAATATTGGGAGAACATTTTATCAAATATAGATGGTAAAGGTATATTTAGTAGTATTTTTTAATACGTCTCTTTTCTTTTAGAGTAAAATTCCCCTCTGAAATCAGTTTAATTACCTCCACAAGAGATCAAGGCTAATGTACCATTGCCCTAATTACAAAATTCCCGCTACTTTAAGAATTAATTATCGAGAATTAACTTATCTCATTTTTTAGATAAATATTTTATTATTCGATCTTCATTTAATGCCTCCTTTAACGTTAAAAGAGCTTTAATATCCTTTTCTTCTAGGTAAACAAATCGATTATTGTTCGCTTAATGGAATAACTTTGGTTCCTGAATTGAGTATTCTTATTTTTACATCAACATGAAAAGGAACTTCTGGAAAAACTTCATCCCATTCTGGTTTAAATTTACCTCTCCATTCTTTACGATGCTGTTGATAAAAATTTAACCCTATTCCCAAAAAGTCGGATTTAAATTCTTTTTGGGCTTTTGTTATTGTGGCTTCAAGTTCTTTTTCCACCTTGCCTTCCAGATCCTTTTCGCATGCGTTGAGAATCTCCTGTGTGATGGCTCCGGTATTACCGCCGAATTGGAGCATCGTAGCATTGACTTTCGTCGAAATAAATACTTCGGGTACCTTATGGCCCGTCTTAATTTTTATTTTCAATTTATCTTCTTGAAGTCTGAATACAGCGGCTACTGAAGCTCCAGTGTCAGGTACCGTTATGGATACAGGTAATATTTCTTGTATATTTTTATTTACAATTCGCGCCAATCCTTTACTTTCGTTCCCATTAAGCACGCCTACCAGATTGTAGCCTTTAAAAACAACCATATCCGACAACTGAAGCTTTTCGTCTCCGTCTCTATTTGTTTTGATTAATGGGGCGATAGGCTCTACTCCTTCTGTCATCAGCATCTTATTAAATTCTCTTAACCTGATCGGAAATGAAACGCCTACACGAGAAGTAACCTTAAAAAAATCTTTAAACGCTTCCCCAATCAACAGCCCTGTTTTCCCGACTGACATATTCAAAATCTTTTCCGGTTTCTCCTTTGTAAAGACCAAAAATACGGACTCTCTTATACTTGGAGTAATAAATAAATAATCTATGATATTTTTCAGTTGCTGCTTTGCCGCATCTTCGCTAATAATGACTGCTGCAGCATATCCTAAGAACAATTCTTCCGACACCATGGTTTGCAGATTACTGAAAGCTTCCAGCATTGTTTTTCCCTTTCCTAGGATCACTTCCTTGGACTCTCCTCCTCCCTTATCTTGTTTTTGTGTCCTTATGATCTCGCAAGACAAAAGAAATTCCCCGTTTTTATCAATATCGATACCGATTGCATGCACTAAAGCTATGCTTTCATACTCCATGTAATCCCAGCATCCGGTGCATGCAGTCAGAATGACAATACTTATAATGAGTCGTATACATTTTGAATATTTCATGTTTTCGTTGATACCGCCTTTTTTCCTTTTGAAAACATCAAGAAGGAAACTGTACACAGGATAACGATGTAGAATGGATAAACACAATATTGAATTACGAGTATGTAATTGTAATATGCTTGGTTAAATGAGCATATATTCAAAGTTAATATGAATGTAGTAATCGTAATGATGACGATAAAAACCTTGGAACTTCTTTTTATGATGGATTCTGAAGCTACCCAGCTGCTGTAGAAATTTCCGGATAGCTTCAATACGGTGATGATAACATAAGTAATTAATAAAAAAATTTCTACTCCTTGAATGAATTTTCCAATCGTTATTGAAAAAGCTACATTTACACCTGCAAACGAAATTCTGGAAGCCTCTTCCGGAGAAATAGCGGCTGAGATTAAAAAAGATACGGCTCCTGGCATTAATACGACAGATACCAGTAACCCTACAGTAAGTGAAAAAAATTGCTTGCCAGGTTGATACAAAGATTCAACCATAATGAACATGAATAAAATAACTTCAGAATGCCCTCCTCCTGCCAATAAGACAGCCTTTAGAAATGATGGAACGTCACTGTCTAACATAGGGAAGATGTTTGAAGTATCGAATTGGGTTATTACACCAATAACAAGGGTAAAAAATATACCGAGCAAAACAATCTCCAAAGTTGCGCTTAACCTCGCTAAATTCTCAATTCCACTTCCTGCGATTAAAAATGACAGTAAAATCATCAGAAAAATTGTTACCCACATCGGTGTATTTGGCAAAACAAGGGTCTTGACCAGCCCTCCGCACAACATTAACAGCAAAGCCGATAGGACTATGTTTAATCCAACATAAGCTATACTGAAAATCGTACTGATCAATTTTCCGGCAAACATCTCAAGTATATGGAATATGTTTTTTCCCGGATATTTCTTTGCAACACTCAATATCCATAGGGCAAAGGCAATATTAATAAACCCGCTTACGAACTCCGCAATCCACGCACTTCTTCCTGCCAAACTAGTAATGTAGGAATGATAAAAAACAACTCCGCCATAAGCGCTTGCGAAGGTAAGATATATGGCCTGTAGACTCGAAATCCTTTGCTTTTGCAGCACGTTCCCTGACCCCCCTTTATTTTTTGGGACCTGGCTTTCTGGTACTATCCCCCATCCTCGTTTCGTTTCCGGACAATAATCTAGGGCGGGTTCTCAATTTCCACAGCGGAGACCTTATCAACAGGTCCTTCATCAGGCTAAATTCACCGACATCCAAAGGATGGGAAATCGGAATGCCGAAAGAGCGTAGGGTAACCCATCTCCACTGCAAAAAAAGAATGCCGAGAATGACACCAAAAAGTCCCAAAAAAGTCGCTAATAATATTAAAAAGTAATTGATTACTCTTGACACATTTGTAAGGTTTATCGACGGCAGCGCAAAGCCAGAAATGGCAGAGATCGCAACAATGATAATCACGACAGGGCTGACATAACCCGCTTCCACAGCCGACTGGCCTATAACGACGGCCCCAAGGATACCGATGTTCTGACCCAAACCTCTAGGCATCCTTATCCCTATTTCTTTAAGCAAATCAATAATGAAGGTCATGAGCAGCACCTCAATGACGGAAGGGAAAGGGACCTCCATTCTTCCCGCAGATATACGAATGGCAATAGCCGGGGGCATAATAGAATGATTATAGGCTACAAACGACACATACAGGGAAGACAATGTGGAAGAAAGAAAAAAAGCGCAATATCGCATAATTCTCATGATCGAACTGAATATCCATTTTTGCGAATAATCGTCGGGTGTCTGAAATTACCAATAAAGGTACAATGATAACAAAGGAGAAGTTATCGCATAGTATGGCTACACGTCCCTCAGCCAAATTAGCGGTGGTTACATCAATTCGTTCGGTCAGCTTATATTGGGGCCAAATCGATAAAGGGCTATCTTCGATTAGTTCAATTATGACGGATATCGAATGGACGATATCGATGTCGATCCGGTCTAATCTACTGCATATCTCTTCGATTATTTGGGGATTGGCTACGTTTTTTACCCAAACGATTCTTACTTTCGTATGGGAAGTCCTTCCTAACTCCATCTGTCTAAACATTAAGTTTGGGGAAGGCAATCTCATTCTTAACAGGTTAAAATTTTTATTAATATCTGTTGTAAATGCTTCATTTCCACTCTGTATGGAGGGCTCTGTTTCTGATTTTTCACCTACTTCACGCTTTAGTAATGGTATAACTAAAGCAAAATCTGTATCGTTACTTGTTAATGCAACATGACCTGTAAGGATAGCTTGTACGAGGTGATCTTTTTCGTCTGAAGTATAGACTTTCGCTACAGAGAGAACTCTGGATTTAATCATATCCATTAACTCGGCTGAAGTTAGAACACTTTCCTCCGAGTTTCTGTCCTGCAACCTTTCGATTACAAATTTGTTAATCATTTCATTTTCAATTAAATTTTCTATGTAAATAACATTTACTTCAGCTTTTCCCTTCAAAACGGGTATATCTCTTGAAACGAAATCAGCATCGTCACGAAATGCATCTTTTAAATATTCCTTTAAACGCAGCTTATCTTCTCCATTAGAGGACATCGATGATAAGCCTCCTTTACTAAGTTAAAGTTTTTACGTTTGTAGGGTAAGCATGGACAAATGTAGTATGAGCACTGTTCTTCCTTTTTATGCGGAAAATTCGGTTATTTGTCGTGGAACAACAACGTCTACTTCCACGTTTACTAATAAACCGGCCAAAGTATCAAATAAAGGTTGAAGAGATTGAAAGTAAAGAAGAAGAAATAAAATTTTTAGAGAAAGAGGAGCTAGCACAATTTTTACGTATTACTGATTCAGATGGCTTAGAAATGGATTCTTTGATTTTTACCACACTTGCCTATATTGGCTTTCGTATAAACTATGAAAGCATATTAGAGTAAATTGGCGAGAATGTAAAAACAAATTTAACGTTTGAGGAAATGAAAGAAATTTAGGCAAACTATTCCAAAACGCGGCACAACCTTGAACAAATCCAGATAAACGGAAGCAGCAAGGAAGAAAATGGTGTCTATTACTACATTGTTGCCCGAGGAAGAACGGACAAAGCTGTGTGATACGGTTAAGAAACACTTGGATATTCATTAGTTTACGATTAAATCCAAATACTCCAGACCCCAGCTCTCCATTACCAAAACTAATTTGAAAAGGGCAAAAAAAGGAACCTATGCTTTTATAGCCTTAGGTTCCTTTCAAAAGCTTAGGAAATAAAAAATCGGACCTCGACCGAAACCGTCACTCACGAAACTTCTCAAAATCCCGCTCAACCTCTTTAAATGTATAAAGCCCTCCGAAAAGGAACCCTTGCACCTTATGACATTGATTCTCACGGAGGAATTCTAGTTCTTCTAGGGTTTCAATCCCTTCAGCAACCACTTCCATAAGAAGAATTTGCCTCATTTTAATCATCGCTGATGTAATTCCCACATTGTCAGACTGACAGCAAATATGGCGAATAAGTTAATTTTGAGTAGTCAAATAACCAAAAACGCCTATCTTCATGTAGGGCAAGAAATGAAAAAAGAAGCTCCCCATAAGTTTGGTCAACTTATGAGAAGCCTCCGTTAATATTCCTCAATGTTAGCAAAATGTTAGTATTTCACTCTCACCTTACTAACAAATCATTTTATATCTAGTGTTTGAGGGGCAGATTACATCATGCCGCCCATTCCACCCATACCGCTCATATCAGGCATGCCGCCTTGACCTGCTGGTTCTGGCTTGTCAGCAACAACTGCTTCAGTTGTTAAGAACATAGCCGCAACAGATGCAGCGTTTTGAAGTGCAGAACGAGTTACTTTAGTTGGGTCAACGATACCAGCTTCGATCATGTTTACCCACTCACCGCTAGCAGCGTTGAAGCCTGTTCCAACTTCTTCGCGCTTTAAGCGGTCAACAATTACAGATCCTTCAAGACCAGCGTTGTGAGCGATTGTACGTACTGGCTCTTCGATCGCACGTAATACGATATTTACACCAGTTTGTACGTCGCCTTCTGCTTGGATTTCTGCAATCTTGTTGTATACGTTAAGAA
Organism: Neobacillus sp. NPDC093182; assembly: GCF_044754045.1. Classification (NCBI taxonomy): domain Bacteria; kingdom Bacillati; phylum Bacillota; class Bacilli; order Caryophanales; family Bacillaceae; genus Neobacillus; species Neobacillus sp. NPDC093182. The sequence continues at coordinate 113,072 of NZ_JBIVOI010000021.1, forward strand.
GGGCAACACCACCACCGGATACGATACCTTCTTCAACCGCAGCACGAGTTGCGTTTAAAGCGTCTTCGATACGAAGTTTGCGCTCTTTTAATTCTGTTTCGGTCGCAGCACCAACTTTGATTACTGCTACACCGCCAGCTAATTTAGCTAAGCGCTCTTGTAATTTTTCACGGTCAAATTCAGAAGTAGTTTCTTCTAATTGAACACGGATTTGGTTAACTCGAGATTGGATCTCTTCAGTTGCACCAGCACCCTCAACGATTGTTGTATTTTCTTTTGTTACAACAACCTTAGAAGCGCGTCCTAAAGATGTGATTGTAGTAGTTTTCAATTCACGGCCAAGCTCTTCAGTGATTACTTCACCGCCAGTTAATGCAGCGATATCTTCAAGCATTGCCTTACGACGGTCACCAAAGCCAGGAGCTTTAACAGCAACTGCATTGAATGTTCCGCGAAGTTTGTTCAATACTAAAGTAGAAAGTGCTTCTCCTTCGATATCTTCAGCGATTAACAATAATGGTTTGCCTTGTTGTACTACTTGCTCAAGGACAGGAAGGATTTCCTGAATGCTTGAGATTTTTTTGTCTGTGATTAAGATATATGGATTTTCTAAAACAGCTTCCATTTTATCTGTGTTTGTTACCATGTAAGCAGATGTATATCCGCGGTCAAATTGCATACCTTCAACAACGTCTAATTCAGTTGTGAAGCCTTTAGATTCTTCGATTGTGATAACGCCGTCGTTACCAACGCGCTCCATCGCTTCTGCAATTAATTGACCTACTTCTTTATCATCTGAAGAAATAGCAGCAACTTGTGCGATAGACTCTTTGCCTTCGATAGGCTTAGAAATCGCTTTTAAGCCCTCAACTGCTACAGTAACTGCCTTTTCAATCCCTTTACGGATACCCATTGGGTTAGCACCAGCTGTAACGTTCTTTAATCCTTCACGAATCATAGCTTGAGCAAGAACAGTTGCAGTTGTTGTTCCGTCCCCAGCAACATCGTTTGTTTTGCTAGCTACTTCAGCAACAAGCTTAGCACCCATGTTTTCAAAAGCGTCTTCTAATTCGATTTCCTTCGCGATTGTTACACCATCATTTGTAATAAGCGGTGAACCGAATTTCTTCTCAAGAACCACGTTACGTCCTTTTGGTCCAAGAGTTACTTTTACTGTATCTGCCAATGCGTCTACACCACGAAGCATTGCGCGGCGTGCATCTTCACTAAACTTAATTTCTTTAGCCATGTTCAAAAAACCTCCTCGTATTTTTTAAACTCAATATTGTTTTAAAAAATCCTTATTGTCCAACTACAGCAAGGATATCGTTTTCGCGTAAAATTAAATATTCGTTTCCTTCAAACTTCACTTCTGTACCAGAGTATTTTGAGAAGATAATACGATCGCCTACAGAAACTTCAAGAGCAACACGTTCGCCGCTTTCAAGCACTCGGCCTGTACCTACGGCAACAACTTTTCCTTCTTGAGGCTTTTCCTTAGCTGAGTCTGGTAACACGATACCGCTTGCAGTTTTTTCTTCTGATTCGACAAGCTCAATGACAATACGATCACCTAGTGGTCTTAACAAATCAAACAACCTCCTCAAATAGATATGTAATTCTGACTTATTAGCACTCTCTTAACTTGAGTGCTAACACAATTCTTATAATAATAAATGGAAAAAAATTTTGCAAGTATGAAGCAGCAATTTTTTATTATTTTTTGCAACCTTACAAGTATGTGATTTACACGTGGGAATATACATAGTTTTTCCGATAACCTTAAAAATTGAAACAACCTTGCTTTTATTAGTACAATGAAGAATAGGGTAAAATATTTTCATTAGCTGCTTAAAGGAGATTTATTAATTTGAAAAGGGAATATTGGATTATTTTAATTGTCTATATAGCCATGCAGTTATCAAGCCTAGTGGGAATTCCAGGACTGATGTTCCTATTTGGCTACTTAGGAATAAATCAAGGGCTCGTTGTCCCCTATTGGTTAATTTTCAGCTTCACCCTTGCTCTGGTTATTATTCTTTTCTTATTACGAAGAGAAATAAAGAAACCAGGGTTGAATGAAAGAGGCAGTTCCTTTGGCTTTGCTGCCATCTGGGCTGTATTTGGTGTCTTCCTAGCCTTATTTGCCCAAGCTCTCGCTGCGAATATTGAACGGCTGATCGGGGTTGAAATGGGCTCAGAAAACACACAGCAAATTCTCAACATCATTGAATCCTTTCCACTTGCCATCTTAGTCAGTTCAGTAATTGGCCCAATATTAGAGGAAATTGTTTTTCGAAAAATTATTTTCGGCACTCTCCATAAACGGTTTAACTTTTTCTTCTCAGCGTTAATCAGCTCGGTTATTTTCGCCTTAGCCCATATGGAACCGCATCATGTGCTTCTCTATTCTGCAATGGGCTTCACTTTTGCATTTCTCTATGTAAAAACAAAACATATCCTTGTACCGATTTTTGCCCATGTTGCGATGAATACATTAGTTGTCGTCATACAGTCCGTTTATAAAGATGACATTGATAAAATTATTCGTGAGGCAGAAGGTATTCAAAACTTTATCGGAGGCTTTCTATGAGACGATCACCCTTGTTTTCCGGAATCATTTATATTGTACTTGGCTGCTTATTTACTTATTTTGCAGTTGAAGATGTCACCCAAAACGGATGGGGGTTCTTCAGTTACCTGCTCGTTTTACTTGCCACCTTTGACTTCGGATCTGGTTTAAGAATGATTTTCTTTTACAATAGATATAAAGACAAAATAAAAAAGTAGGATCATTAAAAAGCCTTTTCACTTTACTTGTGAAAAGGTCTTTTTTGTTTTTATTCTTCTATTTCCTCTGTAGGGTAGTGCTTCAGGAAGTAAATAAGTGATTGTAATTCAACAGCCAAGTCGATATGATGAACGCGAATAGATGAAGGAACATTTAACCTTGCAGGCGTGAAATTCAATATCGCCTTAATATTAGATTGTACGAGTCGATCCGTAATCAGCTGAGCCACTGGTGCAGGTACGGTCAGGATGGCAACATGGATTTCATCATTGCTTAAAACCTTCTCGAGCTCATCCATATGAAACACAGGCACATCTCGGATCGTTGTTCCCATTTTGTTCGGATCAACATCAAAAGCACATTCAATTTTTGTATTATTATTTTTTAAAAAGTTATAGTTTAGAAAGGCGGTTCCAAGATTTCCTACACCAATTAACGCTACTTTTGTTAATTCATCTTGATCTAGTGTTTTCCGAAAGAACGTTAATAGGTAGTTGACATTGTAGCCATATCCCTTTTTCCCTAAGGCACCAAAATAAGAAAAATCCCGGCGAATCGTTGCCGAATCCACCTTCACTGCCTCACTTAATTCCGCAGACGAAACCCTCTGTTTACCGGAAGAATGCAGATTCTTTAAAAATCGATAATATAAGGGCAGCCGTTTTGCTGTCGCTTGTGGTATTTTCATTGTTTCATTACTCATATTCTCCCACCCCTCATAAATAGTTGTTCATTTATCTAACTTGTTCTGTTCGGTGGAAATCCCCATTTTTCCCGCCGGTTTTTTCAACCAGATAGGTTTTTCCAATGACCATACCTTTATCCACTGCTTTACACATATCATAAACAGTTAAAGCACAAGTGGACGCAGCTGTTAACGCTTCCATTTCAACACCTGTATTTCCTTTTGTTTTGACAGAAGCTGCAATATTTAATGTAAAAGCCGTATCATGTTCTTTTTCCCAGGAGAAGGATATATTTACCCCCGTCAAAGGTATAGGATGGCACATCGGGATTAAGTCCCAGGTTTTCTTTGCCCCCATCACGGCAGCAACTTGTGCTACTGCAAGAACATCGCCCTTTTTCATTTCATTATTTGTTATTTTTTCATATATTTCTTTACTAACCGTAATGCTGGAATGAGCAAGTGCCGTACGAGCACTTTCTGGCTTATCACTAACGTCCACCATTTTCGCTCTTCCTTCTTCGTTAAAATGAGTAAATTCAGACATAAACAATATCCTCCCACAAAATCATACTATATTTTTAACAATTTGTCTGTGAAACTTTGAACGAATGATGAAAAATTTACATTTCTTTCTTTCGAGATATTTTCTTATTTTCTCCAACACTAAGACACTTTATTGCCTGCATTGTTGGAATAAGGTACACTTATTTTAGTAATAGAGGTGAAAAGCAATGATATTATTACAAGTTAATCAACTAGCAAAATACTATGGTGCAGACCTAATTTTATCGAATATAAAACTAGAATTACAAACTCGGGACCGTGTTGCACTTGTCGGGCGAAACGGTGCAGGGAAATCGACATTATTAAAAATTATTGCTGGGCATTTGTCACATGATGGCGGAGAAATCATTAAGCCAAAGGGAGTAAGCATTGGTTATTTAGCCCAGAATACAGGACTAGAGTCGAATTTGTCGATCTGGGATGAAATGCTGACAGTTTTCGACGAACTGAGAAGTATGGAAGCAGCAATTCGACACCTCGAGGTTCAAATGTCAGATCCTGCTGCTATTGAGGACACTAGCAGATACGAGAGAATCCTAAATGAGTACGATCAGCTGCAAGTGAAATTTAAAGAGCAGGGCGGTTATCAGTATGAAGCAGATATTCGCTCCATCCTGCACGGATTGAATTTCCACGATAGTGCGGTCATGATCTCTTCCTTAAGCGGCGGACAGAAAACGCGCCTTGCCTTGGGGAAACTACTTTTAACCAAGCCAGATATTTTAATCCTGGACGAGCCTACCAACCATCTTGATATTGATACTTTATCTTGGCTCGAACAGTATTTACAAGGCTATGATGGGGCGATCTTAATTGTGTCCCATGACCGTTATTTTCTAGATAAAGTCGTAACGCAGGTTTATGAAGTTTCACGTAAGCAAATTCAAAAATTCATTGGAAACTATAGTGCATATCTAGACCAAAAAGCTGCCAATTATGAACGCGATTTAAAGCTATATGAGAAGCAGCAGCAGGAGGTTGCTAATCTTCAAGATTTTATCCAGCGCAACCTAGCCCGTGCGTCTACGACGAAACGAGCTCAGAGCCGGCGTAAAAAACTTGAGAAAATGGATTTGATGGACCGTCCATTAGGGGATGAGAAATCTGCCACCTTCTCCTTTGAAATTGAGAAACAAACCGGAAATGATGTACTGACAGTGGACTCCTTAGCAGTTGGTTATGATGGACAAAATGTATCTGAGAATATTTCGTTGCGGGCATATCGAGGTGAAAGCATTGCCTTAGTTGGTCCAAACGGAATTGGAAAGTCTACTCTTTTAAAAACCATCATCAAAAAACTGCCTGCACTAGCTGGCACTATTCAATATGGTGCAAATCTAGCAATTGGGTATTATGACCAGGAACAGGCAGAGTTGACCTCGAATAAGCGCGTTCTTAATGAACTTTGGGATGATTGGCCTTTAAAAAGTGAAAAAGAAATACGGACCGTCTTAGGTAACTTCCTGTTTTCAGGAGACGATGTATTAAAAATCGTTTCAACATTAAGCGGCGGTGAAAAAGCAAGATTGGCACTGGCCAAATTAATGCTGGAGAAGGCAAATGTTTTAATATTGGACGAGCCTACGAACCATCTAGATCTCGACAGTAAAGAGGTACTTGAAAATGCACTAGTCGACTACCCTGGGACGATTATTTTTGTATCTCACGATCGATACTTTATTAACAGAATAGCCACCAAGGTTTTGGAGCTTAGCAAAAACAGCAGCACAGAATATCTAGGTGACTATGACTATTACTTAGAGAAAAAGCTGGAGGAAGAGGAACTCAAGGCTTTAGAGAGTGCGAACGTTGTAAAAAAACAGACATCATCCGAAGTTCAAGATAAAAATTCCTACCATCAGGATAAAGAAAGTAAAAAGCTTGAGCGTCAGCGTAAGAGAAAATTAGAAGAAATAGAATTACGTATAGAAGAGTTGGAGTCAATCATCCAGGATAACGATGAAAAGTTATGTGAGCCTGAAATATTCCAGGACCATGAGAAAGTGCTGGAAATAAATTTAAAAAATGAAAAGGCAAAGTCTGAGCTCGAACAGTTAATGGACGAATGGGCTGAACTTGCAGAATAATAAAATGGGGGCTTGGATGTTGATATCCAAGCCCCTTTTTACTATTTTAACGGAATGGTTAATATGTCTGTTTTCGAACCATCCTTTGCGGAATAGACAAATAGCTCGATTGACACTTCTTCTTTTGTCAAAAGCTCCATTTCGATCGTTATTTCAAAGCTTCCCCATGCAGGGGCACCATCTGTTTGATAATGGTCTTCTAATAAAATCTCCGTTCCAGATATAACTGCATATTGAAAAACACCTTCAAACACCCTTGCCTTTCCCTTCACCATTACCTTACCATTCGATTTTGAAACCGTTACTTCTTTAAAGGCATCGTTTTCGTACTGTTTATTGTCTCCCTCTTCTTGATTATTTCCATTATCAATCACGTCTGGTTTCTTATCATCTGTTGATATATTAATATCTACACTGCAGGCAGTTAATCCAAAGAAGAGAACGATGACGATCCCTAATATGATTTTTCTTTTCATCTCTATCCCCACTTTCGAACATTCTTTTTTATTTACTATATTCACTAATCACCGAAGATGAGAACTCTACAAATTAACTTAAAAGTCGACAAAATTCGCGGAAAACTCTTAAATTTATTTCCCAGAATTCCTTTTCCACAAGTTTATACACATATTAAAACTTAGTTCTACAACCCTCTGGCTACTTTTCCACATTATCCACAGAAAAAGCTCTACTTATCCACATTGTCCACATAATAATGGTGACTTACCCACATAATTCGTACAATGCACATTTTTCTGAAAAAAGTTATCCACAAAAAAGGTATGTTGTTCACGCCATAAAGTGTGGAATATTCGATTCACCTTTAATCTGGCTGGATTTTCTTCGACACAGCTCTTTCGGTCACAACCCACCCTTAATTGTTCCCCTATTTTCTTTGCCTCTACTTTATCGTAACAATTCATCCTTGATTGTTCCCTTATTTTCTTTGCCTCTAATTTATCGTAACAATTCACCTTTGATTGTTCCCCTATTTTCTTTGCCTCTACTTTATCGTAACAATTCACCTTTGATTGTTCCCCTATTTTCTTTGCCTCTACTTTATCGTAACAATTCACCTTTAATTGTTCCTCTATTTTCTTTGCCTCCAATTTATCGTAACAATTCACCTTTAATTGTTCCCCTATTTTCATTGCCTCTACTTTATCGTAACAATTCACCTTTGATTGTTCCCCTATTTTCCTTGCCTCTACTTTATCGTAACAATTCATCCTTGATTGTTCCCCTATTTTCCTTACCTCTACTTTATCGTAACAATTCATTCTTGTTTGTTACCCAATTCTCCAACAAAAAAAGCCCTTCTTAACAGAAGGACTTCAAACTAATTGTATAATTCAATGTCTAAACCAGGGTTTGCATTTAATGAAAGGTCTGCTCGAATACCTTTTTCAAACATAATGCTTCCGGCAGCAGCAATCATCGCTGCATTATCCGTACACAAGTTTAAAGGAGGAATCACCAAGTCAATTTCAGTTTTACCTGAAAAGGCTTCTTCTAATGCCTTCCTAAGACCTTTATTCGCTGCAACACCACCAGCTAAGAGCACCTGCTTAACCTTATATTCCTCGGTTGCTTTTACTGTCTTTTTCACCAATACTTCGATGACACTTTCCTGAAAACTTGCTGCAAGATCTTCAGGTGCGATGGTTTCACCACGCTGCTCAGCATTGTGGACAGTATTAATAACCGCAGATTTTAACCCGCTAAAGCTAAAATCATAGGATCCTTCTTCTAGCCAAGCTCTGGGCAAATTCAGCGTATCGCTTCCCTCTTGAGCAAGCCTGTCGATATGCGGTCCACCAGGATACGGCAGTTTTAAGGTCCTCGCAACCTTATCATAGGCTTCACCGGCCGCGTCATCCCTGGTTTCACCAATCACCTCAAAATGCCCCTGTTCCTTCATATAGACTAGCTCCGTATGACCTCCAGATACCACTAAGGAGAGAAGAGGGAAGGTAAGTTCTTTCACTAACCTATTTGCATAAATATGACCAGCGATATGATGGACAGGAACAAGTGGAATGTTATGGGCAAATGCTAGGGCTTTGGCTGCATTTACACCAATTAACAAGGCTCCAACTAATCCTGGTCCTTCTGTTACCGCAATGGCATCCAACTCAGGCAGTGTAAGGTTTGCTTCTTTTAAAGCCTCTTCAATAACCATTGTCATCTGTTCAACATGATGACGGGAGGCAATTTCAGGTACCACTCCACCAAAACGCTTATGACTTTCAATTTGAGAAGCAACGACATTGGCAGCGATCTCCCTGCCATTCTTTATGATTGCAACAGCTGTTTCATCACAGCTAGTTTCTATTCCCATAATCCACTGATCTTTTATCATATATTCACCCACATCACTAGGGCATCTTCTTGATTATCTGTATAATAATTTTTCCGAATGCCGCCATTTTGAAATCCTAACTTACGGTAAAGAGATTGTGCAACATTGTTCGTCACCCGAACTTCCAGAGTCATGCTTCTTGCTCCCATATCCTTCGCCACAGTCATCATTTTGCGAAGCAATGCTTCTCCAAGGTGCCTGCCTCTATATTCTGGGAGAATAGCCACATTGGTTACATGGGCTTCATCGATCACAACCCAGGCACCACAATATCCAATAATTTTATCGTCTTCTTCCAAGACGATATAAACTGCAAATTTATTATTATAGATTTCATTATAAAAAGCTTCTCTGCTCCATGGTGTAGCAAAAGAGGCATGTTCAACCTCTAATATTTGATCGATATCCTCTTCCTTCATATATCGAAAAACAAAAGAATCTACCATATTTCTTTAATCCTATCCTTTTAAAATTTTCCCATTTGCCTCTAACCATTTCGCCTCTGCCTCTGCTAAACGGATATAGTTAGGAACAAAGGAATGTATGTCTTCCCCCTGTTTATCTTTACCTAATAAAGCCAGCTCCGAAGGACGTGGATTATGCTCCGTAATCGCCGCAAACACTGCCTGGGTGCCTAACGTATCTTCTATTACAGCTTGATGAAGCGGCAGGTCGTTTCCAACAAATAATATTGGTTTGTTTACTTCCTTTAATGAAGCTGCCCAATCTGCTGATAAAACTAAGAGGTCCTCTTTAACGGTTGTAAGCTTCCCACTTTGGTATTCATAGAGGCCTGTATAGACTTGTCCCCTTCTTGCATCAATAAGGGGTGAAATATAGCCATCAAAGTATCTCCCTGCCCCAGCAGCGATAATTTCAAGACTAGACACTCCTACTAAAGGTATCTTTAACGACCAAGCCATCGTTTTGGCGATTGTAACGCCAATTCGAACACCTGTATAAGAGCCTGGACCTTTCGCTACCACTATTTTAGTTAACTGTGCAGGGACTCTTTCACAATCCTTCATTAATGTCTGAATCGCTGGCATAATACGCACAGAATGATTCTTCTTTAAGTTGGTAATATATTCGCCTAGAACTTGATTATCTTCTATAAGCGCAACCCCTAATGGATAATTAGAAGTATCAATCGCTAGTATGGTCATTTACAAAAATCTCCTTACATAATTGCTCATATCTTTTCCCTTTCGGAACAAACACCATTTTTCTTTTTTCCGGACCCTCGTGATATAAATAGATGGTTAACAACTCTTCTGGCAGCTGTTCCTCAATTAAATGAGCCCATTCTACCACCGTTACCCCTTCACCATCAAAATATTCATCAAAACCTAAGTCCTCATAGGAATCGGCCACTCGGTATACATCCATATGATACAAAGGCAGTCTGCCCTTATACTCTTTTATTATGGTAAAGGTCGGACTGTTAACGGTTTTCTTAATATCCAGTCCCTGCGCTAATCCCTTTGTGAAGGTGGTTTTCCCTGCACCTAGATCTCCTTCCAGACAAATAACATCGCCTGGCTGCAGCAGTCCTGCAAGATTAGAAGCCAGCTGGAACGTTTCACTCGGATCTTTTGTATATTTTTCATACTGATTCATATAATCACCTTTTATTCTAACATAGCCTATCGCTATCTACATTCTACCTTATTTTTGTAAAAAAAAACCTTAGGATAGCTCCTAAGGATGTCCATTCATTATGTATTTTACCTAACTTTCACTTTTTAAGCAAAAAGGCATAAAAAAAACGAAACAACGTTTCGTATTTTAAAAGATATAGTTGGCGGTCTGGACGGGACTCGAACCCGCGACCTCCTGCGTGACAGGCAGGCATTCTAACCAACTGAACTACCAGACCAAAGTTTTTCAAGTGTTTGCTTGAAAATCTTAATTGCGGGGACAGGATTTGAACCTGCGACCTTCGGGTTATGAGCCCGACGAGCTACCAGACTGCTCCACCCCGCGACAATAATATTAGTGAACCAATATATTATATGCTTAAACAAATAATATATGCACACATTTTAAAATAATACAGCCTGGCAACGTCCTACTCTCACAGGGACAAAGTCCCAACTACCATCGGCGCTGAGAAGCTTAACTTCCGTGTTCGGTATGGGAACGGGTGTG
>NZ_JBIVOI010000022.1:0-101991 GCF_044754045.1 Neobacillus sp. NPDC093182
CTCGCACTACCTGTCAGCTATACATTTCCGCCACAACGGCATGTTAGGGACTTTCACCCATAAGAGCGATGCGCTGCCAAGCGCACATAAAAAACGGAGCATACACTCCGTTTTGTTAAGTTGCTGCTGCTCTTTTTGATTTTTGGATATGTTTGAACAGGGAAACCATCAACGTTAAAAGAGGCAATAGCCATAAGAATAACGCATAAGGCAGATACTCTAGGATAGGAACTCCGACAATGGTACTGCACATAATCGCAAGCACACTCCATGGTACCATTCCTGGGAATAACATCGTCGTATCCCCCATCACCCTCGCTAATTCCTCTTCCCCATATTTATTTTTCCAATGAGGCAGGAAGGATCTCCCAGTTAAAATAATCGGCAGCGTTTGATTAGCCGCAATCACACTAATTAATAAGGTGGCTGAGAAAGTTTTTAATGTATCACCTGTTAAAGAAGTTGAACGTTGCAGCCATTTATCTAAATAAGGCTGAATGACATTCAATTCCTCCAATAAACCATTGTAAGCACCAGCTAAGGCAAGAAACAGCAGCAGTTCGTACATATGAAGGAAGCCGCCGCCGAGACCTTCTATCCCATGCCAAAAAGCTAAAGCTATTTCTGTAACAGCACCGCCTGCTGCTATAGAAATAATAACAGCACTTAGCACACTCGATAAAAAGGCATAAATAATGCTCAGCCTAAACAGAACTAAGAGGAGCAAAACAACAGGCGGAATAAACTTCAACAAAGTCAACTCACTCCACTGAAAAGGAATGGATTGGTTCATTTTCTCAGTAGAAAAGAAGTCAAAAGTACCATAAAACAACATCGACACCACTACAGCCATTACTGTTGTAGCGAGCATTGCACTCCATTGCTTTTTAACCGGTAATTCTAATGTATGCGCTAAAAGCTGATGGGCGCTAGAAAATGGTGACGTTCGGTCGCCAACAAACGCTCCTGAAACCAATGCTCCAGCTACAACCTCTGATGGCAGGTTTAGGACCGCAGCAGTCCCTATAATGGGAATACCAATTGCACTGAGAGTCCCCACCGTTGTACCAAGAAGCATTGAAAAGACCATCGCTGCGACAAACGTTAACACATAAAAATAGTGCGGATTAATAAAATAAAGTGCAATTTTAACCATTTGGTCAATGGTTTCTGACAGATACCAAGATGGAAGCAGGAAACTTACCAGGAAAAGTATAAGAATAACAATCCTAGTCTTGTACACTCCTCTACTACTAATTTGGAGGATTTGTTTAAAAGATTGCTTATTTCGCTTTGATAGATAGACAAGAACGAGATAACCCGGCAGAAACCCAATGACGAGTGGATGATGGAAAATTACAGACCAGATAACTCCTGCTAACGTTACGGTAAGGAGTAATGTTAATTGTTTTATCGAGAATCTATTCATTTTTATACCAACCTTAGCTTTAATAAAATTAATTATAATGATTGCTGTATATTTCGAAAAGCAAAATAAATGGAGCCGTTAAATTTTCGGCTCCATTTAATATTAATAGGTATTATAAATATTTTCACACTCTTCGCCAGAAGGCTGATAAAAACAATGCCGCTTAAAACGTGCAACTAAGGGTTGATTATACCATGTTTGCGGGCAGTCACCCTGCGGTCTAAAATACCAAAGAGCAAATTTAGACGGCCAAATCCTTTCACCATCAACGGCTCTTTGAGCTAAACGCCTTTCTGCCATCCTAGCTCGTTGATAAAAATAACCTTTTGTAGTAGCTTCAAATGCATGTGGCTGGTAAATCATTTGCGGAATGGTTCTGATACCCTTAAAATCAGAGCAGTTTGCACGAATACGATTTATACCAACATTCCCCACCATCAGCATACCTTGGGTGCCTTCCCCTTCAGCTTCTGCCCTAAGCAGTCTTGCTAAAAGATCGATATCCGAAGACCTGGCTTTTACTACTGCCATCACATCGCCCTCCCATATACGTATACCTATATCGTAATCTGGCGGGAGTAATCGTTGACTATATGGCTAACAAAATGGCAGTTTTAACTTTTTAATATATCTTCGATTCTATTTAATTCTTCCTCCGAGAATGAAAGATTATTTAACGCAGCAACATTCTCTTCTATTTGACTTACCCGACTTGCCCCAATTAGAGCGGAAGTTACCCTTCCTCCCCTGAGAACCCAGGCCAGAGCCATTTGTGCTAGATTTTGGCCGCGTTCGACTGCAACCTCATTCAGCTTTTTCACCCGATTCACAACTTCCGCTGTTACTTGGTCTTTACTTAGGAAGCTTACTGGTTTAGCAGCTCTAGATTCAGTTGGAATGCCGTTTACATATTTATTCGTTAACAAACCTTGAGCTAACGGACAGAATGCAATCGAGCCAACTCCATTTTCTTGTAGAACATCCTGCAAACCGTCCTCTATCCAGCGATTTAGCATGGAATAGCTTGGCTGATGAATGACTAATGGCGTTCCCAATTCATTCAAGATTTTTACCGCTTCCTCTGTTTGTTCCGCACTATAGTTGGAAATCCCTACGTACAACGCTTTACCTTGACGAACGACAGAGTCTAGTGCACCCATTGTTTCTTCAAGGGGTGTATTTGGATCTGGCCGGTGAGAATAAAAAATATCAACATAATCTAAACCCATTCGTTTTAAGCTTTGATCTAAACTTGCAATCAGATATTTTCTTGAACCCCAATCCCCATATGGTCCCGGCCACATGGTATAACCAGCTTTGGAGGAAATAATCATTTCATCCCGGTAAGGTGCAAAGTCCGTTTTTAACATGTGTCCAAACATCTCTTCAGCGGAACCAGGGGGTGGTCCGTAATTGTTTGCAAGGTCAAAGTGAGTAATTCCTAAATCAAATGCTCTTCTTAGCATTGTACGGCCATTCTCATATGTATCCACTCCGCCGAAATTATGCCATAAACCTAGTGATATGGCTGGCAATTGTAAGCCAGATTGCCCGCTTCTATTGTATTTCATCGTACCATATCGAGATTCATCCGCTTGATACACCATTTTAAATCCCTCCCTTTGTACTATCACCTACCATTATAAACTTTACCGAAGTAATAATGAATCCCCCAAGAGAGGCTTTTCTCTTGAGGGTGGATTACTAAACTACATCATCGAGTTGTTTATATAAATGTTCTCTTTCCGTTTCCAACTGCTCTAACTCTGTGTATTGTTTTTGCAGCATTTCAAGATCTACTCCTGTTTCCATCCTCTGCTTCAACAAGTGAATTTGCGTTTCCAGCTCCTCAAGCTTTTGTTCAATATCCACCACAGTGACGGAAGCCATAGTTGTTTGAGGTTTTTCAACCTTTTTTGGTGCAGCTTTTTCATGCTTTATGGGTTGAACCACTTTTACAGCACTCAATTTTCCCTTAGCCCAGTCATAATTCCCATCAAAGAAGTAAACGGTCCCATCCTGAAGCCAATAAACTTTATTAAATAATTTATTGAGAAAATAACGGTCATGCGACACAGCTAAAATCGTGCCATTAAATTGTTCGAGGGCTTCTTCTAAAACATCACACGAATCAATATCAAGGTGATTCGTCGGTTCATCCAGGATCAGCAGATTTATGTCCTGATACATAAGCTGTGCAAGGCGCAAGCGCATTCTTTCACCACCGCTTAATTGATTAACCTTTCGGAAAACGGCTGGTCCGTAAAACAAAAACCGAGCTAAAATATGACGTGCTTCCCCTTCATTAACACTTACTTCTGAGCGAAATACATCGATTACCCGTTCATCCCCAATGGTATGGAAAACATGCTGCGACAAATAGCCAATTTTCACATTGCTGCCAACCTTAACGGTTCCTGTGTCACTCTCGCATTCACCAAGTATCATTTTTAACAGAGTTGATTTACCTGTTCCGTTTTCACCAACGACCGCGGTCCGGTCCTTGTACTGAACAAGCATATTTACTTTTTCAAAAAGCCTCCGGCTGCCAAAGTTTTTAGAGACATCCTCTAGTTTAATAACATCCTTCCCGCTGCGGTCAATCGCCTCAAAATCAATCGCCATTTTTTTCACATCAAGCTTCGGACGATCAAGTTTCTCCATGCGGTCCAGTGCCCTCTGCATATTAGTAGCCCGTTTATGAAGGGCAGCACTAGGTGGATTGGCACGATTGGCCCAATCACGAAGGCGTTTAATGGCTTCCTTCATTTTTTTAATCTTCCGCTGCTGCTCCTGATATTCCTGGAACTCCCGTAACAATCGTTCTTCCTTTTCTTTTACAAAGCCGCTAAAGTTCGTATGATACAGCTCAATTTCCCCATCTTCCATATCCAGTACTTTTGTTACCACTTCATCTAAAAAGTAACGGTCATGAGAAATCAAAATAATGGTACCGGTATATTCCTTAAGGAATGTCCCAAGCCACTCGATTGCCATTAAGTCTAAATGATTTGTCGGTTCATCCAGTAATAAAAGCTCCGGTTTCTTTAGTAAGCTTAATGCCAAACCGACCTTTGTCTTTTCCCCGCCACTCAAGAGTGAAAAAGGTTTATCTAAAAGCTCAATAATATTTAAACCATGGGAAACTCGATCCATTTGTGCATCCATTTCATAGCCGCCGTTTAGGATAAAATCATCTTGAAGCTTTCCATATTGATCCATGAGCCTTTGTAAATAGGCAGGAGTCAACTCTTGCCCCATTTCGACTTCTAATTGTTGTAGTTTTGTTTCTGTCTCGACTAGCTGGTCAAATGCTGTCTTTAGCACTTCCTTAACGGTTAAGTCCTTATAATCGGGAATTTGGGCAAGGTAGCCTATTTTCAGCCCCTTTTTCCAATGAATAACGCCGCCGTCTACTGTTTCTTGATTGGCAAGCAGCTTTAATAAAGTGGTTTTCCCGCAGCCGTTTCGTCCAACCAATCCCACCCGATTTCCTTCGTGGACCTCAAAGGATAAATCTTCAAAAATAATATTTCCGCCAAATGATTTTACTATATGATTAACACTGCATACGATCATGTTCATTCTCCTTTTTTGAACACTCTCTTCACGCAAAAAACTGCGGGCATCCATAGATACCCGCAGCTCGAAAAATCGGCATGAAAAAAGAGTGCTAAAAAGGCACCCTCTTATTACCTATTTTACTTATGGGTAAAGAGATGTGTTATCGTTCTATTTTCATTTTGTAATTTTGGAAAAAGGGCAGACTACCCCCTTTGAAAACTACCTCATGAAAAATTGCACGGCACAAATATAGCGCTTCAAGCCACTGCACACGTACAAAAATAGAACGAACCATCTCTTTACACCTCCGTTTCATTTCAAGATAATTTTATTGTAAATAGTTCTGGCAATGATTGCAAGCCTATTTTTTCAGACTAATCAAAAGGTTTTAATTTTTCCCGCCGGTTTCTGGCTTATTCCCCCGAGATTACGAATTAATCCCGCGGCTTTTTTAATATTCCCGCGAATCAGCGGATTATCCCGCGAGACCACCCTAATGCAGATACTTTTTCCTGCCGCCGAACCTTCGGCGATAAACAAATTTCCTGACATCCTCTTCGGTAATTTTTCCATCATAGGCTGCAAACAATAAGGACTGAAGTTCACGATAATGCTCCATGACGAAAAGGGCAAACTGCTTCCGTTCGCCCCTTGCCTGCTTTATAAACTCCTCGTCATTCAATATTTCTTCAATTTGATTCTGATAAAATGCCTTTGTATCCTCCCATTTTTCTTTTCGGTTCTCCAAAATATCACGAGCATACTCAGGCATTTTTTCAACAACTAGATCGATATAACCTTGAGACCACATAAGCATTTTGTCTTTTTCCGGCAGGTCCATGACCATTTTCATCAGTTCGAACTCATCTACCTCTTCACTTGCTGCGTATCTTCCGACCTGATTCACCCTTTTCACCTCTTCATGAACAGTTATCCAACTACACTTTCAAGGGAATTTTCAATATCGTAATCGTTTTTCTTTTCTTCAAGCCAAGTGGAGTATTCCGTTTCCATTTTTTGATCAATCAAGGTTTCTTTTATTTCTCCTTTACTGTCATCAAAATTTGCTTCTTTTACTTCCTTTTTCTCTTCTACCTTAATTATATGATACCCATAATCCGTTTTTACTGGTTCACTAATTTCATTAACTGGCAATGTAAAGGCTACATCCTCAAATTCAGTAACCATGGTGCCTCTTGCGAAAAAGCCGAGCTCTCCTCCATTTTCTTTTGTACCCTCATCCGTTGAATATTCCTTAGCCAATTCTGCGAAATCTGCTCCATCGGTGAGCTTCTGTTTAACTTCCTTCGCTGTTGCTTCATCTTCAACCAAAATATGGCTTGCTTTTACTTGTTCTGCCTCACCTAATGAATCCTTATTCTCATCAAAATAGGTCTGTAATTCCTCATCAGTAACTTCTATTTGAGGTATTAGGAGTTTACGTAAGGTTAAATAACTTTTTAAATCCTCTTTAAGGGCATCTAGTGTTGTATTATTCGATGCGAGCATCTGGTCAAATACATCTTCCCCGCCATAAGACTCCTTTAATTTATCCACTTCTGCATTTACTTCTTTTTCTGTAATCGTAACCTTTTCTTTTTTAGCTTCAGAGGCAACAATTTTATCGGCTATTATTTGGTCAACGGCAGCTGCCCCGTATTGCTCCACCAGCACATCATACAGCTCATCCTTACTGATGGCTTCACCATTTATTTTTGCAACAGCTGTATCCTTTGTTAACGCTAGGCTTAGAAAAATACCGATTGCGAGAATTAGTACCACGATAATTAAAGACAGTGTTTTATTTTGTTTGATAAAAGTCATTCTTTTGATTGCTCCCTTAGATTATTTCGCCAGCTTAACGTTTACAGTGGTAAGCTTTCCGTCACGATATACTTCAAATTTAATTTCCTCGCCATTTTTTACATCAGAATATAAATATCTTCTTAGCTCTGAGGAATCCGCGATTTTTGTACCATTCATGGACACAATCACATCCTGAGCTTCTAACCCTCCGTTAGCTGCAGCAGAGTTTGGTTCAACCGCTGTAATCATAACTCCTTCTTTCACACTTTCAGGGAGATTCCCCCAATATAATTGTGGAACTTCAGTTAGATCAGCCAAACCAACTCCAAGATATGGCCGCTCTACTTTTCCGTTTTCAATTAATTCATTCACGATTGGGATTAAGTCGTTACTTGGGATTGCAAATCCTAACCCTTCTACGCCGCTTTCGGAAATTTTTAAGCTGTTGATTCCGATTACTAATCCTTCAGGGTTAATTAACGCACCACCGCTGTTACCAGGATTTATGGCTGCATCTGTTTGAATAACATTGGTCTCCCATGTACCTGCTGAGGTTGAAACGTCAATACTCCTGTTGACGGCACTAACGATTCCCTGGGTTACCGTTCTAGCAAAATCAAGCCCTAATGGATTCCCGATTGCGTATACCTGATCTCCTGGTCGAAGTGTGGTAGAATCACCAAACTGTGCAGTCGCTTCAACATATTTACTGTCAATTTTCAAGACAGCTAAATCAGTTAATGCATCTGTCCCAACAATTTCTGCACTTATCTTTTCACCGTTATATAACGAAACCTCTAATTTTGTGGCACCATCCACAACATGGTTATTGGTGACAATGTAGGCAATGTCATTATTCTTTTGAAAAATAACCCCTGAGCCTGTACCACTTTCAACACTTTGTGAATTGCTTCCATAAAAGCCTCGGCTTTGCTGTTGTTGGTAATTCACGATTCCCACAATTGTTTTTGAAAGTTGTTCCACCGTATCTGCGATCGATGAGGATGATTTTGATGATTTTGATGATGTTGGCTGGGCGGTTACGGTATTAGCCTCCGTATTTGTATTTTGCTGAACTGTACCAATGGATTGACTTTCGATTTTTGAAAAGTTGTCCATGTAGTCGGTGTATGGGAGAACGGTTAAGGTTAATACAGAACCGACGACACCCGCTGCCACCATTGAGGCAAAGCCCCTAACATTTCTCTTCTTTTTCTGTGCGCTGTTTTTTATTTCTACTCGGTTGGCAGGCTGCGCAGTTAAAGGTTCATCCGATATATTTTTCGGATTTGATAGAGTTTGTTCCTCTGGTATAGATTCCGCTGCCCTTTCTTCAACCGTTTCCTCCAACCTGCTTTGAGTAAATACAGGTTCACGCTCTCCTTCATTCGGGGAAGTTAATTCATACTCTTCTGGCTTCCTATTTTGAACATCTGAAACTTCGTCTGATGTATTTTGACTGTAATTCTCATTTTCTCTGTCGAATTCATCTTTGTAGTTCATAGTCTTTCTACTCCTTTACACGTGGAATTTGTGTAATTTATTATTGTATCTATACTTTAGCCCACAAATATGAAAAAATTGTTAACAAACTATAACGGGATTTGGAAATAATTAAGAAAAAAGTCGGATTTTTTGCAATCCTATCTATATCAGAAAGGTATTCGGACAGCTTCAGCTTTTTTAGGGCTTACCTTGTCCGAATGAGACCTCAATTCAGACAGCTTCAGCTCTTTTAGGGCTTGCGTTGTCAGAATGGGACCGGTATTCGGACAGCTTCAACTCTTTTTGGACTTGCCTTGTCCGAATGACACCTCCATTCAGACAGCTTCAACTCTTTCAGGGCTTGCCTTGTCCGAATGCGACCTCCATTCAGACAGCTACAACTCTTTTTGGGCTTGCCTTGTCCGAATGCGACCTCCATTCAGACAGCTACAACTCTTTTTGGGCTTGCCCTGTCCGAATGAGACCTAAAAAAAACAGCAGGGATTTCCCTGCTGCCTACTGTTTGAAGGTAATGGTAAATTTCGTACCTTTTCCTTTTTCACTTTCTACGTCGATCTCTCCGTTATGAAGGAGTACGAGCTGTTTTACGATCGATAGCCCTAGACCAAATGCCCCGTAAGGATTACTGGTTCTGGAGATTTCAGCTTTGTAAAATCGCCGCCAAATTTTTTCAACTTCGCTTGGGTCGATGCCAATACCAGTATCCTCTACTTCAATAATCGTAGTATTCTGTTCTTTTCGGCCACGCAGCCAAATCGTACCATCTGAAGTAAATTGGATACTGTTCTTTGTAATATTAATTAAAATTTGTACGAGTCGATCATAGTCAGCATTCACGATGATCTCTTCGTCTGCTTCAACCATGATTTGAACATTTTTCTCGTCTGCCTGTACGGATAATTGTTCTTGAATAATTTCCAAAAGTTCTAATAACTGAATATCTTCCCTAAACAGCTGAATTTGGTTCGAGCGAATTTTTTCATAATCTAGGTTTTCATTAACGAGACGAATAAGCCGCTTGGCTTCTTGGCTGACTAAATTGATTCCTCTTTCCTTGTCCTCTTCCGGAATCATGTCATTTTTTAAACCCTCTATCACCCCGCTAATGGTGGTTAACGGTGTCCGCATTTCATGAGAAACATCGGCCATGAATTGACGTCTGCGATTCTCAAGGGCTGAAATTTCCTCCATCGAATGGTTTAATTTTTTTACCATATGGTTAAAGTCATTGGCTAATTCACCAATCTCATCAAAATTCGAGGAAGGTACGTGCACATGGTAATCTCCAGCAGAAACAAGCGATGTCGCTTCACGCAGCTTCTTAATCCGGTTCACATGGATTTTAGACAGCAGCCAGCTGAGTAAAAACGATACCCCTAGTGCAATCAGTATCGTATAAATTAAAAATTGATTCACTTGGCGAATCATCGCACTTGAACCACTGATTGGCGAGGTTAACAAGATTCCGCCAACAAACCTGTCGCGATTATCTATATAGGGTAAAACAACAAATGTCACACCGTCTTGATCAAATCGTTTATAATCACTTTGGACAATAATGGTTTGACCTTTTGTAATCTTTTCCCACTCTGAAGGTTTCAACTCAATGGCAGGTCCACTTCGTCCGACAGCATACAGATTTGCCTCCTGATCAAACATACTAAAACTAATCTTTCTTGAACGTAAAGTATTACTATATTGAGTGATGATTTGATCCGTTGCAATCGGATTTCGTTCAATATCAGAAATGATAGATTTTCCATAAGAAATCAATTCATCAGCTTTTTCCTCATACACCAAATTACCGACATAATGAGCAAACAAAAGACTTAAGACAAGAAAAGCAACAATAATGATACTTATGTGGCTGATAAACTGTTGAGAAAAATATTTAATTCTTATCTGTCTGAATCGACTCATCAAACTTATAACCTACTCCCCATACAGTGTGGAAGAATGGCTGCGTAGTAGTTTCTACTTTTTTCCGCAGCCGCTTAATGTGGACATCTACGGTTCGTTCATCACCGTAAAATTGATATCCCCAAACCCTTTCTAGGAGCTGTTCTCTTGAAAAAACTTGACGAGGGTGTTCTGCCATGTAATATAAAAGATCAAACTCTTTCGGTGTAAGGTTTGTTATAGGCACTCCATCGACAAGGACTTCTCTCGTATTTTTACTAATTTTAAAATGTTCTGTCTGAAGAAAATCATCCATTTGGGCAGTCACTTGGGTTTGATATCTGCGTGTTACCGCCTTAATTCTTGCCATCAGGGTAAGCGGGCTGAATGGCTTAGTAACATAATCGTCTGCACCCATTTCAAGGCCCAGTACTTGGTCTGACTCTGTATCCTTCGCAGTCAGCATTATAATCGGCACCGTATAATTTTCCTCTCTAATTTTCCGGCAAATACTTACCCCATCCATCCCTGGCAGCATCCAATCCACAATCAATGCATCCCAAGTCCCTGCTTTAAAGGTGTTATACCCTTCAAGGCCGTCATTTACAAAGGTTCCTTGAATACCTTCCTTTGCAAAAAACATTTCAATCATCGAGCACACACTAGTGTTATCTTCAATCACGAGTATTTTCAAAATCCGTCACTCCCAGCAAAAACTCTTCTTTTCTTCAGTTTATACGATTTTTCTCTCATATCAACTATATCGCAAAAACTTCCCGGCTATTTAATACTTTGTTCATAGTTTGTTAATATCCCCATGAAAAAGAGGCCTGGAATCTTCCAGACCTCTAACACTGCATATATAAGCGCTGGTGAAATGATTTACGGTTCTAATATTAACTTACCAGTGGTTTTCCGTGATTGTAATAACCGATGTACATCCGCTGCATCCTCTAACGGGAACACTCCGCCTATTGTAAGCTTGAGCTTTCCTTCACCGAGATAGGTTAGCAGCTCTACTAAACTCGGTTGAAGCAGCTCAGGCTTTCTCATAATCTGCGGCAGAAAAAAGCCTATAACAGATTGATTTCGAGCCATCAGTGAAGAAGGATACATTTTGCTTTGTTCCCCGCTGGCTGCACCAAACACAACGAGACGGCCAAAGGCGGCCAGACATTTTAATGTTTTATTGAAAACTTCACCGCCCACCATCTCAAGTGCCACATCTACTCCTTTCCCGCCAGTTGCTTCTAAAACCTGTTCAACCCAGTTTGACTCCGTATAATTCACGAGTACATCCGCACCCATTTGGCGTGCTAGTTCCAATTTTTCAGCAGAACTTGCGGTTGCGATAATTTTTCCAGCACCAAACAGCTTTGCTAATTGTACCGCTAGTGTTCCTACACCACCTGCTGCTGCATGAACAAGAACGGTTTCCCCCATTTCTAACCTGCCCATCGTTTTTAACACATGATAGGCACTTAATCCTTGGAGCGGAAGTGCCGCTGCATGACGAAAATCTAATTGTTCGGGAAGAGGAATTAATGAGCGCTCATCGGCAAGAGCAAATTCTGAATAACCGCCTGATTCAATCAGGGTAACAACTCTCGTTCCTGGCTTAACAGTGGTTACTTTTTCACCAACGGCTGCCACCACACCTGCGATTTCAGCACCTGGAATAAAGGGAAGCGGTGTTTTGACCACATACTGACCTTCTCTTCTGGCTGTATCCGCATAATTGACGCCGATTGCTTTAATTTCAATTAGTACTTCACGACCTGCAGGAATTGGTCTCTCAATCTCTGCCATCTTTAATACTTCTGGCCCGCCATATTCTTGTAATTGAACAGCTTTCATCTTAAGACTTCCTTTCTACCTACCTTTATATACTGGTTTTCTTTTTTCCTTAAACGCCGCGACGCCTTCTTTGTGATCTTCTGTTTGTACCATTAAGACTTGAGTAAGACGTTCTTCTTCCAATATTTCTTCAAGTGAGCTGTTGAAGGAATGGTCAATTAATTTCTTTTGCTTACCAAATGCTTTCCCAGGACCCTGGGCTAAACTTAATGCTAGTTTCGTGGTTTCTTCTTGGAGCCTCTCTAACGAGAACAATGAATTAATGACTCCTAATTGATAGAGACGTTTTGCAGGAATCGGTTCAGCACTAAAGAAAAACTGCTTAGCTAAATGCGGGCCAATCAGCTTTGGAAGGAAGTAAGAACCTCCTCCATCCGATACCAAACCTACCTTTGAGAAGCTAAGTGCAAACTTACTATCCTCAGCCGCAACAATGATATCGCAGGCTAGGGCTAAATTAAATCCTGCTCCTGCAGCAAAGCCATGAACAGCAGCGATGATCGGTTTTTCTAAATCTTTCATCTGTAAAATTAATTCGTTTAATTTTCCGATATGTTCATAGACTTGATTTCCATCTGCCTGCCCCATTGTTTTTACATCTCCGCCAGCACTAAAGGCGCGTCCAGCCCCTGACAGGACAATTACTTGTACATCCGGGTCGTTTTTTGCTTCTTGAAGTGCATTTTTTAATCCAAGAACCATGTCCGGACTAAATGCATTTAGACTCTCTGGACGGTTTAATGTTAATGACAACACAGGACCCAATTTTTCCACTAATAAATCTTTATTCTCCAATAAAATCTTCCTCTCTCCTATTATTTAAGACGAGTTACAACTCTCCAGAAGCAACCTTAACGGCATGCTCAATTAACATTTTTGCTTTAAAGTTGAAGTTAGCAAATCGAAGGTCATTCGTTTGACCTTTCTTATATCGGTAATATATTTGTTGACATATGACCGCTAATTTAAAGTAGGCGAAAGTTAAATAAAAGTTCATAGCAGTAACGTCCCGGCCGCTTTTCTTCGCATAAAGCTCAATAAATTGTCTTCTCGTAAAAAAACCATCGTTCACCGTTACCGGTGCTCTTCCCAACCCCTTTTTTAAATCCTCCGGGTCATCAACTTGATTCCAATAGCCCAGCACTACACCGAGATCTGCAAGTGGATCTCCTACTGTTGTCATTTCCCAATCAAAAAGTCCTACCATTTCAGTTAAGTTCTCATTAAACATGGCGTTATTAAACTTATAGTCATAATGAATAATAGCAGCACTTTGTTGAACCGGAATATTGTCCGTCAGCCATTTTTTGAGAGTCACGACAGCATCCACATCATCCGTTTTTGCCCGTTCATATCGGCCAATCCATCCATGAACCTGCCTTTCCGTGAATCCCTCTGGCTTACTGATCGCTCCTAGTCCTGTCTCTGTGTAATGAATTCCGTGAAGTTCCACTAATTTATTGACCATAATTTCTGAAAGCTGTTGGCATAGTTCCTTGGTTACCGTAATTTCATCAGGGAAGGAAGTATCAATGACGATCCCGTTTTTTCGTTCCATGATAAAGAATGGGCTACCGACAATGTCCTGTTGATTGGAAAACAAGATTGGCTTCGGTGCAACTGAAAAGACTGGATGAAGCTCAGAGATGATTTTAAATTCCCTTTCCATATCATGCGCTTTCGGTGCAACCGGTCCCAACGGAGGGCGGCGTAAAACCGCTTCCCATTCACCCATTTTAATCTGATACGTTAAGTTTGAGTGACCTGCGGAAAATTGCAGAATCTCAAGGGGACTGTTTGGCAGATTTTCAATATTGCTCCGTAAAAATTGTTCTAAAACAGCTAAATTTAATTCTTCCCCTTTACGGACAGGAATGGTATCCTTACTCATTTGATGAGGCATCCTATCCCTCCTTGATTTTTAAAAATTCAGTCTCTTCGAAATATACCCACTGGTTAGTATACAAAAGAGAAAAGAGGGTTTAAGATAAGAAAAAACCCTCCATGAAATTTACCTATTACGCTTGTATTCCCTCTAAAATCATTTCAACAAAAACTTCTGCTACTTCGCGGTCTGTAGAAACTCCCTCTGGATTAAACCATTGATAGCTCCAATTGGCAGCACCTAGAATCCCAAATGTAACGATAGGTGCATTCAAGTCCGCCCGAAACTCTCCGTTTTTGATTCCATCTTTAAGCAGCTTCTCGACATTCAATCGAAATTCATCCCGCTTTGGCACAATTAAAGCAAGTCTTTCTTCATTCAAATTTTTCATTTCTCTAAAAAAGATTTTCGCAGCCGAACCCTGTATTTTAATATTACTTATTAGCATGTAGACAATATCGAATAGCTTCTCTTTACAGCTTCTATTGTCATCCAGTATTTTTCTTTGTTTTTCTAGTAAGTAATTAATGTATCCGAGATGAATGTCCATTAAGAGTTCTTCTTTACTTGAAAAATAATAGTAAAACGTCCCTTTCGTAACACCAATTGAATCCACGATGTCCTGAATGGATGTTTCCTTGAAACCTCTTTTCTCGAACAGATTAATACTATGTTCTGTTATTTTGTCTTTCACCGCTCATGTCCTCGCAATCTGTAATATGTCTAGTGAAATTATACCATATTCTATTTCGCTGCAAACACGGGCATCCGGCAGAAAATTGTCAGTCTTTTTATTGATAAACCGTTTCCTCTCGTAAGGCACGACGGAGAATTTTTCCAACTTGGGTTTTTGGCAATTGCTCACGAAATTCAACCATGCGAGGAACCTTGTAAGCAGCCATATTTTGTTTACAATATTGAATCAATTCCTCTTCAGTTGCTGTTTGACCAGCTTTTAAAACCACAAAAGCCTTTACATCTTCCCCACGGTACGGGTCTGGTACTCCGATGACAACGGCTTCTTGAACAGAAGGGTGCTCATAAAGGACTTCTTCAATATCACGAGGATAGATATTGAAACCGCTCGCAATAATTAGATCTTTCTTACGGTCCACGATATATAAATAGCCGTCTTCGTCTACTTTTGCAATATCACCGGTATAGAGCCAGCCATCTCTTAATGTATGGGCTGTTTCTTCTGGCATATTCCAGTAGCCTTTCATGATTTGAGGACCTTTAATAATGACTTCACCCAATTCTCCAACTGGAACTTCCTCCAAGCCGCTGGCAACATCTACAATCTTGTATTCTGTCGATGGCATACCAATTCCTACACTTCCTGGTTTACGGTCTGCAAACGGAGGGTTACAATGGGTGGTTGGTGATGCTTCAGAAAGTCCGTATCCTTCTAAAATTTTTGCCCCTGTTTTTCTTTCGAACTCACGTAGAAGTTCTACTGGCATAGGTGCACTGCCGCTATTGCAGGTTTTAATACTATTAATTCCGTACTCCTCAGCACGTGGATGGTTCGTAATCGCCACATACATGGTTGGAACCCCTGGGAATGTCGTTGGCTGCTCATTTTTAATGGTGTTTAATACTTCCTCCAATTCAAAACGTGGAAGCATGATCGATTCCCCGCCTGTAAAAATCATTAAGTTCATACAGGCTGTCATACCAAATACATGGAAAAGTGGAATAACCGTTAAACAGCGTTCTTTTCCTAATTCAAATTCATTTTTGAAGAATTCATAGGATTGAAGGACGTTCGACGCGATGTTTTGATGTGTTAACATCGCTCCCTTTGATCTCCCCGTGGTGCCTCCTGTATATTGGAGAACTGCAATGTCATGCTCCAGTTCAATCGTAACAGGTGTTACCTTTCCATTTCCATCTGCGAGGAAGGTTTCAAAACTGCGATCTGGTGTGAAATCTTGTCCAGAGGGCTGCAGGCTGACAACTATTATATTTTTCAAGTTTGTTCGTGGTTGAACAGTTTTTACTCTTGGATAAAAAGCATCCATGACAACAATCGTTTCGGCTCCTGAATCGTTTAAAATATATTCAAGCTCTCGTTCGACACTCATCGGGTTTACTTGTGTCACAATTGCCCCTGCCCCTAATACGCCGTAATAAGAAATAACATACTGCGGGCAGTTTGGAAGCATAAGTGCCACTCGGTCACCCTTTTGAACTTGATTTTGCTGGAGTGCAGAGGTAAAGCCTTGAGAAAGTCCTAGTAATTGCTGATAGGTAATTTTTCTGCCATAGAAGGATAGTGCATGATTGGCGGGATACTTTGCTGTAGTCTCTTCAAGTATTTCTACTAGATTTTTTTCAGGGTTTGAGATTGTAGAAGAAATCGTTTCTGGGTATTGAGCCATCCATACTTTCTTTTCAGTCATTGGTTTCCCTCCAAAAAATAAGATATAATTACTAAAAAGTAAGCCCGCCGCCATCAACAGATAGAGTTGTACCTGTAATAAACGAAGCTTCATCTGAAGCTAAGAAGAATATAGCATTTGCCACTTCATCAGGTGTCCCAATTCTGCCTAGTGCATTAGCCTTCGAAATAAACGGCCATCTTCTTTCATCCTGCTTCCAGCCATCGATAATCTTCGTGTCAATAACCCCAGGAGCAATGGCGTTAACACGGATGTTATACTTGCCATATTCAAGTGCAGCATTTTGTGTTAACAGCACCACACCTGCTTTCGAGGCATTATAAGCAGCTTGATATTTTTTACCCTTTAAGCCTAGTAAACTAGAAGTATTAATAATCGCTCCGCCGCCTGATTTTATTAATTCAGGTACCGCATACTTAATTCCAAGAAAAACGCCCTTTAAATTAATATCAATTACGTGATCCCATTCCTCTTCTGCAAGATCGACACTTCTAACCTCTGAATGGCCAATTCCAGCATTGTTAACCAAAATATGCAAGCCGCCAAAAGTAGTTGTTGTGGTGTTGATAAGTGTTTTTATTTGATTAGAATCCTTCACATCGGTTTTAACAAAAACAGCATCAGCTCCTGATTCTCTTATCAGACTGACAGTTTCTTCACCACCAAGGGTGTCCACGTCAGCAACCGTTACCTTTGCCCCTTCGCTTGTAAAGCGGATCGCAGTTGAGCGTCCAATTCCAGAGCCCCCGCCGGTGACAATGGCTATCTTTCCATTCAATCTCATGTTACTTCACTAACCTCTCTCCTAATATCTCTATCTAAAACATATCTTTTAACAGTACGAACGAGATACTATTGATATTTCTTTAATTCAAGCTTAGCTATCTGAGCACGGTGGACTTCATCTGGTCCGTCTGCCAGCCGCAATGTTCTAGAGTTTGCCCACATCGCTGCAAGCGGGAAATCATTTGAAACTCCGGCTCCACCAAATGCTTGAATGGCTCTATCAATAACACGTAATGCCATGTTAGGTGCCACTACTTTTATCATCGCAATCTCTGTTTTTGCCTCTTTATTTCCAACCGTATCCATCATATAGGCTGCTTTTAAAGTCAGGAGCCTGGCTTGTTCAATTTCAATCCTTGAATCGGCAATCCACTCTCTAATAACCCCTTGGCTTGAAAGCGGTTTTCCGAAGGCTTCGCGTTCTTGAACACGCTTACACAAAAGTTCAAGAGCTCGTTCTGCAGCACCAATCAACCTCATGCAGTGATGAATTCTTCCAGGACCTAATCTGCCTTGGGCAATCGCAAATCCTTTTCCTTCACCCCACAGAATGTTTTCTGCCGGAACACGAACATTTTCATAGGTAATTTCAGCATGTCCATGCGGGGCATGATCATAACCGAAAACAGGCAGCATTCGTTCAATTGTCACCCCTGGTGTATCAAGTGGTACAAGAATCATCGACTGCTGTTCATGACGGTTGGCATTAAAGTCTGTTTTTCCCATGACAATCGCAATTTTACACCTAGGATCTCCTGCACCAGATGACCACCATTTACGTCCATTTATAATGTACTCATCACCATCTCTAACGATGCTTGCTTCGATATTAGTCGCATCAGAAGATGCAACGGCCGGTTCTGTCATCGAAAAGCAAGAGCGAATTTCTCCTGCTAATAATGGTTTTAGCCACTTTTCCTTATGTTCCTCTTTACCATAGCGAACAATCACTTCCATGTTACCGGTATCAGGTGCACTACAGTTAAATACTTCTGGTCCAATTAGGGAGCGTCCCATAATTTCACAAAGCGGGGCATATTCCAGATTGTTTAAACCTGCACCATATTCACTTTCTGGGAGAAATAAGTTCCAGAGACCAGCAGCCTTTGCCTTTTCCTTTAAGTCTTCCATTACCTCAGGAACAGCACTCCACCGATTTTCTTGATCATTCAGTTGCTGCTCATATACTTTTTCATTGGGATATACATGTTCTTCCATGAAGTTTGTCAGCTTTGTCTGTAACTCTTTCACTTTAGCGGAATATAAAAAGTCCAATTGCTCCACCCCTCCATACATACTAACCAGTTGGTATCCTACAACTACTATTATACCTCCAAAGATTAAATATTCAAATTTATTTCTAAATATTCTAACAAATATTTTAATATCTTTTTATTCCCTTTTTTTGCTTATTCATTAATTCATATGATTTTTCAATAATATCGGTTAAAACATCTCCTTTATATACGCGACCTAATTTGAGGTTTTCTTGGTAGTATTCAACAATTTCATCCAGTTTGTCAGAGGTTTCTTTTGAAATTCTTACATTTAATTGTATTCTTCCATTTTCAGCCAAGGGAGACACTCCTATCATTTAAATAGCAATCTGCTAGCACATTGCGTAATTCGTGTTATTACTTGATTATATACTATTATTCTACGTTTATTTCAACAAATCCTAAAAAAGAATGACACTTGTATGGAGTCACCCTTCTAATGAAGTATAAATTTAGCTATTATTCAGCCTAACCTTTACATAAAAAAACAAATTTTGCTTCAAATTATGTTGAGGAGGTTTGTACGATATGGGTATGAAATGGTTATTTAGTTTATTACTGATGATTCAACAAGTGATTCCTCAAGCTAGTCTGCAGCTAACAAAAGAAGGGAAACCTTTTTCGACTATCTATAGAGAAGAATATTCTGTCGGTGATCCAAGTCTCACTATTCTGGATACTGAAAAATATGATCAACTAGTAAGAGAAATGGAGAAACAGTTTTCGGTTTCTCCTAAAAATGCAAAACTTGATCAGCATGGAAATATTATTCCTGAGCAGCTTGGTCTTAGTGTCAATCGACAAGCTTTTACAGAAAACTTTTATTCCTTCTTTTTTGAACAAAGCACTTCAACCTTAGAAATTCCAATGTACCCTGTTTATCCAAAAGTAGATAGTGAATTACTATCAGATATTAAAAATATTCGGATTGGCCGTTACATTACTTCTTTTAATCCAAGAAATAAAAAGCGTTCAGTCAATATTAAGCTGGCTGTCGAAGCCATTAATAATCATGTCGTTTTTCCTGGTGAGACATTTTCATTTAATAAAGTAGTCGGTAAGAGAACAAGTGAAAAGGGCTACGAAAAGGCTAAAGTGATTGTGAGAGGTGAATATGCAGAAGATATCGGCGGGGGAATATGTCAGGTTTCTTCTACTTTATTTAATGCTGTTGATAGTGCAGGATTGAAAATTGTCCAGCGTTTTTCTCACAGCCGACATGTCCCATATATTCCTCCTGGACGTGATGCAACTGTCAGTTGGTATGGTCCCGACTTTGAATTCAAAAACATGTACAATCAACCCATATTAATCCAGGCTAGAACGGTTGGGAATCTTTTAGTGATTAAGTTATATTCCTCCGAAGTCATTGAATACAAGCCAAAGAAGGTTCCTTATCCGCCACTATGAAAAAGCCCGCAAAATGCGGACTTTTTTTAACGGTCTTTATGATCATTTCTCAACGCACTTGCTAATAATTCTTCAGAGAACTCAGCGAGTGCGGTGTTATTAATATTTATGTTTTTTTTCGGTGTAAAGCTTTGGACTACTTCTTGAAAAGGCCGCACAATATTTTTTCGTTTTCCTCTTGTCAGCCCAAAAACGGCGGCGCTTATTCCAACTCCAAGAAGCGATATCCACATGGTCCCTCTGTTCTTTCGTTTTTTACCAAACATATTGAAAAACGGCATTACCATATTCCTCATCCAAAGCACTCCTTCATTTAACATGAAATGGAAAGTAAAATACCCCTTCCATTAGCTTAATGTTTGCCATTAAGGTGAGAATATGTTTGGAAAACACCTGTTGAAATGTTATTTGTTTACAGATTATAAAGAGGTTCACATGATGTGTTATAACTTTTTTATTCTTACAGGGCTTACCATAAGAATCGAAAGTACAATGGTTATGAGTGCATTACTATACAGGAATACTCCCATACCAGCCAATAAAAGCCCAGCCGCCGTAATCGGAAGACCCATAAAATAACCTCTTGTGGGTTTTACATTGAATTTCGCCAAACGTAAAGCTCCCATAGTGGGAAATAACACAAATGCGATCGTTGTGAAAATGGAAGGTGGTTCCAAAGAGTAAAAAAGAAGGGCGGGTGCAACACCAAGGCTGACAATGTCTGCTAACGAATCAAGTTCTACACCAAATTCACTATTAACCTTTAATCTTCTAGCTAACCGTCCATCAAAAAAGTCAAATATAGCGGATAAAAAAATAAACATTGCCGCCGTTTGTAAGTATCCGTTCATATTGAAAGTAATGGAAAATACCCCTGATAATAAATTTCCAATCGTAAATAAATTTGGCACTGCTCTTACCAGATGATTTATCAAGCAGATCCCCCTTTTTGTGGCAAGTCTCCATCCACTAATTGCTCTTCTATATTCTGCACAAAATATTTAAAAGTGAATCTAAATTGATACAGGTATTATAAATTCCATTTCGTCAAAAGATATTAAATGAAAGGATGGTTGACATAAATGGACAAAACATTGGGCTATTTACGCGAAATATTATCAAATTACAGTGATGGCCATTCCGACGGCAGACATTTATATCGAAAATTGTCTGAAGGGAATTTTTCAAATGAGGGTGATTTTGTAAGACATCTAACTCAAAAGGAGATTAACTTTTTAAATGACATGCTGCCTAGGGAAATTAACCATGCCAAAGAAGAACAAGATGAAAAACGGGCACATGAATTAAATGAAGTTTACGAACTCCTTTTTTAGTTTTGGCTGTGTTAAACTTGCCTGTTGATTGTGCTACAGGTGCTTCGCTTTCCGCGGGCGGTCCGGGGGAGCCTCCTCGGCGCTTAAGCGCCTGTGGGGTCTCCCCTGCCCCGTCCTCCCGCAGGAGTCTCGCACCTTCCGCACAAATCAACAGGGTCGTACAATCAACAATACCCTTTAACACAGCCTAGTTGTAAATCCCCAAAAAGCATTGTCCGTTTTTTACTGACATCTCTCCTTTGGGAAATATGTCGAGTTCTTTAATATTTATTTCCTAGGTAAGCGCATACAACGACAAAAGTTGATGTTTTTTCATGCGTTTTCTTCACAAAACGACAGAAAACGAGCGATTTCATAAATCGCCCGCCTTCTCCGACAAATCTGCTATCTTATTCATCTTTTTTTCTTTGGGAGTTTTTCAGTCTCCCCGAGTCTTTTAACCCTTTTTTTATAATAATTTCTATTTGAGCATTTACACTACGGAATTCATCCTCCGCCCATTTTTCAAGCGCGTCATAAATTTGCTGATCAATGCGCAATAGAAACCTTTTTTTCTCAGCCACTATATCACAACCTTAATAGATACTTCCTGTATTGATTATCGGCTGGCTTCCCTTTTCTGAAACTAACGCTACCATTAGATTGTTTACCATTTGCGCTTTCTTTTCTTCATCAAGCTCTACTATTCCCTCTGTGCTCAATTGGTCAATCGCTGATTTAACCATTGATACAGCTCCCTCAACAATTACCTTTCTTGCAGCTAAAACTGCCTTGGCTTGTTGTCTTTGAAGCATTGCATGAGCAATCTCACTTGAATAGGCTAAGTGCATGATTCTTGCTTCGATAATCTCCACACCAGCCAGCTGAAGTCTATGCTGCAGGTCCTTCGTTAATTCTTCTGCAACTTCATCAGAATGCTGACGCAAAGAGATTTCATAATCATTATTAAAATTATCGTATGGGTACTGACTTGCTATGTGGCGCAGACCTGTTTCACTTTGAGTATGAACGAATTCTTTATAATCTTCAACATCGAAAACCGCTTTTGCAGAGTCAAACACCTTGTAAACCACTACTGCAGCAATTTCAATTGGGTTGCCTTCCAGGTCGTTAACTTTTAACTTATCGCTGTTGAAATTGATAACTCTGAGTGAAACATTTTTTCTAACTGTTAACGGCATCGACAGCCAAAATCCTTCTTGTTTGATGACACCCAGATAACTCCCGAAAAGCGTAAACACCTTCGCTTGATTTGGTTGAATAATAGTGAAACCTGATAAGACCAAGACTGTTAAAATCAGTGCTATAAAAGTTCCAGCCAAAATCAGAAAATTTTCACTCAAAATAAATTGCCTGAAACTAAATGCCGTTATTGCACCGAATAAAAGAAAAAGGAATACACCTATAATCCCATTTAACTTAAACATTTCTTTTTCTTTCAAGCCAATCACTCCTTTAATTTCTATATCATAATGATATCACTTTAATATCAAAAAGACCACAAAAAAAACCGCCAAAAACGGCAGCTTTTTAATGGATATCTCTTTTCTTAAACCTGCCTCCGCGAACTTCCGCGATATCGGCAACGGCGAGAAAGGCATTTTCATCATTTTCAGTAACGATTTCTTTTAACTTTGCTTCCTCGAGACGGTTAATTACACAGAAAATCACCTTCTTATGATCCCCTGAGTAGGCACCCTCTCCGTTAATATAGGTAACACCACGGCCAAGACGATTCATAATTGCCTCACCAATTTCCTTTGAATTATCGCTAATAATCCAAACCGATTTAGATTCATCAAGACCAGTGACTGTAATATCAATGGTTTTGTAAGCAACAAAATAGGCAATCAGCGAATACATCGCCCGATCCCAGGAGAAAACAAAACCAGCGCTTCCAAGAATGAATAAATTAAAAAACATGATAATTTCCCCAACAGAGAAAGGAAGCTTTTTATTAAAGAGAATAGCAAGAATTTCTGTACCATCCAGGGATCCTCCGTAGCGGATGACTATCCCTACACCAATTCCGAGAACGATTCCCCCGAAAACAGTTGCAAGTAAGATATCCTGAGTAAAAGCAGGTACTGGATGAAGTAATGTGGTGCCAATAGATAGAATAATAATTCCGTAAAGAGTGGATAAAGCGAAGGTTTTTCCAATTTGTTTATAACCAATATAGAAAAATGGGATATTTAGAAGAAAAATAAAGAAACCTAATTTCCAACCAGTCAAATAGGAAAGCATGATCGAAATTCCTACAATGCCTCCATCAATAACATGATTGGGTACAAGAAAAATTTCCAACCCTACCGCCATTAATGCTGCACCAACTGTAATAAGCAGGATTCTTTGAATAATTTTTCTAGTTGGCAGCCCCCGGTGTTGAACTTTTTCCAAAATTATCTTATTTTGCTCGTTTAGACCTATATTTGGCATTCCTGACATTATCTTGCCCCTTTCGAATAAAATTTCTAATTCCATTATAACAATAAAATGATAGTTTTTTGAATTTTTATGCACTTTATTTCCCACTTTTTTAATTAGGATTCTGCAGATACAGGACAATGTTTCTATTCAAAAAAATTAAAGAAGCCGCCTCTATTTGAGACAGCTACTTGGGAAATTAACCTCTTAGGGGACCCAACCATGACATCAGCCAAAATGTTTTTTCATGCTTCTTTTTAGTCATTTTATCGAACTAATAGAAGTTTATAGCATCAGCCGATGTGTGTTGTTCCGTTGAAGGAATTAATTCACATGAAATGAAATGGAATTCAAATTCCTTTAAAGAAACATTTTTACTGATTGACTCATATCCTTTACATCTATAGAAAACCACCTAAAAATTTCCTTTACACAGAGTGTTGTGACAAATCGGTAAACTTTTCTAAATTACTAGACTATTGTAAATTTTTGTAGATTAGGAAACAATTAATTTATTAATATTGAAATTCAGCCATTATTTGATTACGCTATTAACAGCAAAGGGGGAGCATATAATGATTAGAAAATTAACTCAAAATGACCATGACATAGTCCTCTCTTTTTTGAGTGAGGAGCCTTCCATTAATTTATTTATTATTGGGGATTTAGAGGTTTTTGGATATGATTCTGACTTCCAAGAAATCTGGGCAGAATTCGATAAACATGGAGAAATTAAGGCCGTACTTCTCAGATTCTATCAATCCTTTATTCCATACGCAAAAGGTGAATTTAATGTAGATAAGTTTGTATCGATTATCACCTCCTTCCCAAGGCCATTCTTCCTGTCCGGTAAATCAGATATTGTTGAAAAGTTCGAAGTATTCCAGGAGCTTCAGCTCGGTAAAAAGCAGGAAACTTTTTTTGCAGAGTGCAAAAGTACAGAAAGTCTTGGAGAAACTAATTTGGACATTAAAAAAGCTACCCTTAATGACTTAGACCAAATATTAGCTATTCGCAAATCGATTGATGAATTTCAAATCAGAGATGATGCAGCTGAAATGTTACGTACCTCGATGGAAACCAACACTGCGAGGAGCTATTTTACAGAAGAAGACGGACAGATGACAGCATGTGTATCTACGACTGCGGAGAATTCCATTTCTGCTATGATTGTTGGTGTTTGTACAAGGAAAGAATATCGCCGTAAAGGATTGGCAACAGCGATTATGCAAAAGCTTTTTAAAGATGTTTTAAATGAAGGCAAAGTACTCTGTTTATTCTATGATAATCCTGAGGCTGGACGTATCTATAAACGACTTGGGTTTAAGGATATTGGAAAGTGGACGATGTACAGATGAAAATATGCAAAAACTCCTTAAATTATATTAGGAGTTTTTTGTTATTTAGCTAAGCCATTAGGGAACATTAGCAGTATCACTATCTATGAAAGGATGTCTGCATATGTTCGAGTCGGTAAAAAAATACGCTAAACCCTTTGAGTCCGTAGACGATCTTGATCCTCTGCTAGCAGCAATTGGTGATGCCAAGTATGTTCTTCTGGGTGAATCTTCCCACGGTACTTCCGAGTTCTACACGATTCGCGCTGAACTCACTAAAAGGTTAATTAAGGAAAAAGGATTTTCTGTTATTGCCGTGGAAGGAGACTGGCCTTCCTGTCAAAGCATTAATCGTTACATAAAAAACATCGGATCACAAAATGACGTTAGAGGAGCTCTTGAAAGTTTTAACCGCTGGCCGACATGGATGTGGGCAAATGAAGAAATGATTGATTTAGTAGAATGGTTAAGAAATTATAATCAACAAACTAGACTTAAGAATAAAGTGGGATTTTACGGATTAGATGTCTATAGTCTTTGGGAGAGTTTGGACGAAATCATTAAATATTTAGAGAGGACCGGTAATTCAGGGCTTAAGCAGGCAAAAAATGCCTTCTCCTGCTTTGAACCCTATAATCGAAATAATGAATCCTATGCGGTTTCTGCAGGATATTTATCCGAAAATTGTATTAAAGAAGCCCTTTCGCTTTTAAATACCATCCAAAAGAATAAGTGGAAATATGATGATGATGAAGAAAACAGCTTGAATATGGAGGTCAATGCTCTTGTTACTGTCAATGCTGAAGAGTATTACCGGACAATGGTCTTAAGCGACTCAAAGTCTTGGAACGTAAGAGACATCCATATGGTTGAAGCGCTGAATGCTGTAATGAAGTACTATGGTGAAGGTGCAAAAGTAATCATCTGGGAACACAATACACATGTAGGAGATGCCCGTGCAACCGATATGAAAGAAGCTGGAATGGTGAATGTCGGCCAGTTGATTAGAGAACAGAATTATCCTGAAGGTGTTTACATTGTTGGCTTTGGAACCAACAGCGGTACAGTGATTGCATCAACGGAATGGGGAGTTGATTTTCGCGTTACGAAAGTTCCTGAGGCCCAAGCTGGGAGCTGGGAAAACCTGATGCATAAAGCGGGTGCTTTTAACCAATACCTCTTGTTTAACGATGAGAATCGTAGAGAATTCAAGCAAAGCATCGGTCACCGTGCCATTGGTGTTGTATATAGACCGGAATATGAGCACTATGGAAATTATGTGCCATCTATAATGAGCAGCCGGTACGATGGATTTATCTTTGTAGACAAAACACATGCACTACATCCTTTAAAATCAGGGAGTCTTGTTTTCTAGCGTCATTAATAGAAAAAACGATTTACATATGTATTGGAAAAAGCAGAATACTATTAAATAGGGTTGGTGTCCCTTCCAGCCCTAATCGTTTTCACTAAAGAGAGGGCGATGTTCATGTCCAATGCTGCAAGCATCAAGCAATGCCTGGTAAATTTGAAAGGAATTGAAGCACAATTATCTTCCCTTGCCTTAAATTCACTAGATACTAATGCTCAAGAAGTCTTTCACGAATCCATGTTAACCATCGCTTCCGTAAAAAAAGATTTGCAGGTACGTGTGTTGGAACTGGATCGACTTGATTTTCAAAAATAAAGGTTGGAAATTCAGAGGTGAAAGAATATGCCTAGCTGGCCGGAAACCATTGTTCGTTCCTTTGTCTTCTTAAGTCTTTTATTTTTTATGACTAAATTTCTTGGAAAAAAGCAACTCTCTGAACTTTCTTTTTTTGAGTATGTTTCTGGAATAACAATCGGCAGTATTGCCGGCGAGGCAATAGCTGGCCTTGAGAAAAATATGTTTCAAGGTATGATGGCTATTGCGATCTTTACCTTTGCAACCCTTTTTGCTGACCTTCTAGCATTAAAGAGTAAAACCTTCCGGGACTTCATTGAAGGAAAAGGGACGGTTTTCATAAAGGATGGTAAGGTACTTGAAGAAAATTTAAAGAAGGAAAAATATTCGATTGACGAATTATCAGCCCTTCTTCGCCAAAAAGATATTTACCGTATCGCGGATGTTGAATTTGCAGTTTTAGAACCACGGGGAAATCTTAGTGCTCTATTGAAAAAAGAAAATCGCCCATTGACGCCTAAAGACTTAAACATGAAGGTACCCAATGAAAAAGCACCCCAAACAGTCATAATGGACGGAAGCATTTTAGATGACCCATTGAGGTCTTCTGGCAAGAGTAGAGGATGGCTTAGGACAGAGTTAGAGAAGCTCGGGCTTACACTTGAAAATGTATTTATCGGGCAGGTCGATTCATATGGAGAATTAACAGTTGATTTATATGATGACAAAATGAATATTCCCTCCAATAATCAACGACCACTATTGTTAGCAACACTAAAAAAAACCCAGGCTGATTTAGAAATATTTTCTTTGGGAACGGGAGACGAGAAGTCAAGAGCCATGTATAAGAAAAACGCAAAACTGTTACAGGAGACAATTGATAAGCTGACGCCCTACCTAACAGGTTAAAAGCATTAAAGCCTGATCCATGAGTAATCAGGCTCTCTTTGATTATGCAGTGGCTTTTTTCCTATTAAGAATACCGCCTTTATGCGACACACAGCTGTGAAGTATCATTCCTCCTATGACCAGCGACATTCCTGTCCATGATATGATGGATGGAACTGCTGCTTTCAACAGGATTAACTCTCCAATTACGGAAAATAAAACAGACCCTGACTGAGTGGCTTCTACATTCCCAAGTTTTTGCATATTTCCCCTTACCAAATCTGTTGCCTTGAAGAATAAAATCGTTGCAATCACACCAGATGTAATCGCAATGATTCCAGATTGGACAGACTGCCCTATGCTTGGCGGACCCACCGTAAACATGCCATAAATGGCTAAAACGATCCATAGCGGCATACTTGCTATGGTCATTCCTAATACGCGTTGAAAAACATCCAGCCTCCCTCCGCACACATCCATCATCTTTCGATTGCCTAAAGGATAGGCAAATGAAGCGATGATGACGGGAATAACACCTAAGAAAACTTCTCTACTATTAAGAGAATCTGCCTGCTCCACCTGCATTAAAATAATACCGAGCAAAATAATCGACGACATCGCCATGCCTTTTATAGGGATTCTTCCCTTTATCTTGACTGGACCCTTTTGAGTCATGACGGTCTCTACAAAAAAAGGCGCTAAAAGGGAGCCTGAGATAATCGTGATCTGCCAGGTGGAAGCAATTAGCCATCTAGGTGCATAGGCTGCTGAAAAACAAATCGGGCCGTAAAATAGCACAAATCCTACAAAACTCCATACCAGCCAGGCCCGTAGATTATTCTTCATCTCCTCGAATAGCGGCTTAAGGTTTTTCCTCCCGTAAACTAAGAGCACCAGGAACGGAATCATAAAAAAATAACGAAGCGAAGCACTCCAAATCCAGCTCCCCCCTTCTAGTTCCATTGATCGATTAATGATAAATGTAAACGCAAAAAAGAAGGCAGCCAAAGTGCCAAGGATCATCGGACGCATATATGTCCATCCACCTTTATTGATTATTAGAAAGAGAGCATAAGTCCATAATCTACAGCATAAATTGTTTTGTCGTTCAAAAATCTTGAAACTTCTCGATAACCTATTCGTATAGTTGAATGGCAATTAAAATATTTTGTAAGCGAGGTTGATTTTATGTTTGGAAAAGTTGCAGCAGATATATTAGGACTAAGTGATGTGGGTTCCGTCATAAAACCAGAAAATTATGATAAGGTTGATTCTGATGATTATGTTATGCATGAAGATAATGAAAGGATTTATTTTTTAATAAAATCTAAATCGGATGAATATTGTTTCACCAATAATGCCCTAATTCATCTTGATGGAACAAGTGCAACAAGTAAAAAAAGGATGCTTCATCGCTACAGTTATGCTACAAATCGGATCTCAGATGTAAAGCTGGAAACAGCGGGTACGGTCGACCTCGATATTGAAATTAAGTTTAAAATCGGTGCACAGCCATTCTCTATTGATGTCCACAAAAAACATATTGAAGAAGTCAAAGATTTATACAAGGCACTCATTAAAATATCAGAAATCACTCATGACAATGAGATTTCTCTTCGATTTGCCAAAGAAAGCCTTGATATTGCTTCAACCACATTAGGCCGGGTTACTAATTCGGATAACAACCTGGTGGTTCAATTTAAAATGTTAAACCAGGCAGCCTTCCAATGGTTAGAGGATAGCAAAAAGCAATATAGTGTAAAAGATTTTGGCTATGTATTTGAAAAATATATTAATAACTAAATGGTCTAACTGCCTCTTCAAGTAGAGGCAGTTAGAAAACAAAAAAACAGACCCAAAAAGGTCTGTTTTTTTTCACACTATGTGATTAAGCTTTGTTTACGTTAGCTGCTTGAGGTCCACGAGCACCTTGCTCAACATTGAAAGTTACTGATTGACCTTCTTCAAGAGTTTTAAAGCCTTCGCCTTGGATTGCTGAAAAGTGAACGAATACATCTTCTCCGCCTTCGCGCTCGATGAATCCGAAACCTTTCTCTGCATTAAACCATTTTACTTTACCGTTTTCCATATTTGTTGCCTCCTAGTGTGTAATCCACACATTGTATTACTATTCTTGCTCTTTAAAGATCCAGGCGAAAAGCAATAACTTATTCTTCCCTTTACTACCGAACAAAAATAATTCTTCATAATCATACCAAAAAAAGAAGAATTAAGCAAGGTCTCGCCCATTATTTTCCCTTTCATGCTTGTATAAACCTCTCACAGACTGGTCAAGTTATTAAAAATGTCACTAGGATGATTACCCTAGTGACCTCATAGAAGAACTTAAATTTTTTCTTCTAATTCCCAGTCGTATAAATCCTCGATCTGGCAATTTAACTCTTTAGAAATCGTCATTGCTGCACTTAGATTCATGACTTTTTTTGACATGTACCCGTTAAGTTGTTCCAAAGGGATGTGTGTGCTCTTTTCCAACCCTTCGAGATTCATCCTATTTTTTGATAACAAGGCTTTGAGGTTACTCTTTTTCGCTTTATAATTTGACAAAATGACACCTCACTTTTTAATTAGTGTAACACAATGAAAATGTAAATGAAAGGAATCACATTTTATCCTACGTAAAGATGTCACAGAAAAAGCTTCATTAATTAGAAACAAGCGGAAGGCCAATAAATGTGTTATAATTAAATTTGATGAAAAAAGGGGTGTTGATTTGAGGAATTCAAATAACAGATTCAATAGCGGGCAAACTGTGAAACTTAAAGACACTGGCGAGGAAGTAACGATTTTAAAATGGCAGTATGTAAAGAACATGAAAAGATATTCTTACATTGTTAAGGAACATCCCGGTACATTTTTTTTCGAGGAAGAATTTCAAACTCCATAGATGAATGAAAAAAGACCAAATCCAGAGGATTGGTCTTCTTTTATTTTGTCTAGCTTCAGCGCCTAGGGGCTCGGGGTCATAAGCGTGTCTAGTTTCGGCTC
Organism: Neobacillus sp. NPDC093182; assembly: GCF_044754045.1. Classification (NCBI taxonomy): domain Bacteria; kingdom Bacillati; phylum Bacillota; class Bacilli; order Caryophanales; family Bacillaceae; genus Neobacillus; species Neobacillus sp. NPDC093182. The sequence continues at coordinate 30,486 of NZ_JBIVOI010000022.1, forward strand.
CTTGGGACTCGAGTCATAAACCACCCACTGAAGAAGGCAAAAAGCGCCTTCTTGCAGTGGTCGTCTTATGCCTTCGTCCCAGGGCAGTCGCCTCCACATTTCATACAATCCGTCAAGAAGGTTAAAGAACAACCTTCTCGCCGGCTTGTCTTATTCCTGTCGCCCCTGGGCAAGGCGCTTCCGCTTTTCTTTTTTAGAATTCTGCATTACCTGTGGTTCTTGGGAATGGAATAACGTCCCTAATGTTTGACATACCAGTGAGGTACATAATTAAGCGTTCGAAACCTAGACCATAGCCAGAATGTTTTGTCCCGCCGTATTTTCTAAGCTCTAGGTACCACCAATAATCCTCTTCATTCATACCAAGATCATTTATTTTTCCAGCAAGAATGTCTTCGCGCTCTTCACGCTGACTTCCGCCAATTAATTCTCCAATTCCTGGTACAAGTAAATCTGTTGCGGCAACTGTCTTATCATCTTCATTTAATCTCATATAGAAGGCTTTAATTTCCTTCGGATAATCTGTTACAAAAACAGGTTTTTTGAATACTTTTTCGCATAAATAGCGTTCATGCTCTGTTTGAAGGTCGAGTCCCCATTCAACAGGATAAGCAAAGTTCTCGCCTGATTCAATCAGAATATTTATTGCTTCTGTGTATGTCACACGTCCAAAACTTGAAGTATGAGCATTGTTGAGGCGATCTAATAATCCTTTTTCAATAAAGCTATTGAAGAAATTCATTTCTTCTGGAGCATGTTCAAGGACATAACCAATGACATACTTAACCATATCTTCAGCCAGGTCCATAATATCTGGAAGCTCAGCAAAAGCCAATTCCGGCTCAATCATCCAGAATTCTGCTGCATGTCTTGCAGTATTAGAATTCTCCGCTCTAAATGTCGGACCAAATGTATAAACATTGCGGAATGCTAGGGCAAAAGCCTCGGCAGATAACTGTCCGCTTACTGTCAGGTTGGTTTCTTTATTAAAGAAATCCTTTGTTAAATCCGTTTTTCCCTCTTCATTTTTAGGAGGGTTATCAATATCTAACGTTGTAACTCGGAACATTTCACCTGCACCCTCTGTATCACTTCCCGTAATAATTGGTGAATGCACATAAACAAATCCCTTGTCTTGGAAGAATTTATGTATCGCATAGGAAGCTAAAGACCTAACACGAAAAACAGCAGAAAATGTATTCGTCCGTGGTCTTAAATGTGCGATAGTTCTTAAATATTCAAATGAATGCTTCTTCTTTTGCAATGGATAGTCACTACTAGAAAGTCCTTCGATAGAAATATTCGTCGCTTTAATTTCAAATGGCTGTTTAGCTTGCGGAGTATGAATAAAATCTCCTTCTACCTTAATAGATGAACTAATAGGGAGTTTTGCAATCTCCTTAAAATTCTCAAGCTGCTCGTCAAATACAATTTGAACACCTTTGAAGAAGCTGCCATCATTCAATTCAATGAAACCAAAAGTTTTTGAATCGCGAATCGTGCGGATCCATCCAGATAATTGCACCTTCTGGCCGATATAGCTCTCTGTATTTCTGTACAAATCCTTAATTAAGGCTTGTTTCATTAAAATACTACCTCCAACTCGTATGTAAAAATAAAAATCCTCCCGCCCTATGGGACTAGAAGGTAATTTTCCACAATATGATTGTTTCTTTTATCCCTTCAATATTATATAAAACTCCCGCCTAATAAGCAATATTCAACAAATATCATGTTAGCCTTAGAATATTTCAGAATATTAGCAGGATTTTTAATAAAGAAAGTCGAAATGATTAGCAAATGTTCGATTCTTGAACTATATAAGGAGTGTTGATGATGGACAAAGTTACTTGTATTGCTTTTCTCCTGTATCATTCTTCTAAGAGTCAAGACATCCGAGAAAAAGCTATTCAATTACTGAATGGCGATGTATCTATTAGGGATTTAAAAAGAAATACCGCTATCCAAGCCCAGTTAATTTTGGCAGAGTCTGCATTAAGAAAGAATAAAATCGACAAACACCACGTACAGAAGTTTGCCGAGGAATTCTTATTACTTGAGGTTTAAGCTTCCTTCGGGAAGTTTTTTTCATACACTAAAATTTCCTTGCCATTTTCATTTAAAACTGTTTTAATATAAAGAAACCCTAATAATTCCCAGAACTGTTTAGCCTTTACATTTTCTTTTATAACACCGAGTCGAACACGCGGCAAGCCCCGATTACGCATCTCACTTTCATAAATTGTATATGCCTGTGCACCAAAACCAAATCCTTGATAATCAAGATGAATGATTAATAGTCCCAGCCATGGGCACTGATCTTTTGGATTTTCCATTAAATAATCCATAACCCCAATATAGGTATCATCGAGCTTTATAAAAACACTAATGGTTTCAGGATTCAAAAACTCTTCTTCTATATCCGCAAGCTCCCTAAGAGCATTGCCATTTTCAATAAAATTGTAATCTGGATTTGAATTTATCATTTCAAGCGCAATATATAGCGTTTCTTTTGTTATCTCTTCAAAATGAACTGACATCTTTTGACCTCCCAGCTAAACGATAAAATCATTATAACAATTCTTCCTAAAAAGCATCTAAAATTCCAAAAATATTTAACGAGAAAGGTGATAACATGCTCCAAGTAAATGTAAAAGTAACGTATGAAGGAAAAGACTACTTAACGAATGTTTTAGCATCTCCAAACACGTCTGATGAGGAAATTTACCAACTTGCTTTCGAACAGGTTGAAAAACAATGGAAAAATAACTAAACACTCTAAAAACAGCGGCCACTTTTTGGCCGCTGTTTTGCTTTATTCCAGCTCATATAACGATCCCGGAACTCGGTTCATAAGTGGACTGATATCCTCTGCTGCATACATGTGCAGCCTATGCATTGCACGTGTACAGACCGTGTAGAATAACTTCCTTTCACTTTCATTTTTGTATTGTGAACTATCATAAAGAATAACACCGTCAAATTCGATTCCTTTTGCCAAATACGACGGGATCACCAATATCCCTTTTTCATAAGCAATGGTAGCCTTCTCAATGAGGTGGACAGGAATGTCATCTTTTAATGCTGCATATACCTTTTTACTCTCTGCAGCCGTTCTACAAATAACCGCAATGGTTCGGTGCCCTTCATTTAAAAATTCATTTATTTTACCCAAAATCAAACTATTTAATTGGTTCTGCTCCGCTAGTTTTACCGATGGCTTCTTACCATGGCGATTAAATGGTTCAATTTTTTCACCACCCTCTACCAAACTGCTGGTGAAATCAACAATCTCCTTCGTAGAACGATAGGTCTTAGTCAAAACAATCTTTTCAACGTCTTCCTCTTTTTCTTCATAATCCGTTATAACTGTAGCTGATCCTGTTGCACCTGAGAAAATGGCTTGATTAAAGTCCCCGAGCAGTGTCATCTTACTATAAGGGAAAAGTCTTTTTATCAATGCAAACTGAAAAGGAGAATAGTCCTGGGCTTCGTCGATAAAAATATGGCGGATGCCAGTTGTAGACTTCCTGCCCTTAAGTAAGTCCTGCAGGTAAACAAACGGCGTTGCATCCTCGTAGGATATTTTATAGTTTGCTAAGGTATCAACTGTCTGTGTACAAACTTGAGTCCAGTCATCAAGAAGGATTTCTTGGTTTTCGGCACCCTTTTTAAACAACTGGCTATACAATCCCTTCATATCGAGAAAGTTTAACTTTTTAACCCGAGAAAATAATGGCCTGAATTTTTGCTTGACTACTTTTTCTGCGAGGATCTTTTGTTCTTGTTCAAAATCATCAAAACTTTTCTCCGTAAACCGATCTTTTTCTTGTAATTCCTGATATACCTCTAAAAAGTCCTCTTTTTCAAGAAATTGTATCTCATCCTCTACCCAGCTTTTGGTGCGTTCCTGTCTGACTTTTCTTTTTAACTCCCTTAACAGCCAATCCTTTACCATCTCCATTCGATTAGGAATGGTGAAACTCGCATCGAGGGAATAAAAATAATCATAGATTGTTTCATTAGATATGATTACTTCTCCTCGAAAGACAAGATCTTTAAAAAGCAGACCTATTTTTGATAGTTGGATTACATACCGGTCAATAATTTCTTTAAATGCTAGACTGGTTTTAAACCGAATTCCTCTAACCCTTGTATCGTAGTCTGGATGTACCTCATCGTTAAGTAAAAATTCCATTTGATCAAACGGGTCCTCTACATCGAATTCACTGCCAATCCGATTAATCAGATATTCCATAAAGGTTGCCTGCTCCATGTTCTCTTCCCCTAGTTCAGGGAGGACCGTGGATACGTAAGAGTTAAATAACGGGTTCGGTGAAAACAGCATAATATTCTCCGACTTTATGGTTTCACGATATCTATACAATAAATAGGCAACTCGCTGCAGGGCTGCGGAAGTTTTACCACTGCCTGCTACTCCTTGAACAATAAGGAGTTTACTTCGCTCATTACGGATAATCAGGTTTTGTTCACGCTGAATCGTAGCGACTATACTCTTCATTTGTGCATTTGCATTATTCCCAAGGACCTCTTGGAGCATTTCGTCACCAATGGTAACTCCAGTATCAAACATAGCCTTAATATCCGATGAACGAATGATAAATTGTCTTTTCAGCTTCATTTCGCCTTCGATTTCCCCGTCCATCGTTGGATAAGAAGCAGGCCCGGGAGCAAAATCATAATATAGGCTTGAAATAGGGGCACGCCAATCATAAATTAAAAAATTCTCATCATGCTCATCCATAAGGGAAGCAATTCCGAGATACACTTGATCAGCATGTTTTTCATTTGTTTCTAAAAAATCAATTCGTCCAAAATATGGTGAATATTTTAACCGTTCAAGGATTCGGATCTGTTTATCCATTTGTTTAAACGTCCGTTCCCGCTCTGAAAGTAATTCTGCTTGCTGCTTTATGCTGGCTGCCGTCTCAATCACGTCATCCGGCTCATCCATATTTACAGTTACGTCCTCCCAGAAAGTCTTTCGGAGTTCAAGTACATCTGAACTGACACCTCCAGTATTTTTCTGGAGTTTTAGTTTTTTCTTATCGATTTCCCTACTAACGAAATTTACCCGTTCCTGCTCCATCTGCAAGTCACTTTTTACCGTATCGCTCATTTGACCACTCTCCAGAAAAATTTTGTCCCTAAATATTTGACAGACTTAGCTTGATGTGTTATTCTATTATAGAGATGATTTGTCCTGACGCTTTTTTTGTCTGAGACCAAAACTTATTTTATCATGGTTCATTAGTAATTACAATAAGTAACTAACGCCCAAAAGGCGTTTTTTTTATGTCTGTTTCTGATTTTTTTTCAGCATTTTATCCTCACTATCTTCTATTTCACCCGTTGTTCTCACTCCGTAAACAAGATCTCTAAACTTTCCATATAAAAATATCGCCAGTATTCGGACAGTAAAATAATCTGCTACATGGAATTTTTCCTTTAACACTTTCCGCTTCTTAAATATCTGATCTAATCCAATTGTCATTAGCAAGACCTTTAGCTTTGCGGACCAATTATTCTGTTTTAAGAATGATACTGTTGAAAATAAAGACAAGGTAATTGCATACAACGGAACAATAATAAAATGTTCTTTCCAAGAATGAAATTTCCCTGCACCGAAACGAACCTTTCTAGTTAAAGCAAATAAAAATAATAAATTAGCTTCTGTAACCAATATCATAAGAAAAAGTGAAATAAAACGAACCAAGGGATTCCTTTTGCCTAAAAGAATATTCCACCAATCACTAATTTTAAAGTACAGAGGAATCAAGATTAAGGTAAATATGGTTCTCCACCAATTATGTTTATAAACTTTTAACCTTAGAAACAGCAGTTCAATTAGTGTAAAATAAACTCCTCCAAGTAATTTACCAACCCACCCTATTTTTACAACAGTAGAAAAAACAGCGGTAAAGGGCACAAAGATACCTTGTGATAAAATAGCACCAAAAACGTTGTCAAAAAAGTTCTTTTTGATTATTCTCGGTTTATACGTATAGGCATGAAATACATTTAAAACTACATACTCTAACAAATAAGCAAATCCGATATCCGCCATTAAGAGTGTGAATAATTGCTTTTTATTTTTGCTCTTGTAAAACGAGTAGCCAATCATGCTTGTGTGGATGATAAACAATATAATAAATGGTATTTTATTTCGTTTCTTTGGATTCCTCATACACAGATCCCATTTCATTAATGAGTTTATTGTTAGTATTTGAAAACACGTACCTTTTCATTCCATCATATACCCCATTCATCCTACACCTTAAAAAAAATGTTAGATTAAATTTACAATAAAGTATTTTTTGCGGTCATTTTTTAATATATTGGTATATTAAAAATACATCTTGATATTTTCATATAATGAAAAAGGAAATAAATTACATTCAAATTTCTTGATTTAAAAATTATTAAAATTGTCTTCTCTTTAATTAAAGCCTAGTTATTACTTCCTCACTGGTGCTCAAATGCTTGTCAACACGAGCACATCTGATTATTAATGTAAATACTTTATTATTATTTTCAAAACACATTTATTTTCCCTTGTAAATCGACAGATTTCAACAAAACCATCAAGTTCTTTGTCGAAACACACTCCCATTTGACCTATATCCCAATGATTACAGTTAAAAATTAGGGTAAATTCACCTATTGTTTTGTCCCAATTTTCTAAATATTATATTAATACGGCCGTAATACATTGAAATGGGGAATACAATTGAATAAGTTTATTAAAACTAGTCTTTCTTCCGTTATGCTTGCAGGTACTTTATTTGCAGGATTCCCAAGTATTGATGCTTCGACTAAGGATGCGGGACTCCTACATAAAGCGGAAGCCTCTTCTTTTTCTTCACACAGCTCGCTAGATTTAGCGATTGTAAATGAAGAGAGATTAATCGAATCATTTATTAAACAAGGGCTCCTCTCGAAAAATGCTTCAGAAGAAGTAAAGCAAAAATTCCTTAATAACTACCTTGAGCTAAAAGGCAAACAATTAAAAGTTAAGGAATCAGATCCATTAGCTGCAAAAGTAAAAAAAGCTGAAGCAGAAAAGCAAAGTAACTTTAAAGAATTTAACAATGGATTATTAAATGGTAATGGGAAGAAAAACGGGCACTTAAAGGGCAATCCTGATCCGGTACAAGAAAGCGTTTACAACGGTGCTAAAAGAGAAGACAAAGTTCTTGTCTTAGCTGTCGAATACGCTGACTTTGCACATAATAACATTAAGCCTGATGAAACGGATAACTATTATCCTGATTATCCATTGGAACACTTTGAGGATATGATTTTTGGTGAAGATGGAGTTAAAGGACCAAATAATGAAGATTTTGTTTCTATGAAGCAATTCTATGAAGAGCAGTCAGGTGGAACATACTCAGTAGATGGGAAAGCTTACGGCTGGTTAAAAGTTCCTGGAACAGCAGCTTATTATGGTGCAGATAGAGCATCTGGAGGTCATGATAATGTAGCTCCGGGCGGTTCGAAAAAATTAGTTGCAGATACTTACGCTGCAGCAAAAGCAGCTGGCATTCCTTTAGATCAGTATGATTTAGAAGATCCACATGATTTAGATGGAGACGGAAACTTACTTGAAAAAGACGGTTTAGTAGACCACTTAATGATTATTCACTCAGGTGTCGGTCAAGAAGCTGGTGGCGGATCATTAGGTGATAATGCAATTTGGTCTCACCGTTCCGCATCATTTGTGGACCCTGATGGATTAGGGGCGGGATTGCCTGGATTTTATGATTACACCATGATGCCTGAAGACGGTGCAACTGGAGTGTTCGCGCATGAGTATGGTCATGATTTAGGCTACCCTGATGAATATGATACAGTGTACTCTGGTACTGGTGAAGCCGTTGCTTACTGGTCAATCATGGCAAGCGGTTCTTGGGCTGGTAAAATTGGCGGTACAGAGCCAACTGGATTTTCACCTTTGGCAAAATCATATTTCCAATCTTACCTAGGCGGGAACTGGACAAATGATACTGTTGAATTAGACTGGAATGAAGTGACTATAAAAGGAACTCAAGTTTTACTTGATCAAGCAAATTCCCCAAATGGGAAAAACGCAGTTGCTGCTAAAGTAAACTTGCCACAAAAGGCTACTAATATTAATACACCTGCTACTGGTTCCTTCGAGTACTGGGGCGGGCAGCAGGACGAAATCGATACAAACATGGTAACAGCTGTGGATTTAACAGGAAAGACTTCTGCAACTTTAGAATTTGATGCATGGTATCAAATCGAAGAGGATTGGGATTTTGCTTTTGTACAAGTCTCTGAGGATAGCGGTGCAACCTGGAAATCTTTAAGCAATAGCAACACGGTTTCAAGTGCAATGCCTGAAGCATATCCAACAATCGCTCCTGCACTTCCGGGTTTTACAGGTAATAGCAACGGCTGGACGAAGCAAACATTTGATTTGTCCCATTATGGAGGTAAAAAAGTACAACTTCGCTTCCGTTATATTACTGATTGGGGAACATCAGAAAAAGGCTTCTATGTAGATAACATTAATGTTAAAGCAGATGGTACTTCCGTTGTGGTAGATGGTGCAGAAACAACACCAGCATTTACTTTAAATGGTTTTGAAAAATCAGACGGAAATAAGTATTCTGATCACTACTACCTATTAGAGTGGCGTAACCATGCAGGGGTTGACGAAGGTCTAGCCAATATCAAACGGGGACAATCATTAATGAGCTATGATAGCGGTCTTGTTGTATGGTATGTTGATCCAACTTTTACTGACAACTGGACAGGTATTCACCCAGGTGAAGGATTCGTAGGCGTTGTAGATGCTCATCCAAGTACTGATTTAACATGGATTATTAATGGTGGAGCACCAGTTCAAGCGTCTTCTCGTTACCATATTGCAGATGCAGCTTTTGGTTTAAACCCAACTTCAGGATTAAATCTAAACTATCCTGATGTTCAAACATTGTTCGGACCAAGTCAGCCTGCTGTTTCACTATTTAATGACAGCAACTCTTTTGAAAACACATTCATGCCAGATGCTGGACGTAAAATTGGAACCTATGGACTTAAGGTTCGAGTGAATGGACAAGCTAAAGACAAATCTGTTGGTTCAATTGTAATTTACAAATAATCAACAAAATCTCACCTCCCCTCCTAAGGGTGGTGGGATTTTTTTATTGAATAAGATCTACTTTGTCAATTACCGCTCAAACCAACTCCCCCCTTTTGTAGTCTTCTCATTATATAATTTATACGATTAATTACTAGAATTGGATTCACTTTTTCAAATAAATTGAGGCCGATTAGTATGTATAATCAGCCTTGTTCTTATTGTCATGGTCGTATGATTACCCTTGTGCCATTTGGAACCTTTTCGGCAAGTTGAAGTACATCCCGGTTATGCATTCTCACACAACCAGCTGAAACAGCTTTACCTATCGAGCTCGGATTATTGGTCCCATGAATACCATAGCCTTGTTTAGATAGTGAAAGCCACATAACACCAAAAGGTCCGCCTGGATTCATTTGCCGGTTAACAATGACAAAATCACCAGTCGGGGTTCCAGATAGCATTTTTCCAACAGCAATCGGATAAATTTTTTCGAGCCTTCCATTTCTGTATAATGATAGTCTCCTCTTCCCAATCGATATTTGAATGGAATAGGGAATTGTATTTGGATCTGGTAAGCCAGGGATTTGAATTTTTTGGCCGATATATAATTGCTGATAATTGACACCAGGATTGGCTGCATAAAGACTGGCGAGGTTTACCCGATAATCCAAAGAGAGTTGGTAAAGTGTATCGCCCCGCTTCACAATATGAATCATGTTATCCCACCCTTTTTCTTATTAACATATGTCAGGGTATAGGAAGCGTTGCCACATAAAAAAGCTGCAGTCTAGATGAATAACGTCAGAATGCAGCTTTTTCAAAGAATATTAATGAATTTCAATCATTTTCGGATTTGCTTTTTCAATCATTAACTTTGGACAAGATATCGTTAGATTACGATGTTTCTTCACAGAATTTTCAAATTTGTATTAATCCTCTAGTCTGAAGAGTGGTGACATATCCTGACGTGTGTGTTTTGTATAAAAGTAATCATTTGTAGCCGGGTCGTAAACATAATCTTTTTTCCAATCCTCAATATTACTCGTAATCTCCTTCATCGCCTTAATAAACAATCGAATTTCAGCATTAGTCATAATAGGGTGCAGCGAGAACCTGACCCAGCCAGGCTTAGAAGATAAGTCGCCTAAATCAATTTTATTGGAAATTTGCTTAGATTTGTTCTGGTCAATTTCCAATAAATAATGACCATATGTCCCTGCACAAGAGCACCCTCCGCGAACCTGAAATCCATATCGATCATTTAACAAACGGACTATAAGATTGTAATGAATACCCTCAATAGTAAATGAAACAATCCCAATTCGATTTCGATGATGACTCTCTAATACATGCAGATTAGGAACAGTCTCTAATCCAGTTAAAAGCAGCTTTAACTGTTCTTTTTCTCTAGCTAAAATTTTCTCTACACCCATTTGTTCCTTTAACTTTATACATAAAGCCGTACGAATTGCTTGAAGAATACCAGGTGTCCCTCCATCCTCTCGAAGCTCGATGTCCTTAATGTATTGATGTCCACCCCAAGGATTAGTCCAAGTAACCGTTCCTCCTCCAGGATGGTCTGGTACCTTATTTGTATAAATTCTTTTATCAAAAAGTAAAACGCCGCTCGTACCGGGTCCGCCTAAAAATTTATGTGGAGAAAAGAGAATGGCATCGAGTTTTTCCATCTGATCCTTCGGGTGCATATCAATCTTCACATACGGTGCAGAGGCGGCAAAATCTACAAAGCAAAGTCCACCATGCTTATGCATGATTTTTGCCAGCTGATGATATGGTGTTTGTATTCCTGTAACGTTCGAGCATGCTGTAAAGGAACCTATTTTGACAGCTCTATCCCGATATTGGGACAGAAGCTGCTCAAGATGATTAATATCTACATTTCCTTTCGAGTCCGGTCTGATCATCTCAACGTCTGCTAAGGTCTCCAGCCATGAAGTGTGGTTGGAATGGTGCTCCATATGAGTGAGAAAAACCACTGGTCTATCCCTCTCAGAAAGCTTTATTTTGTCTTTCCATTGCTCTGGTACTCTAATACCCAATAATCTCTGTAGTTTATTCATTACCGACGTCATTCCAAAACCGTCAAGAATGAGGGCGTCATTCTCATCAGCATTTATATGTTCCTTAATAATCCTTCTTGATTGATTATAAATTCCGGTCATCATTAGACTGGTAATGTTGGATTCCGTATGCGTATTCGCCATAAACGGGCCAAATACCTCCGAGATTTTTTGTTCAATGGGTCGAAATAATCTTCCACTTGCTGTCCAATCTGCATAAATAATCGGTTTCTTTCCATACGGTGAGTCAAATTCTTGATCAATGCCGATGATCCCAGACCGAAACTTATTAAAATAATCCTCTAGATTTTCCGGCAGACGATACCACTTGCTTCCGATCCTTGCAGTAATCATACTTCAGCACCTCTCGATAAAATCCTGCTAATTATTATATGCAAAATTCTTTTCACTTGCCGACGATTCTCAATTAATGATAAAAAAAGCCTGATCCATATGGACCAGACTATATTACTATTTATAAATTTGTATTCTTTGACGATTCCTTGCGATTTACTTCATCAATTTTTTGAACAAACATGTGAAAAACGCGCTGCTTCTCTTCTAAGTCTTTTATATATTCCTTTAATTGATTATAACTTTCCTCAAACGGTTTATGATACCTTTGCCGTATACTTTCAATAATTTCCTCGTTCACTGTTGATTGGATGACTTGCTTGGTAATCCCGTATTTATAAGAGTATACCTTTAACTCTTGTGCCACTTCTTCATATTCTTTATCTATTTCTGTAAGGACTACTGAAATGTCATCCTTCCACTCTTCTAGTGATTTCTGTAAATAAGATTTTACCATTGTTTCTTCCATTACTGCACCCGCCCTAATAAAGTCTCAAGATAACTTTATTATACTGGTGATTGGTTTCATAATAATTTCTAGTAGTTTACAAAGCTATATCAATTAATAGGAAATTTTTCCGATTTACATAAATAACTAGGTTAATAGACACACATTATGAAACGGCATTAATCATGATAGGGACACTTTGTGTAATATTATTTGCATTTCCCAAATCAATATTGATCATTAAGGAATACTGAAAGGTATTTTGATTATGTTGAATTTCATCTGGAACATCGAGTAAAAAGGTAATCTTTCCAGTTTGGTTTGGACTACATTCAAGAGAACAGAAAACGGAATGACTATTTAAAGTTTCTTCTACAAATGCCTGTGAATCAATCCCTACTAGATCGATATCATATCTCTTAATTTTATTTTTTAATAGGCCGCCTGTTATCTCAATGGTACCATTTATGACACTTCCTGCTTCATAAACTTGCTTATCCAAATGGACATTCGTTTTGGGCAAACCAATTTTTAATTTTGTTAAATAATCTTTTAATGTCATTTTCTCCACCTGTTCCCTAAAATAGGCATAATAAAAGACCAGCAATAGTAATCAAGATGCTTAATATGTTTAAAAACAAAAAAGCCCCTGTACTTGGCGGTCCATGACCTCCTTCGCTTTAGCCGACGAAGTTAGCTGACGGGTAGGATGGCGAAAGATCGTTCTCATCCTTTCTACATTGTAGAATTAACCCCAATTAATTGGTTCCTCCGTACCCAACCAAGTTGCTGGGTTTTGGCCGAATATTAAATTCATGATGATTATGAGGCTTATTTTATCCCCAACTAGAATCGTTGTAAAGAGTGATATTTACTTAAATTAACCGTTTAAACTCCAAATTTAAATAAAAACAAAGACTTTTCTATTGATTGCTCATGAATCATCGATATCTTGTAGCATAGTTTAACTTTAAAAGCTCCTATCTGTTAATTAATTCAGCGAATTCATCAAGGTTAGTGGAATACTTTATATAAATTCTTGGTAAAAATAAGAGTTCGTTTTTTAGCCCTTTTTTAGTATAGAGTGCTGGTGTAGTAGTCAAACCAAATGTATAATATTTTTTCACTTCTAAACCAACGCGTTCATTGAAGTTTCCATAAGGATAAGCAAGAGCTATAACTGGTTTTCCTGTCATTTTTTCAATTTTTTCCTTCGAGCCTTTTAATTCGTATTGAAGATTCTCTAATTTTGTCAAATCTGGATGAGTAGCTGTGTGGGACTGAACAGAAATCAATCCGGACTCAGCCATCATTTTTAAATCAGTTTGAGATAATCGGTTCGAATATCCGATAAAATCAGAAATAACAAAAAAGGTTGCTGTCGGTTTAAATTTATCATCCCTAAGTTTTTGAAGAATCTCAAACGCATTTTGATTATTTTTATAACCATCATCAAGTGTAATAAAAATAGGTTTGTTCACTTTACTTATATCAGTCCAGCGTTCAAATGTTAATAATGTATATCCGTTATTTTTCAAGTAAACCATCTGTTTTTCGAAATTCTCTGGTGTAACAAATAACTCCTTAGAGCCTTTGCCATTGTATTCATCAATTGAATGGTAAATTAATATTGGAACCTTCTGCTGTGCAAGCGCATCCCCTGGAAGGCTAATTAACAACAGAATGACGATTACAACTCTTAACATAAAACAAACCCCCTTTTTTGCCGATCTTATCACGACTATTATTCCCAGAATATTTAATCTACACGTTATTAATGTTAAACTAAGAAAACATACTTAATAAAAGGAGCCGTTCAATGTTTGAGTATAAAGTTTTATTTTTAGATATTGATGGAACCATCATCAAGCCCGATGATTCCATTGATCAAACTACAGTAAAAGCAATTCGGCAGGTTCAACAGAAAGGAATAGAGGTTTTTTTAGCAACTGGGAGACCATTACACGAAATCAGAGATCTTGCAGATGAGTTAAAGGTAAACTCGCTTGTCGGATATAATGGTGCTTTTGCCATTTATCAAGGTAAGGACCTCTTCCAGGAACCAATGAAAAAGGAAAGTGTTAAACAATTCATCGACATAGCGAAAAAAAACCAGCATGAAATTGTTTTGTATACGAAAGATGAAAATATATTCACTGACTTAGAAGCAGATTGTGTGAAAGAATTTATTGTGAAGTTCCACTTACATAAAAACAAACCTTATTTACCGTCCAATGATTATGAGATTCTGGGAATGACTTTAATCAACTTAGAACCAAAGGATACTGTTTTATATAAGATCGAGGACCAAATCCACTTATCCCAAGTAAACCTTGATGGAATGCTTCATTGTTATGATGTAATTAGAGACAAGGTCAATAAAGGGATTGCGATTCAATACATACTCAACCATCTCGGCCTGTCAAAGGAAAATGCTATAGCGTTTGGAGACGGCTTAAATGATAAAGAAATGCTGATGAGTGTTGGTGAAGGTTTTGCTATGGGAAATGGTCATCCTGACCTCTTTCAATATGCTAAACATAAAACGACAACCGTAAATAATTCAGGAATTTATAACGGATTAAGAACTCTAGGGATTGTTGAGTAAACAAAAGCTGTGCATTGCGCACAGCTTTTTTTGCATGAATTTGTTGGTATTTCGTGTTATACGTCTTGTTTTGATAGCTTTTGTCACCCTGCAGGAAAATGGGGGGCTTCATAGAGAATTTACTATCAATAGCTGTTTTACCGTAAATTAGATAGAAGGGATTTGAACACTTATGAGAACTTTCACATTAAAGGAAGTTTCCAAAAAAATAAATGTTAAACCTGCTACATTGAAGAAATGGGAAGAGGAACTAGAGGAATACCTTGAAATTCCACGTACAAAACAAGGAGCCAGAATATATTCACAGGTAGAAATTGATTTACTATTAGAAATTAAGTATATGTATGAAAACAAACTGAGTACCGCAATGATTTTACAAACATTGCAAAATGGCAGCGAATTTGTAGAAGATGAAGAAGAAGAGATATCCGAACCTCCAGCCTCAACCCTGGCAATCTTGCCTCAAGAAGTACCCCCCGTTTCGAATGAAGATCTTGCCATTAAGAATGCCGATCAATTTTTCGATGCGATGGACCAATATAAACAAACATTCTTAAATGAAGTAAAAGAGGAAATACGAAGTGTTCTTCGTAAGGAAGTAGTTGAAGAGGTTAAAAAGGAAATTGCAGATGGCGCTCATTATACAGTGAATACTATTTCTGAATCGATAACCAAGTCTACAGCAACTACAAAAGCTGAGTTTCAACAACTATCTGGTCATCTTGAAAAAAATGCGGAGCAGACAACTGAGAGACTATTATATTTATCCAAAAGTATTGCCAATGCCTCTCACGAAACTTCAGAAGAGATTTATACACTTTCGAAGCAGTTATCTCAATCTGCAGAAGAACTTGCCCATTACGTAGATATTACAAATACAGAAATCTTTAACCTTTCAGAAACGATTGAAATCGACCGCTTAGAGCGCGGAAAAGAACGGGACCAATTCCGCCATGAAGTTACACAAAGAGAAGCTGCCTTTCAGGATTTATTAACAAGTTTTCGGGATGTAGCTGCGGCAAAAGAAAAGAAATGGTGGAAATTCTGGGAGTAATAAGCAATGACGCTTGCTGCTAAAGTCAAATTTTTCAAGCGGGGGGAATGATGATGAATACAAACCAAGTTGCAAAATTATTAGGAGTTTCAGCTAGTACCATTCAGCGATGGGTAAAACAGCTAGAACTGCCGATGGAGCGGAACGAACGAGGACATTATCATTTTAATGACGAAGATATTGAACTTCTAAAAAATATCCAGACACAAATCCAAAATGGAACCTTACTTCAAGAAATTGCTCCTGTACAAGAAAAGAAGACCAGGAAAGGAACAGTAAAAGCGATTGAAGGCAATGCTGAGCTTGAAAGATTGTATTCGATTGTCAGTGAATTGGAAGCAAAGGTGAATTCAAAAGCAGACTCTGTTGCCTCCTATCAGCTGCTGCAGCACCGCCGAGAAATAGAAGAATTACAGAGCCAAGTTATAGACTTAACAAAACAAGTACAATCCCTGCAAGCACAGCTTCATGAGATTACGAAAACCACCCTGCCAGAAAAACCGTTAGTTTTAGAGCAAGGCAAGCTTAACAGAAAAAAGAAGAAATTTGTAAGTTCGTTATTTGGATTTTTAGGGTAACTAGTAAAGCATAAGCGCCTTGCCAAGGGCGACAGGCATAAGACGAGCCGGCGAGAAGGTTGCTCTTTACCTTCTTGACGGATTGGCTTATGACCCCGAGCCCCTAGGCGCTGAAGCTAGACAATTCTCAAAGTAGAAAATTTTATACTTAGTTAAAAAGCCGAATGTGTTCAGAACACATTCGGCTTTTATATTTTCAACTCGACAAGCGGGCGGGTATATTTTTTTATCATATAACTTCCCAAAACAATACAAACCACGAAAGAGAAAGCTAGCAGGAATAAATAATTTTCTGAGACGGCATTCGGTAAAATAGCTTGTATTGATTTAATGATAAACCCATGGAACAAGTAAACATAAAGTGTTCGTTCTCCGATTTTGGTTATTCGATACTGATTTGACGGGATTAAAGGCAAGAAGCCAAAAACGACAATCAACGTTAAACAGTATTGTACTGCACGAAGCAGTCCATCACTAAGCTGCATACCTCCCATATTTTCATAAGAGGTGTCTCCTAACAGCCATGGGACAGCGTCTTGCGGAAAACTAAACCCAAAAAATAAAAACGTGACGAAGATAATGACTACTCCAGCTGGAACTGAAAACTTTGCTCCAATGATCCGTTTTAAATGGTCCCCATTTAATAGGAACCCCAGAAGGAAATACGGAAAGAATACAAATGTCCGAGATATACTCATAAAACTTCCTGCATTCTCAAAATAACCAACTGCGATTCCGAGTATAACCGCAATAAACAATCCTGCCCATTTTAATCTTGCAAAGACATACAGTAATAAATTCCAAAAGAATAAACTCAATAAAAACCACAATGACCAATGTGGCTGGAACAGATCAAATTCAAGCGTTTTTTCCTTTCCAACTAAAAAGTAATAAACAGAATAGATGATTTGAAAGATAAAATATGGAATTAAGATTTTTTGAAAAGTTTTAAGCAAATACCCTTTCTTTTTAAACCCTTTAGCAAAATACCCGGAAATCATAATAAAAGCTGGCATGTGAAAAAGAAAAATCACGGTATATAAGGTAAATAAAATTTTATCCTGTTCCTTATACGGGCTAATCATATGCCCGAAAACAACAAGAAAAATTAATATAAATTTGGCATTATCAAAATATTTACTTCTGCATGCTGTGGAAGCCATCCTATCCCCCCTAAAATTTTTCACACAAAGTTATACTAAAAAAATTCCACACCTATTTTACACCATTTTACCTTATCAATGTTACAAAGAAATTGAATAAAAGTTACTTTTTGTTTCAAACAAATCACAATCCTAAAATAATAATAGTAATTTCCTATGCTTTTATGACTAGTGGTAATAAATTCTATAACCTGATTTTATGACCTGGTGATAAAAATCACATACACAAATGATGATAGATGGTAGTATGCAGAGTAAGTTCTAAATTCTTAAACAAATGAAATGGGGTTATAAATTGAACTTTCCACAATTAAAAATTGCACATATCATGCCAAAGGTACCTATTTTCCAAGGAGGTATGGGCGTCGGAATTTCATTAAGCAAACTAGCTTCAGCCGTAGCAAATGCTGGTGGTGTTGGGATCATCTCAGGTACAGGTATTACCACCGCTGAAATGCGCGATCATATCAGAAAAGCAAAAAATTTAGTACAAGGCGCCGGATATATTGGAGTAAATGTATTGTTCGCAATGAATGATTTTGCAGAAAAGATGAAAGCGGCTCTTGAAGAAAAAGTGGATTTTATTATTTCCGGAGCAGGAATCTCAAGGGATATGTATGCTTGGGGAAGACAGGCTGGCATTCCTGTCATTTCTATTGTTTCTTCTGCAAAATTGGCTAGAATTTCAGAGAAACTTGGCGCTGCTGCTGTAGTCGTTGAGGGTTTTGAAGCTGGCGGACACCTTGGCACAGACAGACCGATGTTTGATATTCTTCCTGAGGTAGTGGAAGCAGTATCCATCCCTGTCCTTGCTGCAGGCGGAATCATGACTGGCGAAGATATTGCTAAAGCTATTTCCATGGGTGCTGCCGGGGTTCAGATGGGCACAAGGTTTGTAGCAAGTGAAGAATGTGATGCTCCTTATTCATTTAAACAGAAATATGTGGACGCTCGAAAAGAAGATACAGCTTTAGTTAAAACAACTGTTGGCTTGCATGGAAGAGTCATCGTTAATAACTTTGCAAAATTGATCAGCGGGCCAGACAAATTAAAAATTGCTAAATGTCATGATTGTTTAAAAAATTGTTCTTATCGCTTCTGTACACTTGATTCCCTTCTTACAAGTATGGGAGGAGATGTCGAAAATGGACTTGTCTTTGCTGGGGCACGAGTTGATGAAATTAAGGATATTCTCCCTGTGCAGCAAATCATAAATAACCTTACAATAGAGTATCAAAATGCTGTGGGCGGCCATTAAGTTCGATATAAAAAAGAGACAACCAATTGGTTGTCTTCTTTGTTAAGGTAAATTTTTTATTTTATTCTTAATTGATGTTCTTGGTTTTGGGTCTGGTACAATCTCAGGATACCCAATTCCTAATACACCGACGAGGTCATAATTTTCAGGAACTCCTAGGATTTTCCGATTCTTTGCTGTGATTCCGATCGATGACCAAAATGTACCTACTCCTTCAGACCAGGCTGCTAAATTAAAATTTTGCACAAAACAAGCAGTGGCCAATGCGTTTTCCTCTTTTTCAACTGCGGAAGCACCATGTTTGGATAATATAGCGATTAGTACAGGTGCATTTCCAAAATTCGTTTTATGGTTCAGTTTTGCTCTTGTGTCAGGACCTATAAAGTACACTTCCCATGGTTCTGTCATTCGGTGGTTTGGAGCCATCTTAGCTGCCTCCAGCCAGGAATAGATTAAGTCTAATTGAACAGCCTGTGATTTGAACTTTTTAATATTCCTCCGGCTTTTTATGATATCAAGGATATCCATTATCGCCCCTCCTTTATATATTGGAATTCCACGTGTTTTTATTCACATTAATCAATCTTATGTTCTATTTCTCTAAAATATTTACACAGCCTAAATATTCTGAATATAATGGGTCACTAATTCTATTTACCTGAATATGATGTATGCGAGGAGGCGATTATATTGAATAATTATCACTATGGACCTAATGGAAATCCAGGGTATCGTAGTCAAGAAGTCGGCGATTATCGGAATATCATGAATACATGTCAGCGTTATATGAATTACCATGTGGTTGGTCAAATGAGTGATGGCACTCAAATGAATGGTATTCTTCAAGAAATGGATGATGAAGGCGTTACTATGCTCGTTCCTGAGGATGTCGATGACGATTCCGATGATATGCGATATGGTGGATATGGCGGGTACGGCAGACGTAGATTCCGCCGCTTTAGGAGACGACGCTTTCCATACGCTGTCTTTGTATTCCCATATTTCTTTCCATTTCCTTATTACTATTAATGTGAGAAAGCTCGCCAATCCGGCGAGCTTTTTGGTTAGTATTCTTTTGTTCCTTCTAGTCGATAATTGTGCTGGATTTCACCCTCACCCAAACGGAATAATCCCTTCTTAAAACCATGGATAATAAAAAAAATGGCTTGTGCAAAGAAGAAAATCCCCCATCCTTGAGCTGGAATAAACGCAGTTAATTGAGATAAGTTGGTTGCGTCTCCTGCTGCATGCGGCTGAATTAAACTGATGATGAAAATATCATATGCTGTACTGACAGATTCCACTAATAATACAGAAGCAATTAACAACACTAGGTTGTCGATTGCCTTTTTACTTCCTTTAATAAGTATCGCTAGAAACAAAATCCCGAAGGATGCGAGCCAGAATAAACCATAGGGATTACGTACCCATAATATCAAATTGATTATGATAATTCCTAATAGCATATCGATAAAAAGTATATGTTTTTTCTTTTTTATTAACCAAAACGAAACGTAAGCAATTAACGATGCGATTGTATAACCTGCTGCACAAGTAATAAATCAATAATCCAAATCGATTGTGTACCGTGTGTCACTCCGTCTGCATTCATGTACAATGAAATGGATTCTACATTACCCCCAAATAAAGCCATAAATGCGTGACCAGATTCATGGATCACCGTATTAATCATTCTAAAATAATCACCAATTATTGGAATTTTCGTCAAGACGAATGCCAACCCAATGAAGAGTTCTTTATATTCTGAAAAATTTTATGATCTATTAAGTTTTGGCTAAAATGGGTCCTAAACAGAAATAAATTCGACAAACCAACAACTTATATGTTAACATTAGGTTGTTGCAAATTACGTACAATGATTTTTTATTAAGGAGGAATGACTTTGATCGAATTTAAAAACATCGTAAAGAAATACAGAAATAAAACCATTATTAAACCCTTCTCAATTGATATTGATGCGGGTCAATTAGTGGTTTTTATCGGACCGAGCGGATGCGGGAAAACCACATTGCTAAAAATGATCAACAAATTAATCCAGCCTTCAGCAGGAAAGATTTTTGTTAACGGCAAGGATATTTCCACCATGGATGCTATCGAGCTAAGAAGAAATATTGGCTACGTCATCCAAAACACTGGTCTATTCCCTCATATGTCGATTAGAGAGAATCTGGAATTAATTCCAAAACTTAAAGGTGAAGACCCGGCTAAAATTGCTAAAAAAACAGAGGAACTACTCGATGTAGTTGGATTAAATCCTGCTGAATATTTAGACCGTTTCCCAAAGGAATTAAGCGGCGGGCAGCAGCAAAGGGTTGGGGTAGCAAGAGCCTTTTCAACCGATTCAGATATTATCTTAATGGATGAGCCCTTTAGTGCATTGGACCCTGTGACAAGAAACTCACTTCAAGATGAACTTGTTCAAATGCAAAAAGAACTTAATAAAACCATCATTTTCGTCACCCACGATATGGACGAAGCGATTAAAATAGCCGATAAGATTTGTATTTTAAAAGATGGCGATATTCTCCAATTCGATACCCCGGAAAATATTCTCAAGAACCCAGCTAATGAATTTGTTGAAGGATTTATTGGAAAGCGACGAGTTTGGAATAACCCTGAATTGTTAATGGCCGAGGATATTATGATACCTAACCCTGTAAAAATTACTACAAAGCGAACGGTTTTACAGGCGATCGAGATCATGAAAGCTAATAAGGTCGACAGTTTAATGGTGACAGACAAAAATAATATATTAATAGGTTTAGTCACCTTAAAAGGAATCCAATTGCTGAATCGAAATTCGGAGATTGATAGTGTTATGGAGAAGAATATTCTGGCTGTTTCAGAGGATCATAACTTAATTTCCATTTTAGCAACGATGAATGAACATAAAATTGGCTATGTGCCTGTTATCAATCATTCGAAGCAATTAACTGGACTTATAACGAGAAGCAGTATTTTATCGGCCTTAAGCAGCCAACTAATTGATTTGGAGGTGGCCTTTTAATGGGTGATTTTTATAATTATTTAAGTTCGAACTATGAACAGATTATTAATTTATTAGGTCAACATATTTATTTAAGTATAATTTCCGTTTTAATTGCCGTTATTATTGGTATTCCGCTTGGTATTTTGATATCAAGAGAGCCAAAGCTATCGAAGACGATTATTGGAGCAACTAACGTCATACAAGCAGTACCAAGCTTAGCCTTACTTGGATTTTTAATTCCCTTTATTGGTATCGGCAGTGCACCTGCCATTGTCATGGTTGTACTTTATTCCCTTCTTCCAATCGTAAAGAACACCTATACAGGATTAACGAATATTGATCCTGACATTCTGGAAGCCGCCAAAGGTATCGGTCTGACCAAGAGTCAAACAATGAAAAAGGTTCAGCTGCCGCTTGCCTTTCCGATGATTATGGCGGGTATCAGAATTTCTGCCGTAACAGCTGTCGGATTGATGACAATCGCAGCCTTCGTTGGCGCAGGCGGACTTGGTTATCTGGTGTTCTCTGGTGTTCAGACGGTTGATAATTATATGATTCTGGCAGGAGCAATCCCTGCATGTATCCTTGCCCTCTTGATTGACTTTGTTGTTGGAAAGCTTGAAACGTCATTCTCATATACGAATAAACGAAAGTCAGCTGCTAAAACTGGTAAAAATATAAAACGTTTAGTAATCGGATTTACTAGTATAATCATCGTTGCTGCCGGTGCCTTTACTGTTTACTCAAAGACAAGCGCCGGGGATAAAATTGTTATCGGTTCTAAAAATTTCAGTGAACAGCTGATTCTAGGACATATGCTTGCTGATTTAGTAGAAAATAAGACTGATATTGAAGTAGAAAGAAAAATGAATCTCGGCGGGTCACAAGTAGCTTTTAGTGCAATAAAAAATGGCGACATTGATATGTATGTCGAATATACTGGGACGGGACTCGTTAATATTCTTAAGCAAAGCCCACAAAGTAATCCTGACAAGGTTTATGACTATGTAAAAAAAGAATTCAAAGAGAAATATGGAATTGATTTATTAAAACCACTAGGATTCAATAACACGTATGCTTTGGCAGTACGTCAAGATACAGCTCAACAATATCATTTAAATACCATTTCCGATCTTGCCAAAGTTAGTGACAGCATGATTATGGGACCCACGATTGAATTTCCAAATCGTGATGATGGATTAATTGGACTTTCGGAGACGTACAATTTGAAGTTTAAAGACGTTCAAGCGGTAGACGGAGGTTTACGCTATACAGCTCTTGATAATCATAAGAGTGACGTCATCGATGCATTTTCGACAGATGGTCTCCTTGAAGAATTTGGTTTAAAAGTGTTAGAGGATGATAAAAACTTTTTCCCTCCATACTATGCTGTTCCAATTGTTAAAGAAGAAACATTAAAGGAACATCCTGAACTTAAAGAAGCTCTTAATTCCCTTGCAGGCAAACTAACAGATGAAAAAATGCGAAAGCTTAATTACAAAGTTGACAGCCTCAAGGAATCACCTAGAAAAGTGGCTACAGAGTTTCTAAAAGAAGAAGGACTATTGTAAAAATAAATTAGCCGGCGCTGCCGGCTTTTTTTAATCCTCCATAAAATGGACGACTCTCTCATAGGTTTCATCATCACCAATAATAAGAAGTACATCCCCTTCTAGGATGAGTGCATATGGTCCTGGAGAAATAATCAATTCCCCTTTCCTCTTCATCCCTATGACTGTGCCTCCAGTATTTTGCCAAAATTTCACTTCAGAAATGGTCTGACCAATATGTACACAGCCGGGCAATACCTCTACCTCAATCGGTGCTAATGGATTGGTATGCCGAAGCTTTGTGGAATAATCCATGATTTTTCTAACCGAATCAAAAAGCTGCTCTTCGATTTTCACTCGCTCTGCTATAAGGCTGTTTATCTCTTTTTCGAGGTCCTTTATGCTCGCCAAATTCGTAAATCGATGAATATATTTATAGGCATTCTCACGGGAAGAAATAACAATCCCACTGCCCTTTGTAGATTGAACTATCTCGACATCTTCCAATATCTTTATTGCTCTTCTTACTGTCTCTGGTGAAACTTTATATTCACTAGCCAATGTTGATCTCCCGTGAATCTTTTCACCTACTTTAAACTTTCCATCGTAAATTCGATTCGCTAAGTCAATGGCAATCCGTTCATATGTTGGTATTTGTGCCCTCTGCATATATTCCTCCACTAAGCTGTGTCCATCTGCTTTTTATACATCCACTATACTCCAAAAACGATGTCGTTGCGAATCGCAGATAAAGAACTTTTTGCCATTGTCGACATTGGTATGAAGAGCAGTTTCTAAAAAGAGATTACTTCAAGCATAGTTTGGTTAGTACAAAGGCAACTGTTCCGAATGAAGGGGTGTGTTGGCGACCCTTGATTGAAGACAAATCTTTCTGAATACACCTAAAAAAGTGCCAGGCACCAAAGGTGTCTAGCACTCAATTTAGGAATCAAATCGTTCTAGTAATTCTATTATTACTTTAAAGTCCGAAGTGGTATCCATATAAGCATATCTGCCTTTCCCATTATAGAAATTACCAGTTTGAATAACAGGATAACCCATATCCTCTAGCAGCTTAATTTTTCCCTCCATATTTTTTATAAAAAACGAAATATGGTGAACACCTTCCCCATGCATTTCAAGATGCTTTTTCCATGTACTTGGAGATTTACCAGGTTCAATTAATTCAATTTGAAGCAGTGGGGTGTTAATAAACATATATTTAGAATCGCCTTCGGTTGGCTCTCCTTCAAAAACAACCTGAGTTAACTCGCTCGGTCCGGATTGAATCACTTGAGGTTTTTCAACCCCTAGTAGTTTACAGTAAGCATCTGCTGCTGCATCGAGATCTTTAACAACAATCGCCAGTTGCTCCACTTTATTGGTCCCGAGCAAAGGTTCAAAGGATTCTTTGCTTGGCTCTGTATCTCGTGGTTCAGCACTTTCAAGAAGTTCAACCAGTGTCTTATGATCATTCAAGGTATCAACATATACATATCTGCCATCACTTGATGTAAATTCACCACTTTGAAGTAAAGGATAGCCATTACTCTCAAAAACCGGCAGAATCTCCTTAATGGATTCTACATCAAAAGCAATATGATGGATTCCTTCTCCAACTGTATCTAAAAATTCACGCATTGTACCAGGTTCCTCATTTGGTTCAATTAGTTCAAATTGCACGGTTGGTGTATTCATAAACACTAATTTACTTCGAGAATTGGTTGGCTTGCCGCGAAAAACCACTTTGGAAACTTCACTATCACCAGTTAAGAACCATGCTGGTTTCGGAATCCCAAGAAGTTTAGCAAACATTTCAGATGTCTTCTCAATATCACGTACAACAAATGCAAGTTGATTGATTTCATTATTTCCTGCCATAGGCTTCTTTTCTGTTAGCGATTCTTCCACAAATGGTCACCTCTATTTCCCATTTTTATTAACCTAGTCCACGCACAGATAATCCTCCATCACTCGAGATAACTTCTCCAGTAATGGCTCTAGCATTATCGGAAGCAAGAAGCAAATAGGCACCAACGTGGTCTTCAGAAGACATTGCAATCCGAAGCGGGTTTCGTGATTTTATACTTTTTTCCTTTGTCTCGTTATCTACCGATTTTACAAATGGTTGAAGTGGAGAAATGACATTTAGGGCTGTCAACGTTCCTCCCGGAGCAACAGCATTCACTCTTATGTCAGGAGCCAGCTCAAATGCAAGCTGGCGCATTAAGCCAATTTGTGCGTGTTTACTGGCGGTATACCAGACTCCTCCCCCATCAGGATAGAATCCTGCACCTGACACGGTGAAAATCATATTACCGCCTGTTTTCTTCAATTCCTCCACTGACGCCTTGGCCCCATTGAAATATCCTTTTACATTGATGTCAAACAGGACGTCATATGCATTTGACATTGCTTCGGGAGTAACTGTTTGGAATTTAGCAAACCCGTCAAACACACCAGCATTGGCAACAAAAACATCTAACTTCCCGAATGCTTCAACCGCCATTTGAACTGCATCAGCATGTGCTTGATAATTCGTAACATCTCCCTCGATACATTGTACAGAATCACCAAACTGCTGCTTTAATTGATTCAGTCCCGCTATTGACTTATCGAGTACGGTAAGCACTGCTCCTTCTTTCACAAAAGCCTCTGTTACAGCCTTTCCGATACCAGAGGCACCACCAGTCAAATATACTGATTTACCACTTAATTGAGCCATATCACACTGCCCCTTCCTGCTACTAAACAAAGATAGCTAGATTACGTGTATTAATCGTCGTTTGGTCAACAATGAAAAAGCGTTTTGATAGCTTCCATTCTCCATTTTCAAAAATAAATTCATCTTGTCGTTCACCAGATATTAAATCGTGATGAATATCTGTGCTCCGGCTCCGATAAATCATTAAATAACTGTTAACGACTGCCTTTTTATCAGGGACGTAATCAAGTAACCTGACATTATTGACTAGCCGTCTAGTCCGTGAAGGTGGAATTTCTGCCCACGCATAATCGGTTTTTAGACGATCCACACGAATTTTCAATAGTTCAATATCATCATCAAACGCAAACATATCCAACGCATAATCGGGGCGTTC
The DNA here is from genome assembly GCF_044754045.1 of Neobacillus sp. NPDC093182. Lineage (NCBI taxonomy): Bacteria > Bacillati > Bacillota > Bacilli > Caryophanales > Bacillaceae > Neobacillus > Neobacillus sp. NPDC093182. The sequence goes on from NZ_JBIVOI010000022.1 coordinate 56,824, forward strand.
TATCCCCTCTTTATTAACGCGAACCGGCATTTGATATTTTAAAGATGGGTGCATTAAACTAAACCACCCATCAAAATCAATATCATCTAACAGTTTAGCTTCCCGATAGAGCCATTGTTCAAACTCGTAGGTTGCTAGCATCTTTTCAATTGTCATAACTTCTCCCTCAATCCTTTGCTAGTTTTTGATAAAGGTCATGAAAAGTGTGAGAGCAATCTCATTTTGTCATTAAGTCAAGCCAATAACGATAAAAATTCCGTTGATTTGCTTCTGTGAATTTATCATCATATACAACTCCAGGGCCAACGAATTCTGTTACTGGTTTACGGTGCAAGCCCATCGTATAGTTAAATGTAAGCTGTTTCATTAATGGCATCGTTCCAGACGCTGCTGCAGTAATATCAGTAAACACTTCCGTATCATCTTGTTCAAAAATACCAGAAGGGCTAAATGTTAGAATAAATGATTCCCTTGAACGTCTTTTCCAATCCTCTGGGGCATTTTTCTCCACTAAGAACCAAGTAATCACTTCCATTTTATCTACTGAAATAGGTTTCCAAATTCGCATAGAGGTATTAGAGATTAACTGTCCTTTAATTTTTGTATGTGAAATTAAAAACGATAGGTTAGGAAAGATGTTTCCAATCATATTTTTAAGATTTGATAGAACCTCATATTGTTCTTCTGTTAAATTGGATTTGAATTCTTCTTTTAATTCCTCTGGGAAGGCAAAGTCTGGATTTGGTGTACCCAGGTTTAAACCATGCCCATTGGTTGTGTGGATTTGATAACCTTTTTTCGAGTATGTTGCACTTGGTACCATTCCTAATTTTGCAATAGATCCATGAGTAACCATCGTATGATAGGAGTCACCTACGAAGTTATCTGCTCCGATTTTCCAATTAGAGTGAATGACAAATCTTTGCGGCGGTCCCATTACTTCCATTTCTGCTCTTCCTGCAAAAATATCAATATACCATTTAAAGTCCCCTAAAAAAGCCTCTAAAGACTCTGCTTCATCATTCCAAGTACCAAATAACAACCCTTTGTATGACTCCACTCTAATTTTATGTAAACCCAGCTGAGTTTTATCTAGGCTATCCCCATAGATGTCCTTTTGTAGTGGAACACCAACACAATCTCCATTATTTTTAAAATTAAAACCGTGGTAAGGACAAGTAAATAATGATTTATTTCCAGCATCTGCGCGACAAAGCTTCATTCCCCGGTGTGTACACATATTATACAAGCCACGAATTTGATTATCAGAACCCCGTGATATAATCACAGAATAGCCAGCCACATCCCTAGTGATGAAGTCATTTTTGTTCGGAATTTCTGATTCGTGTCCAATGAATATCCAAGTTTTTAAAAAGACTTTTTTGTGCTCTAAATCATATATAGTTGGATCACCTAGAAGATAGGCAGGAATAGACCCAGTTTCAGGTTGAACGGTTTCATTTAAGTATTCAATTGCTTCCTTTTGAGACATTTCTTCTAAATTTATGTTCGTTTTATACACGCCTAATCCCCCTAAACATAGATTGGTGCTGCCTCATTCAGGGGAAAAAGTAATTCAAACGTTTGCCCCTGGATGTTATTTATAATATTTTTTAGCCAACTTGGATTACCGCATCTTTATTTTTTAATGATGATAAAACACTTAGTGCTGCCAAATAACTTGTTTTTGGATTGTTCGGCATTGGATCATTCTCAACCTTGATACTTAGATCTCCAAATGAACCTTTTGCTTTAATACAATGACTATTTTTTTTTATACATGGGTCGGATATAATTTTAACTCTGGTTTTATCTGGTCCTAAGCCTGCAAGGGATAAAATGATTGACACATTGATGTTTTTCGGAAATAGCTCAATTGCCTCTCTCGCTGACCCCTCAAAAAGTACTTGCTTTTTATCCAAAGGTGCGCCTGGTAAAGCCTGAGGAGGCTTCCTTGTAATAATCGAAACACTTTCGAGTTCACCATTGGATTTCGCTGCCTTTAATACATCTAAACCACCAATTGCACCCGAGGGGAGATGGATTTTCTTCCCATTAACCTTACAAATTTCCTCAAGTGATCGAATGAAATTCAAATCACTAAGAGCACCCACACTGCTTAACACTAAATCCTTTCCGCTACTTAGAATGGATGAAGCATTTTGTTTTACCACTTCAACTGTAGCCGCCTCGACTACTAAATCTACATCTGATTGTAGAAGTGATTCAATATTCTCAAAGACTGCAGTATCATATTCAGCTGCTAGCTGCTGAGCAGATTTTGGATTGCGTGTATATATACCGATAATTTTGGAATCTTCCAGAAGTTTATGGGTATTTATACTTTGAAGTAGGAATTTGCCAATGTTTCCGCCGCCGATTAATCCGATTTTCATCTGAAGTGTCCTCCTTCTCAGTTGGCAAACCCATAGGAATCTGCAAAATATTCTAACCCACAGTGCCTTACTTCACGAGATAGTCCACTTTCTTTTAGACCTGGGAAATCAAGATGGAGGTCTTGGAAAACGGTATGGTTATTATGAAAAACAGCTCCTGCTTCTAATTGGTCTGCTAATTGGATTGCCAGTTCTTCATCCTCGGTCCAAACCGACGCTCTTAAGCCGAATTCACTATCATTTGCAAGCTGAACGGCTTCGTCTAAATTTGAGTAAGACAGAATAGGAATGACAGGACCAAATTGTTCTGCACGAACAATTTCACTATTTTGATTTGCACCAGTAATAATCGTTGGTAATATATAGTAACCTTGATCCCATGATTCAGGATCTATCTGAATTCCAGCTGAAATGATCGTTGCACCCGAATCTGCTGCACGTTCAATTAACCCTTTAACATAGTCATATTGCGATTTATTATTTAATGGTCCCATCTCAACATCAGGCTGAATTCCGTTGCCAACCCTGATTCTTTGAAATTCTTTCTTTAACTTTTCAATGACCTCTTCATATCTTGATTCATGTACATATATCCTTTTAATCGCAGAGCATACCTGGCCTGCAGCACGAAGTACACCGAATCGAAGACGTTTAATATTGTCTTCATCAAGATTGGCATCCTCAAGAATAATGGCCGCGTCATTTCCACCCAGTTCCATATAGAGGTTCTTTACTGTACCTGAAGCTGCACGCATGATCTCTTTTCCAGTTTCAGTACTGCCCACGAAAGCAATCGTCTTTACTCTTGGGTCAGAACAAAGCGACTCACCAATCACACTGCCCGAACCTGTTACGACATTGATAACTCCTGCAGGAAAATAGGAAGCTACCACCTTTAAAAATGACATAATTGTCAGAGGACAATTTGTAGCTGGCTTAACCACTACCGTGTTTCCTGTCAACACAGCCGGAATCACTCGCTTAAAAGTTAAAATCATTGGGGAGTTCCATGGTGAAATAACGGCAGTGACACCACGTGCACGTTTTCGGATTTGCACCTTTTGATTACCTGGCAATACTTCAGGCTTCCACCATTCAAGAAGTTCATCTGCTGCTTGGTGCATAATATCTACACAGCGCAGCAAATCTTTCTTTGCCTCCACTAGTACTTTTCCATTCTCACGTACTAGCAATGTTACATTCTCTTCAACTAGTGCTTTTATTTCTTCAGCCGCCAAGTGCATATTGCTAGCCCGTTCCTCAATATCACTACGGGACCAGGATTCGTAAGCCTTTTCAGCAGTAGTAATCGCATGGTCAACATCTGATACAGAGCATAAAGCCACTTCCCCGACAATTTCATTTATATTTGCAGGATTAATGACATTCGTTTTTTTAGCCGCTTCATACCAATTGCCGCCAATCAAGTATTTACCTGAAACAAATGGATATGTTGATATCATTCTATTCCCCCCTTAAGCTTTCTCGGTTTGAATGCATCCGCTGCACCTGGAGGTCCTCCAAATGGTTTAGCCATTGGTCCGACAGCTTCCATATCAACCACAATCATCGTAGGTTTTTTAGTACCAACTGCATTTTCAAGTGCGGAGACAAATTCATCGGGAGAGCCGATTCTCGTAGATTCAAATCCCATAGATTGACCTAACAGTACAAAATCAGGACTTAAGAGATCGACTGCAACTTGCCGACCATATGCAGCGTCTTGAATATTCCGGAGCACCCCGTAGCCAGCATCATCGAACAATACCACGATTAATGGTAAGTTTTCTTGAGCGGCTGTTGCCATTTCGCCGACATTCACCATAAATCCGCCATCACCGGCCATCAACACTACTTGCCGGTCTTTGAAAGCCACTTGTGCCCCAATGGCAGTAGGTAACCCCTGACCAATTCCTCCCCCAGACGCATGAATAGATGTACGAGGTTCATAGATTTCAAATAATCGGCTTCCCCACACATTTGCTTGGACCGTTACGTCACGAACTAATATAGTATCTCGTGGCAATACTTTTCGCATGCCATCTAGAATTTGTTCATATGGACCAAGGGTTGCTCGTAACGCTGCCCGCAATTCCTGACGAACCGATTGCACTTCATCTAGATAAGCCGGGTCAGGCTGTAATTCTTTTTTAGATAGTTCTTGAATGATTGTATGTAGGATTTGCTTGGCATCCCCTACTAACCCATTGGTAACTTCATAGTTTCGATTAATCGCTTGCCAATCCGCATCAATAGCAATATGTTCTTTCGGAACAGTTACTTTCCAGTTCGCCGTTTCATTTCCTCTAAATCTTACACCAATACTGATTAATAAATCAGAATCCTTTAATAACTTTTTCGTTAACTCATATGCAGCAAAGTGACCGATACACTGAGCGTGATCCTCTGGTATACTTCCTTTACCTGATTGACTTGTAATAACGGCTGCACCAATCAATTCTGCTAATTGCTTCACTTCCTGTGACGCGTCTGCACTAATGACCCCTCCACCTGCCCAAATAACAGGTCGGCGGGCATTAGTGATTTTGGATACAATTTCTTTGGGTAAATCTAAAGCTAAATGATTCGTTTGAGCTGCGAATCTGACTTCTTCAAGAGGATGATTTGGAATAATTGCAGATTGAAAATCAATGGGAATTTCAAGTGAAACTGGTCCAGACGGAGCAGCTAATGCATCTTGAATCGCTTGTCTAACTACAGCGGCTGTTTGCTCCGGTTTTCTTAAACGAATTGCCTTTTTACAGGCTCCTTCCATCATCGACAACTGATCCTTACATTCGTGAATATACCCTCTTCCCGTACCTAAGTAAGGGGAAGCCACTTCACCCGTTAAATGCAGGACAGGTATGCCTGCTGCCCAAGCCTCGATAAGTGAACCTGCAGCATTTCCAGCCCCTGTCCCCGTACTAGTAATGACTACACCCAATTTACCTGTGGCACGGGCATACCCATCAGCCATATTTACCGCACCGCTTTCACCGCGCGAACAAACGAGGTGAATGCTTCCTTCACGAAGAATTGCATCATAAATCGGCATGTTATGGATGCTGACAATACCGAAAGCTGTGGTTACACCCGCTCGGACTAATTCTTGAACAATAGCATCTGCCGTTGTAAATTCCATTTGAACTTGTGGACTCATCATTTACTCCTGCCTTTATCCGTATTATAGTGCTTTCCCGAGTGCTCCCGCCGTCTCTATAGTGGAACCAGATACATAGCTTGCTTGTTTCGAGGCTAAAAACAGAATGACACTTGCAACCTCTTCCGCTTCCCCAACACGTCCTAATGGAATATTCCGCTTCTTTGCTAAATCAGCATAATATTCTTCAGGGTCCATATCTGGAGCATTTTTCATTCTTCTACGCTCCCATTGATCGGTTCGTATCAAACCTAAGCTGACTGAGTTTACTAGAATATTATCTGGAGCAAGCTCTTGAGAAAGAGTTTTACTTAAATTTAATAGCCCAGCTCTTGTAGCTGCTGTCGCAATCATATGACGTTCTGGCTCTTTGGCTAGAGTTGCGTTGATATTAATAATTCTTCCTCCGCCTCTCTTAACGAGGTAAGGGTGGGCTGCTTTTACAGCATAAATGATGGCGAAGTATTTTAATTGAATTTGCTCCATCCATTGTTCGTCACTGACATCAAAAAAGTAGCCCATTACACTTTGACCAGCAGAATTTACTAATATATCAATACCCTCAAAGTTAGCTGCAACACCGTTTATAAATGCGTTAACATCTTCTTTATTCGTAACATCACAGGTTGCAGCATAGATAGAATCTGCTGACCCAAACTGTAAAAGATAATCAAATGCTTTCTCTTTTCGCTCGCTATTTCTACCACAAATCGCTACTTTAGCACCTTCTTGGAGGAACAATTCAGCTGCTTTTAACCCAACACCTGATGTTCCTCCCATAATGACCACTATTTTGCCTTTTAAACCTAAGTCCATTTCGACACCCCTTATTATCTAACCTTTAGAGCAGTGCTTTCACGTTTACCCATCCAGGGTCTGGTTCTCCACCCATCGCTGCGCGGGTTTCTGGCTTTGGAGGTCCAGCAATTCCCCATTGATCCATTAAATGAGGGACACGTTTCCAAACCCGAGCTCTCCATTCACTTTCATCTTCAATCGTCTCTAGATAACAGGTATATTCCATGACAAACTTTGCGGGATCCTGGAAGTAACAGAAAATATTATTACCAGGGCCATGACGTCCTGGTCCCCAAATCTCTTGATAGCCAGCCTTCCTTACATTCGCAATTCCACGCATAACTTCATCAACTGTATCTACTTCATAGGCGATATGGTTTACTGAAGCATGTTTATCTTGATTGAATGCTAGTGAATGGTGCTTCCGGTTACAGCGAAGGAATGACATCTGATGTTCGCTCCAATCGGTAACTTTAAAGCCGATAATATTCGTATAAAAATCGGTAATCATATCAAGGTCTGTAGTATTCATTACGACATGGTTAAGTTTAACGGGGTCAACATTTTTCTTGTTCCAAATGGTTGTATGCATCTCAACCCATGCAGATAATTCGATACAGCGATTTTCGGGATCAACAAACCGCAGACCATAACCTTTTCCTTCTTCATCTAGATAACCAGGATCGGCTATTATTTTTACTCCTTTGGAAGCAAGGTATTCTGCTGCTCTATCAACGGCATTTTTATCGACCATCCCAAAAGCGATATGGTGTAGGCCTCTCTTTTCACCTGAATGTAAGCTTAAGATATGATTTTCAGGGCCAGCCCCACGAAAATATACGGTTTTTTCGTCTTGCGCTACCTTATCTAAACCCCAAATTTTCTCATAAAAATCTGCTTGTTCTTGCAGGACGGGGGTAATTAAACCAATATGTCTTAAGTGTGTAATACCAACCATATTTGCACCTCCATTAATCCATCTATCATTACATCTGTAACATAATAGGGATGATCCCAATGAAAGTTAGAGGACCATCCCCATCAAAGAAGGTTTTTTAAAATAGATCTTATTTATTTCCGTTGATAATAGCTTCTCTTTCTTTCGCGCGTTGGATACGAAGCTCTTCAAGCGGGCTGCCTTCTACATAAGTAGGCAGGTTTGGTTTAACGGCTCCAAGCATGACAAGCATTAACGCTTCTTCGTCGCCATCGTTGTGGATACCGCGGTATACGCCTGGAGGTGAGCTAATGCAATCTCTTTCATTTAAGCGAATCTCATGGACTTCATCTTTCCCTACCTCTTGAATAAGCGCTTTCACGCTGCCCTTAAGAATAAAGAAAACCTCTTCAACATCATCATGCAAATGCAATGGACCAATACATCCAGCTGGAAGAACCATCGTGCTAAGTGTAAAGTGTTCAGCTGCTATCACATTCGAATCATTATTAGCTGTAGCTCCACGACCGATGTATCTCATTTGAGCTCTTTTGTATCTTGGATCAATTTCTTCTTGAAATTTTAAAACGTTCCAATCTAACGTGCGATTTTGTAATCTAGCCACATATTTCTTTTCAAACTCTGCTACATTAAATTTTTCTTCTGCCATCAAAAACACTCTCCTATAAATTAATTTTTTGTTTTAAATATAAAACATTGTTTTCTATATAAACCAATTTTAAATCTCAATACTTTTATTGTCAATTAAAAATATTGAGAAAATTCAAAACAACATTTTATTTTGGAAACCGCTTTCTAAATAATTACTCGATTAGAATTTACTTTAAGACTTCGAACATCAGTGGCTTCTTTTTTTAATGTAAATAGATATGCTGCAAAACCTAATCCTGCTGCCACGATTAACATCACAATCGAAGGTCCAAAGTCCCCACCTGAAAGATCACGAAGCCAGCCCATAATATAGCTTGAAAAACCACCAAGTATGTTCGTGAATCCCATTAAGCCTGCAGCACGACCTGCTGTCGCTGGTGTAGAATATTTTACAATAAATAGATTACTTAAATGGAATACTCCACCCTGCGTTCCCATTGCTAGACCCATACAAATTCCTGCTATAACAGGATGTGGAGCAAGTATGGCCGACGCTAGAAAAATTGCAGTTAAACTGAATAATATAGTAGCAAGTAAACTTGGCCGCCTCGTTTTGTCCGCTAAAAATCCGCAAGCTAGTACGAAGCCTAGTGCAAACAGCCAAGATAATGAGGTGATACCAGTCATGGCCTCTCTTGAGAAGTCTTTTGCTTCTACTAAATAAGTAGGGAGCCAGATACTGATTCCAAAAAATAAAAATGAAGACATAAGCATTCCAAACCAAACAATCCAATAACGATAATCGTGCGTAAAATTTAGCTTTGGCTTTATTTTTTCATTTGGATCAGGAGTGCGAATATACGCTAACTCCTTTTGATCAATACGGGGATGTTCTTCTGGAGTATCTCTTGTTAGAAATACAAACATAGGAATGACAATGAAAAGGTTAAATCCAGCTAAAAAGAAAAATGCAGCTTCCCAATGAAAAGTAGCGATTACTAAGCTTAATATTACTGCTCCGCATGCAGGTCCAAAGTAGTTTCCAGCCAGCCACGAAGATTGAGCTCTTCCAAGTTCGCTATGGTTAAACCAATTGGATATAAATTTCCCACAGACAGGAATCATCATCCCTTCACCAAATCCTAGGATCACACGGCTTACAAGAAACATCTCATAGGAAGTTGCCAGCCCGCCAAAAATCATTGTGAGTGTCCAAACACAGAGACCCATGATAGCTGTTTTTCTAGCTCCTAATCTATCAATAATAAAGCCCCAAAATAGATTCGAGAAAGCATAGGCAACTGTAAAGATGAATGTAATGAACCCAATTTTTGCGTTTTTATCTGCACCAGTTAAACCTAGGTCTGCTAAGAAGGTGGGATCCGTTTGGATTACTGAGATACCTAACTTATCAATTTGTCCAAAAAACCAAAAGAAAAAGATTGGAACTGCAATATATAACCACCTTTTGTTGCCCTTTAACATTGATTTCCCCCTTACATAATTATTGTTTTATATAGGAAACGCCGTTTTTCCTTATCTTAATTTTAAAGTTACAAGAATATTATGTCAATACAAAACGAATAAATTGTTTTGTTGTCAAAATCATGTTTTATATATAAAACATGATTAGATTAAAGCACAAAAAAAAACTTGCAATTGCAAGCCTTTTCTACTTTTCTAATTTTTCAATTGATAGCCCATATAGCTAGACAATTGGGCTGATGTTTCTAATACCCTTGGCAGTGCAACCTTTTCAATAAACTCATTATGGAATGTATTTTCAGTAGCGACTACATTAACAGCAGCCAATACTTTTCCTGAGCGATCAAATATTGGTGCTGCAACTGATTGGATCCCTAACGTTAATTCTCCTTTGGTAATCGCATAACCTTTGTTACGGATTCCTTCTAATTCTTCTTGTAAATCTAGGAAATCAGTTTGAGTTCTATCTGTATATGGTTTAAGATTTGAGCCATATAAAACCATATTTAAATGCTCCTTGGATTGGTATGCAAGCTGTACCTTCCCATTTGCAGTTGCATGAGCAGGTAGTCTAAGTCCAATATTTACATTAATGGCTGAAATGCCTCTAACAGGGGCGCTCCCTACATAAACTACTTCATGTCCATCCAATATCGACAGATGACAGGAAGCTCCTGTTTCATCTCTTAAACTTTCAATATATGGCTGTGTAATTTCTGGTAGCCTTAAACTGCTTAAGTATGAAAATCCTATTTCTAAAACTTTAGGAGTTAAACTGTATCGCTTAGTTGCTTCATCTTGAGCTAGGTATCCAAGTGATTGAAGCGTAAATAATAATCTAAATGGTACTGTACGACTTACATTTAATTCTTTTGCAATTTCAACCAATGATAATGTCGGACGGTCTTCACCAAACAACTTTAATATTTCTAATCCTCTAACTAATGCATTGGCATTATAACGTTCCTTATCATCTTTTGTCATAGTTTTACACCTCCCTTACTGTACTAAATAGTGAGATTTATTTAAGAAAATCCAGGACAATTCTATTAAAGTTGTTTGGATCTTCTTGATAACATAGATGGCCTGTCCCTGGTATGATTTCGAACACGGAATTCTTTAAATGACTATGGAAAATCTCTGACTCACTTACCGGGGTTACCTTATCCAATTCTCCACAAATGACTAGTGTCCTAGTCATAATAGAGGACAACATATTCATTTGGTCTAGATGAAATAGAGAATATGCCACTGAGCGATATCCCATTGGTCTGACTTGAGACATGATTCTTTCCGCTTCCTTCTTTACTTCAAGGTCAGGATTAGGAGACAAAAGTTCCTTCACTCTTTTTGCAGCAATTTCCTTTGGGTCTAATGTATTAATATTATTTAGGCGTGCTGCTAATTTCTTTTGATTTTCTTCAACACTTAACGCAGCCGCCCCTCTAGTTGCATCTGAGATAATTAGGCTGTCCACCATTTCAGGAAAACGATAACAAAAATCAAGTGCAATCGCAGAGCCCATTGAATGTCCTAAAAGAGTTACAGATTTATAGTTTAGGGCTTCAATAAAGCCTTTTAAAACATCTGCAAACTGCCAAAACTCTGTCAATTCCTCTTTAGGATCTGAACTTTTTCCATATCCAGGTGCGTCCCAAGCGATGACCGTATAACTGTCACTTAGCCCTGCCAATTGTTTTTTCCAGGATTGAGAGTTGTTCCCCATCCCATGGAGAATGATGATAGGTTTTCCATTACCTTCTATCTCATAATGAATGGATAAATCCTGTACCGATAGATACGGCATATTCTACCTCCTGTACACATTTATGTTTTTTCTACAAAACACCGTTTTACTTTTACATAATATAACATTTTATCAATTAGTCAATGGAATTTTCTGATTACTTGATATTTCTAACAAATTTTCCTATCTGTAATAAGGCGTTAAATAGGAAAATGTTATATACTATTAACGAATCTTTTAATTAACTAGCGAATCCATTTGTCTCAACTACCGTTTTACTAGGAGTGATATCTATATGTCTGAAGATAAAAATGATCGATATTTATCCAATTCCCTTGTTAGGGGATTAGAAATACTAAAGATGTTCAATGGAGACATGCCTACTCTTTCTCTATCTGAAATTGCCAATAAACTTAATGTTAGTCGGACAACTCCTTACCGTATCTTGTTCACCCTTCAATCCTTAGGGTATATTCGCCAGGATGAATTAACGAAAAGATATGAACTGACACCTAAAGTTCTTGAACTAGGGTTCACATATTTGAATACAATGCCTTTGTTAGACTTAGCACGACCATATTTGGAAGAACTCAGAGATGAAACAGGATTATCAACACATCTCGGAATACTTGATGGCAATGAAGTGGCTTATGTGGCAAGAGTTCCTGGGAAAGGTGTATCTACTGTCAATGTTACCGTTGGCTCAAGACTTCCTGCACACGCTACGGCTTTAGGGAAAGTATTGCTTGCATTTCAAAGAGAAGAAAAATTATCTGCCATGCTTCATGGGAATGAATTAAAATCATATACAGGCAAGACAAAAACACAATTACTTGCCCTGGAAAAAGAATTAAGAGAAATAAAGGAAAAAGGATATTCTACAAGCGATGAAGAATTCGAAAACGGAATATTTTCTGTTGCTGCTCCAATTGTAAATAAACAGGGTCATATTATTGCTGCAATCAATGTCGTAGCACCTGTGGCCGTCTGTAAAGGTGATTTTATTACGGAAACGGTTATTCCTGCATTGCTAAAACATGCAGACCAGCTATCTTCCTATTCTGGTTATCACCAACATAGTTAGGCATAGCGGGGGATATTGATATTCACTTCCATCAATTGAGGAATGTTTATCGATATCCCGTTCTTGTTAATGCCAAAAAATAAACTTTTTCTGTATTATATCGAGAATAACACTCATTAAATAGCCTATTATGGCAATCAGCATTACGGAAGCTAATACATTTTCTTGGACAAGTGATGAAGACATAAAACTTAATAAATATCCCATTCCTTCAGTTGAACTAATCATTTCTGTCAATATTGAAATAATGAGAGCTAAAGGAAGGGCAATTCTCAAGCCCGTAAAGATAGATGGTGCTGATGCAGGCAGCAATACCTTCCAAAACATGTTGAAATGATTAGCTCCCATATTTTGTGAAGCCCATACATACATATGATTTACCCTTAGTGCACCATAGTAAGTATTAATAATAATAGGAAATAAGCACTCCAAAACGATTAAGAAAATTTTAGAACCTGAACCAATACCAAGCATAAAAACAAGAATTGGGTATAGTGCTACCCTTGGTATGGGATAGCCAATTGAAAGCATCGGCTGCATTAATTTGTTCATTAGATTAAAACGGCTCATCATGATTCCCAGCGGGACACCAATCACAGCGGCAATCGTAAATCCACTCATTACACGGACCATTGTTACCGACAAGTTATCCCAAAGCAATGGTGATATGGCGAGATCGTATGCCACCCCAATCACAACAAACATGGATGGAAATAGCCTTTCTGGCATAATACCAAGTGCAGCAATCACTTCCCATACAATCAATAATATAAAAATAGATTGATAATCTACTACTTTATTCCAAATTTTTTGGATCATCTCTTCACCTCTTCAAATCTCTAGTAAGTTCCTCTATTATCAACCCGTGATTATGCTTTATTAACATCCCACCATAATACTTTGCTTCGAATTGTAAGTAATAGTTTATCAAAGATAAATCCTAGTAATCCGATAAATGCTACACCAGCAAACATATAGTCCGTTCTTCCTCCAAGATCGGCATTAAGAATCAAGAACCCTAATCCAAAACCGTTTGCAGCCCCAATGATTTCTGATGAAAACATCATAACAAAGGTCAATCCTAATGAAACTCTTAATCCATCAAAAATCTTAGGAAGTGTAACTGGAAATACAATTTTTCTTAATAATTGAAACGTGCTTGCTCCCATATTTTGTCCTGACCAAAGATAGACTTGCTTGATGGATTTTACCCCATCTCTTGTAGCAACAAAGCATGGAAAGAATGCTGTTAAAAAGATAATTAATATCCGAGTAGTATCTGTTATACCAAACCAAACCATTAAGATAGGAAGTAACGCAATCTTTGGTATAGGGTTTAACGTGTTTACAATTGGATCAAAGAATGTTCCCACTCTACGATAATAACCTGCTAAGATTCCTAGCGTAACACCCACTATTACAACTAACAAAAAGCCCATCAGAGATCTAAATAGACTGGAGCCGATATGATTTAATAAATCTCCATCCACCCAAAGTTCACCCATTGATTTAATAATAGCTATAGGGCTGGATAAATAGGTTGGGAACCATTGAAAGATTGCTAGAAGTTCCCATATTAAAAATATCGCCATTAGCTCAAAAACAGCAATCATTCGGAGAAGTTTATTATCCATTGACTACCTCCGATACAATTTGGACTGGTTTATGATGCTCTTGATGAAGCAGATCCCAAATTTGGTTACGATAATCTCTAAATTCAGCTGTTTTATAGAGATTTAAATCTCTTGGTCGAGGAAACTTTATATCGATAACCTCTGAAATTACAGCTGGTCTGCCGGAAAAAACAACAACAGTATCGCTTAAGAATACGGCTTCTTCAATATCATGGGTAACAAATAGAACACTCTTCTTCGATTCACTCCATATTCGGAGCAATTCAACCTGCATTTCCTCTCTTGTTTGCGCGTCTAATGCACCAAATGGTTCGTCCATCAATAACACTTCTGGATCAAAGGCAAGTATTCGTGCCAGTGAAACCCTCTGCCTCATTCCTCCAGATAATTGAGAAGGCAATTGATTTCGGAAGTCCCATAATCGAACCAATTTTAAATGCTTTTCAACGATTTCATTTCTTTCCTTCTTTGCAACCCCTTGAATATCTAATCCCCAAGCAACATTATCAAATACATTTAACCATGGAAACAGTGCAGACTCTTGAAACATCATTCCTCTGTCTGGACCTGGCTTTTCGACTTCTTTACCTCTGACTTTTACTTTTCCAGTAGATTTTTCAATAAATCCACCAACAATGTGTAAAAATGTACTCTTACCACAGCCGCTTGGTCCGACAATACTAACAAATTTCCCTTCAGGAATCGTTAAACTCACATCTTTTATGGCAACGACTTCTTCCTTTTTAGTGGAATAAACCTTCCTCAAATTTTCAATTTCCATTGCAGCATGCTTTTTGGTCATTTGTACTCCTCCTATTTATAAATGCGAGGACAATTATCCCCGCACTACTTATTCAGATGGCAACAAAGATGTATCAATTAAATCATCGAGATCTATCTTTTTGTCAATCCATTTATCTTTTAACATTAGATCCTGAACTTTCTCCCAACCATCTCTGTTAATATAGGCAGAACGATTATTATCGGTCATGTTAACATAGATTTTTGGGTCAGCTTGGACCTTTTTCGTTTTATCAATGATCTTTTGTCTTGCTTCTTGGCCATTTTCATGGTAATACTTTACGATATTTGCATAGTCAGCTAAGAAGTCTTTTACAGCTTGCTTATTTTCCTTAATAAAGTCTGGATGTAAAAACATAACGAGGAAATCTTCATCGAACGGAACTCCTGTTTTAGAGGTGAAAATGGTTTTGAACTCACCACTCTCTTCGGCAGCAGCACCAAATGGTTGCGGGAACATTCCTAAATCAATTTTTTTTGATTTGACTGCTTCTGTCATGGCTGGAATTGGGGTTATTGCATATTTCACATCTTTATCCGGATCTAATCCTGCAGATCTCAATGCACTTCGAACCCACATATCAGTAGGGGATTTAAAGTCGGAAAGCCCAATTGTTTTCCCTTTAAGGTCCTTAATGTCATTAATTTCTGAATCTTTTAATGTCATGAAAGCTGAATTAAAGCCTACATCCGGTGTATCCTTGGACACAACAGCTACTACTTTCATCTCAACCCCTTGGGAGCTCGATAGAATGGCCGCACCTTGTCCTAATGTTCCCCCATCAATTTGATCTGCTTGATAGGCATTTAATCTATCAGCATTTGCTCTAAATTGAGAGAGATTAAGTTTATACGTTTTTCCAAGATTTTTAGCTAACGATGGGTCTGCCTCGAATAGCCAAATTGGCTCTTCTGTTGCAAATCCGCCCCCAAAGTTAATTTCTACAACTCCTCCATCTTTCTTCCCAGAAGTTCCTGATGACTTTTCGCCGGAACATGCGGCAAGCATGAAGGCTAATGTAATCAGACCGAAAAATAATAAGTACTTTTTCAATAATAACAACTCCCATTCACTCAAATTTTAAACCATTGACATCCCCTTACTACAACCATCCCATTTGTATCATTTTCAATTTCAAATAAGTATGAAAGGCAAAATTAGATTTTATAGCACTACCATCCTCCTTAAGTGTTTTATATACAAAAACAAGTTTTGCTATATGTACATTGTAATAACAGTTGAGATAGTAGTCAATTGATTTATTTGAAAATATATAATTTTCAGTCAATCTAAAATAAAAAAAAGTCTCCAGTTTCCTGAGACTTAAAGATATTCCATAAAGTTTGTATGATGGTTATAATTTTCATTTACATGCTTTTTAATGATCTGAACAGCTTTCTCTTTATCCCTTTCACGAAATGCTTCAATTAACTGAAGATGTTCATTTGTCCTTTCTTTATACCATGATGAATCAAAAGGACGAACCGTCCCTTCACCTTGAATGGATAAAAATGAAATACGCATAGAGAGCCATATAATTCTTTTATCCCGTTTCTGTAATCAATTCGCAACTTTTGAAACAGCAAATGCTTCTATGACTTCTCTAATTTCCGAATTCTTGTTTTAACAATTCAAAATTAATAGGAATTATATTTATGGAATATTATCAATAATCTGTATACTCTAAGCTTTATCTTTTTCTTTTAGTTCTTTGGGTGAGATAGCTAAGAACTGGATATAATCATAATAATCCGATTCTACCTGAGGTGAAATGAATGAATCGAAAGCTTGTCCTTTTGCTAAGTTTTCTCTATGTGGCATTTATGGCTGTACTATTTTTTCTTTATCGTTCGGAAGGGGAATCTTATAAATCAACCGTTGCCATAGGTGGAATGGTTTGTGGGGCAGTTCCACTTCTCTTAGCCCTATTTACCAAACTCCAGTTCAATTTGCCAATTGTAATTTCCTATTTACTTTTCTTGGTCGGTTCACAATACTGCGGCTCGATTCTAGGTTGGTATGGTCTTGGCTGGTGGGATACCTTTGTGCACTTTCTTAGTGGTGCTATCCTTGCGTTTGCTGGAATTGCGTTATATGAAAGATTGGTTCATCGAGATGCAGAGATGGAGATATCCCCTTGGATTATCTTCCTGTTCACCTTATCCTTCGCTGCTTTAGGCGGTGTAATATGGGAAATCTATGAGTTTAGCTGTGATCAATTTTTCAATATGACGTTACAAGGCGGCGGAAATGATGATACCATGATTGATTTAATTTCCGATACAGGAGGAGGGCTAATCATTGCCCTTTGGGCTGGGGTACGAACAAAAATAAAATTAAGGAAATGTCATCAGCGGCCTCAATTATCATAATTTGAATTACATAAAAAAAGCAGTCTAAAAAATTAATTTTAGATCTGCTTTTTCCTTGTTATACGGGAACTGCTGCGAAAAATTCATCGTATAATGCTTGAACTGCTCTTTTTTCATCAACTTGTTTTACACCGAACATCATACTAACCTCGGATGAACCTTGGTTAATCATTTCAATATTGACTTCTGCCTTCGCTAATGCTTTAGAGGCGCGTGCCATTGTTCCCACATTTCGGCGCATTCCTTCACCGACCACCATAATCAGTGAAAGGCTATGCTGGACTTTTACCTCATCAGCATGTAACTCTGACTCAATTCTCCAGATAATTTCATTTTCCATGTCAGGGTCGAGCTGGGCTTCTCTTAAAATGACAGATACATCATCAATCCCTGAAGGTGTGTGTTCATACGACAATCCATACTCTTCCAAAATACTCAAAAGCTTTCGTCCAAAACCAATTTCTCTATTCATTAAGTATTTGCTAACGTAAATGCTGCAGAATCCTTTATCACTTGCTATTCCCACAACAGGTCCGTTCGTATTATCACGTGAATACACAATTCGTGTTCCAGGCGCAACTGGATTGTTCGTGTTCTTAATTTGTACTGGGATACCTGCACGGAAAGCCGGTACAAGTGCCTCGTCATGCAGCACTGTAAATCCTGCATAAGATAATTCTCGCATTTCGCGGTAAGTTAACTCTTTGATTTCCTTTGGATGATGCACGAGGTTTGGATTAACAGAAAAAACAGCATCCACATCCGTGAAATTCTCATATAGAGTTGCTTTAATACCGTTTGCTAAAATCGAACCAGTTATATCGGAGCCACTTCGTGAGAACGTAAAGACTTCACCTTGTTTGCTATAGCCGAAAAATCCTGGAAAAATGATGATCCCTGGAATTTCACGTAATGAATATAACTTCTCATACGATTCAGGTAATACCTGTGCATGGCCAGGCTCATCACTGACTAGCAGTCCTGCGTCTTTTGGATTTATATATGTTGCCTCTACGCCACGCGCCCTAAAATATGCGGCTACTAATTTAGCGTTATTATCCTCACCACTAGCTTTTACGAGATCCATAAACCGGTCAGGCTTACTACGGTCTCCATTTAATCTCTCTGATAAATCGTGATGTATTTCACTAATTATCTCATTAGGGAGAGCTAACTCCGCTGCAATGGAGGCATACCTAGAAATAACGGCGTTGAACTTTTCCTCTGGGTTGCTATCTTGCAAACATAGTTCAGCGCACTCAATCAACAAGTCCGTTACCTTCTCATCTTCAGCAAACCTCTTTCCAGGAGCAGATACTACAACTACCTTTCGCTCAGGATCAGACATCACAATCTGGAAAACTTTTTCGACTTGTTCTCCTGACGCTAAAGAGGATCCACCAAACTTTACTACCTTCATCACAACATCACCTATCCCAAAAAGTATAATCTTAATTTTAATCCTATTCAGAAAATAATCAAGTCTTTTTTTCTTCCTAAAAAGGACATTTGTATTTCTGGGGAGGACAAATAAAAAAAAAACAGTGAAATTCTTATCTCATTCACTGTTTGATTATTTCAATAAAATGCGAAAGGATTTTAGCTGTAAGACCCCAAATCGCTTTTTCTTCATACCGGTAAAAAATTTCATCGAGCGCCCTAGTCCGCCAATTATAATTTTCTCCGCCGACAATTAAATCAAAGGGAAAGTTCTCCTCAGGCTCCACTTTAAAATGAATATGGTAAATATCCGGGTTGTTTTCCATAAAATAGGTTAAAGGCACTGTGAATATTTCTCCCACTTCCGCTGGATTTGGCTGGATTTCCTCTGGATTTTTCATCATTGCTGCAAAGGGATAAATCATCATTCCAAAAGGGGAAATCATGAAGTCAAGCGGATATACCTCCGTTAAGTTCTCTCTGTTTATTCCCAATTCTTCAATTGTTTCTCTAATCGCTGCACTTTTCTCATCTAAATCCTGAGGATCAATTCTGCCCCCTGGGAAACAAATTTCACCAGGCTGTCTTCGCAGCTGGAGTGACCGTACCTCAAACAAAACATGGATTCCATCCTCTTTTTCTATAAGCGGTACCATTACAGCATATTTTGAAAATTTATCACTTCCCAAAATAGTAGGTGTATGATTTTTTAATTTCGATTGAACAGATTCAAAATTCATGATTTTCACCTCCACTGTAAAAAGTTTATATAACCATACTACCATTTACTATTTATATAATGTTTATCTTATTATTTTTATCCAACAAAAAACAACCCAATAACCTATGATTGGATTGTTCTAAATAAGTTATCGCTATTTTTCCACCCATGAAAACATATAATCTGGGTCCTCTATTACATTAGCCGACTTAACCACTTTAAGCGGATGGAAGGTATCAATCATAACGGCTAGTTCCAGTGTTTCTTTTTTTCCAATGCTGGCTTCTGTCTTTCCAGGATGCGGACCATGTGGAATACCGCTTGGATGTAGTGTAATCGACTCCAGCTGCACGCCCTTACGACTCATAAAATTACCTTTAACATAATAGAGTAATTCGTCGCTATTCACATTACTATGATAATATGGGGCAGGTATCGCTTCTGGATGGTAGTCAAATAGCCTAGGAACAAAAGAACATACCACAAAGTTGTTTCCCTCAAAAGTTTGATGAACTGGAGGGGGCTGATGAATTCTTCCCGTTATAGGTTCAAAATCCTCAACGTTAAAAGCCCAAGGGTAGAGGTATCCATCCCAGCCGACGACATCAAAAGGGTGATGTCCTAAAATATGAGAATGAAGCGCCCCCCGAGATTTTGTTACGATCTCAAACTCTCCTTTATCGTCAAAGGTCTCTAGTATTTCTGGACCACGAAAATCACGTTCACAGAAAGGACTGTGCTCAAGCAGTTGTCCATATTCGTTTCGATACCGTCTTGGCGTTGTAATTTGGCTAAAAGATTCTATGAACAACAGTTTTGTTTCTTCCTTTTCATCAGGTATCATGCGATAAATGGTTCCAATAGGAATTAATAAGTAATCGCCTGCTCGATAAGATAAAGTTCCAAACATGGTTTCAAGCTTGCCTGAGCCGTAGTGAACATACAGCATTTCATCTCCATCACCATTCCGGTAATAGCGTTTCATTGGTTCGTTTACTGAAGCTGTACCAATTAGTAAATCTTGATTTCCTAAAATATATTCCCTCGCTTCGAGAGCATCACCTTTTTTTACCGTTTTGTTTGTTAAAAAAAGGCGGTGCTTTAACGATTTTTGTTCTTCATATTCTGGCAAGTAGCTGCCAATCAGTTCTGCTTTTACTACATCTGTTGGCATGTGATGGTGATAGAGAATGGACTGGGTCCCTGAAAAGCCGCGTGTACCCATTACCTGCTCACGAAAGAGACTGCCATCGTCTTTTTTAAACATGGTATGACGTTTATGAGGAATCCTGCCCATTTGCCGATAATACATGATTTCACCTCACTCCAATAATTGAATTCTTTAACACACCTAATTTATCAATCTCCAATTCAACCTCGTCACCCGGCTGCAGCCAGCGATGCACCTCTGTACCGAGCTCAAGGATACATCCGGTCCCAACTGTACCAGATCCTATCATCTCCCCTGGATAGAGAGTAACGCCCGCTGAGGCCCTCTCAATCATTTCTCCGAACGAATAGTAAATATCCTTCATATTTCCTTCAGAAAGAAGACTGCCGTTAATCCTAGCCCTCATATTTATGTCAAAGCCTTTTCCCGATCTTAATGGATCCATCTCGTCCTTGGTTATAACCCATGGTCCTATTGAGGTTGCAAAATCCTTTCCCTTTGCAGGTCCTAATCCTACCTTCATTTCCTGTCTTTGAAGATCCCGTGCACTCCAGTCATTAAGAATACAATAACCAAAAATATAATCTTCTGCTTCTTCAGCAGAGATATTTCTCCCCTGCTTTCCAATAATGCAAGCAACTTCAAGCTCAAAATCAAGCCAATTGCATTCGACAGGCTTAGTAATCTGGTCTTCAGGCCCCATGATCGCCAGGTGATTCGAAAAATAAAAAACAGGAATTTGGTACCATTCCGGAATCATTTTCAGACCCCTGTTCTCCCTGGCGGATTTTACATGCTGTTCAAATGCATAGAAATCACGGAAACTTTTTGGGCGTGGCAGTGGTGCAATCATCCTAACTTCATTTAATGAATATGCACCTTTATCACCTAAGGATAACTGTAAAAGACCCTTGGCTATTTTCAAATTACTTTCACTTTGCTCAAGAAAGTCAATCATACATCCTGGCAATTTCCCGTTCGTAGCTTCATGCATATCAATGACAAGGTCAGAATCTAACAGCACTCCCGACCTTACAGTTCCATCACTTTTTTCAAAGGTTACGAATCTCATATAGTCACCCAGTTTCCTATTTCCTAGTAATATCGAACGTTTTCCCTAATGGTTTGGTATACGTATTCCCTGCCATTCTGCCAATAGGCTGCAGTTTTTCTGTATCGATTCTCCCATTCTGAAATAATTCATCCTCAACATGAATATTTAAAACCTTACCTATTACGAGACTCCCTGCGCCCGGTTTGTCACCAAAATCCAGCACTTGATAGAGCTCGCACTCTAGATGTATAAGTGATTCCTTTATGCGAGGGACCTTCACGATAAGACTTGGCTCTTTAGTTAAACCTGATTCGTCCAGCTCATCCACTTCTGGAGCAAATTCAACCGCACAATCATTCATCTGCTTCGCCATGTTTTCACTGACAATATTGATGACAAATTGCTTCGTGTTCTCTATATTTACGAGCGTATCTTTTTTTGCTCCATCCGTACCCCTTCTCATGGGTGAGAAACAGATCAGCATAGGGTCGGCGCATATGGCAGTAAAGAAACTAAAGGGAGCTGCATTGGCGATCCCGTTTTCATCCATGGTTGACACAAAAGCTATCGGACGCGGCAAAATGGAGCCAATTAGCAGCTTATAGGCGTCTCTCCATTCAAGTGTGTCTGGTGACACTTCCATTCCTTCACACCTCTTCCATTTAACTTTTAGAAAAAGGAAGAAACCTCTCCCTTTTTCTTCCTTAGCAGTCTTCCCCGTTATAAGTTTCCTCTTCGAGCCTGTTCTCTTTCGATCGATTCAAATAATGCCTTGAAGTTTCCTTCACCAAATCCCCGCGCACCCTTACGCTGAATAATTTCGATGAATAATGTAGGTCGATCGACGATTGGCTTAGTGAATATTTGTAGCAGGTAACCCTCATCATCACGATCGACAAGAATGTTTAATTCTCGAAGCTTCTCGATCTCTTCATCAATTTTGCCGATTCGCTGCCCCAAATCCTCATAATACGTACTTGGTGTATTTAGGAACTCAACTCCATTCTTTTTCAAGGTCGAAACAGTTGAAACAATATCCTCTGTTAGAATCGCAAGGTGCTGTACCCCAGGACCATTGTAGAATTCTAAATACTCTTGAATTTGTGATTTACGTTTCCCTTCGGCTGGTTCATTAATTGGGAACTTGATTCTGCCGCCATTGTGCATAACCTTCGACATTAACGCAGAATACTCTGTGGTAATATCTTTATCTGTGAAATGCTTCATCTCTACAAAGCCCATTACTTTAGAATAATATTCGACCCATTCTTCCATATGTTCAACGTTACCGACCACATGATCAATCCCAATCAAGCCGGCATCTTCAATAGGCAGATAAACGGAATAAGGGTCAAAACCTGGCATGAAAACACCCTGATAATTCTTGCGTTCTACTAACGTATGGATGGTATCTCCATATGTACCGAGAACGGCTTTTTTTATGGTCCCCTTCTCATCCTTCAGTTCAAATGGCGGTACGAGGGCAATGCCGCCACGCTCTACAGCAGCGTTATATGCTTTATCCACATCATCTACTAAGAGAGCTACGTCTTTTACACCGTCACCATGTTTTTTTACAAACTGAGCAACCAGAGTATCTTCTTTATAGGAGCCTGTGAGGACTAGACGGATATTTCTTTGCTGGAGGACATAGGAAACGGTTTCACGATTTCCCGTTTCAAGACCGGAATAAGCAACTGGCTTAAATCCAAATGCTGTACAAAAAAAGTGACAGGCTTGCTTCGCATTATTTGTGTATATTTCGATATAGTCAACATCCCTAACAGGAAAAAAATCGTTAACAAGTTCTTCGGCTTTTATGCGTTTTTCTTTCATTTATATTCCTCCTATTATCGTTTAATTAATAATATTCAGAATATATATTAAGTGATACAGACCTGTCCTCTCAAGAGCAGGCGTTAAAGCAATACCGCTTTTAGCTGATAAAGAAAAAAACAGCCATTGATGACTGTTTCTGTTTTTTACTCATATTTAGGATAAAACTGCACGGTCGCTGGCCATTTGTACTCCGCGAATTCGTTTAAATTCCTCTAATAATCCTTCTATGGTTAGATCTTTCTTGTTTTCCGCATCTACTTCTAATATGATTTGACCTTTATCCATCATGATTAAGCGATTTCCAAGGTCAATAGCTTGCTGCATATTATGAGTGACCATCAAGGTCGTCAGTTGGTATTTCGCAACAATTTCACGTGTTAGATTGGTGATTAATTCCGCTCTAGAAGGATCCAGCGCCGCTGTATGTTCATCAAGCAATAGTATGGCAGGTTCTGTGAATGTCGCCATTAATAGAGATAATGCCTGCCGTTCTCCTCCAGATAACAGCCCTACCTTTGCACTTAACCGGTTTTCTAAACCAAGGTGCAACGATTCAAGCACCTCCCGAAAGTAATCTCGCCTTTTTTTCGTGACTCCCCTTCTGAAGGTCCTCGTTTTATTACGTGAGTATGCCATCGCCAAATTTTCTTCAATCGTCATACTAGGAGCCGTTCCCGCCATTGGGTCTTGAAAAACACGCCCTATCATTTTCGAACGCTTGAATTCTGACATCGCGGTTACGTTTTTGCCGTCAATGTGGATTTCACCCACATCCGGTACTAAAACACCTGAAATGATATTCATTAAGGTTGATTTTCCCGCACCATTACTGCCAATAACGGTTACAAAATCACCTGGTTTTAATGTTAGATTAATATGGTCAATCGCAATTTTTTCATCAGGAGTTCCTTCATTAAAAATCTTATGAATCTGATTTAAGTGCAGCATGATTCTCACCCTTTCGCTCAGCCGATGCCTGTAACATATTCATCTTTTCTTGTCTTCTCTTGGCTTTACGCTTTTTCTCTTTAGAGTGTTCAATTAATTTTGGTGCAGTTAAAGCAATAATAACAATTAATGCTGTAATTACCTTCATATCACCCGGGTCAAGGAATTCCACCCTTAATGCAAGTGTAACAACAATACGGTAGATGATGGCTCCTCCGATAACCGCAAGAGTAGCCCTTGCAATTGACTTAGTACCAAACAAGGCTTCACCGATAATCACAGAGGCTAGACCAATGACGATCATCCCTATTCCCATGCCCACATCCGCAAAACCACCTTGCTGTGCGATTAAGGCACCAGAAAAGGCAACCAGTGCATTGGATAACCCAAGACCTAGGATGGTAAGAAGATTTGTATTGGCAGAGAAACTGCGAATCATCTGTTTATTGTTACCAGTTGCTCTTAAAGCAAGACCAATTTCCGTTTGTAAAAATAAATCCGTAAGCCCTTTGATTACAAAGGTAACGATAATCATAAAAATTAATATTCCCCATGTGCCCGGAAGGCTGTCTCCTAGACCAACCATTGTTAAAAGGCTGTTAAAAAAGGAATCAATACCGAGACTATCGAAAAATTCTCCAATTTTTGTAAAAGACGTTTCTGTATTCAAAAGAGGAATATTGGATCTACCCATGATTCTAAGATTAATAGAATAAAGGGCAATCATCATTAAAATACCTGATAGTAAATTATTAATCTTTCCAAAGGTGTGCAGCAGTCCCGTCATACACCCTGCTGCAAAGCCTGCAAATAATGCCAGTATGGTGGCTAAAAACGGGTTAACCCCACCAGCAATTAACACTGCTGATAGTGCTGCACCTGTAACAAAACTCCCATCTACCGTTAGATCCGGAAAATCCAGAATACGAAAGGAAAGATAGACGCCCAGTGCCATAATCGCGTAGATGATACCTGCTTCAAATGATCCAAATATGGCTGTAAACATTGAGATCATCCTTTCTTTAAGTCTTTGTTCTAAAATAATTGAATCCTATACAGTTATGAAGGAGTCAACCATTTGGGGGGTTGACTCCTAGCATAACTAATGTTTATTATTCGCCTTCGTAAAACTCACCAAGCTCTTTCCATTCTTCTTTTACTTCAAGTCCCTGTGCTTCTGCAGCCTGCTTGTTAATGATAAGTGCTAAGCTGCTTGGCAATTCTACTGGAATTTCAGAAGCCTTTTTATTTCCACTTAGGATTTCAACAGCCATTAAACCTGATTGATAGCCTAGGTCAAAATAATCAAAGCCACTTGCTGCCACTGCACCTTTTTTCATTGAATCGAGCTCGCCAACGAATAAAGGGATTTTCTTGCTGTTTGCAACCGAAATAACTGACTCAAGAGCAGAAACAACTGTGTTATCAGTCGGAATATAGATAGCATCTACACGTCCAACTAAAGATTCAGCTGCTTGTTTCACTTCAGCAGAGGTTGAGACTGAAACTTCCACAAGCTTAGCGCCCTTTGCTTCTGCTAACTTTTTCACTTCTTCCACTTGAACAACAGAGTTTTGTTCACCAGAATTATAAATAACACCAATTTCTTTCGCTTTCACTTCTTCTGTAATGAAGTTAATCGTTTTTGCTGTTCCTTCAGGATGATTATCCGTTGTACCTGTAATATTTTCACCTGGCTGATCAAATGACTTCACTAAACCCGCACCCACAGGGTCAGTTACCGAAGTAAAGATGATAGGAATTTCCTTTGTTGCATTCAAAGCACCAGTGGCACTTGGCGTTGCATTTGCAAAAATAAGATCAACTTTATCCCCAACAAAATTATTAGAGATGGTTTGAACATTAGCGGTTTCACCTTGCGCATTTTGTTCGTCAAATTCCACTTTAAGGCCTTTTTCTTCTAATGCCTTTTTAAACCCTTCTGTTGCTGCGTCCAATGAAGGGTGGGCTGCATACTGGCTTATACCAATTTTAAATACCTTCTCCCCCTCTTTTTCCGTTCCTCCCGCCGATTCTTTACTGCCGCACCCAGCAAGCAACATCATCCCTGCTAAGGCAAAGGATAATACTTTTGCACCTTTTTTCATTATTACATCCCCCAATTTTACATTTAATTTTCTAAAAATTTATTATATTATAAAAGTTATTCTAGTATTTTTTCATACTAAAAGTCAATAGAATTACATAAAATTATTTTTCCGCTTTAAAGCGACAAATTTCTTAATGGTACTTAAATGAAAATGGTTCATCAGAATAAAGTAAAAAGCCCTCGAATTTCCGAGAGCTTTTTCTATTTCCTAGCTATTTATCTTGACCATTCTTCTGTTTGAGCTAATAATTTATCGATTTCTATTTTTTTTAATTTTTTTGTGATTTTCTCAGATGTTAGATTTTCTGTAGATTCTAGTAACTTATCGATATCAATCAGTGTTGTTGTCATTATCTAACCTCCATTGTTTTGGTTTATTTACCAAAGTATTCGTACCATAGTGGACATTTTGTGGGGGTACAAGAAAAGACAGCCCAAAAAACCTAGTCCCTATCGTTGTTGTTAGTATAGGTATGCTTAAATTCATTTTTTATTCATTATTAATAGTTTAATTGTTATGTGAAATGAATCGTTTGGTGTAAGTACAAAATGAAAATGAAAATCGGTATTAAAAAAGTGTTCCGAACAATTATCCGGAACACTTTTTTAATGTTATTAATCAACAGATGATTTCTCCATTGCCTTTTTATTATATTCTTTCAAGTCGTCTCTTACACTTTTATCCCAAAGTTTTACTCCTGAATTATAGGCTGCTCTGTTAATTAAATGGCCGGAAACGGGAGAAGTCATAAAAAGGAAGATAATACCTAAGAGGAGCCTGGAATTAAAATGACCTTCAAGTGCATAAAAGTACAAAAATGTTCCCAATAGAATAGACATTACCCCTAATGTAGCAGCTTTTGAGGCAGCATGATTTCTCGTATAAACATCAGGAAGTCTAATCACTCCAATCGTAGCAATGAGACAAAAAAGAGATCCAATTAAGATAAAGAATCCAATGAAAAAATCAATGATTACGCTCACGTTCGATAATAACCCCCTTTTCCAAATACTTAGCAAATGCCACTGTTCCGATAAAGGCAAGAATCCCAATTAAAAGGATGATTTCAAGAAAAGCATGAGAGTTTAAAACGATTGATATCAATGCTGTAATGGCAACAAGATTCACACCGATAGCATCTAATGCAATCACTCGGTCGGCTGTACTGGGACCTTTTATAACCCGATAAATTAATCCAAGCATCGAAAGGGAGCAGAATAACAAAGCTAATCGAATAATAACCTCAATCATTACCTGCTCACCTCCAAAATAGCCTTTTCAAAGGATTTTTTAATACTGTTAATTTCATCTTCTACTTCCCCAATATTCATCGCATGAATGAAAAGAGTTTTATTATCATCTGAAACATCGATGACTAATGTACCTGGCGTTAATGTTATTAAACTTGAGAGTAAAGTGATTTGCCAATCCTTTGTTAAAACTGTGTCCATTGCAAAAATAGCTGGCCTCATATCTAATCTAGGTTTTAATACAATTTTCACAATGGCTATATTGGACAAAATTAGTTCCTTTATAAAAATAAAAATCAGCTTTATAAAGGACCATAATCGAAATAAATAAAAACGGCTATGGAAGTAACGTCTTAGCACAAATATGACAAGCAGTCCAAAAAGATAGCCCTTTATAAAACTAATGGGATCGTAGGAAACCTTTATAAACATCCATAAAAAGGCTAACACCACATTCAATAAAATTTGAAATGCCAAAACTTATTCACTCCTTTAAGACAGCATCAATATATAAATTAGGATCTAATAAGGTATCTGCTGCCTGAGAAATATACGGCAATATGGATTCAGTACCAATTCCGTAAAGAGCAGAAATTACTATTAAAATGACAGGAGCAATAAGCAGTTGTTTTACAGGGGCTTTTTCCTCTCCACGATAGGTGCGGTCCTTCCCCCAAAAACCGTTAATAAAGATTTTCATAACCGAAAAAAGCACGAGCAAACTGGACATCAATGTAATGAAACCGCCAATAAAGCTCTCTCCCTCAAATCCTCCTTGCACAATAAGCAGCTTTCCAACAAAACCACTCAATGGCGGAATTCCTGCTAGAGCTAAAGCAGCAATAAAGAAAGTCCAGCCAAGACCTGGATAACGGGTATTTAGCCCGCTGATATTTCTTAAATTACTAGTTCCCGTAATCGAAATGACAATCCCTATTAGCAGAAATAATGCTGCTTTAATAATCATATCGTGAATCAAATAGTAAACAGCACCTGTTATAGAAGCTGTATTCAAGACAGAAACCCCAAAAAGAATCACACCTACAGCGATGATGATATTATAAATAATAATGTTCTTGATATCCCAGTAAGCAATTGCACCAATAACACCGAAAACAATGGAAAGAATCGCTAAAATGGAAAGTATTCCAAAGGTATCCATATCATGATAAAAGAATAGCGTGTATGTTCTTGTAATCGAATAAACTCCTACTTTTGTCAATAAAGCACCGAAAAGTGCTAATACAGGGGAAGGCGGTGCGTAATAGGATCCCGGCATCCAAAAGAAGAGTGGAAAAATGGCTCCTTTTAAACCAAAAACAATTAAAAATAAGACAGCAATAACTGTTAATATCCCTGGCATCCCATTTACACTAATTTCATTGATTCGACTAGAAATATGAGCCATATTTAACGTGCCGACTACGGAATATAAATAGGCAACCGCAATAACAAATAATGCCGATGATATGACATTGACAAGTAAATATTTAATGGATTCTCTTAGTTGTAACTTAGTTCCTCCCAGTACTAACAAAACATAGGAAGACATAAGCATAACCTCAAAAAATACAAAAAGGTTAAAGATATCTCCAGTTGTAAAAGCCCCGTTCACTCCTACTAATAAAAAGTTAAACACAGCATAGTAGTAATATTTTTCACGTTCTTCCCCTATCGACTTAAAGGAGTAAAGTAAACAAACAAACGAAATAAGGCTTGTTGTAAGTACTAAAAGTGCTGAAAACATGTCAGATACTAATGTAATCCCAAACGGAGCGTCCCAGCTGCTCACATTAAGCGATTGAATCCCATCAGTGCGTACCTTTTGTACAATAAATCCAGCAGCAATCATTGTACTTATGGAAGAGATCGCTGAAACAACTCGCTGAGCTGTAATTCTTTTATTCAGAAAAATTAATATTACCCCAGTAAATAAGGGGATTAATATAGGTAAAATGATTAAGTTAGTCATCTTTCTCGGTTCCCCTCATCTCTTCTACATTATCAGTCCCCAGCTCTTGATAGGTTCGATAAGCCAATACTAAGAAAAACGCTGTTACACCAAAGCTGATTACAATCGCTGTCAATATTAAGGCCTGAGGCAGTGGATCTGTATAGTTCTCCGCATTTCCCCCTAAAATAGGAGCAGCTCCTCGTTTCAAACCACCCATCGTTAGAATAAGAAGATGAGCACCATGACTTAATAGTCCAGTACCGACGATAATACGTAATAGACTTTTTGAAAGCATTAGATAGGTGGCGGTCATAAATAGAATTCCAATTACAAATGCCATTAAGATTTCCATTATTCATCCTCCCCTATCGTTTGAATAATGGTCATTGTCACTCCGACAACAACAAAGTACACCCCTAAATCAAAAAGCGTTGCTGTATGAAGAGATAATTCACCAAGAAGCGGTAAATGAACATCACCAAATGCATGCGTTAAAAACGGAACATCAAAAATGAGAGATCCCGCACTTGTTCCAATGGCAAATAGCAGCCCAATCGCCGTGAGAATCCGGTAGTTTACTGGCAATAATTCCTCCACTGTTTTGATATCATACGTAATTAATAAGAGTACAATCGCCCCGGCCGTCATTAGCCCTCCTATAAACCCGCCGCCGGGATAATAATGACCAGCTGTAAAAATGTAGACTGAGTACAGGAAAATAAAGAAAAGAAGAACTTTTATGGCTGTTTCAAGTATGATATTGTTTGTTTTTCTCATTCTTCTTTCCTCCTGTTCAATCTTAATTTGATCATGCCAAAGATTCCTAAAGAAGCAATGGCCAATACCGTAATTTCAAAGAGCGTATCAAAGCCTCGGAAATCTACTAAAATAACGTTTACCATATTCTTACCCGCAGCCTCTGTATACGTATTCTCCACATAGTACTGTGATATTGAGTCAAATAATTTATTACTATGAGCTGAAAGTGCGATTAAGATTACCACTGCACCTACCCCAACAGAGATAAGCGCATTCGTAAATCTAAATCTCATTCTTGTCTCAAACCTTCTCAATTTAGGTAAATGATAGAAGCACACCAAGAATAACGCGACCGAAATCGTTTCGATAACAAGCTGAGTTAAGGCTAAATCCGGTGCTCTAAAGAGAACATAGAATAAAGAAACCGTATAACCAACAGCACCTAGCAGGATGATAGAAGTCATTCTTGATTTAGCAAAAAGAATGCAAATCGATCCCAACACGACAAGAATTGCTAGGGCGACTTCGTATACTCCTATCGAGGAGACATTGCTTGTATCTAACAAGAAGGCATTCTTTCCAATAAGCGCAGCTGCAAGAATAACAATAAAGAATGCAAAGATATATACGAGATATGACCTGATCGATCCATTCATATAGGTTTTTGTTAACTTATAGGAGGCTGATTGTATCCCTTCTATTAAGTAGTCATAAAATCGATTAAGAGCGAGCCTCTCTGGAATCGCTTTATAGATTTTTTTCCATCTAGATTGCGTTTTATAAAGGACGCTTCCTAAAATAATTACCCCAAGTGTCATAAACAGTTCAATGTTAGGTCCATGCCAGAATGAAATGTGAACCATATATTCTTCCCCCGCCCCTAGTAGACTTGGTAGAATTGAAGCCATAGCTGGGGAGATGAGACTATCAGATAAAAGGTTGGGGAAAAGACCGAAAATAATCACTAGTGAAACTAATATAACCGGTGAAATCAGTAATCCTATTGGAGCTTCATGTGGTTTTTTATCAAGTTTGTCCGGCTGATACTTACCAGTAAAAGTTTTGAAAACAAGAATCATGCTATAAACAAAAGTAAAGATGCTGGCAATCCAAGCAAGCACCGGGAATAATATCCCCCATGTTTCAAGATTAAATAGATCCATCTCCGTCACATGTACCATCGCTGTAAAAAACATCTCTTTACTTAAGAACCCATTAAATGGCGGAAGTCCTGCCATTGAGAATGCACCAATAATAGAAATCGTAAACGTAATCGGCATAAAATGCATTAACCCGCCTAATTTACGAATATCCCTTGTCCCTGTTTCATGGTCGATGATTCCAGCTGCCATGAACAGGCTTCCTTTAAAGGTTGCATGGTTGATTAAGTGGAAAATAGCTGCCGTTACAGCAACCGTATAGATGTTTTCATCCAAAAATTCATAATGAAGAGCTGCTGCTCCAGCACCGAGCAATGACATGATAAGACCTAATTGGCTGACGGTGGAGAAGGCTAAAATCGCCTTTAAATCTGTCTGTTTTACCGCAAATACGGAACCCCATATCAAGGTAAGTATTCCGACACCAGTTACTAGCCAGAACCAAAGAAAATGTTCTCCAAACACCGGAGTAAATCGTGCTGCTAAATAAATTCCTGCCTTGACCATCGTTGCAGAGTGTAAGTAAGCACTCACGGGTGTAGGAGCTTCCATGGCATCCGGAAGCCAAATATAGAATGGGAATTGGGCAGATTTTGTAAAAGCACCAAGTAAAATACAAACTAGTGCAGGTACAAATAATGGGTGGTTATAAATAGCATTAGTCTGAGATATCAATTCTGTAACACTAAAGGTTCCTGTCATAATGTACAGAAGGATGATTCCTCCTAACATCGCGAGCCCGCCAAATACCGTTATAAGCATCGATTTTTGTGCACCGTAGCGGGATTTATCTCGTTCGTACCAGTAACCGATTAATAGAAAAGATGAAAAGCTTGTCAGCTCCCAAAATCCATACATTACAATTAAGTTATCCGATAAGACAACTCCTAGCATGGCACCCATGAAGAGCAGTAAATATACATAAAAGTGGTTGAGCTTTTCTTTATTCTTTGCTAAATAATAGATGGAATAAAGCACAACCAAGGCTCCAATACCAGTGATTAACAGGGCAAATAAAAGCCCAAGTCCATCGATTTTTGCTGTAAAATTAATCCCTAAAGTCGGGATCCAGTTAATAATCTCAATTAATGATCTTCCCCTCATCGTTTCTGGCAGGAAAGTGAGGAAATAGACGAACAATATAATAGGT
Organism: Neobacillus sp. NPDC093182; assembly: GCF_044754045.1. Lineage (NCBI taxonomy): Bacteria > Bacillati > Bacillota > Bacilli > Caryophanales > Bacillaceae > Neobacillus > Neobacillus sp. NPDC093182. The sequence continues at coordinate 89,411 of NZ_JBIVOI010000022.1, forward strand.
AACGGCAGCACAAACCATCCTGTATGAAGATGACGAAATATTCTGTAAAATAGCGGAATAAAAATAGAAAGGATCAATGGTGCTACAATCGCTAAGTGCAGAGAAGACATACCAAAACCTCCTTATTTCTGAGATACCAACCCTTCGGTTGTCAATTAACTTTTAGTTTTTCAAGTGCAGCTCTTCATTATCATTCCACCTCTCGATTTTTTCATTTGTTTTCCATTTCAATTTTTGAAAATACAAAAAGAGCCTGTCACTTAGGGACATAGTTATCCCTTGGTGACAGGCTCCTCCAAAAATCGTTTTTATTTATTTACATAATGGTAACATGACTTTAGTTTCTGTTCAATGTTTTTTTATTAAAAAATAATACAACCATGAACTTCGTCCAAGCTTTCAAACGTGCTCTTTCATAAATTGAAGTAGTATAGGGTGGAGGTGGAGAAGGAATGGGTCAACGTGGCGGTAACAACAGCACATTTGTCTTAATTGTTGTTTTGTTTATTCTTTTAATAATTGTCGGATCAGCTTACATTGGTGGCGGTAATTAAATAATTATCTTCAATTAAAAATGCTTCAGCGCCTATACGCTGAAGCATTTTTTAAATAATTTGTTGTATCTTCAGTTAAACTATCTGTATGATAGTAACATTACGAAAAATATTGGAGGCACCTATGCTTACTTTTAACGAAAAATTAGCGATAATTGGAACATTTCCTGAACTAGAACGAAAAGACGTCTCACTTAAACGTGTTAATTTCCAGCTGCCAAACAGCGCATCTGACAAAAAAAATGTCGTCTATCATCTTCATCCAAATGGAAACGGATTTGTTTATGCAGGAAACCTAGATTCTTATCAAACAGATGACAAAGGAATGGTGAATATCCGTGACTTTTCTGCAGATGAACTAAAGGAATTGATTAAGGAGTCGATTGAATCCCTATTACCTGTAGAAAGGTCAACTGCAGAAGAAGCGATTATTGGTAATCAGGTTGAAGAACGCTGGATAGACGAGGAAAAAAATCATCTTATCTTAATCAATGAAAACGATACTTGGAATATTTACTTTGGACTTAACCTTGAAGAAAGCTTTGATACCTACGGTGAAGCAGAAGAGTTTCTACAAGAGGAAGGATTCCGTCGAGTATAAATACATATCTAATTTCAAGCTGTGCAGAAGCACAGCTTGTTTGATTCAATCAAGTTCAGCCATATTTTCTTGTTCAGTATCAATCCAGTCATCTAAACGGATAATACTTTGTTTTGCACGATCATAATCTATGCTTCGATAATGGTGCATTCCACCCTCTTCTTCGTCTTTCTCATCAGCCCATTTTACAATTTGCTGCAGTGGTGTACGTACAATATCGTTTGATGGTAAAAATGAATCGGTATGAAACAGTATCGCTAGAGCAATACTCTTTGCCTTTACTGGATTTTCACCGAGACGGATTAATAATTTGTGTGCTCTCTCTGCCCCTTTTATCGGGTGTATGTCATTTTGTTTATATAAATCATAATCCCATTTTCCATTCTTATACCACGTGTAATGCCCCATATCATGCAGAAGCCCCGCTTTTGCCGCTGTATCGATATCCAGCTGATGTTCTTTCGCTAAATGAAAGGCATGATAGGCAACAGCAATTGCATGGGCAATTCCAGATCGATTCAAGTATTTTTGTGCTATATGATGTTCAAATATGTTAATTAACCTTACATCCCTCATATCAATCTCCTCCACTCCATGCAGCATGCAATTTTTTACTATTCATTATATTATAAACATAATCTTTAAGATACATATTTATTCAACCAAATTTATAAAAAAAAGAAGCTTTCATCAGCAATGAAAGCCCCTCTTTATTTTTATATTCATTTATTATTCATTTGCAGTTTCGCTTGTTTTTATACCTTCTGTTTCAGTCTCTGTTCCACTAGTACCTTCTGTACTGTCAGTATCAGTCGTACCTTCGGTGTCCTTACCCTCTTTTTTAGCCTTTGGAGCTAAATATTCAAAGTCGTTTGGATTTATAGGAGTATATCCCTCCGGCTGGTAGAAGCGTAAAAGGTCTTTATAAACAATCTCATCCGATATTTGGAGCTCTGCTGCAGCTTTATCCGCTATTTCCTTACATGCATCAGTACCTTCGAGTAATTCTCCTGTAACGTTACTGTAGCATTTCCCTTTTACTTGAACAATCTCAGGTGAAACAAAATCACCATTTCTAAATAATGCCCAGTTCCTGTGGTCCGGAGATAATAAATCAGAGCCAAGTTCCATATAGTCCTTAGTATCAATTCCTAATAAATGAAGGATGGTTGAACGAACGTCTGCCTGACCTCCATATTGCTGCTGAACGCCGCCTTTTACTCCAGGAACATGTATAAATAAAGGAACACGCTGTAAGCCCACATTTAACGTTGGGGTAATTTCCTCAACACCAAGTACTTTTGCCATTGCCTCGTTGTGATTTTCCGAAATACCGTAATGGTCACCGTACATAACAATAACTGTATTATCGTATAAACCTGAGGCTTTTAGGTCATTAAAGAACTGTTCAATCGCTTCATCCATATAGTGCGCTGCTTGGAAATACTGGTCAACCACTTTATCGCCTGTATCCCCAGCAGGAAAATCAGTATCCTCTGGATCCATTTCAAATGGAAAGTGGTTTGAAAGGGTTAAAAACTTTGTATAGAACGGCTGCGGTAAGCTCTTAAGTAATGGCATTGATTCTGTAAAAAATGGCTTATCCTTTAAACCGTAATTCTTTGTATTTTCCTCAGTCATATTATAATATTCCGCATCAAAAAATTGATCGTATCCTAATGCCTTGTACATGACGTTTCGGTTCCAGAACGTTTTATAATTTCCATGGAACGAAGCAGAATAGTAACCATTGCCTTTTAAAATCGCCGGCATAGCCTGGTAGGTATTTTGTGCTTTGTTAACAAATACAGCACCTTGAGCCATTGGATATAATCCATTTTCCATCAAGAACTCTGCATCCGATGTCTTCCCTTGACCGGTTTGATGGAAGAAGTTTTCAAAGTAAAAAGCCTCATTCCCATGTACTAAGGAATTTAAGAATGGTGTTACTTCCTGACCATCTGGCATTTTATAATCGATTGCAAAGCTCTGAAGTGATTCCATTGCAATATAGAGTACATTCATTCCCTTGGCCTTACCAAAATATTCAGGATTAGGTGCTGCGAAATTAGCTTTCCGGTAATTCTCAACATCCGTAATATCACTGCTGTCTGCGAGTGCACGCTGACCTGAAGATTTAATGTTTTGAATAACATCGTAGATGGTAAAGTTATAGGCACCTAAATATTTTACTAAGTAATTTCGATCAAAAGAACGGCTCAATAGCTGTGGACGATCCTTTTCAGCCAAACCAAGATTAAATAAGAATACAGTTACTGCAAACAATAGGACCACTTTAAATGACTTTTTATGTTCTACCGCTGCCTTCTTAAAAACGGTAGCAGCAAGAACAATTAAAATAAAGAAATCTAAGAAGTATAGGAAATCAAATGGAGACATTAATGAAAGGGCACTATCTCCCAGCTGTCCTGCATTTGTTTTCGTCGACATCAATACTGGAACCGTAATAAAATCGCTAAAGAATCTGTAATAAGCGATATTCGCGTACAATAAAAACGACAAAATAAAGTTTGTTATAATTATTACTAATTTCATACGCTTTTTGAATAGTAATGCTAAACCAAAAAAGAACAGTGCCGAACTTAATGGGTTAATGAATAAAAGAAACTTTTGTAAGTTATTATCAATTCCAAGTGTAAATTCAATTTGATAAGCGGCATATGTTTTTAGCCAGAATAAAACAACAGCAATTGCAAAGAAAGCAATTGATCCATTATTTTTTATATTTGGCAGTCTAATCTTTTTCATTTCTATTTCTCCTCTCACTTACCAATAACCTTCGGTAAACGAACCTCAATAACTATATCACATTTCTATAAAAATAAAAACAAAACCCTTACCATTAATAACCAATTTTTTTCGTCAATTTTCACTATAGTTAGCTAGGAAATTAATATTATGGAAGCTTGGTCAATTTCATCTGAAAGCTTAAAATTTATTTCATTCAGCATCAGAATGATTTGAACTTCTTTTATATAAGACGGTGAGAAGCTCATTAAGTTTCATTTTTTTGAGGGATTCTTTTTCTAAGTAATCATAAACCGTTAATTTCGAGCATGCAATATGATTTTAGTCTTATCTTTTACAGAATATAATACAAGTTATCCTTTTAGAACTATTTATAATAGAAGATAGCGATTACAATTTAAACGCATTAAATCCCACAAAAAGGTAAAAATAAAATGACATTGAAAAGAGGAGTGAAAGAAATGAATGTAAATCGTGTAAAGCAAATTCTATCGTCTTCTGCAGATATTGAAGTGAAATATAATGGAGCTTCTGTTTGGATTGACCAGTTAAATGAGGATGGAAGAACTGCAACAGTTCACTTAAGAGGACCGCTTGAAGAACGAACCGTCGTTGAAATTGGAGAACTTATCGAAGAATAAAAAATACCCCGCCTTTTCTCTAAAGGCGGGGTATTTTTTTATGCAGGTCCTATTCTGCCTATATCATGTCTTCGTTTTCCTTATCTACGTCTTTTGGCTGAGGTTTAATTTGCTGGTCAAAACCTTTACTAAGGACCTCTCTCGTATTTGTGCCTACGTCTATTTTGGTATTAGACTTAGGAAGCTGACTTAATTCCTTACCTCTTGGCATTGTCTTCACCCCTTATAGTTAAAATGTTCAAGGTGAGGTCAATTTAATCAAAAAATATTACTTGGATTTACGTATGGCGTTGATGGCGTTGTTTGCTAAGAGTTGGATGGTCATGTCATCCATCGGCGGGTTGTGAAGTCCTGCTCTCACATCACGATAGTACCGCTGCAGAGGATTTTTCAATGATAAACTTCTCGCCCCAACTAATCTCATTGCCAAATCCACTACTGTGATAGCGTTATTTGTAACTGTTAATTTTGCTGCTCCTAGGATGGGACCCATCATCGCTCTGCCCTGCTCTTCAGATTCATCCCATTGCTTCGCAACAGAATGCAGGAAATACTCTGATTCCATCAATTTCAATTCCATCTCCCCTATCTTTTGTCGAACGTTCGGTAATTCAATGATTGAACCCTCGATACTATTAGGAGAATAGTCTAACGCAAATTCTATCGCATATTTTTTTGCTGCTTTTGCAATTCCAAGATAACAAGCTGGAATATGCAGGAGCCATCCGCTTGCTTTCTTTCCTTCAATCCCAATCTGTTCCACATAATATTCTTCAGGTACGGATACATTTTTCAAGATTAAATCATGACTCCCTGTCCCTCTTAAGGCAATACTATCCCACGTTTCTTCAATTACAATCCCCTTTGTAGATCTGGGGACAAGGAAGTTTCCTGCCTGATTTGTATCTTTTAAAGTGGCACTAACAATGAAATAATCTAAAACAGGTGCCATCGTGGTAAAAGTTTTCCTGCCATTTATAATCCACTGATTTCCTTCTTTATGAGCAGTAGTTTCCGGTCTGCCGCCACGGGTTGGACTTCCTGTTTTGGGCTCTGTTGCTGCACTATTGATCAAAGAACCATTTAAAACGTCTTCACAGATTTTTTTAAAAATATCTTCTTTCCAAGAATTTTTTTCTGAGAGGTTTTTGATAATCCCCATATGCCAGCCAATGGATAGCGCCGTCGCTCCATCCCCCTCAGCAATTTTTTCTTGAAAACGCAGCATGTCATATAGAGAAATTTCTTTCCCGCCATACTTCTTAGGAACGGTTAACGAGGTATACCCTGTATCTTTTAAATCTTGAATATTTTCAAATGGAAAACTTCCATCAATATCAACCTGATGAGCTCTTGAGAAAAATCGTTTTGATAGATTGTTCATTAGCTCTAACTGATCATCAAATGTTTTTTTTTCTTGAAATTTCATAAACTCCCCTCCTATCCTATTGATGTTATAAACCATCCCTTTGTTTTGTCATTTTAGTATGATATTACACGAATGAGGAGTTATTTTCCATTTTTAAAACAATTTTATACAAGATTATTAGTTTAGTGTCATAACTCACAGTTAAATATCCAAAATCGTTCTATAATACACTAAGAAAAATTCACCAAAATTAGCTTATTTGTATGAAAAACTTCCGTTGTATACCACTGTTGTGGAACTACTACACATATTGGAAATGAAGGGGGATTCCGAATGTCTCAAGGTGCAAAACAATTATATCTTCAAACCACAAGCCTTGTTGCTGGTTTTATGGTCTGGGTGCTTATTTCATCGCTTATGCCATATATTCAAGCAGATATTAAGCTATCATCAACGCAAATATCCATGGCCACTGCAGTACCTGTAATCCTTGGGTCTTTACTTAGAATTCCAATTGGATATTGGACAAATCGGTTTGGTGCTAGAACAATTTTTACGATTAGCTTTATTATATTATTACTGCCTATCGGGATTCTTAGCATTGCTAACTCACTATTCATGTTGATTTTAGGTGGATTAATGCTCGGTATTGGCGGAGCAGTATTTTCTATCGGAGTAACATCCCTGCCTAAATATTATCCAAAAGAAAAACATGGCTTTATAAATGGAATTTATGGTGCGGGGAATATTGGAACGGCACTTACATCGTTCGCTTCACCCGTCCTGGCAAATGCATTTGGATGGAGAACGACGATACAAATATTCCTTATTGTTGTTTTGGTCTTTGCTATCTTGAATTTTCTTTTTGGTGATAAGAATGAGAGAAAGGTAAACAACTCATTAACAGAACAAATTAAAGAAGTTTATAAAAATGAAAAGCTTTGGTTTTTAAGTTTATTCTATTTCATAACGTTTGGGTCCTTTGTGGCCTTCACGATCTATTTGCCTTCTTTCTTAGTCAATCATTTTGATTTAGAGAAAGTGGATGCTGGTTTACGGACAGCAGGATTTATTGCCTTAGCCACAGCTTTTAGGCCAATTGGCGGGTGGCTTGGAGATAAATTAAATCCATTTTTTATTTTAATGGGTGTTTTTACAGGACTTACTTTCGCTGGTTTTCTATTGGCCTTTACTCCATCTCTTCCAATTTATTCATTTGGCTGTTTATTCGTGGCTATTTGTGCGGGACTCGGAAATGGTACCATATTTAAATTAGTCCCTCTGTATTTTTCGAAACAGGCAGGAATAGTAAATGGTATTGTCTCAGCGATGGGCGGACTTGGAGGCTTTTTTCCGCCAATCATTTTGACCATTCTCTTTAATTGGACTGGACACTACGCAATTGGCTTCATGTCGCTATCGGAATTTTCATTAGCAAGTTCAATATTAGTTGTCTGGCTTTACTATCGAGAAAAACAGGAAATTTCTGCGAAAATTGTCAATCATGCTACCGATGGTATAACGGTTACAGATAAAAATGGAATTATCCAAAGTGTGAATCCGGCTTTTACCAAAATCACAGGATACACAATGGCTGAGGTGGTTGGTAAAACACCTAGTGTACTTCAATCAGGGGAACATGATAATGCTTTTTATAAAAAGATGTGGGACAGTTTGATCAATGCTGGTTACTGGGAAGGATTCATCTGGAACAAACGAAAAAATCAAGAAATCTATCAAGAATGGTTAACCATTACTGCCATTAAAGATGACAGCGGTGAAACAAAGAATTATGTAGCTATGTTTCATGAAGTTGATGATCAAAAGAAATAAGACCTTCTTCGGAGGGTCTATTTTTTTTCAAAAAGTGCTGATTCCAACCGTAAATTATTACAACTTTTTGACTTTCACCCCAAGTTCACAGTTCCTTCACTATTTTTGTGACGTACGTCACAAAAATGATGTTACCATCTGTTTTATAGTAAAAACATAAAGAACATCCACTTTAAAAACAAATGTGAATTTAGGGGAGAGATTAAAAATGGCACGAATTAATTATTGGAATCCTGAGGATGAAAAGTTTTGGAATGCAGAAGGAAAAAAACACGCTAAGCGTAATCTATGGATTTCCGTTCCTTCTTTAATGCTTGCGTTTATTGTTTGGCAGATTTGGTCCGTAGTTGCAATAAGATTAAATGATATTGGCTTCGCTTTTACAGATGAACAATTATTCACGTTAGCAGCAATCCCAGGACTTGTCGGAGCAACCCTTCGATTTGTTTATACCTTTGCAGTCGGTTCAATAGGCGGGAAAAATTGGACGGTCATTTCTACAGCCGTATTAGCTATTCCAGCTATTGGTATTGGCTTTGCCGTTCAAAACCCTGATACTCCATTTTCAATTATGTTATTGTTAGCAGCACTATGTGGTCTTGGTGGAGGTAACTTCTCTTCTTCTTCAGCAAATATTAGCTTTTTCTTCCCGAAAAAAGAAAAAGGTACTGCTCTAGGAATTAACGGCGGTTTAGGAAACATGGGTGTTTCAGTTGTACAATTTGTTACACCATTAATCGTTACAACTGGTGCTTTCGCATTTGCCGGTAAAGGTCAAGTATTGGCAAATGGTCAACAAATATGGTTACAAAATGCAGCGTTTATCTGGGTAATACCGATTGTCATCATGACATTACTTGCTTACTTTAAAATGGATAACGTACCAGGTGCGAAACAATCCGTTGCAGATCAGTTTGTTATCGTTAAACGTAAACACACATGGATTATGACGGTTCTTTATATCGCTACATTTGGTTCTTTTATTGGATATTCAGCGGCATTCCCGCTGCTGCTAAAATCACAGTTCCCTGAATATATTTCACTTGCCTTCCTTGGTGCTTTAGTTGCAGCTGCAGCAAGACCAGTGGGCGGCTGGCTGGCTGATAAGTTCGGCGGAGCTAGAGTAACAGCTTATGTATTTGTGGTTATGGCCATTGGTGCATCAGGAGTTATTTACTTCTTAAACCTTAATGAGTTTGCTGGTTTCTTAGGTTCATTCCTTGTTTTATTCCTTGCTTCAGGTATTGGTTCTGGATCAACGTTCCAAATGATTCCAACCATTTTCATACCTAAAGAAGCAGCACCTGTTATTGGTTTCTCTGCAGCATTTGCAGCTTATGGTTCTTTCTTAATTCCTAAGCTTTTTGGATGGAGTATTAATACAACAGGTTCATACGTAACAGCATTCTATTTCTTCATTGGATTCTATGTCATTGCGTTTGCACTAAACTATTTCTACTACCAAAGAAAAACAACAGAAGTTAAGCAATTGGTTAAACATGCCGGTTAATCCCCGGCTTGTTTTATTAAAAAAGAAAACCTGCCTTTGTAAAGGCAGGTTAGTTTAATATTTTTACTTCTACTTGTTGTTTTCCCCAGTTGATTGCGTCTTGTTTATCTGGGATAAATACATCAATTTTATTTCCTTTAATCGCACCGCCTGTATCTGCAGCAACTGCGTAGCCATAACCTTCGACATATACCTCTGTTCCTAACGGAATGACAGATGGATCAACCGAAATGACCTTTTTTTCTGGGTTATCTTTTATATTAACTCCTGTTGCAGTTATCCCTGAACATCCTTCACAAGAAGCCGTGTAAGCAGTAGCCGTAACGGTAATTTCCTTTGTTTCTTCTGGACTGTCAACTGGAACAGGTTCTTGCGATACAGGTTCTTCTTGAATAACCGGATCAGCGGTTTCAACAGCTTGTCCCTCATTAGATGCTTCCGATTTTTCAGCTAAGATCATTTCATTATCAGCAAGTATTTCAGTCTCAACTGCATTACGATCACTACCGTTTGCGATTATTAACTCTTTACCTGGATGAATGATATCCGTGTTCAAGTCGTTCCACTCTTTTATATCTTCAATTGATACTCGATTAGTCGCAGCGATATCCGATAATGTATCATTTGGTTTTACAGTGTAGTTTTCTTCTTTTGGGACAACCTGTTCAACAGTAGGTTGCTCCATGGTTATATCTAAAGGTTTTATAACTTTCTCTTTTTCAGTAGAAATGTTAGATGGATTCTTCTTTTCATCGACAATTTCTGCTGCCAATACATTAGCGCCTACAGTTACAGAAAGTGCAGCAACTGCAATGAATGTTCTAAACTTATTCATTATGTGTGTACCTCCTGATTTTTCTCCGAAGTCTAACTTGTGTCCATCATATCATGGATACTTCGAAAACAAAGAACAGGCATATGTTATTTGGTTTACACCTTTATGAATTATATTACGATAGTATTTCTAATTGATTTACTATTCTGAAACCCACAACCAAAAAGCACAGGACATAATATCCCGTGCTTTCTTAGACCCTTGAAATTGCTACTGCACATGCTTTATATTCAGCAGTGCCTGAAATCGGGTCATATTCATTTAATGTTAGAACATTCGTAGGTGTTTCACTCCAGTGGAAGCTCATGAATACAAGGCCTGGAACGACTTGATCCGTAATTTTCGCCTTTACCTTCAGCTCTCCTCTTCTTGATCGAACTTCTACCACATCACCGTCAGTGATCCCAAGTGCCTGTGCATCGTCAGGATGAATATCAACGGTTTCTTCTGTTTGTTTCACCTTAACTCCTGCTGCATAATAGCGAGTCTGTGAATGTGTATTGTAGGACTCATAACGTCTTCCAGTTGTTAATGTAAATGGATACTCTTGATCCGGAAGCTCCAATGGCGGTGTGAAATCAACTGGAACAAATGGTGATTTTTTAGCATTAGACTCCTGATTGTGAAACCTCTCATGCATGACAAATGTCCCTGGATGGTCCTCCGTTGGACATGGATAATGGATGCTGTATTCTTTCTCAAGTCTTTCATAAGAAATACCGCCATACATCTCCCAAGCAAGTTTTCTCACTTCATTCCAGATTTCTTCACTGCTTGAATAGTTCATTGGGTAACCCATAATCGTTGAAAGTTCACATAAAATAACCCAATCTTCTTTTACATTTGGCCCAGGCTCAACGGCTTTGCGGACTCTTTGGATTCTCCTATCCGTATTCGTGTAAGTTCCTTCAACCTCTCCCCATGAACAAGCCGGAAGAACAACATCTGCCATTTTAGCAGTTTCTGTTAGGAAAATATCCTGAACGATTAGCAAGTCTAGCTTTTTCATTAACTCCTTCGTATGATTCATATGAACATCCGCAAGTAATGGATTTTCACCTATGATATAAAGCGCCTTAAGTTCACCATTTTCGAGTCTGTCAAAGGTTCTCGTTTGTGTATCACCTACATTAGGATTTAGCGTGACATTCCATTCTTTCTCATAACGTTCACGGAACTCATCATTGACTAAACTCATCGCACCTGCCAATTGGTTTGGCAGACATCCCATATCACCTGCGCCTTGTACATTATTTTGTCCGCGTAACGGCATAATACCTGTCCCCTGCTTACCTATATTGCCTGTCAATAGTGCAAGATTCGCTATATCAAAGACATTATTAACACCACAATGATGTTCTGTAATTCCTAGTGTATAAGCGATCATCGAACCATTTGCTGTCGCATATTCCCTTGCTGTCGTTACAATATCTTCTGCATTCAAGCCAGTAATGGAAGCAGCATATTCAGGTGTGTACCGATCAACATGTTTTTTTAATGACTCAAAATCAATTGTAAATTGCTTAATAAACTCTTCATTATATAAGTTTTCTTTAATAATCACTCGAAGGAACGCATTAATCAGTGCTATATCTGTACCGACATTGATTTGCAAATGACGATTAGCAAATTTAACCATGTCAATTTTTCTGGGATCAATAACAATTACCTTTAAACCATTTTTTATAGCTTTTTTAATTCGGTTTGCTATGATTGGATGTGCCTCTGTCGTATTCGATCCCATTAGCAGCAATACTTCTGCTCTATCAAAATCCTCTAACGTATTCGTTGGGAAACCGCTTCCAAATACAGTCGCCAGACCGGCAACACTCGGAGCGTGTCAAGTACGGTTACATCCGTCTATATTGTTACTGCCAATAACTGTTCTCATAAACTTTTGTGTAATGTAGTTAGACTCATTTGTTGTTCTCGCACAAGCAAACATCGAAATCGCATTTGATCCCCACGTATCTCTAATGCCAGACAATTTGTCTGCAATAAATTGGTACGCCTCATCCCATGTTGTTTCAACTAATTGCCCGGCTTTTCGGATGAGCGGATTCATTAGTCTATTGTTCGAATGTACATATTCATAGGCAAATGCACCCTTCACACAGGTTTGCCCTTTGTTTACAGGTGCCTCTTTGTCACCGCGAATTTTCATAATCCGGTTATCTTTTACTTCAAGCACTAAACCACAGCCTGTGCCGCAATAACCGCAAATAGTTTTGACAAGATTAGCTTCTCCCAAAGTTTCCCCTCCTAAATTAAACATTAGTACTTATATAAACATATTAATCTATTCAACCTAAAAGTAGCTTAAATTTTTCAAAAAATTATTGTCTATTTTTTGAAAAATGGCAATAGAGTAGGCCATGAAAATATTTCATGCGCCTCTCACAGATCCGTACGTGCGGGTCATCGCATACGGCTCCTCCACTTTATCCCCTTTGGGGATGTAGTTCATTG